>CAZLCS010000049.1:0-46134 GCA_964557955.1 uncultured Syntrophobacteraceae bacterium
CGGATCTTCTCCTCCGCCATCCCATCCGCTCTGAGGGCAGCCTCAAGTTCCTCTCTTTCAGTCGGGTCGCCCAGGTTAAATACCCTCACCTCGTTGCCTGAATCAGGAGGTGAACGATCTTCTGGGGGAGTAGCTTTTGTCAGAGCTTTCTCCTCGAAACTCCCTCGCAAATGGGAACGCTGCTGGCTGGATTGAGGTGAGAACTGAACCCTTGTATTGGGAAGTGAATTCAATCCCTTTCGTGCACTGCCGAACCCTTGAGACGCCAGCCAGTACCCTCCGACCAAAATCGATATAAGTGCCACAGCCAACAAGATTCGCTTGTTCATGACCAATCCCTCTCTGGTGGAAACTCATACTGCAAGAGTAAGGTAATGGAGTAAATCCTTCAAACACTCTCAGGCGGCCAGTTGCCAAGGTTCGCAAGGGGTTGGCACCGGCCGCCGCAATCTGTTGTTCAGGAGTCGCTACATGCTCGATTTGTCCGCGGGCTATCCAAGACCCTGCATTAGTCCAGATCGCCGTACAGGGTTACACCAAGAATCTGGATTCTGGGATTCTGCCCATTTACCGCCGGCCCAAAGTCCACATACAAGGACACATTCATGGGGTTCATGGGGTTAAACTTGGCAAACTGATAAATGTAGGCTCCATTCAGATAGTTACCATAGAGCGTCTGGCCGTTCAGGTATATTCTCATAATGTCCTGATCTTCACGGAGGTGGATGCTTCTGACGACCGGGTATCCGAATTCCGAATTGAACTTCACCCTGATAGCATAGATCGTTGGAATATTTCCGCCGCCAACGTACCCATGACCTGACAGAGGAATCTGAACCCATGTACCGGTATTGGGTTTTCCTGTAATAACGGTCCCCCATCCGAACCTCTGTATTGCCACCGTGTTCTGCGGTTCCTGAATCTGAGCCGCAATTCCATGCTCGGTATAGCTGAAAGAATTAAAGGCATCTGCGTTCCCGGTTGAGAATACCATCATGGTGAGGATGGCCACAGCCAAAAGGACCATCTTCCTGAGCTCAAACAATCTGATCGTGCTTTTCATGATACTCTCCTCTTTCTCGTATAAGAGTCTCAGCAGACAAAGTCACTGAGCCCCTACGACATGTGAATTTGTTGTTGTGTCACTTCGTACATGACCTAATGGTAAAGGAATCTTCACGATAAACGCACACATATTCACACACTATCCCGACTGACCTTGTTCACTCACCTCCTTTCGATTGGAGATTTCCTCCCGCCTTGGGTCCCCTGGCTTCGCTGCGCTCCCCCGCTCAATCTCCATGAACTTGAATCGCCCAGGCATCGCTTCCGGTAGGTTGGAGTTGCTCCTGGAATTGGCAATAGCCGTACCACAGGGGGAAAGTGATAGGGGTACTGATATATCTAATTGAATTTAATAAATATTATTTGAGTTGGTTGCGGGGCTGGAGATAAGGGATGACGGACTGGGAATGGCAACAAAGTAGTCGAAAAACATCTTACGGCCTATGAAAGTCCCTGCTGATGAAGGAAATTCCATGACAACTTAATTGAAGGGTGAGAAAAGAATTGACACAAAAGTCATGGACAGAGATATGTCCTATCAATCCGAAATCTCATCCCTTTCGAGCGATCAACAGAGCGCAAAGCTAGTGCGCAAATCGGAGTCTTGGTGGGCTGCTTCAGATTGGCGCATTGCATCCATCCGCTGGACGAACCTTCTTGACCTCAAGTCAGCTATCGGTTGCCCACCTTGATCTGGTCACGTTCAAAATCGGCAGCATCTTTGAGTCCGACCTGGTCCAGAAGGGAGGCTCGCTGCCGGCGCAGCCGGGTATCGTCGGGGGCCGCTTCGATCAGCTCCGAGATGAAGCCGAGGGCGTCATACCACAGGCCTTCTTCGGCAAGGATGAAGGGTCTTCTGGATTTTGCGGCTTCCTTGATCTGAGAACGAACGCTCTTGGGGCAGTCCGTCAATTCGATGAAACCGTCAGCGAGGATGTCTTTGGAGCGTCGCTCAGGATTTCGAATGATGGCGACAAAGCATCGGTATGGCACACCGGCTTTCAGACGTACATCATGTTCGGAAAGTCGAAAGGCATGAATGCCCGGGGGGGTGGGAGGAGTCAGCCGAGTTTCGACAATGGGCCTGACCGCATCCTCCGCAATAAGAGTTAATTCAATGGGAAGCTCGGAACTTTGAGAGAGAAACCAATAGATCACCGGCTTTTCGCTGAGAGTCAACCCCACGTGTTCCGGCGCCAGGACGGCTGCCGTCGGCGCCTCATCCCCAGCTCCACGCGTGCCGGCTGCAAGCCTGCCCGCCGGGGCACAGCGAATAGGAGGACGATAAACGGGAAATTCAACCGCTGGAGCAGAGATTTCGGTTCCGGCCCCTGTCCGAAGTCCAGGAGCAGGATGAGGTTCCACCTGATCATTCTGCCCGGCAACATGAGGTTTCTCACCGCTCTGCCCCTGTTGTCCGCACACCCCACCCGAAGCGATCACACCGGCCACCAAGACCCCTGCCACCAGCAACGTGCAATGATAGCACCTCATCGGCGTTCCTCCCCACCCGGACCCTCCGTCTCGACATGGTCCGGTCCCTTAAGGAAATAGACTATGATTCCCCGTTCCTGTCCTTTGAGGAATACCTCTCCGATCTGCTGAACCTGGAAGTCATCCTCCACATGTTTCACCGTGGATTCGCTGAGAAGCACTCTGCAGGGCCGCCCGGTCATCCATGCGTCCATCGACAACTTGTCGTAGCCCTCCAATCGCGCAGCGATATTCACGTCGTTGCCGATCGTGGTGTACTTGAGCCGCTGAGCGCTCCCGATGGTGGTCGCCACCACTGTCCCTGTACTTATGCCGACGCGAAGCCGCGCCGTCGGCAGGAGGCGCTCCTGCCATTCTGAGTTTAGTCCTTCCATCCTGTCTGCCATCGCCAACGCACATTTCACGGCGTTGGCCGCATCCTTCCGGATTTCCTCTTCCGAAGTCCTCGGTATGGGCACACCGAAATTCGCTTTGATGCCGTCACCGGCATAGTCATCCACCACGCCTCCGAAATCCATAACCAACTGCGCCATGGATTCCATATAAGTGTTCAACCATTCAGTGAGCACCAATGGGTCCATCTTCTCAACGACCGGTGTAAAGCCCTGCAAATCGGAAAACAGGGTGGTCGCCACTAGCTTCTGTGAACGAGGCCTTCCACCATCCATGAACTGCTCCCGTTGGCGCCAAATGGTCTCGGCCAGCATCGGTGAAACATGCCTGGAGAATATCTGCATGAGGATGGACCTTTGTCTTCTTTCGCGGCTCAAAGTGTATGCTGTTGAGAGGGATGCAGACCCTGCCCAACCCAACCACGGTGGGACGACCGGAATCCACCAGCCGTTATGGAATGCCGAGAATGCAATGCCACCAAAGACCAGGACTCCAGATAGAAGCAATGACGCAAAACGCCACGGCGCATGCACTCCCAATGCAACCGTTCCTCCGATCATGCAACTCAGCAAGATCCACAGATCTTCGCATGCAGGAGGGAGCGTGCGAGTTGGAGAAGATTCGCCTAGACCCAGCCGAAGCAATTGGCTAACGGCATGTGCATGGACCTGAATGCCCGACACCTGCTCATCGGGCGGCAGACTGCGACTGTAAGGCGTGAAGAAGAAATCCTTCACTCCATGGGCCGCCACTCCAAGCAAAACGATACGATTCCGAATGGCATGGTCATCCACTTTCCCGGAGAGCAGCTCCTTCAGAGTGACAGAGGGGAAGGAATGCGGATCATCTCTGAAATCCAGCAGGAACTGATAACCTCGGTCGTCTGCATGTACGTACGGCCCGTCGTCGGCCAGCAGCGGCTTGATGGTATTGGGCCCGAGACGAAGAAGTTCGGGATTCGTTGCATCTCCTCGTGGGACGATCCCCTCTCTCCGAAAGAACAGCACGGCGAGCCTGTAAGCCAAGGAAGCGCAAGATGTCACCCCGTCGTCCAGGAACAGGAGAGCACGCCGAATGGTGCCCGCGGCATCCACCAGAACGTCATTGAACCCCACCTTCTCGGTATTCAGGAGTACGGCGGGAGCCGGCAATCCTCCGTCCCCAAATTTCATGACTGCAACGATATGCGGGTTGTCCAAAAGGACCCTATCAAGCTCATCGGTACCGGGAGGAACAGGGACATCTCTGAAGATGTCGATGCCGATGGCCCGCGGTTCGTGCGAGAGAAGACTCTTCATTACCCCTGCCAACATTCCGTCCGTCAACGGCCACTTACCCAGATCATGGATGTCGTCGTCAGTAATCCTGACCAAAGTGATGCGCGTATTTGGGGCATTCAGTTTTGGCTGAATAATGATGAACCAGTCGAATGCGGCAAGTTCGAGAGCCTCCAGCCTTCCATCCCTCCTGAGGCCCACGATGACCAAAAAGATTATGCTGGAGATCAGAACTGCGGCAGCGATCCTGGAATCCTTCAGCCTGGTCACGGAGGTCAAGGGCGTTCTCCAAGTTTAAAGCCAGTTGTTGATCAAGAGGAATGGCGCCCAGTAGCCAGGATGGTCGTAGCGCGGGTCTTGGAGAAGCCCGAGCTGAGCGTGCTGAAGGGCTCGAGCCCTTGAAATCCCCGGCTTGCGGAGCTCACTGTAAAAATCCGCAACCAACGAAGATGAGGCTTCATCGTTAATGTGCCACAGCGTAGCCAGGGCGCTCCGAGCGCCGGCCTTGACAGCCAAACCTGCTAGCCCGAGCGCCGCACGATCGTCACCGCTGGCTGTGTCACAGGCGCTGAGGGTCAGAAGCTCCAAAGGATTCTGTCGAAACTTGTAAAGCCCTACGTATTCATCCAAACGATCCATGGTCAACTTGCCGTCATAAGACAGAAGAAAGGAGCTGCGCACGTCACCGCCGAAAACTCCGTGAGAAGCAATGTGAAGAATGGTGAACCGCTCATTACTGAGAAGTTCGACCATCCGGGGAAGCACGAAATCTTCGTCAAGCAGTCGTGTTCCTTTATACAGACTCCCCACGGTCTCTATTTCTTGCCTGACATAAGGGAGAGGTGAAAAACCCTGTGCCGGCAATGTCAGCCCCACTGCGAGAGCACTCGGGTTCTCCCGCGGGATGGGACGTGGTTCGGTGAGATTCACTCCCGGCGTGATGGCGAGAGCATACTTCTGAATCAGAAACTCTTTGAAGTCGTGCAGCGCAGCCATCGGTACAGTGCGGAGCGGTCCATCCGGGACAAATACGAGGCTTTCCATGGCCAATCCATTCAAGTCCTCTTCGATGGGTCCCAGAAGCCAACGATAGAGGTTCTGAGCATGAGGAAGGTATTCGCGAGTGGTCAGCTTCTCAAGCTTGGCGCGAAAGCTTCTCACTTCCCGGGTCAGAACTTCTTTCGAGACGGCAACCGAATACCGCTTCAGTCCTGTGGGCAGGCTGACCAGAAGCTCAATTCGATTCTCCAATAGAATTGGATAGATGATGACCGCGTTCTTCGAGACTTCGTCGAGCCTGGTGACGCCACGGCGAGAGGCGTCCACGCATTCGTCGCGATAATAATCCCTCAACTCATAGACTTTGAGAAGCTCGACGGCATCCCGCGCCTCAAGAAGCCTGGATTCAGCGGTGGCTGGATCCGCAGAAGACCCCGTCTTTTGCAGCAGCACATCGACAAACTCCATATAAAGAGGTCCGGCCACTTCCCGAAACGACACCGGGGGATGGCCGTAACACTGCCCCATCTCCCCTCTGATGGATTGGATCGTCTCAGCAGCATCCCTGTAAGCCTTCACCGCCTCAGCCCAATTTCCCATAGCCTTGAGTATCCGTCCAGCCTGCCACTGCCAGCGGTATAAACTTTCTGGAGCGTCGGCCTGCTGCGCTGCAAGCACAGCGTTCTGGGTGAACTCGAGCGCTCCTCCTTGATCATGCTCCCACTCGCACATTTGTCCAAGGTACCCCCAAGCATATGAGGCCGCCCGAGGATCTCGCAGCGTCTGGGCATCTCTGAGAGCCTCCTCCAAAAGATCGCGGGCAGGTTCGGAGAGTGCCGGCCTTCGGTCTAAAAATATGGAGCTCAAAGTCGATTCAGGTCCGGGAGCGTAAGACCGGTCGCCACGGCCATCGGACGAAAGCTGCCGCTCTTGGAGTCTGATGCACGTGAGAGCCAGACTGATGAGTCCGACTGCTTTCTCGTGTGAGCGATCGGCAACGTGCAGTTCGTGCCTCGCTTTCTCCAGGAGCGTTCCGATCTTCTCGGAGCGTCCCGCATGCGAAGCGGCGGCAGCCGCATTACCCAAAGCAATCCCTGTCTGAAGGTGATCCCCATCGGCCTCGGACAGGGAGGCACTTTCGAGGTAGAATGAGACAGCCTGCTCGTATTGCTGTCTCGATGCGCAAAGGTTGCCCAAATTGTTCAATATGGATGCGCAAAGTGCAGCATCATTCAGCTCCCGAGACATGGTGAGCCCTTCGTTCAGGTATTTTGACGCCTTCTCCTCAGACCCTGAGGCAATATAGACATTCCCCAGGCTTCCAAAGACGGTCGCCTTGTCTCTAAAGTCACCCAACCGTTGAGCGATGGCCAACGCCTCTTCCAGGGATTGGATTGCCTTCGAATGAAGACCCAAGGCCTGTTGAGCTCGACCAATCCTGACCAGCGTCTCACACTGCTTCGAAAAGGCGCCCTCCGTCGCGTAGGCCTTTGCAGCATCGCTCCAGTTGGAGACGGCCTGATCGAAAGCGCCTCTCTGAAATGCCTCCAAGCCTTGCCGCATACTCTGTTCTGCCGACCCCGCGGGATGAGGCATCAAATGATCATTGGGTAAAGCACCAGCCCTCCAGGGTCGAAGAGTGCAACCCGACCCACAAGTCAACAGAATGGCTGCGATGACCAAGGCAAGCTTCGCTGGTGTCCCGCCGGTCCAACGCAATCTCAAGCCGGTCCTGGATGGACTTGGTGCAATCATTGTCACGCTCCTTTCATCCCGGAAGCGCATGCGAGTTTGAAAGCTCAACAAATCGACAGCGGGAGGTTCTCCGAACATCATCTCGGTAGCTTCTGTTCCGCATCGATACTTCGCAGGTTCCCTGTCGTTGCCCTCGCCAGATTGATTGCCAGTTTGCCAAACAAGCCGGGGAATTCCCGTGACAGCCCTTCCAAAGCATCGTAAGAAAGGCGTAACACCTCAACGTCATCCTTGGCCTTGGCCCAAACATCCGCAGAACGGGGTTTCCCGTCCAGCAGGGCCATCTCATCGAACACAGTGCCCGGGCACAGGGTATGAACGCGCAGAATTGAACCGGCCTCTCACTAAAAGCCCGTATGTCTAGGATGTCCCCCATATTCACAAGTGGGTATGACCGTTCAACCGTTCAACGGTCATACCCATGCAAAACCTTCTCCGTTTCAATGTCACCCAGATCGGCGGCCATGCGAAGCCATATCACCGCCAAGGACGCGTCCGTGGTACCGCTCCGCCCTTGCGCGTACGTGGCCGCCACCAAGCACTGCGCGGGGGGGCGTCCATATCCGCTGACGCTCGAATCTTTCGCAGCGCGTTCGGCACAGTCGCGGCTATCCACCGAGGTGCCTACTCCTGAGTCGGCGGCTCCAGCAAATGGTGGTGATGCAACCAAAAGACCCACTAGAAAGAGGCAGCTGCAGCCCAAGCGCCACCACCAGCGCAACCCATTCGACCAGTTCTCTGGTACTTTACCTTGGATCACGGGATCCATTTCTGGTGCCTTCAGAAGATGCTGCATTAGTGAAAGGGGTTTTCACCATGGCAAATTGTCTCGGCACTGATCAAATTACTGAGCAGCTAGGAGGATCACAAACAGGCGATGAGGACTGAGCAAGATTGGAAGTAGATTGCGATAAATTCAAACTATAATATAATCACTGACTGTCGCCGCATCAAGCAAACTTGTTGTCACTGTATGCTCCAATCCCTATAGATCCTTGCCTGTTCTTCAAACTGGGTTGTGTCTCCAGTTCGCCACGAAGTGAACTCCAGATCACCCGGCCGAGCATGACGCAGATGCTCTGGATGTCCTGACGTCCTGGGGGCGCAAAAACCTTCCTCCCACCCATGGCCATCTAAGAAGCTTTCTAGGGTCGGCCTGTTGCGCTGGCAATTTCCTCAGTAGGTGCACGCATATCTGAATCAGGTATTGCCCAAGAACGCAGAGACGAGGCTAATCGGAATCGTGGGAAATGGAACCTATTCTTCCTGGTGTCGCGAAGCTGAAACGGGTGGAGGCAGGGCGAGCATCACCTGTCCCATTTTCTGGGTTGATGGGAATTGTTGGGGACCACTTTTGATGCTGGTTGTTAGGGATAGTGTTGGGGACGGAAAGCAAGAGAACCTGGGATTTTCTCCCAAGCTCTTGATCTTTCTGGCTCCCCTTCGTGGCCTCATGTCGCAGCCTTCTGATTCAAATGCCTTGGAACCCAGTGGTTCCAGTGATGCACTGTGCCATGGATCTCGACATGAGCATCTCTGAAGGCCGCAAATTATGTTGATCTGCTCTCTTCATGGGGTATAGTGATTAAAACTCACTATCGAAGTGACTGCGATTGACACATTCTAATACGAATTCGGTTAAGGTGGTGCTTGCGTCGATCTTGCATCGGTTCCGGCCGGTCTGGGCGAAAGAAATTCGACATCTGTATTGGTTCAGGGGTTCCGTGCTCAGTTTTTTCCGGGTTGGTGTTGAATCCGCGTGCCATTGAAGACCACTGGCCTGCTGCAATGTACGAAAAGGGGGGGGCCTGATTTGAAGAGCGCCCACTCCTCCGTATTCGTTATTCTTCCCCATGGGCAGACTATCTGCTGAAGGAGTCTTTTTGTGAGGCCTCTTTGCTTTGTGCTCATGCCATTCGGTAAGAAGCCGTTCTCAGGCGGGCTCATGGTCGATTTTGACGCGGTCTACCGGACGATCATCGCCCCAGCCATAGAGGCTGCGGAGTTGGAGCCTCTTCGCGCAGACGAGGAAGTGGCGGGGGGGATCATCCACAAGCCCATGTTCGAACGGCTGATCCTCTGTGAATACGCTGTGGCGGACCTGAGCACGGCCAACGCCAATGTCTTCTATGAGCTTGGGGTCCGCCACGCCGTTCGACCCTACAGCACCGTTCTCCTTTTCGCCGAAGGCGGCGGTCAGCTGCCCTTCGATGTCGCACCGCTCCGGGCCATCCCCTACGGCCTGGACGCCCAGGGCGCCCCGGCCGACGAAACCGCCACCCGCGCCATTCTGACCGAACGCCTGCGCGCAGCTCAGAAGGCCTTGCCCGACAGCCCCATCTTCCAGTTGGTGGAAGGGTTTCCTGATGTGGACCATGCCAGGACGGACGTCTTTCGTGACCGTGTCGAGTATTCCGCCAAAGTCAAGGAGCGTTTGGCGGCGGCACGCAGGGAGGGGCTGGAAGCGGTCCGTCGCGTGGAAAACGAGCTCGGCGGCATCAGGGACGCCGAGTCCGGCATCGTCATCGATCTTTTCCTTTCCTACCGCGCCGTGAAGGGCTGGTCTGACATGATCGCCCTCGTCGGCAAAATGTCGCCGCCTCTGGCTGCAACCGTGATGGTGCAGGAACAGCTCGCTCTGGCCCTCAATCGCGCCGGGCGCGGAGATGAAGCGGAATCGGTGCTCACCGCTCTGCTCGACAAGCGGGGCCCCAGCAGCGAGACCTATGGAATTCTTGGGCGCGTTTACAAGGACCGTTGGGAAGCCGCCTTTGAGAGCGGGCAGACACACCGCGCCCGGGGACTTCTCGAGAAGGCTATCGAAGCCTATCTGCGCGGATTCGAGACGGATTGGCGGGACGCCTACCCCGGGGTGAACGCCGTGACCCTCATGGAGCTCAAGAATCCGCCGGACCCCCGCCAGAAAGACCTTCTGCCCGTGGTGGCCTACGCCGTTGAGCGGCGCATCGCCGCCGGAAAGCCGGATTACTGGGACTATGCCACGCGCCTTGAGCTGGCGGTGCTCGCCCGTGATGAGGATCGCGCCATGGCGGCTCTGGGCGACTCCCTGGCCTCGGTGCGCGAGCAGTGGGAACCTGAGACCACCCTTCGAAATCTGAGGCTCATCCGCCGCGCCCGCGAGGGGCGGTCGGACGCCGTCCCCTGGGCGCAACAGATCGAAGACGCCCTTCTCGAATGCGCTGGGAGATTCCATACCGGATCGGGGCAGGGCAAGGCAGGGCAAGCCTAGATAGGATGTCCACGCGTTTTGATCAGGGTTTTTGACGAGGGGGAGCACAGTGAAACATGAAGAATCCGAAAGCGCGACCAGCTTCGAAGCCGTCGCCAGGGCGACCAAGATCCTTCGGGGGCAGAGTGCAAGCCCCGGGGAGATGCTCGTTCTAGCACTGGCGCTGAAAGGCGAGAACCGGTTTGGCCTCGCCCGGCGAATCCTGGCCAGAGCACGCATTGGCGCCCGCTCCACAAGTGACAAGTCCCTCCATCTCAAGATCCTCCAGCAGTATGCTCTCTGCACCTACAAGGACCCGGACCTGCCATCGGACACGAAGCTTGACCGCGCCATCGAGATCCTGAATGAAACCGCGACGGTGAGCGGGCAGACTCTCTCTGAGACGAACGATCAGGAGACCCTGGGCATTGCAGGCGCCATTCACAAGCGACGCTGGGAGATCGATGCCCAGAAGGAGCACCTCGAGCGATCGCTGGCCTATTACTCCCGTGGATACGATCGGGGGGCCGCAGGGGACTTCGGGTACACGGGCATCAATGCCGCCTTCGTCCTGGACCTGCTCGCCGACCTCGAGGCGGCGCAGGCCGAGGCGGCCGGCTTTGCCTCGAAAACGGCTGAATCCAGGCGGCTCGAAGCTCGGCACATCCGGGAAGATATCGTCAAGACGGTTCCCCCGTTGGCCGATGAACCTCGAAACCAATGGCTCAAGGATGAATGGTGGTTCTCCGCGACCATCGCCGAGGCGTTTTTCGGGCTGGGTCGATACGACGAGGCGCGTCCCTGGCTGAAAAAGGCTCTCGACCTGCCGAAGAGGAAGGAGTGGGAGTACGAGTCCACGGCGCGGCAGCTGGCCACACTGGCCCGCATGCACGACGTGAGAACCGGCTCGACATCCGCTCCTGAATCCGTGAAAGCCTGGGATGCTCTCCAGGAATTCCTGGGAAGCAGCGGTGCGGCCCTTCGAAGCGCCTCCCGGGGAAAGGTCGGACTGGCCCTCTCCGGAGGAGGTTTCCGAGCCTCCCTCTTTCACATCGGAGTCCTGGCGAAGCTTGCGGAGCTGGACGTTCTGCGCAGTGTCGAGGTGCTTTCCTGCGTTTCAGGCGGCTCCGTCATCGGAGCGCACTATTACCTCGAGGTGCGTCGTCTCCTGCAGACCAGCAGGGACGAGGAGATCACCCGGGAAGATTATGTCGAGATCGTCAGGAAGATCGAAAAGGATTTCCTGGAGGGCGTTCAGCGAAACATCCGCACGCGCGTGGCGGCTGACTGGCTCTACAATCTGAAGATGATCCTTCTTCCGAATCACTCCCGGACCCTCCGGGCGGGAGAGCTTTTCGAAAGTGAGCTTTTCGCACGGGTGGACGACGGTGAGGGGCTCGCTCCGCGCTGGGTCAACAAGCTCTTCGTGAAACCCCTGGGTTGGACGGGGAACGGCGAGTTCGCACCGAGAAGAGACAACTGGCAGCGGTCCGCCAAGGTCCCGATCCTCATCCTCAACGCCACCACGCTCAACACGGGACACAACTGGCAGTTCACGGCGTCGTGGATGGGCGAGCCCCCGGCGGGGCTCAGTGAGGAGATAGACGCCAACGACCGCCTCCGGCGCATGTACTACAATGAAGCGCCGCCGGGGTACCGGAGCGTGAGGCTGGGGCACGCGGTAGCGGCTTCGGCCTGCGTGCCGGGAATATTCGAACCGCTGGCGCTGCCGGGACTTTACCCTGACCGGGTCGTGAGGCTCGTGGACGGCGGCGTGCACGACAACCAGGGCATTGCGGGACTCCTCGAGGAGAGCTGCACCGTGCTCCTCGTGAGTGATGCGAGCGGCCAGATGAGCAGCCAGAATCGTCCCGGCGACGGTCTGGTCAGCGTGCCGCTGCGATCCAACAGCATCCTTCAGGCCAGGGTCCGGGAGGCGCAGTACCGTGAAGTCAACGCCCGTCGGCGTGCGTCCCTTGCGCGCGGTGTTATGTTCGTTCACCTGAAGAAGAACCTGGACGTGGATCCGGTGCCATGGATCGGGTGTGATGACCCTCCTCCCGAGGACACTCCCATCGAGGGCGGAGGCAACGGTCGAAAAGCTCCCCTCACGAGCTATGGCATCCGCAAGGATGTGCAGAGACGCCTCGCGGCCATCCGCACGGACCTTGACTCCTTTTCCGACATGGAAGCCAATGCGCTCATGACCAGCGGCTACCGCATGACGGAACACGAATTCCCGCGATCCATCGAGGGGTTTTCATCCCCGCCCGAAGAAAGAGTACCGTGGAGATTCCTTCAGGTTGAGCCCCTGATGGACCATCCCGACCGTTCCGAGGGCCGACGGCCGTCTCTTATGAAGATCCTCGACGTTGCCGTGAACAGAGGCTTCAAGGTCTGGAGGCTACAGCCGCTCCTCAGCGTCGCGGGCGCCTTCCTGGCTTTCCTGGCCCTGGCCGGACTGACCCACCTCGCGGCCGCCTTCTGGACCGCCTCCCTCCTCACCGTCCGAAGCGCCGTGTTGACCCTCATCACTCTAGCCGCAACCTTCATCGCCGGCCCCGTCATCGTCGGCGTCCTTCGATACAAAAAGACCCTTACGGAAATCACGCTCGGCATCATCCTCAGCCTGTTCGGAACCATTGCCGCGAGGCTTCATTTGAATCATTTTGACAAGTGGTACTTGCGCCTAGGTACCCTCAATTCCAAGATGGACGCTTCCCATAAACATTGAAATGTACTCACGGGTGGGAAATAGTGCGGGGAGTATAAAAAGAAAGGGCCTGGGATTGGACTCCCAGGCCCTGATGATTTCCGGCTCCCCTTCGTCAACTCATTCAGGAACGCATTGCCAGGTCTTCCAATGGAGGTGCTCAGGACGATGGCGAATCAAATCTGACCCCGCTGCAGCCTGTCCCGCCCGGCGAATCGATTGAAGGAAGAGCGTCCGGGAGAATTCGGACGGCCATTTTCTATGATTTGCCCCCTACATTAGGGTTTCAAGGATTGCTCACACGTCTGGAGGCATGAAGGATGGTCAGCCCTACGATTTCATCTCCTTCGTAACGAATGATGACATCATCCTCGGTCATTTCACTGTCTGTGGCTACGCTCGGTTTCTTAAAGTTGACATAAAGCACATCCGCCTCGGCGTCGTAAGATGAAAAGAGATAACGTTGCGGGGCCTTCTTCACAGCCGCAACCAGGGGCAAATAGTCGCTCAATGTAACGGTGGCCATACTTGTCACCTCCGACTCAGCCAGTTGACCCTTCGAGTCAAGAAAGCCCTGACGATGAACCCGTCATCTTTTTTCATTATACACGACCACGAGGTGTTTCCCTGTCTTCATCTCGCGTACGGCCATCAGCGCTCCATACTGCCCCGCAAGCACCCTATCGGGCTCGCCGACAGTCTCGAGCACATCCAGGCGCAACCCCGCCATCTCGCAGTGCTCCTCGGTGACGTGAGCCCAACGCTCATCCGGGAGTCGGACAAGCACGCCGTTTACGGATCGAACACGATGGACCATACCAGACTCCTGATGAGGTCTCAGTTTCATCGCCGAACGGCAAGACCCTCCCAAAGGGGCTGTCACAAGTCGGGTCGTGAGCATGTCACATGTTGTCGTTCCGGATTTTTCGTTACTGCCTCGGGGCAGCCGCCCCACCCCTCACCCCTTCCACAAGCCGCTTGTGAATCTCTCTGATCAACCACCCGCTGGATCGCTCAACGTGCCCAGATTGTTCGTCTTGAGGAAAGCCTCCACCGTGTTGAAAGCATTCAGGAACAGAGGGCTGCCGGAGAAGGACAGAGGGCTCACCGGCCCGATGGTCATGAAAGAATACTGCCTGCTCTTCATATCGAACGCCGAGTGTGGGTCTCGGAAGAGCTGGTAAAGGTCCAATGCCGTCCCCGATGAGCCCACCAACTGCCGGAGCGATTGAAACTCCTGGCCCAGCCCCAGCCCAAAGCCGAAAAAGAAGATGCGGAGCTGCTGGAGGATCTCGGGATGCAGGCTCGAAAGCGTCTGGCTGATGAAGAGCCAGCCGAGGCCGTATTTGCGGGTGGTCCGTGCCGCATCGATCAGAACGGAGCGGACGCCGCGCGCGGCATCGTTGTCCCCGGGCAGCTCGCGTGGAGCCAGTCGGTGCGCCTCGTCGATGACCACCAGTGCGTTGAGACTCTGATTGTCTTTGTAGAAATGCTCAGCCGCCAGGGCCAGCCCGTCCAGGAGACGCTTGATCACGAGGGACTGGATCTTGTCGTTCCAGAAGAGACCATGAGCCTGCTCCTTCGAAAGATCAATGACCAGGATGGGTCGGTGGGTTCGCTTGGACCCGTCGGCGTTCTCACGATGGAGCAGCCAGTTGAGCGCCTTGTTGATGCTCCTGGCCCCGTTGCGATCCTCTCGAAACAGCTCGGCAACAGGACCCCAGTACTCCTGGAAGAACTCCTCTCGATCGGCCTCCTTCAGTGCCGAATCGAACCGGACACGCGGCGCTTCGCTGCGATAGAAGATCTTTTGAACTTTGTCATCCTCGAGAATGGCCCAGGCCATATCGAAAGCCTTCCGCAGGTGCAGGTCGACGAGCTTGATTTTCTGCTTCTGGAGCTTGTCCGAAAGGATGCCGCACGCCAGCTCTCGGTTTTCCCCCTTGGGGATGGTCAGGCGCTCGAAGAACTGCGATTCAAACAAGATTTGCTCGAACAACTCCCAGCGATCGAGGACCAGGTTGCGCACGGTCAGGACAACGGGCTGTTTGCCCAGCTTCCTGGCGACAGCCCCGACGGGCAGGGGGAATTCCCCGCCAGGGCCGGCCTGGCTCATGTCACGTGCAAACTCACCCTGGGGGTCGATCACCAGCAGCGCCATTTCCGGATATCGGGCATAGGCCAGGAGGATCATCTTGGCCAGGACCGACTTGCCGGAACCGGTTTTGCCGAAAATCCCAAGATGATAAGCTTCGCCGGCCCCATCCTTGCCGCGCCCGAAATGTTTGAACCAGAGGGGAAGCCTGGGCTTGGAGCCATACACATGACCCAGGTAAAAGATCTGATCTCGATAAGGATGGAGGAGCTCATCCAGTGCTTCGTCCGTCACGAGGTGGATAGGCGTCCCGGTCGAAGGCACGGTACCCAGAATGCTCGGCTCGTAGCCGGCCGTTCCGCCCTCGCGGAAGACAGCGCTGATGACCATCTGTCCGAGGTGGGTGTCCTGCCGCTCACTGACGGCATCCACTCGGCCCCGCTGACGGATGAGGCTGCGCATGGTTGGGTCTTCGTGCCAGATGTTGCGCAGCTGGATTTCGGTGATCTGACCGAGGGCGTAATGGGGGCTTGCATCCTGGGAAAACCGGAAGAGTGCGAGCTCGCCGACGAGCTTGCGGGTCACGGCGGAGCCCAGAATATCCAGGGAGAGCTGCGAGGTGGAGGATGGCGATCCCACGACCCCAAGTCTTTCCGTGACATCCACGATCTTGTCGAGCTCACCCGACGGCATCCGTTACCTCCCTGAGTCACTGCGATACCCGTGCATTGCGAAGAAGACCTCGCCGATGTTCCCGGCATACTTCTCGGAAATGCGCTGTGTCGTGACCTGGCGAAACGCCGGCAGAGCACGGGCAAGTGCTTTGACGGTGCGGTCGGCCAGGTAGATGGGGTAGGGCTCGAGCATCGATGCGGTCGCACATTGATGCTTCAACCCTTGAACAACGGTTGCAAGGCGATGGGTATTCCAGGCGATGCTTTCGGCTACCTCCACCCGCAGGGCAGGCAGCCAATCGTGTGGCTTGTAATAAAACACGTGGACGCGGCAGAGGGCATCGATGGCATCGCCGGCGAGCGCCTCGATTCCTGCTCTGACCGCTTCAGGCAACCGTGCGGCATTGATGTGCCATGGCTGCCCCGGCTGCTCCATGAGGCGGGGCTTCGTCAGCTCACCCGGGTTGAGCAGCAGCGTCAACATGCCGCGGTCATCGAACCCATCCGGCCACCCGACCTCTTTCCCGATCTCCCGACGGGTGCTGTATTTGGGAAGAGCGACATACTGCTTGTCGGAGCGCTCGCTTCGGAGAATGGCTCGGTAGGCTTCCAGGTATCGCAGGCTCTGGTCGATAAGCTCCCTTGAACATCGAAGCCGGGTGGTCTCCGGCGCCTTATTGAGTCCCTGGTTGAAGTAAATGACCGGCAGCGTGAGGGTGCCGTCCAGCATCACAAGGTCGTGCGGCGCGGCCGTGGCAAGGCAAAGCTCCTCTCCCAGCATCACCGTCCGCAGCACGGTCGATGTGTCCTCGAGATGCGGCTCCGCCGCCAGAAAGGTCCGATGGTGAGGCTGTTCCCAGTGGCGCTTCTCCGACGGCGGCGTGAGCCCCTCGACGGCGACGGCTGCTGCGGCTGCCAGATCCGTGGTCAGAAGGCGCTCGATGGCATAGGATCCATCGGCAGCACAGGTCGTGGGCAGAGGAGGGTAGCCGAGCGTCGATTCTGAAGTCACAATCCCCGACTGCAGAAAACGCTTCCGAAGGGTCTCGCGATCTTCCCTGACCTTCTGGAAATCGGCCAGAAGCCCCTCAGCGACGGTCTCGCTTTGGCTGAGAACTTCTTCCACCAGGGCGGCCGGAAGATCCGCAAAGGGAGTCTGATCGCTAGTCATGGCGGCATCCGCCCTTCCGGGGCCATAGTCGATACTGCTCACGGCTGAACTGCCGGTACTCGGGTCTTCTCGTTGCACGGGCCGCCAGCCATCTTTCCTTGAATGCCCCAGCGAGCTCCGATGCCGGCCAGTCATGAAAGCACGGATCCTGGACTTGCCCGTTCAAAAAAGGGAGCGCACGGGTCCCGAGCGGCGCCGCGAAAATCTCCCGGCGGATGCCGTGATAGATGAGGTCTGCCGGCAGTCCGATTGACGAGAGACACTTGCGGATGACCTCGCGTTTGTTTCGAAAACCCTCACCCCACGCCGCCTGTTTTGCAGTGGGTGTACAATGGTGCTCCACAAAATCCCGAATTTCTGCATATATCCCGTTCGAAAAATGAAAATCCCCGGATCCCTGCGTGAACCCGAGGCTCGTCCAATACTGGAGGCCGTTGATGCGGATGCGGTTATAGACGGAAGAGCGCCCCAGCGCTGAGGTGGTCGTGACCAAAACCAGGTGAGGGGGCCGGGTTTCCTGCCTGATCCGGGAAGGCTTGCCCCCGTATTTCGCCTGGAATGCAGCCCGCACCTCATTGCTGCAAACGAGCATCGCCACGAGTTTTCCGCCCAGCAGCATGGAGTACGGCGGCACGGCGCCCAGGACATAGGCATCCATCACATGATACAAGTGTTCCGCTTTCCTCTCTTTATCCCAGCCGATCCACGCGTCCCTCGCCTTGATTGAGTAGACCGGATCTCCCAGACCAAAAAGCCCGATCAGCTTGCCATTGTATTCATCGAGAACCAGAAAGCGCAGCCGCCTCCCGTATCCTGACGAAACGGGGATGCTCCAGTGAAGACTGGCATATCGGAACAGGAGCTCGTGCCAGGAGTCGGGCTGAACAAGAATGAGCGTTGGAGATATTCGAATCGGGTCGACCTCGCGCCCGTCCGCAATGTTCTGGAGGAGACGCTCCTCGTGTGCGCGAACACCAGGCCCTGATTTTTCCAGCTTCTTGAGGACAGCAGGCTGGTTCAGAAGACGGCAATCATCCTTCTCCAGGGGTTCCGGCAGATCAATGCCCCCATCCTTCATCCGATAGCCCTGCTCTTGCAGAGCGTGGATGATCTTGTCCCGCAGTTCTTCTGCATCTGCAGGTCTCACAGAAATGCTCTTTTGTGAGCGCGGTTCAGCATGATCTTTTCTCGTCACCTCAAAGACCGTCCAACGGGCTGGTCAGACTTCCCGGTACCCTGTTCAGAACATGAGTGTAGATCATATCGTCTTGAAGTCATTATGAACCCGAATTTCCTGTGCGGTCAGGATATGGACAAGGGACAGCGAGGTCAAGCGGGAATCTGTTCGGGTGCCGGTGTTAAAAGATTGCCTGCTGCTGTTTCGACTCTTTGAGGGCGAACGAAACCCCCTCCTCGCCAGTGACAATCGAGGAAATTTGATCGAATCCATCCCTCTCACCATCCCTCTCCCCAGCAAGCGCACGCATATATCAAAGCGGGTACTTGCCCAAGAAGACGAGGCTCATCGGAATTGTGCGAAAGGGAACCTGGATCTTTCTCCTAAGCCCTTGATTTCTCCGGCTCCCCGTGTGCAACCCTCTTCATAACCGTTCTCGTTCTCCGGCGGTTAACCGAAAACCGTTGTGATTCAATGAACTATCAAAGAGCATACGGCCTCCGGCAGGCCGGAAATCCTGACAACCCCGTTTCCTCATTTACCCTACCAAAGAGAGGTGTCGCAAGTCGAGTCGTGAGCTTGTCGCAAGTTGTGTCGCAAGATTGTCGCAAGTTCAACCCGTCCCCTTCATCCGGCAAACGAGCTTGTTGGTCGATCCCTCCGAAACCAACAGTCCCATATCCACCATGGCCTTCAGGTCTCGCTGCAGAGACCGGCGGTTGACATCGGGGCATAAGCCCTCGAAATCCTGGATGGTCAGACTGCCGTGCTCCAAGATGTGGGCGAGGGCTTTGGCCTGGCGGTCCGAAAGCCGGTGCTCTTTGACCAGCACGTCCCGTTCCGTCGGATCCTCGAGCTCGAGCTCGATCAGGCGCCTTTCCGTCACATAACGTTCGATCACCTCATCTTTGATCTCTCTCGTGAGACACTCTAAGAAATCCTCGTTCACCATAGGGCACCCCTTTTCGCACAGATGATCCCTCGGTTTGCAGCGAGTTCTCTTCTGTTATTCTAGTATCCCCGGTTGTCCGAGTAAATTGCACAGCAGGGTTTGACCAAACGCCGGCGCCGGTAAAGCGGGCAAATCCAGCTGTCGGATGCCCGATATGGAGATCGCGCTCACAGTGCCTCGCTGAAGGTCTTTTAAGAAACCTTTCAGGTTCTTCCGCATCTATCTGCGAGCCCGGTGCCGTAAGCTGCTTGATAGCCATGCATCCACGAGAAGCCTGCGCGGAAATGGGCTCCGATGTGTTCTGGATGCTTTGACATAACCAGGTTCGGTCTTCCCCCCGGAGAGCACGACCCGCTGGTCGGTTGTGTCCCTCGGGGGGAATGGTTAATTGACATGTAGGGAAAGAGGCTGGCTTTCGGGAAGTTCCGGGGGCCGATCTCACTCACGGCAGATGAACCGTCGGTATCGCCGCCCTTCTCAGTCGCTCCCGGGAAAACCTTCCGAGAAGCCAGGTCCCGCCGCTGTGACCTGGATATTCCATCGGGGAAAAAGGAGCAGAGATGCAAAAGATGGACTTTGCAGACGATTCCCTCCAGCGCCACAACAAGACACGTCTGGTTCTGGTGTTTCTGATGATCGCCGTGGTGACGGTGCTCCACTACAGTACGATGGGATCACAGGTGGCCTATCACACCCTCTATCGAGAGCTGTACTTTGTGCCCATCATTTTGATGAGCTCCTGGTACGGCCTTGAAAAAGGCTTTTACACCGCGGTGCTCGTGATCTTTCTCTACACCCCGCATGTCTTCATGACGTGGAAGGAACAACCCGGGGTGAATCTGGGCAACCTGATGCAAATCATGGTGTTCATTCTGGTTGCCATGGCCACGGGATTCTTATCTGACCGGGAAAAGGAGCGATTCCAGGGGATCAGTGAGGCACGAAAGCTGGCGGCTCTGGGGAGGGCGACCCTGGCTTTGACCTCCGAGCTCCAGGAAGTCCTCAAGACCCTCAGGAAGCTGCAGACCACGCTTGCGGATGAATCCAGTCAGGCTGTGGACGCCACTCTGAGTGCCGCGATGGACAGGATCTCGATGCTCAATGAGATGCTGTCTCAATTCAAACCGGGGCAGGAAGGTCGCCATAAGGACTTTGTGGAAATCGGCAGCGCCATCGAGCGGGCTCGGGAAAATACCGCCAAAACGGCAAAAATCAACGGGATTGCTCTGAGGATTCAGGTGGATGAAGCCGCCGGACTGCTGCGAGTCAACCGGGAAAACTTCGGATGGATGTTGGAAGAACTGATCACGAACGCGATCGAGCATTCTGAACGCGGGGCTACGATCACTGTGTGCGCCAGACGATTTGAGGATCGCCACGAGATTTCAGTGAACGATCCGGGTCGGGGCATTCTCCCGGAAAACCTTTCCAAGATATTTGTCCCTTTCTACACCACCAAGGAGAAAGGGGCCGGCCTGGGCCTGGCCGTATGCCGGCGAATGATGCAGGACAGCGGGGGAGACATCCTGGTGGAGAGCAGGCCCGGAGAGGGAAGTACGTTCACTTTGGTATTCCCCAAGGCGGATACGTAGCCTGTCCGCCAATGTGGCACATGAGAGGACTTCAACCGGATTACGCCATGGTCAAGGCACGCGTGCTCGACGGGGAGCTTCGAAAGAGCGGTCCGCATAAGACAGTGGAGGCGGCCTCATGTCAAGACTTCATCGGACGTCCATCCTGTTCACCATGGTGGGCATGGTGGCCGGCTACCTCATCTTCCATCCCTACGCCATGACGGTGTACCTTGCCACTCACGTGCACTGGAATGGGGAGCTGCACCTGCATTGGAAGGAATTGTTCTCGAACGTTTCAGAGGCCCTGGGGCCGACGATGTTCACCATGTCCCTGCCTTTCATCCTGTTCGGGGGAGTCATCGGGCTTCTCATGGGCATCATTGTGGAGCGAACCAGAAAGCTGGAAGCCGAAAAGTTCGAGCACGAAATGGAGAAGGTGGCTCTCGAGACGTTGAAGAAGCTTATGGTTACCCTGTCACACTACCTTCTCAACGCCAATATGATCATCGGAGGCAAGGTGCGCCGTTGCCGCAAAATCTCCTCCAATGAGGAAATCCTCGATTCTCTGGCCGTCATTGAGGAGAACGGCAGGAAGATAGATGCCGTGATCAGCGCTCTGCGGAGGGTCACCGAAGTAAAGACGGCCGATTACACTGCCGGCGGGCGGGTTGAGATGCTGGATATTGCCGAGGAGATTGAAGCTCAGTTGGATGAAGCGGCCTCCAATTGATCAGTCCGCGTCATAGACTTCCTCCTCCAAGGTCGGCTCCATCGATGGATCGAGGTGCCCCCGTTTCAGGCAGAAGTAAAGGACGGGATAGATGGTGAGATCGAGGAGCAGCGACGTTACCACGCCTCCAACCATGGGGGTCGCGATGCACTTCATGACCGAGGAGCCGGTGCCCGTGCCCCGGAGGATGGGGAGCAGGCCTGCGAGGATGGCCCCAACGGTCATGAGCCTGGGGCGGATCCGTTTGACGGCGCCATGGTTCGCCTGCATGAGATCGCCGTGGGTCTTCATGCGTCCCAGTCGCTTCCACCGGTCGTGGGCCAGCTCCAGGTAGAGGAGCATCACGACACCTGTCTCGGCATCCAATCCGGCCAGAGCGATGAACCCCACCACGACGGCCACCGACAGGTTGTAGTCCTGAAGGTAGAGCAGCCAGAACGAGCCCACCAGCGAAAACGGCACAGCCAGTATCACCAGCGCCACTTCGGCGAAGGACTTCGTGTTGAAGTGGAGCAGCAGGACAATGATCACCAAGGTCAGGGCACGGCGATCATGAGCCTCTTATGTGCCTCCAACATGTACTCGAACTGGCCGCCCCAGACGATGTTGTACTTGGCGAGCAGCTGGACCTTCTCGCCACACACTATGGCATGAAGTGTGCCATGAACAGGCTTGCCGGTATCGTCAGCGATCCTTGCGGGAGGATTAACGGGGCCGGTTGATTCCCGTTCCGCCCGCTGGCAGAATGAGCCTGAACGTGGCAAATTCTACGAGCGGTATCGTTCACTTGCCTGAACAATACGCGCATTTCGGTGCCCTTCACTGGGCCGGCTTCCTCACCTTTCGACTCGGTTTACGGCAAAGACGATGTTGTCCGGTTGAGGGGGCGGATTAGGAACGAATGATCTTGCAGACAAAGGAAGAGAAAGCGATGAAAAGGCTCATTGTTTTCCTGGCGGTCGTTGGCATGGCAGGGGTGCTGGCGGGCGGAGTGTACGCCCCTGCCGGCGAAGGTGGAGAAGGGGATGCAGCCAAATGTGAAGAGTCCTTCAGGAGCATGGATATGGGAAACAAAGGTTATCTCACTCAAAGGACTTCGAGATGAAGCACCACGATCCGGGCAAACACAAGGGATACCCGGTGGGAACGACGAAGGAAGTGACGCATTTTGAAGACAAGGATGCGAACAAAGACGGGCGGGTGACCATGGAAGAGTTCTGCAAGTGATGCCTCTGGAATCGCTTTGCCGTCAAACCAGTACAGCACAATGATCTAGCCAGAGGGGCCAATGAAAACAGGGACCTGTTTTCATTGGCCTGTTTTGTGAGAGGACCTCCCGCACGGCGCCCGCAACATCCTCCAACAAGTTGAATCTCACAGTCAGTGTACCCCGGCCGGATCGATGGCACCGGGTGTGGATACACGATCCTCGTTTCCATTTGCCAGTACATCCCCCTTTGCCTCCGGCAGTGTGGCGTTGCGACTGCCCCATGACAGAGGAAATTCGACAAGTCACCAAATATGCCCGCCAGCCCGCTGCTCTGCTCAACGCTCCAATTCGACGATGTAGTTTGCTTTCACATCCCCGGAGAGCAGCCTGGCTTTGGCATAGTGCACATCCACGATTTCCGTTATCTTGACTCGACCCGCCGCCTCGCGTTTGTAGTAAGGCCGGGTGGGCTTCCCGAAGGGGTTGGGCGACTTTACGAACCTGAAACTGCCAGCTCCTGTCCCACCCTGGCTCCATCCTCGCTGCCGATGCACAGGTAGGCTTCATCGCCGGCCACTTCAAGGACCTGACCCCTCATGATGTACTTGTGCCCCGCACTCTCCATAGTGGCACATCCCGCCGCAGAGAAGAGCAGCACTGCCAGAAAGACACTGACCAACGGTTTTGGATTCATGGTGTTCTCCTCGGAAGTTTGGTGAATCGACTCGTTGCCCCAGGCGAACCGGAGGGATCCCAGCCAGCAACCGAATCTCAGGCAATTGAGATGTTGTTCTGATGGGTCAAGAGCTGCAACCGCTCCCTCTGCCCCCCGGAGTCTTTTCCATCATGGATGCTTTAAAGAGAAGCTCCTAAAGAGAAGCTCCGGCTCACCCACTCTTTCGACGGCAACTTCTGTGCCGCACATGTGCACCGTCCGCGTTGGGTGCTCCCCGGTCAGAGATAACGCGAAGAAGGATCTGCGTGGACGTGTGGAAGTCATTCGGGAAAGGTTCTTCCAGAGGGAATTGAAAGAAGCTTTCAGCAAGAGTGAAAGGATCTTTCCATCGGCGATCGAAATGATCAAAGCAGCCCATGACGGGTCCCACGAAGCGTTTCGCAGAGAACCAGCGACTCCGGTCGTCTCGGGGAGTTTCCGCCGGACAGGGTCATTCAGTCTCTTGAACGAGGTCCCGGACGGTGCGGAACCCGACTTTGGCGAAAGCCTCCCATGGCTGCCGGCGGACGGGCAGTGCGATGCCGGTCCGTTCAGCGACTTCAGCGGGCATTCCCCCGAGAACCACGTATTCAAGCGATGCATCGGCTGCTTCAGACTGGACCCCGCGACCCCACACGCCCCACTCCCCGACGTTGGCGTTCAGCCCCCGGATTTTGAGTGCATTGGGCCTGTATTCCATGACGGGCGACGGTATGGGCAGATGCTTGTCGGGAAACCCGGGAGTCTGGCCCTTCTCCTGAAAACTGCCTTCGGTCGTTGCGAGAAACCATTCCGCCACTGTCGGCAGCCGTTTTTCGTAAAAGCGGGCGAATGCCGCAGCCCCGTAGCCCGTGACCCTGAGCACCGGGCACGCCGCATGATGGGCCATACTCACGTGAAACCGGCCGTCCCGGAAAACGATGGGTTCGTAGCCAAGGGTGACCTCACCCAGGAAGAGCCACATCTCGCCCTCTCCCCGCACGACGCCATTTGAGACGGATAGCTTCGGCATGACTTTGTTCAGGAACTCGACGTATTGATGATTCGTCACCGGAGTCTCGTCCATGTAAAACGCATTCACCTGGACTTGCCGTCTTCCCTCGGTGCTGAGCTTCAAGGGAAGCGACACAACCCCTCCCGGGGCAAGATGCAGCAATGCACCGTCGCGGCTCGTTATTCGCTTCGCCGGTGGGGGTTCCACCGTGCTCGTCGAAGAAGACCCTGCCGGAGGACGAGCGGTGTCACCGGCGTCAAGCCTGTCTCCGGAATCGGTGAGTGAATCACGGCTCCCGTGTTGCGACAGTTCAGGTCCTCCGAACAGAGCCACGGTGACGATTGCCACGATAACGCCGAATGCCAGTGTGAGAATCACTTTTGGGGCCCACGAACGGCCTTGGGGGGCTGCCGGGGTTGAAACCTCTTCCGCCGGAGCGGCTGGAGGCACGAGCGGCTCCCCACGAAGACCTTTGAGAAGCGTTGCCACGGCTCTTCTGAGCTCACCTGTCGAGGCAAAGCGTCCGCTTCTGTTCTCGGCCGTGCCCCGCCGGATGATTTGATCCAGTTCCTTGTAAAATGCTCCCTCGGGGTCTTTCAGGCTCGCCTGCCTGAAAGGGATGTGATTCGGACCGATCTTTCCTGACGCCGCTTCATAGAGCATTTTGGCCAGGGAATAGATGTCGGCCTTCTCATCGGTCCTCCTCATGTCCATGAATTGTTCCGGAGCCATGTACTGGGGCGTCCCCATCATGTGAGCCGACTGAGTGATGGGTTTGACACTGCACGACCTGGCCAATCCGAAATCCGCAATCTTCGGGACCTTGCCCGCAAGCAGAATGTTCTCAGGCTTCAGATCACGATGGATGACGCCGTGCTCATGCATCGCCTCAACCCCATCGAGCAGCGGTAGAAAATAGGTGGACAGCCATTGCTCCATGCGCTCTTCATCAGGCGCGAAGCCTTCTTCGGACATGGTGGTGCGCAAAGTGGAGCCCGGCACATACTCTATGGCGACGTATTCGAAGCCGGCCTGTTGTTCGCCTTTGTGGACCGTCACCACGCCGTGGTCGAATATCTGGATGATATTGGGATGATGGACCTGAGCCATGACCTGGACTTCGCGATGAAACCTTTCCAGGGAATTCTCCATTTCCTCGATGTCGCAGTCGAAGGATCGGAGATACTCCTGTGAGACGATTTTAATGGCCACATCGCGCTTCAGGTTGAGTTGGTACGCCCGATAGACCTCTCCCATGCCACCCTTGCCGATGAATTCGAGGATGATCCACTTGCTGTCTAAAATCGTTCCAACTGCGAGAGTGCTTTGAAAGATTTCGGTCATCCCTGGCCCGCCTCGATTGATCATCTGATGGTACGTCAAGGGCTCGTACCGCACGCATTTTGACCGTACTCACTCGGTCTGTTTTTGGGGGGGCGGCGATTCGAGGGAGTCTTCCGTCACATCGGAGACACAGCGAAATCCCACATCGCCAGAGGCCTCCCAGGGATACCGGCGGACGCCCGGACGCAACCCCGACGCCTCAAACGTTTGCCCCAGGTCTCCGCCCATGACCACGAACTCCTGCTCCCCGCCCTCCGACGGGGAAGGTGCGCTCGACATTCGCACACTCCATTCCCCGATGTTGCTGCCAAGTCCACGAATCCCATTTGCATCGGCAGCGTAAAGAATCACCGGTGTGGGGATTGCGGGAAAACCGTCCGCACTGGGTGCAGAATCGCCATGCCCATGGGCCTCACCACGGAGAGGACCAGCACCCGCATCCCTGGCCAGCGCAACCCGAGAGATCTCACCGCCGGGAGGATGGCCACCGCTACGGGCGGCATGAAGCCACTCAGTCTCCGTTGGAAGCCGCTTGCCGTAGAACCGTGCATATGCCGCAGCCCCATAACCGGTGACCCTCAAGACAGCGCAGGCGGCATGATGAACGCCGTTCATGCTGAACCTGCCATCCACAAAAACGATGGGCTCGTAACCTTCCTTCACTTCCCCAAGGAGCAGCCATATCTCGCCATCGCCTCGAACCACTCCCCCTTCCACCTTGATTCTGGAAAACGTTTTGTTCAGGAATTCGACAAACTGGTGGTTGGTGACATGGGTTTCGTCCATGTAAAATCGTTTCACCTCGACGGACTCGGCACCCCCCGCCTGCAGAGCCTTAGGGAGAACCAGGCTGCCTCCGGGAACAATGTGCATGGTCATGTCGTGCCTGCCATGAACCGACGACTTGGGAACAACGCCTGTGGGCTGTGACACATGCGGCGCTTCGACGGCGGGTGCGGCCTTCTGGGCATGCTCCGCTGCGGTGATTTCAGTCTCGGACCCGGAAACTCCTGCACCTTGTGTTTGCTCAGGTTGGTCGGCGCTGCGCTTGGGTTCATTCACGGTCTTCGAGGGAGAGGATGCCGGCGCCTCAGACGGTGAGACTTTCTCCCGTTTCGGTTCTTGCTGCGAGCCCGCCCTGTCATGGCTGTGCGGCACATCTCCCCCCGGATGGCTGTGGGTGTAGTCACCGTGCCGATGAACGGTGCCCTGCAGGCGCTCTTCGGGCGCACGCCGCCGGATGCCCCCCTGATTGGCCTCATCCCGGCCCTGCATATGACCTCCGCCATCCCCCATCATTGCCGCCGAGGGCAGAACGAGCAGCAAAGAGACAAAGAAGACGGCTGTCAATGACAAGATCTTTCGCATCGCTGATTCTCCGATACCATTTAAGATAACCAGCTCGCTCGAAGGGTCATCAGATTGTGACGGAATCCAGTGAGTTCCGGCAATGGGCGCTTCACCGTTGATATCAACCGTGGTGGCACGATTCATGCCACCCAATTCCAACAGGAATCCACAAGGTTTTGAGGGGTCGAGCTCAAAGAGGAAAGCGGATCGGCTCAACGGTCAACCGGACTTGGCGATCCAAATTCCACCCGCTCTCCTGAGAGGTTTGGATTCTACAACTGTTTTTCGTGGCTCGTGTGGGAACCCCGAGACACAACCCTGGGCGGTTGCTCGCTGAATCGATAATTACTTTATGATCGGTAACCCCACAGGGCATCGGTTGGCGCCCATGTTTCACCTTGAGTTTTTGTCATGGTGCTGCACCCTGAAGGGAATGAGACGGTATTTCCGGGTGGCGTGATTGAAACAAAGAGAAGGCCATTCGCCTCGGCGGGTGGCAGCGACGCATATCATGATGATTCACTCGATAACACAGGCAGGCTCTTAGAAGGAGCATAACCAAGACCGCCTCCTCGCCAAGGATTTCGGTCAGGGGAGCATTCTCGCCGCCGTTTCTGACGGCATGAGGGGGCACCCGGGCGGGGAGCGGGCAGCCGACATCATCGTCCAATCTCTGGGCCGTTTTGACCTCAGTGCGGCGTCCATAGAAGATCAGCTCCTCGATTTGATTCGGTCTGCACAACGGAGGATATGTGAGATTGCAGTCGAAGAACCCGCCCTCGAGCGAATGGGAGCCACGGCCACCGCCATATTTGTTAAGAATCAGCTGGTGCATTGGGTTCATGTGGGCGACAGCAGGCTTTATCTTCATCGACAGGGAAGCCTCGTCCAGATTACGGAAGACCATACGATATCGGGTCTTCTATTCAAGGGAGGCGAGATATCCAGGGAAGAAGTGAGAACGCACGAGTTCAAGAACATTCTCTAGAACTGCGTCGGAGTTGAGCTTTCCCACGCAGATACGGGCGCGATGGAGGTGATTGGGCATGATCTGCTCCTGCTTTCGACGGACGGACTGCACGACATGCTTTCCGAAGACGACATGGAAACGATCCTGAGCTCGAAAGACAGCCCGGCCGAGAGTTTGAACCGGCTGTGCCTGGCGGCCCTCGCCGCGGGCGGAACCGACGACATGACCGTGGTCGGCATCTTCCAGCCTTTCTATACAACGAAGAAGAAGGGAACCGGTCTGGGCCTTTCCATCGTGAAGAAGATCATGGAAGCACACGGCTCCACCGTTCACGTGTCGAGCGAAGAAGGGCGGGGGACAATTGTGAAACTTCATTTTCAAGGCGTCCACGATGAAGAAGATCCTGATCATTGACGACGACCGATCGCTCGCCCAAACCCTCGAGCTATATTTTCAAAGCAAGCAGTACGAGGTGTCAGTGGCAGCCGGCGGACGCGAGGGGTTGAAAGCCTGGCGGGATGACGACCCCGACCTCGTCCTTCTCGACGTCCACCTGCCGGGAATGGACGGAACCGACGTGCTGGCCCATGCCAAGAACGAGGGGCTCAGGGGCGACGTGGTCGTGATCACCGCCTTCCAGGACATGGAGGCCACCCTGGCGGCCATAAGGCTCGGCGCTGCCGATTATCTGTACAAACCACTCGATCTCGACGCCCTGGACGTGCTGCTTGAGAAATTACTGGTCTGGGGGAAGGACAAGGATAAGCTCGAAAGCCTGTGCCACGTCATTTCGGAGACCTACAAGCCAAACCAGATCATCGGGCGCAGCCAGGGAATCCTCGAGGTCATCAAAGATATCGCCCGTGTCTCTCAATCTCCCGTTTCGGTGCTCATCACCGGAGAGACCGGGACGGGAAAAGAGCTCGTTGCCAGGACGATCCACCAGCAGTCGGCTCCAGACGAGCCGTTCGTCGCGCTCAATTGCGCCTCCATTGTGGGGAGTCTCCTGGAGAGCGAACTGTTCGGGCATGAAAGGGGAGCCTTCACGGGGGCCGTTCAGCGCAAGGTGGGAAAGCTCGAACTCGCGGGAGGCGGCACGGTCTTTCTCCACGAAATTGCCGAGCTGCCTCTCGACCTTCAGGCGAAGTTTCTCCGAGTGCTTCAGGAGAGAGTGTTCCAGCGGGTGGGCGGGCTGGTCGATCTTCCCCTCAGGGCGCGCGTGGTGGCTGCGACCAACCGCAACTTGCAGGAACTGGTGGAGAAGCTGCAGTTCCGTGAAGAGCTCTACTTGGGGTCGTCTCAGAAAACGGAAAATAAAGCACGTTAAGCGTGCGCAGAGGCGGGAACCCAACGGTACAGCGTAGGGATGGATACGCCGAGATTTCTGGCTACATCCCTGGGGGGAATCCCACTGGCCAGCAGCTTCTTGGCCGACTCGATCTTGCTGTCAGTCATCTTGGGTTTGCGACCTCCCCTGCGACCAAGTCGACGGGCAACCTCCAGGCCGGCGCGTGTGCGCTCGACGGTGAGCTCGCGCTCCATCTCTGCAAGACTGGCCATGACGTGGAAGAAAAATCGACCCGAGGAAGTGGCCGTGTCGATGGCATCGGTGAGGCTCTTAAACTCTATACCTTGCTTGTGCAGATCGCCGACCAGGTCGACCAGCTGCTTGACGCTGCGGCCCAGCCGATCCAGTTTCCATACGACGAGAGTGTCACCTTCGCGCAGCATCTCAAGCGCCCTGGCAAGCCCAGGACGTTCAGCTCGGGTGCCGCTCACCTTGTCCTCAAAGATCTTCTGGCACCCAGCCTTGGTTAAAGCATCCCGCTGAAGCTCAGGGTTCTGATCTTGCGTCGAAACACGCGCATAGCCGATCAACATGGTCTGTTTCCCGCCTTGTCGATGCGTTCCTGCACAGATCGCATGACTTCCTCATGGCTGCGCCACGTCACATCGGGGGTGTCCGCTTCATGAAGAGCGGCCTCGATTTCTCTTCGCATCCGCTCGTAGTCTCCCGGCCACAGCTCTTGTTCCATGCGCAGCGAGGCTTGGCCGAGCAATTGAAGCAGGCTGAACAGACGCCTGTCCCCGGTGCAAACGATGTGCTCTTGAATCTGCTCCTGAATGGCTTCGATCGCCCGGTGGGCCTCAAGCGAGGCCGCCCCGTCGTAGCCGCTGGGAAACTTCACTTCTTCCGTGATCCGTACCCAGGCTCGGGCCAGTGCCTGGATGCCTGATTCGCTCATTTACCCATCCATTTGTGCAGCAGGCGCTTCTTCAACGACGATCGTTCCTGCGGGCTGCGTCCCTTGGAGTTGGCGATCCGCTCTGCAATCAATACTTGGCGATCAACAGGCCAGTAGTGATGACCATCCTTGCCCATTGACCAGACATTGCCGACCTCGTTTTCCAGAGAGCCCAGATGTGAATCCCTTTCCTCGGGCGACATGCCGGCCAGTGCTGTGTGCTCACGCGTGCGCCAGCGGCGGTGCCAGATCTTTTTGTCTTGACGTTCGCTGCGGCAGGTGGTGTTGCCCGTGATGGGAGTCTTGCGACGGCTGCGGCTCATCGTGGTGTCCCGGACTGATAGGCATAGGGTGCGGGCGAAACTCGCGACGGACATCTCTTTTGGGGTGACCTGAGAGTAGCAGGTGCGCTCAATACAACGCTCCATTCGGCTTGAAGCCTCATCTGAGCAACAACGGCAAGACGCGCAGGCGGGTACGCTTTGGATCAACGGTCAGCAAGGCGCCTTCTTCCAACTCCAGGGTCATTTGCCGCAAAGCGTCGATGACCGGCCTGCCGATCACGTCGGGGCTGAGATCTTCTGAGCGGATTTGTACCACGCTGGGTTTGTCACCCTGTGTCGCCGCCAGGATCGCACTGAAATCCAGGTCGTGTGTGAGCACCACATATCCGTTGGCCTTGGCAAAGGCCATGATCTCGGAGTCGGATGCATTGGCTGCACCGATCTCCGACCAATGCTCTGCATCAATACCGGCAGCGGCCAACAACTCTACCCACCGCGGGGACAGATTCATATCGACCAGCAGCTTCATGAGCCGGCCAACACGACTTCGCGCTCTTCCGCCCGCCACGCTGCGTAACGCAACGCCTGCAGGATGTCTTCGCGCTCGAGGTAGGGATAGTCGGCCAGAATTTCATCGATCGTGTGACCAGCACCGACCTGACCTACAATCATACCAACAGTGACCCGCATGCCACGAATGCACGCCTTGCCGCCCATCACCTCAGGCTGTTGGGTAATGCGATCCAGCTCTCCCATGTGACGCTCCTTATCGAAACTCATTGAAATGCTATTCGACTGAGAATAGCATTTCAAGAACTATTTTCGAGAATTGGAGGGTTCTGATTCTGCGTGGTGTAATCAGGCGTCTGCAGGGCTTATCAGAAACCTGCGTTTATAAGAAGCAGGAGGATGCATGCCGCGTCGTTCGATTTTGTCCAGCACCGAACGGGAAAGCCTGATCGCGTTGCCCGATACCGAGGAAGACCTGATCCGCCATTATACTTTCAGCGAAACCGATCTGTCCATCATCGGCCAGCGTCGCAGCCGGGCAAATCGTCCGGGGTTTGCGGTGCAGCTTTGTTACATGCGCTATCCCGGCGTAATGCTCGCTGTGGATGAGGAACCGTTCGGGCCGATGTTACGACTGGTGGCCGAGCAATTGAAGGTGCCGCCCGAAAGCTGGGCAGACTATGGACGACGTGCAGAGACGCGCCGAGAACACCTGCTTGAGCTACAGTCCATTTTCGACTTTCACACGTTCACGACACAGCACCACCGCGCCGCTGTCCAAAGCCTGGATGAGCTGGCGTGGCAAAACGACAAGGGAATAGTGCTAGCAATGGCCTTGGTCGAAGGGTTGCGTCGAAAAAGCGTGTTGCTTCCATCGCCGGGGGGTTATCGAGCACATCTGCGCCGAAGCGATCACGCGCGCCAACCGGCGCATCTACTCGGCGTTGACCGAGCCACTCTCGGACCCGCATCGGAAAGGCCTTGACGAATTGCTGACGCGCCGCGACAACGGCAGGACGACTTGGCTTGCCTGGCTGCGTCAGTCGCCTGCAAAACCGAACTCCCGGCACATGCTCGAGCACATCGAGCGCCTCAAGGTCTGGCAGGCGCTCAATCTGCCCTGCGGCATCGAGCGGCGCGTACATCGGAATCGCCTGCTCAAGATCGCCCGCGAGGGCGCCCAGATGACGCCTGCCGATCTGGCCAAGTTCGAGTCACAGCGACGCTATGCCACCCTCGTCACATTGGCCGTCGAAGGCATGGCCAATGTGACAGATGAAATCATCGATCTTCACGACCGCATCCTGGGCAGGCTTTTCAATGTTGCCAAGAACAAGCATCAGAAGCAGTTTCAGGCATCCGGCAAGGCCATCAACGAAAAGGTGCGCCTGTACGGGCAAATCGGCCAAGCTCTGCTCGACGCTAAACAGTCGGGTAGCGACCCGTTTGCCGCAATCGAGACCGTCATCCCCTGGGACGTCTTCGCCGAGAGCGTCACCGAAGCACGGCAACTCGCGCAACTCGAAGACTTTGATTTCCTGCATCGCATCGGCGAGAGCTACGCCACACTTCTCCGTTATGCGCCGGAATTCCTCAAAGTGCTCAAGCTACGCGCCGCGCCCGCTGCCAAGGATGTGCTCGCTGCCATCGAGGTGCTGCGCGGCTTGAATGCCGACAATGCCCGCAAGGTCCCTGCCGATGCTCCCACACGGTTTGTCAAAAAACGATGGAAGAAACTGGTAATTACCGACAACGGCATCGACCGGCGCTGCTACGAGCTGTGCGCACTATCCGAGCTGAAGAACGTGCTGCGCTCAGGCGGCATTTGGGTGGAGGGCTCGCGCCAGTTCAAGGACTTCGATGACTACCTGGTGCCCCCCGAGAGATTTGCCACGCTCAGGGCAGCCTGCGAACTACCGCTGGCCGTGGCCACCAACTGCGATCAGTACCTGAACGACCGGCAGGAACTGCTGCAAGCGCAGCTCGCCAAGGTCAACCGTATGGCGCTCGCAGACGACTTGCCGGACGCAATCATCACCGACTCGGGCTTGAAGATTACCCAACTCGATTCGGCGGTGCCTGACGCCGCGCAAGTGTTGATCGACCAAGTCGCGATGATTTTGCCTCGCGTCAAGATCACCGAACTGTTGCTGGAGGTGGATGAGTGGACGGACTTCACGCGGTATTTCACTCACTTGAAGACAGGCGATCAGGCAAAGGACAAACATCTGTTGCTCACGACCATCCTGGCCAACGCGATCAACCTTGGTGTGATCAAAATGGCCGATTCCTGCCCTGGCACAACCTACGCCAAGCTGGCCTGGTTGCAGGCCTGGCATGTCCGTGACGAGACTTATTCGGCTGCCTTGGCCGAATTGGTGAACGCACAGTTTCGGCACCCATTCGCCGAGCATTGGGGTGACGGCACCACATCATCGTCGGACGGCCAGCGCTTCAGAACGGGAAGCAAGGGCGAGAGCACCGGGCACATCAATCCGAAATGTGGAAGCGAGCCCGGACGCCAGTTCTACACCCACATCTCCGACCAGTACGCGCCGTATCACACGAAGGTCATCAACGTCGGCATTCGTGATTCGACCTATGTGTTGGACGGCCTCCTATACCATGAATCCGACCTGCGCATCGAGGAGCACTATACCGACACGGCCGGCTTCACCGATCACGTCTTCGCACTGACGCACCTTTTGGGCTTCCGCTTCGCGCCTCGCATTCGCGACCTGGGCGACAAGAAGCTCTACATTCCCAAAGGGGATGTCGGCTACGACGGACTCAAGCCCATGATCGGCCGCACCCTCAACATCAAGCAAATCCGCGCCCATTGGGATGTGATTCTGCGACTGGCCACCTCGATTAAGCAGGGGACGGTGACCGCCTCTCTGATGCTCCGAAAACTCGGGGGCTACCCGCGCCAGAACGGGCTTGCCGTGGCGCTACGCGAGCTGGGGCGTATCGAGCGCACGCTGTTCATCCTGGATTGGCTGCAAAGCGTTGAGCTCCGCCGCCGTGTGCATGCGGGACTCAACAAGGGAGAGGCACGCAATGCTCTCGCCCGTGCCGTGTTCTTTAACCGGTCAGGCGAAATCCGAGACCGCAGCTTTGAGCAGCAGCGTTACCGCGCCAGCGGCCTCAATCTGGTAACGGCCGCTATCGTCTTGTGGAACACGGTCTATCTCGATCGGGCGATCATTGCTCTGCGGACTCATAACCAGAACATCAATGACGGCCTGCTGCAATTCCTGTCGCCGCTGGGAAGGGAGCACATCAATCTGACCGGCGATTACGTCTGGCGCAATAGCTTCCAAATCGGCCCGGGAAAGTTCAGACCGTTGCGACCACTCCAATCGGCTTAACGTACTCTGCGATCCGTTTTCTGAGACCACCCCTACTTCAGGCTCAAAGTCTTTTTCATTCACATCCCGCCGCTTCGAGACCGCCCGGAAGATATCGTTCCGCTGGTCGAGTATCTGGTCTCCCGGTTGAACCAGGAGCTGCACAAGCGAATGGAGCGGATCCCCAGCCGCTACATCAAGCTCATGCAGACCTACCCTTGGCCCGGGAACATCCGGGAGATCCAGAACGTGCTGAGAAGGGCCATGATCCTGGCCGATGGAAATGTCCTTGAGATGGACGAAGGCTGGCTCCACGCTCCGGAGCGCGGCTCCGGAGCATCTCGCGATTCCGCAGAGGGAAGCGAAGCCCATCTCAAAAGCCTGAGTGAAATGGAAAAAGCGCACATTCTCAACGTCCTTCGCCACACAGGCGGCAACTACGGCGAAGCATGCAGGATACTCGGGGTGAGCCGCCCCACGCTCAGAAAGAAAATCCATGACTACGAGCTGAAGGAGTTCCTGGAAGCATGAGCTGAACGGAAGGAATGCGGTCTGAAATGCTTCAGAAAATTCCGCAAATCGGCTGGATTCCCTCAAAGACTCAGCCGTCGCAGGCGCAAAGCGTTCCCCACCACCGAAACCGAGCTGAAGCTCATGGCAGCCGCGGCAATCATGGGGCTCAATAACAGCCCTGTGACCGGATACAGCACACCCGCTGCAATCGGAATCCCCAGCGCATTGTAGCCAAAGGCGAAGAGGAGGTTCTGCTTGATGTTCCACATGGTCGCGCGGCTCAACCTTCGAGCGCGGACGATGCCCCGCAGGTCACCCTTGACCAGCGTCACCCCAGCGCTCTCCATGGCCACGTCAGTCCCGGTACCCATGGCGATGCCGACCTCGGCCTGAGCGAGGGCCGGGGCATCGTTGATTCCGTCTCCCGCCATGGCCACGAAACGGCCATTCTTCTGCAATTGCTTAATCCTGTTGCTCTTGTCCTCGGGGAGAACCTCGGCGATGACTTCGTCGATGCCAAGCACTTTGGCAACAGCCATCGCGGTGGCACGGCTGTCGCCCGTGAGCATCACCACCAGGATGCCGTCGGCATGCAGCTTCTCTATGGCTTCGGGCGTGGTTTCCTTGATGGGGTCGGCCACACTGAGCAGTCCGGCCGCTTTGCCGTCGATGGCCACAAACATGACCGCCTGTCCCTCGCCTCTCATGGATTCGGCGGTTTCTTGCAGGTCAGAGGTATCGATCTCAAGTTCTTCCATGAGCCTGGCATTGCCGAGGGCCACCATGGATCCGTTCACCCGGCCTTTGACGCCTTTGCCGGTCACCGACTCGAATTCATCCGCCGACAGCAGCTCGATCTCCCGCGATTCGGCGCCCGACAGGATGGCTGCTGCCAAGGGGTGCTCACTGCCGCGCTCCAGACTTGCGGCGTGCTTGAGAAGGTCTTCCTCGGCAAAGCCATCGATGGCTTTTACGGCAACCAGCCGGGGCTTGCCCTCGGTCAATGTCCCCGTCTTGTCCACCACCAGCGTATCGACTTTTCTCATCATCTCAATGGATTCTGCATTCTTGAACAGCACTCCCAGGTTTGCGCCTTTTCCCGTGGCCACCATGATGGACATGGGAGTGGCCAGTCCCAGAGCACAGGGACAGGCGATGATGAGAACCGCAACCGCATTGATGATGGCGTGCGCCATGCGAGGTGCCGGACCGACCAGGGCCCACACGACGAATGTCATCGCTGCGGTCAGCACTACCGCCGGGACGAAGTAGCTCGCAACGACGTCCACCAGCTTCTGAATGGGTGCCCGGCTTCGTTGAGCTTCGGCTACCATGTGGACAATCTGGGACAGCAGGGTCTCGGAACCTACCTTTTCGGCGCGCATCACGAGCGATCCATTGCCGTTGACCGTGGCGCCGGTCACAGGGTCACCGGGCCCTTTTTCAACCCGGATCGGTTCGCCCGTGATCATCGACTCGTCGACGCTGCTTTTTCCTTCCAGGACCGAGCCATCCACCGGCACTTTCTCCCCGGCTCGGATGCGCAGCCGATCCCCGGGCTTGACATCTTCCAGGGGCACATCCTCTTCCGATCCGTCTTCATGGACCAGTCGGGCCGTCTTGGGAGCCAGCCCGAGGAGTGCCTTGATGGCGGCCCCCGTCTGGCTGCGGGCCCGGAGCTCCAGCATCTGGCCGAGCAGCACCAGGGTGACGATGACGGCCGCAGCCTCGAAATACACGGCCGCCTCGCCTGCTTCATTGCGGAAAGACTCCGGGAATATTCCAGGAAAGACAGTCGCCACGACGCTGTAAACGTACGCTACGGATACGCCGAGACCAATCAGGGTGAACATGTTGAGGCTCATGCTGATTACGGAACGCCATGCGCGAACGAAAAAGGGCCATGCCCCCCACAGCACGACCGGCGTCGCGAGAACGAGCTCAGCCCAGGGCCGAGATTGTGCCGGCACTAGGTATTCGAGGGGCTTCCCCGGAATCATCTCGCCCATGGCCAGTACGAACACGGGCACCGTCAGTGCGAGGCCTATCCGGAATCTCCGTGTTATGGAGGTCAGCTCGGGGTTCTCCTCTTCTTCAACCGAAGCGCTCCGCGGTTCCAGCGCCATGCCGCACTTGGGGCACTCGCCCGGTTCGTCGCGGACCACCTCCGCGTGCATCGGACAGGTGTATCTGCCTTTCTCCGATTTGGCCGAACGTTGTTCGGATCTTCCTTGCCACACGGACCCTTCAGGCGGCTGCAGTCGCATGCCGCACTTGGGGCAACTCGGCCACTCCACACGCACATCGTGATGCATGGGGCAGGTGAGCACCCTGTTCTTTTGATCATCCGGTTCGCCGCGTGCCGGGTCGGGGTCATGCCCATGCATCTGGGTGGACCCACTGCTAACCTGGCCTGAGTAGTCCTCGGGATGCGCTTTGAACTTCTCCAGGCAGCCGTCGCTGCAAAAGAAGTATGTCGTTCCGTTCGTCCTGAATTTATGCTCTGCTGAGTCGGGTCGAACCTGCATGCCGCAGACCGGGTCCCGCAAGATCTTTCCTGTATTCTGTTTCTCTGCGTCGAGCTGTGACATCGGGTCACCTCCTTCAGATAAACGTGCAGGCCTGACTTCGCAGAAATGATGTGATAGTCCGGCTTTCCGTCTGATGTAACTATAATCACTTGCTCCAATGAAATGCTCTTGGCTCTCTCCTCAGATGTACGGCGGCGGGGTTTTGAGAGGCGCGGCGGATTCGGCGATGTGGCTTGGTTGTCCTGAAATATTTGTAATCCCATCCAGTTGCCATGGTCTGATCCAATGTCGACCTTTGTAAAAAGAGGTGTCGACCCATGGCACTTTGCAGGATGTTCATTCAGAAACGGCTCACGGCCTGGGGGAGACGGTTATGGGATGAGGGCTCCAGGATGCAAGTGCAGACCATTGTCTGGTGCATGGCAATGGTCGTGCTATGCACCGGATGCGTAGGGGTCCGCACCGAGGGTGAAAAGCCCGCCCGCCAAAATCTGCAGGCCATTGAAAAATTGTATCGTCCCGGCGGCCAGCGGCCGGTACTGTCGGTACTCACGGCCGACTCACCACTGAGTGACTTCCTTCTCTTCTCCACGTTGAACCAACCTCAGATCGAAGCGGCGTATTACGATTGGGCCGCAGCCGTTCAACGGATCACGGTAGAGCGTTCGTTCCGGACCCAAGGCTGACCTTTCAGAGTGATATCGTGACGATGGTGACGTCACTGATGCCGGAACTGATGATGGAGCTTCCAGGACCCGGCAAGCTCAAGGCAGCCGCGAATGTCGCAACAGCAGAGAGTGAGGCGAAATATTTCGCTTTCGAGTCGAAGGTTCTGCAAACCGCGTTCGCGGTCTTGAAAGCTTATTACCAACTGGATTTCCTCGATGCCAGGATCAGAGTGAATCGCGAGACGCTTCGGCTCGTTGGCGAGCTCGAGAAGCTGGCACTGATTCAGTTTGAGGTGGGCAAGGTGACCCTGGAGGACGTACTGCGGGCACGGATCGAGCAAGACCGTCTCAACACGGAGATTGCCAATCTCGAAGACTCACGCAACCCCTTCATCGCACAGTTCAAAACGGCGCTGGGCCTGAAACCCGAGGACGCAGCGCCACCCATACCGCGGCGACCTGAGACCACGCCGGTCGACCTGACTTCCGAGACACTTTTTGCCACCGCGCTGGACCGGAACCCCAGGCTGAAGGCGATGGAAGCCGAAGTGTGACTCGCAGAAGCATCCATTCAGCTTGCGCACAAATCCAAAGTGCCGGATTTCAGTGCAGGCGTTGAGGCGGACGTGAAACTCTCACCCGTGATGGTACGACCATCGCTTGGAATCTCCCTTCCCATCTGGCGAGACAAGATTACGGCGCAAATCGAGGGGGCGCAGGCAGGCAAACGGGCAGCGGAAGCGCGGCTCTCTGCCGAGCTGATAGCCCTCGCGGTGGAGTTTGCGGAGAAGTCATTCACGTTTCGCGAAGCCGTTCGCGATCTGGAACAGCTCAACGAGCGGCTGCTGCCCATGGCGAGGCAATCGCTGGAGGTCGCGCAGTCAGGCTATGTCGGTGGGAAGGTGGATTTTCTCAATGTGATCGATGCGGAACGGACGGAGCTGAATTTCAAGCTGCTGGAAGTTGATGCCCGGTTCCAGCGGGATGTGGCCCTGGCAGAGCTCTCATTGCTCATCCTGGGGATTTCGCCCGCCAACGCGCCTGTGCTGCAATCCCCGGCCGGTTCCGGAAGGAAGGGTGAGACATGAACCTACCAAGCTTTTTCATAAAAAGGACCGTGATCATTCTGCTGATGCTGACGGCCATCGGCGGGTTGGCCGCTCTTCTGCCCTTCACAAGCTCTTTTTCCGAGAACGCGGTTTCGCATTCGAACCACATCGGCCATGTCATTGACGCGCCCGCGCAGGACGCAGGGCCTCCGAAAGACGTGACCGGTGGGAAAAGTGCTCCCGTCAAAATCAAGTACCACCGGTCGACCATGATGCCGGGCGAAGTCAGCCAGACCCCGCGCAAAGACAGCATGGGGATGGACATGGTGCCGGTCTATGAGACGGAAGGATCGGTGCTGGAGCTTACCGAGCACGCCCTTGCAATGGCCGTCGTGGAGACGGTTCCCGTTCAACGCCGGAAGCTCAGCCGGCAAATTCGAGCCGTCGGCAAGATTGAGGTTAACGAAACGGCCCTGGCCAGTATCGTCACACGCGTCGATGGCTACATCGAGCGACTGTTCGTTGAATACACGGGTGTCGAAGTGAAACCTGGCGACCATCTGGTGGAGATCTACAGTCCCGACCTGGTCGTGGCGCAGCAGGAAATGCGCATCGCTTTGGAGAGCTCCCGCGGTTCCGCCCTCGTCGAATCATCCACGCGAAAGCTCCTTCGATGGGGACTGACAAAGGAGCAGGTTGATGAACTGGTTCGACGCAGGAAGATCAACGAACGCTTGACGTTATTTTCTCCCATCAAAGGAACCGTTACCGAGAAATTGGTCGTCCGGAAGAACGCGGTGAAGGCGGGCGACGTGCTCTACCGGCTGGCCAACCTCGGATCGGTGTGGGTGTATCTCGATATTTACGAATACGAGCTGCCGCGGGTGCAGTACGGCCAAATGGTGGAAATCACTTCCGAGGCGTATCCCGCCGAGGTCTTCAAAGGACGTGTGTGGTTCATCAGTCCGGTGCTGAACGAGGAAACCGCACGGTCAAGGTGCTCGTCAATATCAGTAATGCCGAGCAGAAGCTCAAGCCCGGCATGTTCGCGAGCGGGGTCATTCGCGCGGAGCTGACTGCGGACGGCAGAATCGCGCCCGCTGACGTAGCAGGCCTCTGGAGCTGCCCGATGCACCCGCTGGTGATCGAGTCGAAGAGCGGCCAGTGCCCCATCTGCCGGATGGCCGTCGTGCAGATCCCCGGCAAGTCGGCGAGCCCTGAGGCCGAGAGGAACCATCTTCTTCTTGCCGTACCAACGATCGCCGTGCTTGACAGCGGATTGCGCAAGCTTGTCTATGTCGAGCAGAGCAAGGGCAGGTTTGCTCCAGTGGAGATCGTGACTGGCCCGCGCACTGACGGATTTTATCCCGTCTTGAGCGGCCTGAAAGAAGGCGACAGGGTTGCGGCCCGGGGAAATTTCCTCCTTGACAGTCAACTGCAGATTCAGGGTCTGCCGAGCCTTTTCTACAGAGAAGGGCAGGCGTCTGTCGCGGGACATCGACACGGCACCGCATCCACTCCGCAATCGGGAGGGGCGATCACCGCAGGACGTCGACAACCAGGTCACGTATCCGCTCACGACCAGCCTGGCCGGCACGCCGGGCGTGAAGGCCATCCGGTCGATGTCCGGGTTTGGCTTTTCGATGGTCTTCGTCATCTTCAAGGATGAAATCGACTACTGCCGGGCGCGATCGCGCGTTCTGGAGCGCATCCATGTCGCCCAGCAACGGCTTCCCGCGGGTGTTACGCCGGTGCTCGGCCCCGATGCCACCGCCGCTGGGCCAAGTCTATTGGTACACCGTCGAGGGTGAGGGATTCGACCTGGCGGAGCTGCGCTCCATTCAGGACTGGTACATTCGCTACCAGCTCAACGCTGTCGATGGCGTTTCCGAAGTTGCCAGCATCGGCGGCTTCGTGAAGCAGTATCAGATCGACGTGCACCCCGACAAGCTCCGTGCCCACCGAGTCACGTTGATGGATGTCTACGAGGCCGTGCGCATATCGAACATCGACGTCGGTGCAAAAGTGCTGGAAAAGAACGGCATCGAATTCTTCATCCGCGGAGTCGGCTTCATCAAATCCATGGAGGACCTGGAAAAGGTCGTCATCCGTCAGGAAAAGGGGACGCCCATCCAGGTCAGGCACGTTGCGACGGTCACTCCCGGCCCTGAATTCCGGCGCGGCGCCCTCGACAAGGCTGGAGTCGAGGCAATCGGCGGTGTGGTGCTCATGCGCTACGGAGAAAACCCGCTCGACGTTGTCTCCCGGGTCAAGGCGAAAATCCAGCAACTGGAGCCGGGCCTGCCGCAGAAGACTCGCGCTGACGGCCGAGTGTCAAAGGTCAGAATCGTCGCGTTCTATGATCGCACCGACATCGTGAAGGAGACCCTCGACACCCTTAAAGAAGCCCTTTTGGAAGAAGCTCTGATGGCCAGCGCGGTCATTCTCATCTTCCTGCAGAACCCTGTCTCTCGAACCATAGCCCTGGCATACACTCCGACGCTGCGATGGATTCTTGCGCACAAAAAGACCTTCCTCGTGGCGCCGGTGACGATTCTCTTCACGGGTCTGACGATCTGGCTCGGCCTCGGCACAACGCTTGCCCCCGTGGGCTGAGCCATCAACCTGTTCGCCCATGAGCAGGCATCGCCCGAATTGAAACAGGCAATGAATCTGAAAGAAACCGACGACTTGATACGCCCACTCGTTGAATTCAACCAGCTGCGGTGGCAGACGGTGAAGCACGCCGACGGTTCCACGCACCGGCGCATCGCGTGGCGGCGGCCGGACCCGAAGGAGCGCGAGACTGAAGCTTCGGGCGGCGTCGAGGTCGTGCGGGATCGCCGCATCCTGCCGGGCATCGGGCGCGAGTTTATGCCGCCCCTCGACGAAGGCTCCTTTCTTTATATGCCGTCGCTGTTGCCCCGGGCGGGCCTCGGCCCCGCTCTTGAAACGAACGCCCGGCAGGATATGGCCATTGCCAGCGTGCCCGAGGTCGAATCCGTTGTGGGAAAGCTGGGCCGGGCCGAATCCGCCCTCGACCCCGCACCCATCGGCATGATGGAGAGCATCATCATCCTCAGGCCGGAGCTCGAATGGCGGCACATTGCGGTGAAACGATGGTTCTCGCATTGGCCGGAATGGTTGAAGAAGCCGCTCACCTGGGTCTGGCCGGAGCACCGCAGGATCTCGAAGAGCGAGATCCTCACCGAGCTTCAGGAGAAGACGGCCATTCCCGGTGTACTGCCGACTTTTCTACAGCCCATCCAGACGCGGCTCGTCATGCTTCAAACCGGCTTCCGCGCCATGATGGGTGTGAAGATTTACGGCAGTGATCTCAACGAGATCGAGCGCATCAGCCTGGGAATGGAGCGGCCAATTCGAAAACCAGGTTCGCGCCACGGCCCGCATGCGGGTCCTCGTGCCGGCGTGTCTGTTCATCATGTTCGTGATGCTCTACCTCGGCTTCAAACGCTGGTGGATCGCGCCCGTCATCTATTTCGGAATCCTTGTCTCGGCATCCGGAGGATTCATCATGCTCGCGCTTTGGGAGGTGAATCTCTCCGTCGCCGTCTGGGTCGGGTTCCTCGTATTGTTCGGGGTAGTGGACGATGACGGTGTGGTCATTTCAACCTATCTCGAGGACATCTTCGACAAGGAAACCTTCAACTCCACACAGGAAATTCGCGAGGCCGTCGTGAGAGCTGGACTGAAGCGTATCCGTCCCTGCTTGATGACCCTCTCGACGACCGTCTTTGGCTTGATGCCCATCTTCTGGGCGACGGGGCGCGGTTCCGACGTGATGCAACCGATGGCCGTGCCGTCGGTTGGAGGGATGACGGTGAGCCTGCACGTGACGATCTTCATTGCGCCCTGCCTGTTCTGTGCAGTGGAGGAATGGAAATGGAAGAGGGCTCACCGCGTGGTTCAGAAAGGAACCCCTGCATGACAGCTGCATCCAGTGCCATCGATGCAAGGCCAATAGATAAAGCGTGGCACAGCCGGCCCGCCGAGCAAGTGCTGGCAGAGCTCGGGTCTACATCGTTCGGCCTCAGTACGGCGGAAGCCGCACGTCGGCTTGCAGCCAATGGCCCCAACGAGATTAAGGAAAGCAAGCCTATCCATCCCCTCCAAATTTTCCTCGCCCAATTCAAAAGTCTTATCATCTGCATACTCATCGTCGCGAGCGTCGTCTCGGGTCTGCTCGGTGAGCGGGTGGATTCCATCGCCATCCTCGCTATCGTCATCCTCAACGCCATCATCGGATTCTACCAGGAGCTCAATGCCGAGAGGTCCATCGCGGCGCTCAAGAAAATGACCGCTCCTCAAGCCAAGGTGCGCCGTGACCGGCGAGTCATCTCGACTCCTGCTTCGGCCATCGTCCAGGGAGACATCGTTGTGGTCGAAGCCGGGGACATGATCGCGGCCGAGCCACGGCTCCTGGAGGCAGCATCCCTCAGATGCGTCGAGTCTGCGTTGACGGGCGAGTCGGATGCGGTGGAAAAAGAGACGGCAATCCTGGAGAAAAGCAATGTCCCACTGGCCGACCGCAAGAACATGGTCTTCCTGGGGACCAGTGTTGCCGCGGGCACTGGGCAGGCCGTCGTTGTGGCCACGGCGATGAGCACGGAACTGGGCCGCATCGCCGGGCTGATCGAGGAGGCGGGTGCGGAGGAAGGGACACCGCTTCAGCAGAAACTGGCGTCGTTCGGCCACGTCCTTGCCTGGGCGACGCTGGGCATCGTCGTGCTGCTATTTGGGCTCGGACTGCTGCGCGAGACGAACCTTTTCGAGCTGTTCATGACGGCGGTAAGTCTCGCTGTAGCCGCAGTACCGGAAGGGCTGCCCGCCGTCGTCACGATTTCTCTCGCGCTCGGCGTGATGCGCATGTCCCGTCGCCGTGCGCTCGTTCGGAGGCTTCCTGCCGTCGAGACGCTTGGATCGACCACAACCATCTGCACAGACAAGACAGGCACACTGACGGTTGGCCAGATGACTGTGCGGATGCTTTGTGTCGCGGGGCGAACCTACGAGGTCACCGGAGAGGCCTACGGACCAGAGGGTGAAGTCCGCTTTGAGAGCGGGAGGGCGGAGGCTCGGCATGAAGCTCCCTTGCTCGAGCTGGCGACCGTCATCCTCGGCTGCAACAACGCGCATCTGGTACAGGAAGATGGGGCATGGAAAGTCGTTGGCGACCCCACCGAAGGGGCTCTGCTTGTGGCAGGCCGCAAGTTGGGCGGAAGCCTGGAGCACATCGAGAGTGAATGGCCCAGGTATCACGAAATCCCGTTCGACTCCGACCGCAAACGGAGCACGGTTATTCGCCGCATGCCCGAGGGGGAGCTACGGGCCTTCATCAACGGTGCGCCTGATGTGCTGCTGGAACGCTGCACCAACATCTACACAGACACCGGCACCCGCCCCATGACTGCTCAGGACCGACTGGACATCGTGACGCAAAACGCTGGGATGGCCCGCCAAGCCCTGCGCGTGCTTGGCTCGGCGTATCGAGATCTGGTCCAGCCCACGCGCGCAGACCTAACCCTGGACGCCGTGGAGCACGACCTCGTGTTCGTCGGGCTTGCAGGCATGAACGATCCGCCCCGACCTGAGGCCAAGGAGGCCGTAGCCAAGGCCACGCCGCCGGTATCCGTGTCGTGATGATCACCGGCGACCATCCACAAATCGCAATGGCCGTCGCGCGTGAACTGGGAATCGCATCGAATGGCGACAGAGTCATCACAGGAGTGGAGCTGGACAGGATGTCCGATGAAGAGCTGCGGCAGCGCGCACTCAGGATTGCCGTATACGCCCGCGTAACCGCCGAGCACAAGCTGCGCATCGTCCGCGCCTGGAAAGCGAACGACGCGGTGGTCGCCATGACTGGTGACGGCGTCAACGACTCTCCGGCCATCAAGGGTGCGGACATTGGCATCGCCATGGGCCGCACTGGAACCGAAGTCACGAAGCAGGCTTCGGATATGATCGTCACTGATGACAATTTTGCCTCCATCGTGGCTGCCGTCGAAGAAGGCCGAGGTATCTACGACAATATCCGCAAGACCCTTCAATACCTGCTGGCCGGCAACACGGGCGAATTGCTCCTGATGGCCATCTGCGTGGTCGCCGCTATGCCGACACCACTCCTGCCCATTCACCTGCTCTGGATCAATCTCGTGACCGATGGACTGCCCGCGCTCTGCCTCGCCACCGATCCCATCGACCCGGATGTAATGAGGCGCCCTCCGCGCCAGCACTCTGAACCCATCACAGACCGCAGATTTCTCCGTACTATGCTCCTTACCGGCTTTCTCACCTCTGGGGTCTCTTTTGCCGTTTATCTCTATGGCTTGAAAACAGAAAGCCTGGAGTTGGCCCGAACCCACGCTTTCACTGCACTCGTCTTTGCCGAACTGCTCCGCTCGTTTGGCAGCCGGAATGAAACGAAACCAGCCTGGCGCATCCCCATTCTCAGAACGTCAACCTCGCCGCAGTGGTCTTCGTTTCTTTCAGCCTCCAGGTCTGGAGTCATCACAATGCGACACTGGGCCGCTTTCTGAAAACGTCATTCATGTCACTCGCCGATTGCTTCATGCTGGTCGCCGTAAGCACTCTCCCCCTGTTGATTATGGAGTTCTAGAAGTCCCTACGGAATTCGAGGGGGCAACCTCCAACCCATGGATAAGCTAACCGCCTGAACACAAGAACGATGCTGCCATGAGGAAATCTATCTTGGATGACGTCAGCAGTTAAGCAGCAAGCGGCCTAAGTCGGACAAAGAACCATCGCCGTTCGTCACTGCACTGAAGCGGTGAAGTTCGTTGCGCTCCGAATGACCTGGAGATCACGCGGGCTTTCTTCGCTTTGTTCGCTTATTTCGAAAATTGTGCCATTGGGGTCCGCCATACGCCACCTGCTTGGAATCAAGAGGTATCTTCCTCAGTGGAGGGAATTCTGCGATCTTTGTGGGGAATACTGTGGGGAACAAAAATAAAAGGGCTTAGACCATTCGATCTAAGCCCTTGATTTTGCTGGCTCCCCAGACGTAACCCTCTTCATAACCGTTCTCTTTCTCCCGCCGTTAACCGAAAACCTTCAATAT
>CAZLCS010000050.1:0-44691 GCA_964557955.1 uncultured Syntrophobacteraceae bacterium
TGGCTCGCTCCCCCAGAAGGGGGAAGCGCTTGCTGAAATGTGTCCGGTAGTGAAATGTTGAAAAAGAACATCTGGGACCTGATGCCACCAGAAAGAGCTGCGAATGTAAATGATCCAGTGATTTCTTTTGTATCATCAGGCCAATCGTTCTTGAACCAAGAGAAGTATAACATACACAAAGATGGACATATTGTAATACTCGAAACAAGTGGAATTGCACTATTTGACTCTAAAGGTCAGTATTGTGGATTTAGAGGTATTGATAGAGATATAACAGGACGTAAAAGAATGGAAGCTCAAATACGAGAATCAGAGGCAAAATACAGGACACTCGTTGAGCAAATACCCGCGATTACTTATATCGTAGAAATGGGAGCTCGATTCTCTACTGTATATGTAAGTCCACAAGTGGAGCCAATGCTTGGCTATACGCAGCAGGAGGCCATCGATGACAGGAGCCTCAAAGCAAAGGTGCTCCATCCGGATGATCGGCAACGCGTACTCTCGCAGATGAGCAAGCTCAAGCAGGACGGAGGGGCTTTTTCGTCCGAATATCGGATGATAGACCGGAAAGGGACGGTGAAGTGGTTCCGGGATGAAGCCAGAGTGGTCCGCAATCCATCCGGGGACCCCATCTTCCTGCATGGGGTGATGCTTGACATCTCGGACAGAAAGCGCATGGAAGAAGATTTGAACTATTCAGAGAACCTTTACAGGACCGTGTTTGAGACAACCGGAACGGGCATGATGCTGGTTGAAGAGGACGCGACCATCTCCCTTGTGAATGCCCAGTTCGAGCGATTTCTGGGGTTTTCAAAAGAAGAAGTTGAGGGAAGGAGGAGTTGGACCGAATTTGTGCTTGAGGACGACCGGGAACGCGGCAGGGCATACTGTGAGCTCAGAAGACTGAAGCCCGATTCAGCCCCCAGGGAGTACGAGGTCCGGATGATAGACCGGCATGGAAGGATACGCGACGCGCTCACGACCGTAGGGATGATTCCCGGAACGAGAAGAAGTGTGGCATCCCTGCTGGACATCACCGAACGGAAGCAAATCGAGAGTGCTCTTGAGCGGACGGTCAGCGAGCTCAACAATCTCCAGTGCATCACCAGGAAGCTCCTTCAACAGGAAGGGCTTTCGTCGGTCATGCGCAGCATTGCAGAGGGCATCGTTGCAAACATTGGCTATGACGTTGCCCTTGCCGCCCGCTGCCTGGAAAAGGAGCGCGTCCTTTCGGGGTTCGTTCTCTATCCCCCCCACCTCGAGAGCGTCATGGATTATTATCTGGCGGACGCACCGAACGGGACCCTCTGGGAGCGCAGGCTGAAGTTTGATGAGGGGAGCACGGTCCTGGACCGCGTCCTCAAAGGGGAGATCATTGTGAGCGACACCCTGGCGCCGTTTGTTTCTCAATGGGTTTCATCGCCCGACGCGGATGCCATTCAGGAGTACACCGGCAGAGTGGGCTATATCATCCTTCCCATGCAGGTCAAAGGTGAGACCGTTGGAGTCATCCTGGCCGGATGGAATGACGGTGAACGCGACCTGGACAGAATGCGGGATGCCCTCTGCAGGGTGGCCGAGCAGGCGGCCCTCGCCGTCAAAAGCGCAGGTCTCTTTGAATGCGTGAGCAGCCAGCGTGCCGAATTGCGAGCGCTCACCGCCAAGCTCCAGCGAGTACAGGAGGCTGAAAGGAAGAAACTGGCCCAGGAGCTCCATGACCGGGTCGGACAGAACCTCACGGGACTCAGCATCAATCTCGGCATCATCCGCAACCTGCTCGTTCCCGAATGCAATGAACGGGTTGAGTCCAGAATCACCGATTGCGTGGGCCTGGTTGGCAACACCATGGAATGCATCCGGGATGTCATGGCCGAGCTCCACCCGCCGGGTCTCACGGAGTACGGCCTTTCAGCCGCTCTCAAGTGCCACTGTGACCAACTGTCCAGGAGAACCGGCGTGAAACTGTCCGTGAAGTCCACGGAAGCGCATCAGCTCTCTCAGCGAGAGCACGAGATAGCGCTCTTTCGCATTGCCCAGGAGGCCATCACCAATGCCATCAGGCATTCGAGAGCTCACGAGGTCGTGGTCAGCCTCTGCACCATCGAGGGAAGACTTGTTCTCTGCATATCCGACGACGGCACGGGCTTCGACATGGGGACCCTGGCTTCCCTGGCTGATGGCGGAGGGTTCGGGTTGATCAACATGAGGGAGAGGGCGGAGGGGATTGGTGGAGAGCTCCGCGTGGAATCTGTGCCCGGAAGAGGAACACGAGTGATTGTCGAGCTGAATCAGGTTGAAGCATGAGCATACACGTATTTCTGGCAGACGATCATGCGGTGGTGCGGGACGGGCTTCGTATGCTGCTGGAGGCGGGAGGGGACATCAAAGTTGTCGGTCATGCCGCCGATGGTCTGCAGGCCGTTCGAGAAGTAAACAGGATCAAACCGGACGTCGTTGTCATGGACATTTCCATGCCGAAGCTCGATGGCATCGAGGCAGCGCGGCGCATTCGCCAGACCCACCCGAGAATCGAAATCGTCATTCTTTCGGTCCACTCGAGCTCCGAGCATTTGTTTCGGGCCCTCCGCGCAGGAGCCAAGGGCTATCTCCTGAAAGAATCGGCAGGGGAGGAGGTGGTGAAGGCGGTATGCGCGGTGTATTCGGGGGTGCGCTATTTCAGCCCCTCAATCACCGAAACCATGATCCAGGAGTTTGTGCAATTGCGCGAGGTGGCTTCAGAAAAGAGTCCTCTGGAACGACTGAGCTCCCGCGAGCACGAGATCCTGAGACTGCTCGCGGAGGGCAGGTCGAACCCTGAAATTGCGGAATTCCTTCACATTTCCGTCAAGTCCGTCGAGACGTACCGCAGCAGGATGATGCAGAAGCTCGGCATCCGCGACCTTGCGGGTCTCGTGAAATTCGCGATCCAGCACGGCCTGACCTCCCTTTACCGTCACGGGGATGAGATGTGATTCAGTTCCTTCCGTTAACCGATCAAACCTTTCCCACGCAGATTATCAAGCTTTCCTGTCAGCTCCCCGCCCTGTGATTTATTAAAATTCCCAGGTGATTGTTCTGTGCTTAATGGATTTCTCTGTCATTAGAAAGGTAAACCTTTGTAAATGAACATCATGTGCTGATTGCGAAAGGTATATATTATGTATGTCATATTAATTGCAGCCAGTTCCATAATAATTCAATTCGGAACTGCTTTACTTGCATTGAGACTCATTTCAATTACAGGACGTCGATCAGCATGGGTCCTGATCTCTACTGGGTTTTTCATCATGGCATTGCGCCGGTCCCTAAGTTTTGCACATATGATATCCAGCTATTCATTGATTTCATTTCAGGCTTCTGCAGAGTGGTTGGCATTCATCACTTCCTTACTCATGTTACTGGGAATCATCCGGATCAAACCCCTTTTTCAATCTATCAGACGGTCATCGGAAGCGTTACGCGAAAGCGAGAAGAAATACCGGACTGTCTTCGAAAGCTGCAAAGACGCTATCTACCTCAGCACACGGGACGGCAGGTTCATCGATGTGAACAAGAGCGCGCTGGAGCTCTTTGGATACACCCGGGAAGAGATGATCGGCATGGACGTGCTGAAGGTCTATGCAGTCCCCGAAGCCAGGAGCAAGTTTCAGGAAGAGATCGAAAAGCTCGAGTCGGTCAAGGACTACCCCCTGGTCTTGATCAGGAAAGACGGCACCACGATGGAGTGTCTGATCTCTGCCGCCACCCTTTTGAATGAAGAAGGCCTTCCCACCGGCTATCAGGGAGTCATTCGGGATGTTTCCGAGCACAACCGTCTCATTAATTTGCTGGCTGCAGAGAGACAGAGGTTCTTCTCGCTTCTTGACGAACTGCCGGCTTTCGTGGATTTGCGGACTCCCGATCATACTATCGTGTTCGCCAACAAGTGCTTTCGAGAGACATTCGGCGACCCGGACGAGAGGCCCTGCCATCTGGTACTTCATGAGAGCAGTGCTCCTTGCACTCCTTGCCATTCAGCGGCCGTCTTCGAGAGCGACAAACCGCTGGAGTTCGAATGGACCCGCACAAACGGGCGCACCTACAGGGTGCACCAGTACTGTCACACCGATGCCACCGGGTCCAAGCTGATGCTGGAGCTGGGTATGGATATCACGGAGCTGAAGCGGGCGGAGGAGCAGCGGACACAGCTGGTTGCAGCCATCGAGCAGGCAGCGGAGGGGATTGTGATCATCGACAAAGAAGAGAAGATACTCTATGCCAATCCGGCATTCGAGCGGATCAGCAGCTCCCATATGCCCGGAATTCTGGGACAATCCCTTTATGGCCTCGAGCGCGATTATCATGATCTGTCCTTTCGCAATGGAATCCGGGGCTGTCTCCACACAGGACAGATATGGTACGGGCACCTTGCAGGGCGAAGCGGGGCAATGGGGTCCTTCGAAGTCGAGGCCTCCATTTCGCCTGTGCGCAGTGTCGATGGCTCTATCATCAATTGTGTCGTCATCGAGAGGGATGTGACGAACGAGGCAAGACTTGAAAAGCAGCTCATTCAGGCCCAGAAGATGGAAGCCCTTGGGACCCTTGCCGGCGGGATCGCCCATGATTTCAACAACATCCTCTCCATCGTGATCGGGTATGCGGATTTGGCTCTCCTGGAATCCACCGATGTCCACAAGATGAAGCGGTACATGCAAGATGTCCGCAAAGCCGCCTGCCGTGCCAAGGAGCTCGTTGACCAGATTCTGGCCTTCAGCAGGCAGGGTGAGCATGAGCGCCGCCCCATAAGCATCGGCACCGTTGCCGAAGAGACTCTGAAGCTGCTCCGGGCATCCCTCCCTTCGAGCATTGAAATTCAGCAGCGTATCGTTTCGGAGAGTATGGTATTGGCCGATTCAACTCAGATGCGTCAGGTCATCATGAACCTGTGCGCGAATGCGGGCCACGCCATGCGTGAGCACGGCGGAACGCTGGAGGTGAGCGTCACGGATGTCGAGCTGGATCAGGAGTTCGTGGTGCGCCATCCGGCGGTCTTTCCGGGTCCCTACGTCCGGCTCAGTGTGTGCGACACGGGACATGGCATGGATCCAGCCACCTTGGAGAGGGTTTTCGATCCCTACTTCACCACGAAGGGGCCCGGCGAGGGCACCGGCCTGGGGCTCGCCGTTGTCCATGGGATCGTGGAAGGCCACGGTGGAATGGTCACCGTTTATAGCGAACCCGGGGTGGGAACCTCCTTTCACGTTTATCTCCCCAAGTTTCAAAACTCTGACCTCCCCCTCAACGTGCCGATCCATGGTTCTTCCAGCCGAGTCCTCGGGGGGAATGAGAGCATTCTTTTCGTCGATGATGAACTGGGCATCGTGGATGTCAGTCTGAACCAGCTCCAAGCCCTCGGGTACAGAGTCACGACGAGGACGTCGAGCCTGGAGGCGCTCGAAGCCTTCCGAGCGCACCCCGATCGATTTGACCTGGTCATTACCGACCTCACCATGCCGCAGATGGGAGGGCTCGAGCTGGCGCGAGAACTGAGACAGATCAAACCGGACGTGCCGATCATCCTCTGCAGCGGCTTCAGCGGGATGCTGACCCCCGACGGGCTGAAAGCCGCTGGTATCTCCTCGCTCATGCCCAAGCCGGTCATCCTCGACGACCTGGCTCGAGCCATCCGGGAGATCCTGGATCAGAAGAAATGTGCTGAAAGCAATATGCAGAGCGACCAGGCATGACGATGCAGCTCAAGACTCGCTTTTCATGCCCAAGCTCAGGATTCTCAAGGAAGCCTGACATCTGCAGTCAAGCTTTCCTGGCAGCTTGAAAGATAAAGACACGGTCTGATCATGTGGACAGGACCTGACGGGGAACAGGACGTGGAGATCATGCGGGGCGGACGAACCCGCTCCTGCAAAGGACTTCCGGCGGACAACTGAGGGAGTTCTAATGGCAAGCATCCTTGTCGTGGATGAAATGCTGTTCCAAACCCTGATGGAGAGCATCTGTATCGGGTTGATGGTGGTGGAGGATGACCGCGTTGTCTATCAGAATTCCGAGCAGGAGCGCATCCTGGGAGGTCGCCTCTCGGTGCCGTGTTCTTTACAGCAGTTGATAGAGAGCATCCACGGCGACGATCGAAGGCATTTCGAAACGCTCTGCCGGAACCTTCCTCCCGGGGAGCCGGGTCCGCTGGATACAATCGTACGCCTGGAGCCACCTGAAGGAAGGGATACCGAGGGACTGCGATGGGTCAGCTGCCGGAGCAGCTCCATCGAGCTCCAGGGCCGGCAAGCCACGCTCATCCACATGATGGATATCACCCGGCTCAGAGATTTGGAGCGCTCCGTCCTGCAACAGGAGAAGATGGCATCCCTGGGCCATGTGGCAGCAGGAATTGCCCATGAGATCCGCAACCCCCTGACGGGAATCAATGTCTACCTGGATGCCATACGGGCCAGTTTCGAAGACGGCGGAAATGACGAGGAAACCCTTCACCTCATCAGTGAAGCCCAGGCCACGGCCAATAAGATCGAGAAGGTCATCAAAAGGGTCCTTGATTTCGCACGTCCATCCGAGCTCAGGCTGCGCCCAACGTCCGTCAACGAAGCCATCCATGAAGCCGCCAAGCTCGCGGCCCCCGTACTGCGGAAGGGTGCCATCGGTCTTGAGCTGGATCTTGCGTCGGATCTGCCCCAGGTGTACGGAGACATGCAGTTGCTGGAGCAGGTCTTTCTCAACCTGATCTCCAATGCCGGCATCGTCCTCAGTGGTGTGGAGGGGGAACGCAGGATCAGAATATCGACATCCTCTCACCAGGCCAGTGTGCTCATCCGGATCGACGACTCGGGTCCGGGTATTGCGCCGGAGTTGCGAGAGCGCGTTTTCGACCCCTTCTTTACCACGGGAAGCCACGGAATGGGCATCGGACTCGGGATTTCGAAGAAGATCATCTCGGACCACAAGGGAGAAATCGACATCGCCGGCTCTCCACTGGGCGGGGCGCGCTTCAACATCGTGATTCCGATCGAGAAGAGGAAGAGAAGTCTATGAACGATTTCACTCTCTTTGTGGTGGACGACGAGGAGAGCATACGCCGCAGCGTGCATTATTCTTTGAGGAAGGTTTACAGAATACTCACCTTCGCTTCTGCCGAGGACGCCCTGGATGCCATTCAGCAGACGCCGCCGGATTTGATCCTTCTGGATGTGGGGATGCCCGGTATGGGCGGCATCGAGGCGCTGAAAGCGATCAAGGAGAAGCATCCTGCTGTCATCGTGATCATGTGCACGGCCTGTGAGGATGTGGAAACCGTCGTCGGCGCCATGAAACAGGGGGCCTACGACTACGTGACCAAACCATTCCGGATCGATGCTCTGAAAGCCCGTATCGCCAATGCGCTGGGGACCGTTCGAATGAAGAAGGAAATTCAGGCCCTACAGGAGAAATACCTCAGGGAGAACATACCCTGTTTCATCGGCGAGAGCGACGTCGTTCAGGACATGATGCGGACGGTGGAACTGGTGGCCCGGAGCCCGGACACTCCGGTCCTCATCGTCGGCGAATCAGGTACCGGCAAAGAGCTCATAGCGAGCACCATCCATTACAAAAGCCCCAATTTTCAGGGCCCCTTCGTTGTCCTCAACTGTGCGGCCATTCCGAAGGAATTGACCGAAAGCGAGCTGTTCGGCTACGAGAAAGGGGCCTTCAGCGGAGCTGCCGCAGGCGGCAAAGACGGGCTGGTGGAGCGGGCCGCAGGGGGTACGCTGTTCCTCGACGAGGTGGGGGACCTCAGTGGCGAAGCCCAGGCCAAGCTCCTGAGATTTCTGGAAAGTGGAGAGTACTTCAGGCTGGGAGGGACGCGCAAACGCTATGTCAAGACGCGCCTGGTTTCGGCAACAAACAGGAACCTGGCGGAGCTCATGGAACAGGGCCGCTTCAGGGAGGACCTCTTCTACCGACTTTCGGTGGTCCGAATCGAGGTCCCCTCATTGAGCCGGCGCAGGGACGACATTATCCCCATCGCCCGGTACTTCCTTGTGGAATTTGGACGCAAGTACGGCAAGAAATTCGAGGGCATCGCGCCGGATGCAGAAAGAGCTCTTTCCATGTTTCCATGGAAAGGAAATGTTCGGGAGCTCCGCAATGTGATCGAACGTTCCGTTCTCATGGAAGACGGGCCCGTACTGGCGGCCTCCGGGTTGGGACTTCAGGGACCCAGCCCGCCCTCCGGAGTGAATGCGCCCTGCCCTTCTCAGCGGGGATCGTTTCCTCCCCTTCCCGATGAGGGGATAGACCTCCAAGCCCTTGAGGCCCACTATCTCATGGAATCTCTGCGCAAGACTCGAGGTAATGACCGGCAGGCGGCCAGGCTCGTCGGCCTGGGTTATTACGCCTTCAGATATCGCAAAAAGAAGCTGATCCCTTGTGCCCAGTCGCCCTCCCCCTCATCCTAGTCCTGGGGTTCTGTTTCGTCTCCAGGCACCGTCACAGCATCGCATCGCAAGGACAGCCTTCCGTTCAGCGGAAGGATGTGCTGGTTGTGGACCGTTGGCGAAAACGCCAACGTCCGACCGTATGGCCATCCCATTCCTGGTCATCTCGCCAGACTCCGTCGTGCACCCTCAACTCTCCAACTCCCTGCTTGATCTGTAACAGATTAATATTTCTCTATTAATCAGCTTTTCTACCCTCTGGCATCCTGGATGCAATTATGCCGCATGTCGCCTGCTGGAGGAGATATGTCATCTATGACCGCTAATGAGAGCATTCAAAGCGCAAGGACCGTCCTCGTTGACGATGACGAGAGCATCCGGTCGGGGCTCACTTTCTACTTTGGCAAAAAGAAGATGCCGCTTGAGACCTTTGTCTCGGCCGAGCATGCATTGGACTATCTCGGCCGCCAGGACGCGGACATCGTGATCGTCGACTTTTGCCTGCCGGGGATCGACGGACTCCAGTTCATCAGAGAGCTCAACAGCCTCAAGCCGGATGTCGGAAAGATTCTTGTCACGGCCTACGCAAGTCTTGATATGGCGGTTGAGGCCATCAAGCTGGGCGTTCACGACTTCATTCAGAAACCTTTCCAAACGGGAACGATCGAGCTGGCCATCGAGGCGGTTCTGCGCAAACTGCAGCGGAAATCGCTCCTCGTTTCCCACGACAGGGGGGGCGCTGACCGATATGTGGACGAGTTCTGCAGGGAGCGCGTGGAGTCGATAGCGGGAGACGTCTTCGCCCGCATCGGCAATTCCCTGTGCCGCATTCAGGGAAGTGCACAATTGGGACTGCTCAAAGCAAAGCAAGAAGATCCCGTCATTCCATACCTTGAAGCCATCAAACAGGAAATTGAAGGGATGAGCGGCATCAGGGACGAACTGATGCAGAGGCTTCGATCACTCAACAGGAATCAAGGATGAAATCGGTTCTTGTCATAGACGACGATGAGCAACTGAGGCGAATGATCCGGGAAATGCTGGAGACCCAAGGCTACCGCACGGTTGTTGCGCCCAATGGTAGAGAGGGCTTCCGCCTCCTGTGTCTTGAACCTGCAGATTTGGTCATAACAGACATCTACATGCCCGAGAAAGAAGGGCTGGAAACCATCAGGGAGTTGAAGAGGAACTGGCCGGCCATCAAGATCATTGCCATATCCGGAGGCAGCAACCTGTTGAACGACTATCCCACGCTCACGCTCGCCAAGAAGCTCGGCGCCACCTGCACCCTCGAGAAGCCTTTCAGTTACGGCGAACTGCTCTCACTGGTGATGAGCTGCATGAAAGAGTGAAGTCTGACCGGCATTCGATGGAGGACACTGTGTACCCTGGGGCGTAATAAGGGAGGGCGCCAAGAATGTTGAAGGAGCTGATCGTATCGCACGGAAAGAAAGAGGGGCCCGGCGAGCTGAGGAGAATCACCAAGGTCGTCCGGCCGCTCATCACCACAACGGCCAGTAGGATCTTCCTCGCATTCGAAGGGGAGCTTCTGGCGAGGCCGATGGAGTACATCGTTCCCGCCATCTGGGGAGCTGCGAAGGATGAAGATTTGGACGACACACAGCGCGCCGTGCGTTTGCTGGCACAGCGAACGGTCTCGACGGCGGCCGATGCGCTCCAGATCGAATGCCTGGATCGTGCACAACAATTCTGCATCGAGTTCTTCGTGCGCGAGCTTCTCATCTCCAAAATCATCATCTGGAAGACCACGAGGCAGTCCGAGATCTGTCTGGGAAACGGTCTCCGACTCGATGAGGTTGAGGTGGCCGGTCATGCATGAAGAGAGGTCGGATTGACCCTGGATCAGGCCGCTGATTTCCAGGGAGGTGGAAGCCAATGGCCGAAGCGGTGAACCGGTCGATGACCGGGGGCGAGAAGTTGCATCATCGTGGCGGAAATTGAGGGGGGAGCCGTTCGATGTCGTCCGGCCTCCTCCTGGCAGATTCAGTCTCGGATGTGCTGAACATCAAAGAAAGGGATGATAATGGCGTTCAGGAATATGAAGATCGGCGTGAAACTGGGTTTGGCCTTTGGCCTCTCGGCATTGTTTTTGGTCATCGTGGCAGCTGTCGGCTGGATCAGCATGGACAAGATCCAGGACAGCCTGGATATCATCGTTGAAGACAGGTTTCCCAAGACGGTCATGGCGAACAACATCGTCGACAACATCAACCGGATTGCCAGGGCTCAGCGCAATGTCATCTTGGCCGACGACCCTGAAGTTGTGAAGCAGGAGATCGAGACTCTTGAATCCGCCAAGCAGGCGGTTGACCAGGAGCTTGACAATCTGCAGAAGACAATCCGCTCTGATCAGGGGAAGGACCTCCTGAAGCGCATCGTCGAACAAAGGGCCGCCTACCTTCCCGCACAACAGGAGGTGGTGAGCCTCGCGCTGGAAGGCAGGAAGGCGGAGGCCACGGAGGTCCTCTTCACGAAGGTCAGGCGGACCCAAGGGGGCTACTTCAAGGCCGTGGAAGATATCGTCCAGTATCAGACAGGGCTCATGAAGGAGGCCGGGCAAGCCGGCAAAGAGCTGGAACGAAATATGAGCTCACTGCTGCTCATCGTGTCGGGAACGGCGCTTTTCCTTGCGTGTGCCGCTGGTTTCCTCATTTCGAGGAGCATCACCAAGCCTGTCAACCGTGTGGTGGAAGGCCTCACGGACGGTGCTGAACAGGTAGCCTCCGCATCCACCCAGGTGGCATCTTCCGCCCAGTCCCTGGCTGAAGGGGCCTCGGAACAGGCGGCCGGAATCGAGGAAACATCATCATCCATGGAACAGATGTCTTCCATGACCAGGCAGAATGCCGAAAACGCCAACCATGCAAACGGACTCATGGGCGATACCAGCCGCATCATTGAGGAGGCGAACCGCTCCATGGGAGACCTCAACGTATCGATGATGGAAATATCCGCTGCCAGCGAGGAAACGGCCAAAATCATCAAAACGATTGACGAGATCGCGTTCCAGACGAACCTTTTGGCTCTGAATGCCGCCGTGGAGGCGGCCCGCGCCGGCGAAGCCGGTGCCGGATTTGCCGTTGTGGCCGATGAGGTGCGGAGCCTTGCGATCAGGGCGGCGCAGGCGGCCAAGGACACGGCCAATCTGATCGAGGGGACGGTCAAGAAGATCAAGAACGGGTCTGAACTTGTCTCCAGGACCAACGAGGCTTTTGCCAGGGTGGCTGCCGGAGCAAGAAAGGTCGAAGAGCTGGTCGGAGAGATTTCGGCGGCGTCTCAGGAGCAGGCCCAGGGAATCCAGCAAATCAACGGCGCAATCTCGGAGATGGACAAGGTGGTGCAGCGGAACGCATCCGGCTCGGAGGAAGCGGCTGCGGCCGCCGAGGAACTCAACGCCCAGGCTGAGCAGATGAAGGCCTTTGTTCAGGAACTGGTCGCCGTGGTGGGAGGACAGGAGGGGGCACAGAGGACAAACCTTCGCACAGCAGCAGTGCGCAGGACCCCTCCCGGGAATCCCGCCCCATCTGTGAGCCACCAGGCCGACGCTATTGCCCGCAGGGCCCTGCCCACCCCGGCAAGGACGAAGAACGGCAATGGAACAGTAACCAATGGATTCCACAGGTCCCAGGAATTTCACCCTTCAGAAAAGATTCCCTTTGATGATGCTGCCATGAAAGACTTCTGAGCCGAGGGTCTCCAGAGGGTACGGGTCTGCTCGAATCAAAGGACAGCCACACAGCCCATCTCAAGGCGGAGCCCGCAGCTGTCACGGTGCGGACTCCGCGCTGTATCCGGTCATGTCATGATGCATCGGTTCTGCCCTGGTTCATGGCATGGCTTCAATGCAGTGCTTGTTTTCTCTGAGAACCGAACGGTCTTTGAATGTTCACACCGCATAGGAGTGGAATATCCATGGAGTGACGGAGTTCCAGGGACCGGATGTCACCCACCGGGTGAGTCGCCCCGTTGGAAAGTCCATTCACATGAAAGGACGCGAGAAAGGAGCCAGGCCACGGGAGAAAACAGGAGCCGCCATGCGCATGACGGCACCTCGATCGAGCACGGGAAGGAGTCGTCTTGCGAGCGGAGTGCTTCCTCCGCGAAGATGGAAACCGGGTGGAGAAGGGCGAGTGATAGAATCCAGGGAGGCTTTCGAGGAGGCGTTGGCCGAGTCGGATCCAGGTTCCTGAGGCGGTTGCCGGTCCCCTTGAGGAGTTGAGGAGACCGATTTCTGGCAAGATTATGGCCATGCAGGGCTTCAATAATGAAAAAGGGGCTAGCGAATTCTCGCTAACCCCTTGAAATTACTGGTGCGCCCAAGAGGATTCGAACCTCTGACCTACGGATTCGTAGTCCGGCACTCTATCCAGCTGAGCTATGGGCGCCCTCAAAAGAAGTTTGATTTATACCGGACTGGCGCTCTCGGCGCAAGGCAAAAATGGAGGCGTCCATCCTGGAGGAAGGCCCGTGCTGCACCGCGGAGGTCCGCGCCTTGCTCGGAACAAACGACCGGGGGGCTCGAGGTCGTCAAATGTCTCGACCATAGCGCCCCGTCAGCCGGGCTTCGGTGCACGACCCTGCCGGGCAGCCTTCGGCACGTGGAACATCTTCGAAATGGCCAGCACCGCAGGGCGAAGATCCTGGGGTTTGAAAACCGCCGAAATGGAATGAACGGCGCAACTCAAGGCCAGAGGCTTGATGCCGGCCTCCTGCAAGCTCCCGGCAAAGGCATCCGCGATTCCATGGCGGTCGCCGAAATGCGGGCCGTGCAGAAAGACTCCCGCAGCTTCCTCCGACCAGGTCTCCCCTTCTGGCAAATGGGCGCCGATCACTTCCCTCAAGCCCTCCCCAGGAGAACCCGCGAGACAAAGGCCCAGGATGAGGTCTCCGTCCTGCTCGGAATGCGCTACGCAGAACGGCATCTCCAGCTGCAGTTCATCCATTCTTGTGAGCGCCGCCCCCATGCGCTCCATCGATCTCGGATCGAGACGAACAGTCCAGAATCTCAGACCCGGCTCTTCATGAATGGCATAAACCTTTATCACCTCCTCCTCGTAGGAGCCCACCACATCCTTGAACAGGTCTTCTTTGCCCGTGTACGCCGCATGCCACTCGAGGGGCGAGCCGTAATCGGGAAACTCGAAGACTTCGAAAAGGCCATCGATCAGCGCCTTCGTCTCATTCGATGGAATCACCACGGATAAGGCGGATGGCGAGCTGGCGATCCCAAGAAGATGCATCCCCTGCCGTCCGAGGAGCCCCAAAAGCGCCCCGGTGATCAGGGGTCTCCGATTATGGGGGAAAACCGAAGGTATGCTGACGTCCTGCTGCAGGTGCACCACGCATCGCGCATCCGTTCTAGCCAGAAAGTATCCGCTGAAGCCGCTCGCCTTCATGGTGCAAAGGGCTGCGGCGGATCGGCCTCGTCCATCATCCGCCACGCAGGTCACCAGGCAGAGGTTGACGCGCTCCCCTCCCACCCGGCGGCAGATGGCCGCCAACACATCCTCGCCACACCCGAAAGAGGATTCGACCCGGGATCTTCCATCCAGGATCTTGACTCCCCCCAGCCTGATCTTTTCCATGGTGCTCATCCCTTTTTGAAGCCCGAACGCGGCCGACTCACGCGGAATTCGGCTTCTTCAGATGATTCTGTTTCTCGATGCCCCCGAAACGATTTGAGGCGCTCTGCAATCAAGACTATCGACCGTCTTCTGAGCTTGTCAAGACGAAATGCAGCCCGGAAACAGACTGGGACGAGCACTCAAGGCGCAGGAGGAAAGGGCCTGGATCTCTGCCCCAACTCGTTGATCACCCAACGGGGGAAGATAACGGCCACCCGGGTTCTTCAGGGGCGGAACAGGGTGAAGTCCCCGTGCGGCCGCAGGTCGGCGCAGGAGTTTTGGAGCCAGCACTCGTTGGAGCGGCCGCCGCCAGGGTTGCCGTGGATGACCTCTCCCGCTCCCTTCCGTGCGCCGAGAGCCAGACACTCATCGCGGCTGAGCTGGCCGAAGTGGCATCCATAGTCGATGCAGCGCGCCTCTTTGCGCCAGCCGGGAGGATAATCCGCGCCGCCATAGCACGCATACCCTCCACGCGGGATGTATCCAGCGGGTGGTGTCGACACGGGAGGGATGCTCCCTCCGAGGCACGCCGCGCGAAGCACCGTCACCATCCATCTTTGCGGAATCAAGTCCTTCTGCGGGAAGACACTCGGGCGGGAGCTCCCGGTTCTAGGTCTCGCGAGACCTCGAAAGAGAGCGAAACGTCCGGTCGTCCTTTCCACAACGGAGGCCAAAGAGCTCCTCAGCCCGGTGCGCCATCCCATATGCTGCATGGCCTTGGCCCTGATCTACTCCTGCAGTCTCAGGATTTCGGAAGGCATGCATGTCATTTGGGAGCATCGAGACCCGTGGCGGGCCGCGATCCGCCCGCCGACCGTCCTCAGAGGTCCCAAATTCCCACCGAAAGTCATATGGGGGCATCACAACCTTCGGCCCCCCTCGATTCCTGCCTTGTATTTGCCACTTCATTGTCCCATAATGTGTTCAATGGACCGCCAACTCACCGATAATCCTCTGTGCGTTCCACCCTCGATCCATCTCGAAAAGCGGTTCAGTTCAAGTCGACTTTTTGCGTCGGGAAAAGACAACGCAAAACCCCATTTCTCTGGCTGCTTCGTGATTTTCTGCGATGAGGGAATCGGAAGGTTGCGGCTCACCTCATATATTCCCATTATCGAAGGAGGGTTCCATGACGAGGCGAGACATCGGAAGAACCACATTAGGTCTCTTTGTTCTCCTTGCCCTTTGCTGTTCCGTCGCCCTGGCTCAGGACCAGGCGACTTCGCGGAGGGTGGAGGGGCGGCAGCAGGCAGCCGGCGCAGAGGTCGTCATTAATCAGATCGATACCTCGGTATTTCCTAAAGTCACAATCTTTGCCCTGGTTTCCAGGAGCGGGGTTCCACTCAAAGGACTTGGCCCAGATGATTTCCGGGTCAGGGAAGACGAGGTGGACCAATCTCCTCTTACGGTCGTTCCGCAACTTACCCCGCTCAACGCCGTCGTCACGCTGGACACGAGCGGATCCATGAAGCAACGGATGAAGGATGCCCAAGCTGCGGCCAAGAGCTTCATCGACATGCTCAGTCCCGAGGACACTGTGCGGGTAGTGAGCTTCGCACGGGAGGTGAAGGTGTTGAGTATTGGGCGAGACCGCTCGCATGCCAAAGCCGCGATCGATGCCACCGTGGCTCGGGGCGATACCGCGCTTTACGACGCCCTTTACACGTCAGTCGAGCAGTTGAGGGGGGTACCCGGCCGCAAAGTTGTCACGCTGTTGAGCGACGGCGCTGACGACAACGGTCAGGGCAGGCCTTTGAGCAAGCATTCCGTGGATGACGTACTGTTGCTGGCCCGCGAGGTCAACGTGCCCGTCTTTACAGTCGGGGTGGGAACCGAGATCGACGAGGCAGTGCTCCGCAGAGTGGCCCGTGAAACTGGTGGAGACACTCTCATCGCTCCACAGCCCGGTCAGCTCAAAGAGCTCTATGCCAAGATTGGAGAACAGCTGGCCGGGCAATACAACATCTTCTACACGTCGAACCTTCCGGGGGACGGTACGGAGCACCGAGTCCAGTTGAGGTATGCAGATGCATGGGATACCAAGGAGTACAAAGCGCCCCTCCTGAAGGAGGCAAAACCCCAGCCGAAACCCGCACCCGAGCCCATGACGCCGCCACCGTCCACTCCACCAGGTGGAGAGCCCGAATTGAAGGTGGTGGACATTTTGACCCCTCCTTACGCTGAGCTGGTGATGGCCCCGTCGGAGAAATGGGAGGGGCTGCTGGCGGGGGATGTGGAATTGAAAACCGACGAGAGCGACAAGGCGGTGTTCGGTTTCAAGGGGGACCGGTCGGCCACCTTCGATATGGTGAGGATCTGCATCCAGCAGACCCACGTGAGGAACATCAAATCCCTCGAGGTCTTGACGGCGGATTCGCCCACTGGTCCGTTCACGTCGGTGGGGACATTTCAGCCGCAGAACGTGCGCATCCACAAAACCGGGGGCTGGCAAGAGTTCAAGTTTGCACCCGTGACGGCCCGGTACGTGAAGCTGCGGGCCACCTCGGAACAGGGCGCTTGGTTCAAGGTGGACAAGGTGGAGGGAGGGGGAAAGAGCCTCCAGCTTCTGGGGACGCTGGAAAGCTCCGGGGCGGCCGCTCCGCCCGCAACGGCCGTTCCTCAGGAGAAGCAGGGGGTGGACATTTTGACCCCTCAATACGCTGAGCTGGTGATGGCCCCGTCGGAGAAATGGGAGGGGCTGCTGGCGGGGAATGTGGAATTGAAAACCGACGAGAGCGACAAGGCGGTGTTCGGTTTCAAGGGGGACCGGTCGGCCACCTTCGATATGGTGAGGATCTGCATCCAGCAGACCCACGTGAGGAACATCAAATCCCTCGAGGTCTTGACGGCGGATTCGCCCACTGGTCCGTTCACGTCGGTGGGGACATTTCAGCCGCAGAACGTGCGCATCCACAAAACCGGGGGCTGGCAAGAGTTCAAGTTTGCACCCGTGACGGCACGGTACGTGAAACTGCGGGCCACCTCGGAGCAGGGGGCTTGGTTCAAGGTGGACAAGCTGGAGGGAGGGGGAAAAAGCCTCCAGCTGCTGGGGATGCTGGAAAGCTCCGGGGCTGCCGCTCCGCCCGCAACGGCCGTTCCTCAGGAGAGGCAGGCGGTGGACATTTTGACCCCTCAATACGCGGAGCTGGTGGTGGCCCCGTCGGAGAAATGGGAGGGGCTGCTGACGGGTAACGTGGAATTGAAAACCGACGAGAGCGACAAAGCGGTGTTCGGTTTCAAGGGGGACCGGTCGGCCACCCTCGATATGGTGAGGATCTGCATCCAGCAGACCCACGTGAGGAACATCAAATCCCTCGAGGTCTTGACGGCGGATTCGCCCACTGGTCCGTTCACGTCGGTGGGGACATATCAGCCGCAGAACGTGCACATCCACAAAACCGGGGGCTGGCAAGAGTTCAAGTTCGCACCCGTGACGGCACGGTACGTGAAACTGCGGGCCACCTCGGAACAGGGCTATTTCTTCAGGGTGGACAAGCTGGAGGGAGGGGGAAAAAGCCTCCAGCTTCTGGGAAAGGTGGGCCCTTAGAGACCACATCTCGAGACCTTGGCACGGGGGCTGAGTCAAGAGGGAGCACGCCCCCAACGGGGTGCAGCTCATCCCCGAATCCCGTTGGAAGAATCGATCCGGGTCGCGGGTTGGACCTTCCACAAGCGGGAAAAACAGTTGCCGGCTCGCACTCCGTCGCCTCGGGCAATTCGTAGCAGGCCGATGTTCAGCAGGTACCCTGCCACCGGAATCCCCGCCGTCCGTGGCCTCGGCCATAGGTTCGCGGAAGCCAGTCGAGCTTTGGCGCGAATGGGCACGCCCCACCAACAGGGTTCCGGCGTTACAGCTCGTCACTTGAGCCGACGCCGGACACACAGGGCGCGTTACCCGACATTCGGCGCGGCTCTGTTCATCGTCGGCCTGGTCCGACCCCGTCCACAGCTGAAGCCCGCGCAAGAAAAGAGGGGACTTCACAACAAGCCATCTCCACAACCGATCGGACTCACACAAATGCTCTTATCCATTGAAGGTTTTGCCCGCTTTCTTCATACTATTAATCATTGGATACCCATTTGCCATTTCATGCAGTAATGACCCATTATACAGATTTATTCGATGACCCGTGGTGCGGCATAAGCTTGAACCTTCGGATTCCGGCGAGATGGTCGGAAGATTCACGGGAGCAGCGCTGACAACGCTCCGAGGCCCTTGATCAAAAGCTCATACAGTTGGCTCAGCCTTCCTGACATTCAAGTCAGCCCAAGGTGGATAGAAAGGGGGCAGTTACATGACGCAGACCGACAAAGAAAAAGAACCTTTGGGCACGGAACGATTGCCGGGCAATCAGGTCATCTTCGTCGTAATCTTCTACCTGATCATCTTCCTGCTTGTGTTTTGGTACAGCGATACCATGCGGCATTTCCTAATATCCAACCTCTGGCCGATTGGGATATCCACTGTGATCCTTCTGCTGGGGGGGATATACGCATCGTACACGGCTGGGGGACTGACAACCGTCGCGAAGCGCCAAATCGGCCTGACAGTCTTCGTCGTCATCCCGATTCTGCTTGCTCTGGTGGGGGCGGTTTATTTGATGCCGGACGAATACCAGGTGCCGATATTCCGATCAGTCTTCCTGCTGATCGTTTGCATACTGCCGGCGACGATGTACTACCTGTTCATCGCCAGTCGGAAATCGAGCCTTCTCCAGGAGTACTTCACCAACCTGTCACGGCTCGGGTTGTTCGCACGTCAGCGGAGAGGAGGCGACGCCATACACCAGGGGCAGGAAGAATTGGAGCTTGAGCGGCGCGTTCGGGTAATGAGCTATATTCGGAAGTTCGAAGCAGTGTACGGACCCATTCCCGATAATCTGGCCAGGGCCATCCTGGCTGCGACCGATCCGGACAATCAGGAACCGGAAGTTCCTGTTTTCGCCGACTATTCGTCAGGAGGGACGTTGGGCGGGATTTTCACTCCCGAGACGACGATCCCGGTGATCATAGCAACGCTTTTGATCGGGTTTGGATGGCTTCTGACACTTCCACCGTGGAAACTACTGGTGATCACCCCAGACCTCTCGCTGACCCAGAAACTGTCACAAGTGCTGCAACCAGAGAAGATCACCGTTCAATACGCGTTCCTGGGCGCATATTTTTTCTCGTTGCAGATGCTGTTCCGTCGGTACGTCCGCAAAGACCTGCGGGCCAACGCCTATATGGCAGTGTCGTTGCGCATTATCCTGGCGGTCATCGGCACATGGGCGGTGATCCAGGCCGCCTCTTTCCTGAAACTGGCGGTGAACAGCAAAGGCGACGAACACCAGGCGCTGTTAGTCATCGGCTTCGTGGTCGGTGCGTTCCCACCTGTTGCGTGGCAGGTGATCCAGGCTGCATTTCGCAAGGTGACGGGAGCGAAATACCTGGTGCCCAGCTTGAAGTCGGAGATGCCAGTCAGTGAACTGGACGGTCTCACGGTCTGGCACGAGGCTCGACTCGAAGAAGAAGACATCGAGAATGTGCCCAACATGGCAACAGCGGACCTCGTTGAGCTCATGCTTCACACCCGCGTGCCCCCTGACCGGATCGTTGACTGGGTGGATCAAGCGATACTTTACACCCAGCTGGGGCCAGATAAGAAGCCGGGCAAAAGGTCGGACAAGGAGCCAGACAAGGTCGAGGGCGAAAAGAGCGATCCTGCATCGCGCCGGCAGCGGCTCGCTGAGCACGGAATCCGCACGGCGAGTGCCCTGATCGCCGCATACGAAATGAGCAACCATCTACGAAACGATGTGGAAAGGTTCGAGAAGATCCTGCACGGCGAAGGCCGTAGCCGCATCCGTAGCCTGGTTGACACTCTGTCGACCAACCCCAATCTGCAGCTGGTCCAGTACTGGCGCTGCCTGCCTGTTTCACAGGGGCAAAGGCCTCCAGTGTCCCAGGAGGGTAATCCTTCCAACGCGACACTCGTCTCCACCGATCCTGAACAGAATTGAGTTTCTGTTTTCGAGTTGAGAGCGCAAGTCCAGTAGTCGCATCCATTCATCTCCGACGGTTGGAGGCAATGTAGCTCCAATCCAGGGCCCAGAGGTCGGGTACCTGCAGGTCGCGCAGAGCCCGATTGCAGCACCATCGTCGGTGGAAGCGGCTTGCCACCGGTCCCTCGGCGAGTAATAGTGGGGACGCCCTTAACTTATTAACTTTCCACAAGTGACTTTGAGAAAGACGGGGGCATGAGGAGCCAAGACCCCAAAAAAAGAGGAGGGGTGGATTTGGCTTAAGTTAATAAGTTAAGGGCGTCCCCTTTTTTTCCACCAAACCCGCTTGCGCTGTGCTGGTAGTCCCAACGGGACTCGAACCCGTGTCTTCGGCGTGAGAGAGCGCTCCTGAGACGTATTTCACCCAATTTACCTTGATTTTACTTGGATTCGCAGGACTCGACTTGAGAGAAACTGAACCAAAGAAGCACACAGATCAGCACACAGATCCCACATTGCCATCCCCTTGTCAATCTAGCGCGAAACATCACCCGCATCATTGACAACCACCACAAAACCAGACCATGGCGGCAACGTTCATCACACCGTTTCCAGAGTTCAGGTTGGCTTGAGCTTTGCGCCGACCCAATCCACCACACCGGGAACCACCGAGAACGCCCATGGATAAGCGGTTTTTGGCCGGGGTGTTTTCGATCCACTCATCTAAGTCCCTGAGCACCACTGCCTGAGTCTCACCCGCCACTCAACGGTTAGTGCCGGCCGCATCTCTTGCATATTCAGGCAAACGATCTCCCCAATTGAAAAGGCTCCTAATTTGCTTCCCTGCTGACCTGCTGAATCAAGCGTTGCATCCTTGAAAGCACATCGTTCGTTGTGAGCTCGGATTTCTTCACCTTCATGCTGTCTGCGACACGGCAGGCGGAGTCGATGGCGGCCTTGAGCAGGGGCTGGGGGGCGTCGATGTAGGCTTCCTGCCCCATCTGGGGGATGGTGACATCGAAGAGCACCCCCGTCAGTCGGCTTGCAATGTCGGCGGGGACATTCCGAACCCGGAGGTTGTCGCGGTCCCTGTAATCCTCCTGGATGGACTCGATTTCTCGCCAGAAGAGGATTTCCGCCTTGCCGAGGTGCTGTCTTTCACGGATCAAGCCGGAGATGGTGAGGTAGTCCAGGACGAGCTGTGACTTGGCGATGGCATCGTTTTCCGTCTTGAGCCTGGGGATGACCAGGTGGCTATGGAATTCTTCGGCGGCACGTTGCTGAAGGGCTTGAAGGGCGGTGGCAATATCCTCATCGGACAAGGGTCTCTTTTCATCGATCGCGAGGCCATGAAGATCCCTGCAGGAAGTGACCAGCCTGCACACAGGATTCCCCTCCCCATCGAAGGTTGCCACCGCATATCCGACTAGCTCCGTCCTCAGCTCGGGAACGGCAGCCTCCACCCTTCGGAGACAGCCGGGCAGCTCAAAGGCTCCAAAATGATCCAGGATGGCATCAAAATAAGGTTCACCATAGGTCGCGAAGTGGAGGTGCTGCTCGAGGTCGGGTACTCCCAATTCGAAGGATTCCCTCGACGTGGTCACAGCAAAATCCTCGGGCACTCCGGCGATGTTTGCAATCCTCAGCACCTTCTGCTCGGCGTGATGGATGGGAACACAGCCCAGTTCACGCAGGTGATCCGATCCCGAGAGTGCATCCCAGATATCATCGAGTCCAACCGGAGGCCGCTTCCTCGCCTCCTCCTGCTCCGTCCGGGTGTAAATCTCCCACAGCTCTTCCGGTGGAATCTCACGGGATGCTGTTTGCCGCTGGAAAAGAACCGCCCGTTCCTTGGCCAGCTTCTCAAGCTTGGAGGCAAACGACGGATTCTCGGCCAGTTCCTGGAAATCTTCCCTGGTGACCGGAAGCAGCGAGATCTGCTGGGTGCCCACAACCGCCCCAGCCTCGGTCAGCCGCTGCCAGAGCCGCCCGTACACCGTTTCTTCAGCAGACCCGACATAGCAGAGATTGGACACGTAAATGGTCCTGTTCTTCTGACCGATACGATCGATCCGCCCGATCCTCTGCTCCACCTTCATGGGATTCCAGGGAAGGTCGAAGTTCACCAGGAAGTCAGCGGTCTGCAGGTTCAAACCTTCGGCCGCCGCATCGGTGCACACCAGCACGTCGATTTCACCCCTCAAAAACTTGTGCTTGATGATGTCCCGTTCCGTTCCCACCATGGAGAGGTTGGACGGGTTGAGGTACTGCCCACCGCTCCCCGAGTAGGTTCCGATCCGCATTCGAGGGTTGGCCCGCCGCAACCGTTCCACGATGTCGGTCAAGGTATCGTAGAACCGAGTGAAGACGACGGTCTGCCGGATCCGGTCCCCTCCGTCCAGCCGGCGATGATCGAGTATTCGAAGGAGCTCCGTCATCTTGGACGACTGTCCCGAAAGGTCCCGCAGGTTCTTCAACATGCCTTTCAGATGATCCCGCTCCCAGACCAGGTCCTCGGGAGTCCGGTCCTTGAGGATTGTTTTGACGACTTCCGCATCGTCGTCACCTTCTTCCAGGAAATCCTCGGGATCCAGGGTTTCCAGCTCCTCGGTGCTCGCTCCACCGTGAGCCTGCAGCGTTACCTCGACCCGCTCGATGCGCCGTCGCACCGTCTCACGGATGGCATAAAGGCATGATGCAAAGCGAAGCCGGAGAAAGCTAAGATAGAAACCTATGGCACTCCTCCCCCTGGCATCCCTTCTCCCCGCCATCTGCCGGGCAAGCTCCCTGCAATACGTTTCCAGCTGCTCGTAGACCCGCTTCTCCTGCTCCGTGAACTGAATCGGCGCGAGTGGCAGGATCTGCCTTTCAGCCAGCAGGCCATCGAGCTGCCCCCGGTCCCTGTATACGTGGAGCAGGGCCCTCGTGTGGCGAAGCATGGCACGGGATAAGGGCGAGGCCGAAAAGATGAGGCGGAGCATCTTGCGCCGATCCCGGCTCCGGGGAATATGGCCATACTCGAGCCACTGCCTCTTGGCGCTCCGGAAGGTTCCGTCGACGACGCAGCTCTCGATGAACCGCCAATGCTCAGGGTCCTCCTGTTCGAGAGCGCACACCGCCCGTCGCAGAAACTCCCACTCCTTTTCCGACGGCTCCTTTCCGCTGACCACATTCCCCAAAATCTCGTAAAAGGTCATGGTGAGGCTCGGGTCCATCTGGAACGATGCCACACGGCGGGAGAGCTTCAGGAGATCGCTCACTTCGATGGGATCCAGCTGCATGGGGGTTGCCGTCGCCAGAAGAAGCCCCTGGCTCTTACGGTTCAGCTCCTGGTCGATGATGCGATAGAGGTTGCCGTATCGGGGATGCGCTCTCGCTCCCTCGGTAGGGTTCTTCCTGCGGGCATAGTGGGCCTCATCCACCAGGGTGATGTCGAAGGGCTGGGCCGATTTCAGGTCAGGGAGCCGGTCTTCCCGCGTGAGGAGTCCAGTGGAGACGATGGTCAGGTCCGGTCCATAGAGGGAATCGGAAAACGTCTCCTGTTCGAAGGGTAGCAGGGCTTCATGGCGGGGCGTCTTTCCACCCATTGCCCGCTGAAAGGGCAGGAAGAACTTGGTCGCCATTTCCCTCTGCCACTGCTGAGTGAGGCTTGCCGGCGCTGCAATGAGCACCCTCCGGGCCAGTCCCGAAAGGACGAGGGATCTTATGGCGAGCCCGGCTTCGATGGTCTTTCCCAGGCCGACCTCGTCGCACAGGAGAAAACTCGCCGGCCATGAGGAGATAAGCCGCCTTGCCACAATGGCCTGGTGGGGCCATGGGACGATGGGCGCCGTCTCCATGCCCACCGTCTTGCCTCCGGGCAACCTGGGGCCATCCCTCAAAACGGCAAACCTCAGGAGCTCCATGGCCGAGGGCGGGGATGCCTTCACGGGTGCAGCGCTGGTCCCGTCGATTTCGACCGGCCTCACCACCCCTTCGGCAATCTGCACCAGACGCTGACGAACCGCTTCTGGCAGGGTCAAAACCCTGAAAGCCGGATTCCGGTTCTCCCAAAGCAGCTCGAAGTCCTTTTCGGCCTCGTCTGTCCTCAGCTTCTCGGTCTCCCCCCGCCAGTCGCAGTGCACGTCGATGTTCTCGGCGTTCAGCACCAGCGCGGTCCTGGACTCGTTGAGAGATCCCGAGATGTAAATCCGGTCCCCGTCCTCATCCGCGAATATGGCCCATTTCATGTGAACATAGCCGTCTTCGACGGACTGGAAGGGAATGGGCTCGCCATGGCCACAATGCACCCGAAAGGCGACCCGGATGTCGAGATGGCCGTGCGCCACCATCCACCCCAGAAGCTGGACACCACTGGCAACGCTTTCAGGCCAGCTGGCGGACTCTGCCAATCTCTCGCCCAAAGCTTCGGCCAACCGCTCGCTGGATCCCTCAAGGATGGCCCGAACATCCTCGGTATCGAGGTCGGCTCCCACAATGAATCTTGCCTTGCCTTCCCGTCCCACGAAGGCCGAAAACCCCTGGGCGGCTGCGGCGAGAGACGTGGACCGGAAGAATCCGGCGACGCGGTCGTAGCGGATGGATCGCTTCAGGACCGGGATGTAGAAATCATGGAGGATGTCGATGGTCGAGCCGTCGGCTTTGAGGGTCGAGGTGCGGTAGGAAATGAGCCAGGGAACCCCCCTGAGCTTTCGAGCCTCTGGGTCGGAGGGCCTCATCATGCATTCCCCGACCTGGGATTGAGATCGAACCGCATGGTTTCCGCTTCCTTCTGGAGCAGTTCTTCAGCTACCTCCGCCGCCCAGACATCCAGTAGGTCCAGGATTCTCTGGGAGCTTTGGGCGGCATGCTGCTCCAGGTAGGATCGGGCCACCGTCGATTCCCCGCGCCGGTAGGCCTGAATGAGGCCATGGAGGATATCCCAGTCGGTCTGCGGGGACTCCAGCCTCTTTTCGTCGCGCTCCTCGGGCCTGGCCAATCTCAGTTTGGAACCCGACCGGACCAGGGGGGCATGGTAGCCCACATCCTGATCCACGGCCCCCCGACTTCGGGATGTTCTACCACCTACCTCCTGATTGATGCCGATCATCTGCGGTTCGACCCGGTAGCCGGCCGGCTTTGAGACCAGAGCGATGTTCAGGGACTTGGAAATGTTCAGGGCCTCATCATAGGGAAACGGGCTCAAACCGTAGATGCCAAAAAGGGTCAGGGCCACTCCCGTTTCGGTGTCCAGGTCGGTTACGGCGATGCGCCCTCCAGTGAGGCGGCTCACCTGGTTTTCGGCCACCACCCGACTGGCCTCGAGCATGGCGCGCATGGGGCCGACCGGTTCGTCTCCGTCCATGACGGGCCAATTTTGCGACAGCACGTGGAGCGCCCGGCCATAAGAGGCCACCATCTCATCCACGGGGTTGAGCTTGAGCTGTGCAAACTCATTCAAAGCCTGCTTCACGGCATCCGTGATCTGGCTCTGCACCCCTCTTCCGCCAAGACCGGTCCAAAATGCGGGTTCGCTCGCTTTGGTGTCCCTCTTCCGGCACGTGATGAAGATGGAACTGGCTGCGGCTGCCATGTCTTTCTGGTGAAGGGAAGCCGCGAACTCCGATTCAACCGGGAACGATGCCGTGATGACCCAGCCTGATTCCACCAACGACCTGGTCAGTGTTTCCCAGGCTTCCTGTTGCTTGTGGGTGAACATGAGGGTCATCAGGCCTTCGTCCTTGAGCACCCTACGGCATTCGGAGAAGATCTCCTCCATCATACGCTCGTAGGCCTTCTTCGCGTTTCCTGCTGAGCCATCCCTCACGGGGTTGGCCACAGCCTCTTCAGCTTTGTTTGTAAGCCGCGAATGAAATATCTCTGGGTAAAGGTCCTTGAGTGTCCGTTTTTGCCAGACATAGTAATAATCAGAGAGCTCCGCATATTGGACGTTGTTGTAGTAAGGGGGATCCATGCAGATGAGATCGACTGAGCTCCCGTCGATCTGTGGCATATGGGCTGCAGTCTGATTCAGTATTGTAATTGGCAGTGACGAATTCTCGCTCCATCGCGCATGGACCGGAGCCGCAAGTTCCGCAATACCTTGATAGGCATCAATGACTTGGGACAGCCCCCAAGCCGCTCCGGAGGCTGGACCGGTGAAGATCATCTCACCGAAAGTCCACTTGAGGGAAAAATCATGTCGGCCAAACGTCCCGCTGACAATCCCTCTCTGGGGAATCCAACGAGTTTGTTTACTGTTGTAATCCACCCCCTTGTCGATGGCGAACTGGAGGTAGGTGACAACGGCTCGACCACGCTCCGGGCCAAGCTCGGCCAGGATCTCCGGCTTCAGCTTGTTCAAGCCCTCAACCAGTGTGAGGTGTCCCAGCAGCTGGCGTGGTGTGAAGAGGTCACACCACCGCGGCATGCCGTAAATAACTGGGCGCATGTCGTTGCCCTCGGGTACCTTTTCGGTGGGAATGAGACCGGATGCCTCCCATTCATCCCATTCGGCCTTCAGCCGATCTTCCGCCAGCTTCAGGGCTTCGAGATCGCGTTCGTTGGGCGGGCGGAAAAACCGGATCTTTTCAGTCTTGATCTCACCGGCCCTCTCTCCAGTTTGGTACCGGAGCGGCTGACCATGCCTGTCGAGCTTGGGTTGCAGCCGGACGGCCACCACGCAATAAAGGCGGTCTGTCCATGGGCCATACTGGGATTCTCCACGGGCTTGAGCCTTGATTTCTTCCGCCGTGATGGCCTGCCTGCAGTGAATACACTGCCCCACGCCCCGTGTAACTGTCGCGACATTGGGGTCTTCTCCGTTGGGACCTCGCCCCTTGGATACTCGATAGGTCCTGAAGGCTACGTTCCCACCCTTTGTCTTACCATCGGGAATGACCTGCACACCCCAGGTATCTCCGGCCTCCTTGGACAGCCAGCAGGTGTTCAGGAGCGGTGCCTCCCCTCCACAACTGGGGCAGGTCACCTGGCGAGCATAGATGAGGCCCGTATGGTCGTATTCCTTGTCAAAATTTGCAATCAGTTCAGGACATTTCTGTAGATGAGCTCGGAGCTTGATCAATTCCTCTTGTGGTAGCGGGGAGAACGGTGCAAGTCCCTCCATGCCTTGCTCAACATACGACAAGAGCTTCTTTCCCCACTTCTCGATGTCATCTACCAGCCCCAGTCCATATCGTGCAGGATAGTCTAGAGTGGCGTACAAGATTGCCGCCGCAACGGGATTGAGCTCATTGGCGATAACCCTGTGTCCCAAGCGAAGAGCCTCGAATGGGATAGAGCCACCACCAGCAGTAGGATCCAGGACAGTGAAGACCTCGCTTGGCTTCCGAGGGTGATTTTTATAAGCCCGATCATAACCATAAAGGTCCTCCGGTGACCACTTGAGGGGACCACCAAGAACGTCGGTGACTGCCTTTGATTTTGCGAACAGGATACGTTCATTCACATGAGCAGGATCCCCCATGACCCTCACCACATCGATGAGAGAACCCTCAATCGGCCACGGTTCAGGTAAGGGAGTCGATTCCTTTTCCCATCGGGCCAAAACCGGATCTCCGTCCAAATTTGGATTACTCTGTTTCAATCGCTGTATCAAATCTCTGTTGTGTTCCCTGCGTATCTGTTCTGCTTGAATTTGTCTGATCAGCCAACGATCGACTTCAATTAAGCCGTTTCCATTGCTATCCCACTCGACGCGGTTCCATGCTTCCCCCACAAGGGTCCACGGCACGTCACCAACCAAGGCTTGTACTTTTTCAATGCCGAGCTGTTCAACAAACGCTCCAGGATCGGTATCAGCCGAGTCGAGGGAAGCGACAATGGCCGCTCTAGAGGGAGTCAAGGGTCTTCGCGCCCACCAGACGTGCAGAAAGTAGAGTGGCGGCAGTGCAGAGCTGGCGCCGCGCTCCCGTTGGGTCTCCGCTCCAACCTGATGGCAGGGAAAACCGCGCTCAATGAGTCTTTGGTCCTTCCAATCCATACTCTCTCCCGATGTCCCGCATGGAAGCATGCTGTACAAACTTCTGCCTCCAGAGCAGGAAGTCCAAACCTTTCGATACAGTCCTGAATTCCCGACCACGGTGTTACGAATGGGCCAATACACTCCGTGCGATCATCATCAGCGGCTGAATGCTTCTTGCTGGGACCAGGTCACGGTACGATGGGGACTCCCCTGGCCGCGTGCCAGACCCTGACAATGTCGATGGTCTGGTTGGCTCGATTGATGCGATGGACAATCCTGAAAGGTTTACGGATGATTTCGCGGACCCCTGAGTCACCAAACTCCGGAACCGTGCGTCCCGACTCGGGGAAGTCGATGAGCCTTTCAACCGCCTTGAACAAGGTCTCCACAAAACGCCTGGCTGCCACAGGATTGTCTTCCGCTATGTATTCGGCGATGTCCCTGAGATCCTGTCTGGCCGAGGGGGACCAGGTCAGCTTGAAAGCCATTCACTGAGCTCCCGCTTCACCTTCTCATGGGCGATGCCCCTGCCCTCATCGAGCTCCTGCAGGCCCTTACGCACACCGGCCACAAAGTTGATGCGCTCCTGGATGTCTTCCCATGTGGCATCGGGTGGCAACTGCTGGATGGTCTTTATGGCGATTTCTTTGACCGTCATCTGAGTACCCCCTTTGGACCATGACAGTGTCCGATCACTTTCATTATAAAGCTTCAGCCGCCATTGCATACCAGCGGCTTCGAGGCATATCCCATCGGTCTCAAGCACGCAGCCGATCGAGCATCCTTCCGACGGCAGGATCTTTGGGTTGTCCGCCGAGCAGGATACGCAGACCCGAGATGGCCCATCGATTGGCATCGGGGCCGAAGTGGGTGGTACGTGACAGCCAGTAGGAAGCTTCTTCGGCGGTGAAGCGGGCGATCCGACGAGCCATGAGCTCGATGCGGTCCAGTTCCTTGACCCTCAGCTGGAGGCGGAAAATGAGGCCGAGTTTGGATCCCGCCTCCTCATCGAGAGGGAGATTCAGCCGAAGCCTCAAACCTTCGTTCGTGAGGTAGCGTTGCAGTTCCAGCGGAATTCCTGCCCTGTCGCGCACCCGCTCCACGATCTGCCTGAGAACGGGGAGGCAGAGCCTCTGAGGCTCGCCGGCCATGAAGCCGATTTCGGCCGATCGCGTCTTGTGCTCGGAATCCCCCGCTTTTTGGGTGGAATCCGAGGCATCTCCCAGAGCCGAGGGTCTCTCTTTGAGCACGAGGACCGGCACGGGGTAGTCCTTCCATTCCGTGATGCGGAGCACAAACGGGAGCTGCTTGAGCAATGGAGAAAGGTGTTTTTTGTGGTGGTTCTGGAGGTCGAGCTGTTTCTCTTTGGGTGTCATGGCAGCTGATTTCTATTGTGAGTTTTTGATTCTGCACGAGATCGATGCCGGGTCTCATTTCTTTCTGATAGCCCGGACGAAGGGGCAATCCTCGTCGGGTTCCTCGATTTCAAGGGACACTCCGGTCTGGGCCCCTTGGCGCGCCACGCCGGCCAATATCTCGAAAAGCTCCCCCAGTTTCTTCATGGACTGAGGAGGAACATCCTCCAGAGTGATGTGAAGTTTCCCACCGTCGGGCAGCTCCAGGTCCGAAAACTCGAGCGTTCTCAGGGTGGACCGTGCTCCCTTGGCGTAGAAGCTCCCGATACGGCCCAGAATGGGCATGACGGCCTCAGCTCCCTGGTTTCCGAAGAGAGTGAGGACATTGGGCCTTGCCGAGATCCAGCCCCTTTTTGAGGCGACGGCCGGCAAAATGATCACTTCATCTTCTTTAGGGCGGTGCGTGATGGCCGAAGGGCCTCGAATCAGCTTGTCGGGTTTCTCGTCCTGTTCCGGTTTGCCGGTGTAAACAAAAAGCTTTTCGCTTCGGCTGAGCTTCTCGACCGCTTCCGTTACCTTCTCCCTCGGAATCTCACCGTGGCTCGCCCTCACTTCATCACAAAGCTCTCCGATGGTGCAGCTCTGCTTCTTGTAGGCCACATCGGCCACCCATTTCTCCACGGTCGCCGGATCGATTTGCTCGCCGACCCAGCCGCGTTGCTTGGCGCCCTGGACCGAGACGATGGACCAATCCTTGGCCGTGAGGTCCAGATCGAGAGGCACGCTGCCCGACTCGGCGCTATAAATCGCTTCCGGTTTCGTACTCTCGGGGCCTTCCATTTTGAAGAGGCACCATATCCCCCGGTTCACCCCTTCCCGGATAATGGTTCCGAGAAGGGTCGGCTGATCCAAAATGGGCCAATGGCGCTTGCAGAGAAAGTTCTCCCGAAGACCGGTGATGGATGGAGTCAAGTCTGTCTCGAAAAAGAGCGTCGAGAGCACTTGGAGAGTCTCCCCGGTGGCTGCGCGATCGGGCGTGATCAACTCGCCCTTTCGATCCAGGGTGCGCTTGATCTCTTCCACGATGGAGAAACCGCCTTCACCGCCGGCCGTCTTGATATCATCATGCCCGACCTGGCCCGACGCAGAAGGATACCACACGGTGTCGTAGGCGCCTGCGAGGGAGGTCTGGAGGGCAAGCTCCCGTTCCGTCTGGCGGCTCAGGAATTCGGGATCGTTGAGTTTGGCGGCCTGAATGCCATAGTTCTCGGGCTTCTCTTTGAGCCTTCGCATGGCGAGCACCCATCGGCCGAGATCCTTCAGCCGATTGAGCGTCTCCATGGCGCGCCGGACTCGCTCCTCGTTCCAAAGCTCCCCCTTCACATGAACTGTGCTGGGAACGAGCAGAAAGACCTGGTTTTGCTGGATGCGCGGGCGATTGGGCCCCACCGTGGTCAAGAATTCCTGGACATCGATTTCCCGAGCGTTCACGGCCAGGACGGCGAGGGTAGGCTGGTTCAGGTTGTCCGGCACGTGCTCCGGGAGGGATACATCGTGGACCACCCGGAATGGTCCGCTGGCACTGGTGATGAGCTTTCGGACCGAGGCATCGAGAAGCTGATCCACAGCAGAATCGGCAATGCCGCGGCGGATCTGGGCCAGAACGATGTTGACCGAAGGCTCCAGGCTGGCGTAGTAGCGGCCCTGGTCGGATCGGAGGTAGTAAGCGCTCTCCTTGATTTCCCGGAGAGCCGTTTCCACCTGGGGGGGAGTCAGGCCTGGAAAGGCCACGTCGAAGAGGGCATCCTTCTCGGAGATGCCGAACAGGTTGGAGCCCAGCCCCTGGTTGCGGCCCACGAGGCTGTGCAGGAACACTGCCTTCCAGGTGTATTCGTGGAGGGGATGGCCGGCAGGATGAGGGTTCCTGCGGTCTGCCAGCTCCGCCTGGCTTCGACCGGTGTCGAGAGAGGCGGTGTCAGGCCCTCCAATGTCGGCGTTGATGATGGGCAGGAGCTCACCGCTGCCCGTACGCCCGATGATCTCGTTCAATGTTCTGGAATCCCTGAAATCCACATGACAGCTGTGGATCATGGGGGCTGTGACTTTCTTGTTCCAGATACTTCGAATGGTGAGGGCCAGGACCCGGAGTACCCCGCGGGTTCCCTGGAAGGTCTCGAGGGTCGACAGCTTGTTGTTCAGGAAGTCGATGAAGGTGGGGTGGAGGGGGTAGTGAGCCGCCATGGTATCCCTGAAATCCGATCGAAGAGCCCGGTCCGGGAGGGAAGCGCCGCTCTTGGCGTACATACTCATGTAGGCGGAAGCGACATCCAGGGCAGTCCTGGGGTCGATGGACTCCAGAAGGCGTATGGCCAACACACGGGAGATTTCGCCGGCGCGAACGGGGATGACCGTTGAGGCATCGCGGGAAACGACGCTTCGACTGGCCGCTTCGGCCCGGTCTGCCAGACTCAAAGCCTCATCCTCAGAGACCTCCTCACCCCTGACTTTTCCCAGGAGATCTCGAAGGTGTTCGGTTTGTCGTCCGAAGGCATCCGTATGGCTCGCCAGGGTGACGACCACCGCAATGCCACTGTGTGTTCGGGCATAACCGTTCAAAGACATGAGAAACGCGGCAAGCTGTTCACCTCCATTGGGGCGGGCGGCTTCGAGACGGGCAGCGTACTGGGCCAGCTCGTCCATCATAATGATGGCTTTGCGCCCCGAGAGAATCCGATCCAGAAAGCTGACATCAGGGGCCGCGAAGGAAGAAGCATCCTGCTCGACAGAGCGGTAGAGCGCCTCTCCACCGATCTGATAGGCAATCTCCCCCCAGAGCGTGTAAGGCACAAGCCGGGTGCCTTTGGGCTTGTGGACGGGGATCTCATCCCCTGCGACTCCCACCACCGCCACATCCCCCGGCGCCTGAAGAAGATCACTGTCCACAATGTTCTGAGTCACCGAAGCCAGCTCCCGTCCTCGAAAACCCAGGTGAGCCAGGGCGATAAGGATATGGGTCTTGCCGCCTCCAAAGGCTGTCTCGAGGCGATGGATGGCCGGCGGGTTCTGACCGGCAACGCGCCCGAAGACGTCGGCCAGAACCATGCGCAGGCCCTCGGTGGCATAAGTCCCATCGCCAAAGAACTGCTCGGCATCAGTGTAGAGCCTATGCGCGATGGAGGTCTGACCCCGGTAAGCGTTCATTACCTGGCTGAGGCTGGCCGTGAAGATCTCAGGGTTGAAAGTGCCTTCGAGAATGTCCCGCCTCGGACTGCAAGCTTCGACAATGGACTGCATATCCACTCTCTCCCACAAATCAAGTTGTCAGTTCTCGATGAGGATCGGAATTCACAAAACTGAGCATCTATGGTGTTTATTAGATGAAGGTGGAAAAGAATTCAAGCACAGCCATGCTTTCCTCTCGGTTACCTTTCAAAATGATCATATTGGAAGGGGTTCGTTGCGCATAGGAAAGACTGGGAGATTTGGGGCATGGGCTTCACCTTGGAGCAAATCGATACCGTAAGGTTCTCCTTCACAAAAACCACACTTGTCATCAGGGACATTTGGCGTGGCCAGACGCGGGCTCCACTAATCCCATGGCAGATCCTTCCCCAGTGTGTTTGTGAGTCTTCGGCTCTGGCGACATACCTTCAAGCAGAACTACAAACTCCTATTTGCCATGTCCTCAATGTCCCTGAAAGCACCCCATGAAACATAAATCTATAAATCGAGATACTTTAATACTATCAAGCATTTGAACGGATCAACAAAGGCTTCCTTGTAACGATCGATCTATTCTCTTTCCATTCATTAGCTAGTTTTTGCAGTTCTCTATAGACTCTAGGATTATTGTGCTTCCTCCGACACTCATTTATATAGTGGATAAGTCCATCATATGACCATGGGACCAGATGCTCTAAAGAAAGAAATAGGATGTACTCGTCTGCATAATCTTGTTGGATTGCTATAGACATATCTTCAAAAAGTCCAAGTAACGTAGTAATTGCAGCAAGCAGATCTGATTCAGCAAGAATTTTCTCATATAATTCATTTGGAGAAATGTTTTTATCTGAAATCTCATTTTCGATAAGATGTCGAATCTTTGCCATATCAATACAGTTTAATACTTGAAGCATTTCGAATGAATTCTTTTTCTTTCCGCGCAGCAGTGATTCCCTTAAGGACTTACCAGCATAGTACGCTCCATAGATTGCAGCAGCACCAGCCATCACGGTAGCTCCAAATTTCAGATGTTCTCTAACACTCGGGAATAGGATGTGTGAAACAATTAGTGCTGTAGCCATAAGAACTATTAGCACTGCGACGGTAACCGGGATATTGACACGAATATGCCCCAACAATCCGACCTGCCCTTCTCTCATGTTACCCCCCTCTATTTATTTGATCCACTGCTTCTTATGCTAGCATAGACCACCCTCAAAGGTCAGCCCAAACCAAGCACCCATATGGAACGAACCGTCCCGTTCAGTACAGAACACTTGCGAAGATAGGAACATGTACCTGCCAACCGAGGTCCAGAGCCATTTCTTTAGGATAGATCTTGACTGGTTCAAAAAAGTCAATATCCGTTAGCCACCAGAATGGGCAGGGCCTGCTCCCTATTAAGCAGGCACACACCAGATGGTGCCCAAGCGTGGAACATATGATTCGAAGGTTTTGACCTTTTCTGGCCTCCAGGAATTCAACCTGTAGGAGAGATAAGGTAACAATGAGTTAACCGGTGCGCCGATAGGCGCACCGGTTGAACGACTGGTTAAACGGCGATTAGGACGCTGCTTTCCTCTCTCTGCCTTTTCTCATCTCCTATACATGCTGTTTTTATCCTTTCAAACTTTTGCCTATAATTTCCATAATTGTTTGCCAAAAAAAACCATTTTGAACAGCTATAAAGAATTGAATAGGTTCAATTTTTTCTATATCAAGTTGTGCTTGTTTGTAAATGTAAGGGAAGATTACCGCCGCGATAATTAAAGATAGTACAAGCCAAAAAGGATCGAACAAAGATATAACAAACTTTGAACCTGGGGTGTAAATCAGAAATATATATTTACCCAACACCCCCAAAACTACTCCAAGATAAATTATTATGGTATTTTTTAATAATTTTTTTGAGTCACGTTTCTTTCCTAATGTTGGTTCTGAACATTCAATTTCCAAGCTGAAATATTGGAATATTTTCATTTAATCACCCCATTAATGTTTGTCCGACCAAATGGTGTTTTTGTAAGTTCTGAAGCAACTCAGGTAGTTCGAATTGGTAACCTATCCAATTCTCTAAGACCCTTATGTCAGTATCTTTTATTGCTTTCCATAAAGATTCTATTGGCCGATTATTCTCTGAACTGTGCCGTAATATATTCTCTAAAAGTTCGCTTGTAGTTTTAGCACCAATTTCACTAACTGGAGCTATTACTGCCTTAGCTCCTGCCTGAATCAAAGCTTCACTAAATGGAACAATATTGTTTATGGTTTTTGCTGTTTCACAGGAAAATAGAGCCACAAGCGGTCTGTTTTGGTTTATTTCCTTTTTAATCTCTTTAATGTCAGATGCATTAAGAGAGGTTCCGTCCGGGAAATAAATAGTTTGTCCGTCACTGTGAGCGATTACAACCAAAACATTTGCCTTATTTTTAAAAGCGTCTATAGCATTTTGAGCAGTATTACCGCTTTCGTTTTGATAACCGTGCTTATTAATAATTTGCTGCCAGTTACCTTGTATTCCCTCCCAAGCTTTCCAAGCTGACTCATCTAAGCCAATTTTGCCTAATTCTTCTGAATTACTTGGAATTCCGTTGAGTATCAAAGTATTTTGGGGATTTATGGGGGGAGATTGTGATAATGCCTCAAGATTATTAGTAATTAATTTTCTGTCTAATGATGAAGACCTAAAGACAATCTGTTCTTTAAATATCTCCTGATAATTCAGGTTTTGAAGACTTCCATCTGCAATCAGAACAGAGCCATTTTGAGGAAACATTTTATTGGATTTAATAATAATATCTTGTATGAGTGTTGTCTTATCAGCCAGTATTTGTGAATGATCAATTTTAATATTGAATCCCAAATTAATCTTTGTTCTTTCAAAGAAAGAAGTATATAATTTTTGAGGAATTTCTATCTGTGTACTTGACTCGAAGTTATTAATATAAATGAATAACCTGTTTTCCAGAATATATGGATGGACTGTTGTTAGGTGTTTCAATGATTCAATTGCACTCAAATTATGTCTTGATAAGGATTGAACTTCATTTAATTGTTTCTGGATTGAAGATTCTGATAAGATAGGATTAGGTTGTATTGTTGGAAGGGCAGCATAATACACCGCCACAGAAAAAGTAACAATAAATACTGTCACACCGAGTATACCTCCTGATACAAATAGACCAAGAACAGGATCAATAGATACAATCTTATCAACAAAAATATAAAAAGCAACCATAATTAAAGCAGCCTCAATGCCAATCACAACAGCAATATCAATCCTAATGGCAGTCAAGGGAAAAACCATTAATAGTATAATAGTTATATTCCCTAAGGAAAAAAGTTTTCGGACTATATCTTTACTTCTTTCTCTAGCTTCTATTGCTCTCTTTATCAGATATTCTTCTTGTTTCTTTTCTCGCTCTTCTTCACTAACTTGATATACGAAATTCATAATTTTGCCAATCCTTTCAATTTACAAGTGCCCCTCGTCTTTAAGACGGTGAACGATAAGTATTAAATAAACAGCAAAAACAATAAACATTGGCGCTTCTATCATATATGAATTTTTCTTATCAAAAATTATATTATTATTAAAAATAGATATTTTAAAAAATTGTTGTATTGTATGAAAAATATGAGTCTTTGTAATCAAGTTTATAAGCAAAGTATAAATAACAAAGAATAGAATAGTTTTAAAGGATGTTGTAAACAAACTATCTTTATTCGTCTCTATACGAATTCCATCGAATCTACCAATGATATAACGATAACCCCAAAAAAACAAAAGTAGAAGTTGCGAAAATAATAACAATAACTATTAGTAACTCTTGAATGAAGTTTGTATTACACACTAAAATAATACCACCAACAATATGTATAAATAGTTTCATCCAGATAAATGCGTAGAATAGCACTCCGAATATTCCTAATACTTCAAATAGTTTTAATAGCCAGTTTGTATATTTATAGCTATTACTTCTTAAAGATTGAAGCAGTGCATAACGTTCTAGATCAAAACTGAGATCAAGTCCGCTAACAAATGCCGAGTGGAGATAGAAAAAAACAGGTGTCTTGAGAAGAAAAATAATAAAAACCACATACATTGGTACTTCAAGTATATAATAATAGGTATTCTTCCAGAATATAATATCTGAAAAATATGGCTGAGTTGAAATATGTTGAAGAGTAAAAAAAGCATAACACCTTGTTATCATGTCTATAAATAAAGTAAGTATAGTAAAAATACCAATAGTATGAAATAATACGATTAAAATGTTATCTTCTTGGGGTGTAACATATAGAGTTTGAGAATAAATTGACATCTTACCGAGTGTATAATAAATCCAGCGATACATAAACACACCGCTTGCCAATACGACGGATAAGAATATCAGCAATTCTTGATAGAAGGTTAATATTTCAATTGCAACAAGAGTTTCTCTCACGAGATGCATAAATGTTTTTGTCCAAATAAATGAGTAGAATAATACACCAAGTATCTCTAATATGAATATCATTCCGAATGGCTTTAGTTTTTTCATAGGATCATTCCCTACGATTCTTACGCCGTTTAACGAAAAAATCAGCGGCACCCAACCACGCGCCGAAGAATTTGACGAGAAAACCGTTTGTCTGCCCCGCGTGGTTGGGTGTCCGCTGGATTTTCTTGTTCGAAGGTATTCAGGGTGCCATGAGCAGCAATAGAACCGTGGCGAAGACCCCTACTGCACCTGCCCACTGACCAACCTTCAAGACATAAAACTTACGTCCGCAGATCCCGGATAGATCATGAACATGACAGAGCTTTGCCTCCATCAATTCGCTCACATCTTTTTGAAGAACGTCGGAAGCATAGTCCTTCCTTGAGTCGAACTCGGCAATAGCGCCAAAGAACACATGCCCGCGTTTAGAGCCTTGGAGCCTCGGGAAGACGGTAGCCAAGCACGCAAGAGCACAGACAGTCAACCCAATCGTGGCTGCCAAAGAAACCATATCTACGAAGCTCCACTGAGTTGGGGGCTTCACCCAGCGATGAACAAGTTTTGCATTGTACAAAAATGCAATCAGTGCCGTGGATCCCGCAAAAAAGAATGCGGCTTTTTGATCGGCCTGTCTGATATATTCACGAACGTATTGGTGTGTCTCTTCTGCGAACTTCCATTGGAACTCCGTTCTCTCGCTAAGAGGCGAAACTCCTATCTCGGGTGGCCCAATGCTACTGCGCGTTGGCTCTCCAGAGCGTATGGTGTTTATTAATGGTGCACTTTCGATCCCCGTAGAAAGGGTATCCGAAGGGTGCTCCTCTTGTCGTTGTTGCGCGTCTTTAGTCATAAGGCCACCTACACTAATCGACTCCACCGTCCGATATAGCGATAGATCGGATACAGGTTCCCGCTCAAGCGGTAGCGCCAACCGGTGTCAATAGGAAGAAGTTCTGTCCAGTTTGCTTGCCAATCGGAAGGGAGTTGATTGCGTGCGCTTTCTCCGAGTACAATATCGCCAGCTCTGGCTTGCCGTAGCATTTTCGAAGCGAAGTTTGCGGTTGTGCCAATTGCAGCGTTTGAATTGAAGCGGCGTGGCGGACCAAGTCTAGCGATGGTAACAGAGCCGTAGTCGATGGACGCACGGAATTCGATCTCGGGCGTGGGAGTTGCGCGAAGGATGGGTTTGATCAAATACTCGTTGGCAGCCAGCATGGTAAGCGCAGCGGACACAGCCCGTTTTGTGCCCTTTTCTCCAGGTGTGCCCTCTCCATCATTGAAATAGATCATTAACCCATCGCCGGTATTCTTTTCAACGTTGCCACCGTACTCCTCTGCCACCCGGATCATTTCGGTAAAGAATAGGTTCAACACACGGAGTGTTAAGTCTTGTTCCTCAATGGTTTCCATCGGTCGATTTGAGAACCCACAAATATCGATGAACATGATGGCCATGGGAAGGCGTTTACCATTCCCTATGGTCAGTGCCTCATCATCAGGTACAATTCTGCCTTCCCCGATATTCGGCCTGGCACAGATCTTTTTCCGCAGATCTTCAACGCGTTCTATTTGAGACTGCCAATAGCTATTTTGAAGGCCATCATAATTCATGAGGGTTACTCACCTTCGAACAATGTTTCGATTGATCCGCGTAAGACGCCAATTCGCGGGTTTGAGCGCATATAAGATGCTATAGAACCGGTCGCCGATCTCAATCGAAGTGACCGGTGTTTCAGCGAATTTGGGCTACATCGCGACTTATCATGGGGTCTTACGCGGATCGGCATAATGATCTTCCCTCGTAACCTCAAACACGGTCCAGCGGACTGCTCACGCCTCCCGGTCCCCTGTTCAGCACATGAGTGTAGATCATGGTCGTCTTGACGTCACTATGACCCAGAAGCTCTTTTACGGTCAGGATATGGACAACGGGCGGTGCGGTCAAGCGAGAATCCGTTCTGGTGCAGATGTTCAAAGAAGCTTGCCAATATTCTGAATTCCCCAGAATTTAACACATGATCTTCTAGCCGATATACTGGCATTCCCTAAATTTCTGAGTTGAAATGGGCACAGTGGAACTTGCCTCCGCCGATACAGCGCCCCCAACACCCCACAACAATAATACCTAGGGCCGCACGAAAAACGCCTGGACATTGGACCAAAGGTCTCGTATTGTAGGCTCCGGAGTCATTCGCCATTCCACCACCACCATCGATCACTGGGGGGGAGTAATGAAGATCATCGGCTACGTGAGAGTGTCAACGACGGACCAATCAGACAACGGCGTTTCTTTGGAAGCCCAGGAGGCCAAAATCCGAGCATATGCCGACCTCAACGGCTGCGAAGAGATCGTCCTATTCTCGGATCCAGGCATCAGCGGCAAAGACATCAAACATCGTGAGGGGCTCCAAGCCGCCATCAAAACCATTGAGAAGGGTGACGCTTTGGTTGTCTACTCACTAAGCCGGCTATCGCGCAGCACCAAAGACACCATCGAAATTGCCGAGGTCCTGGACAAAAAAGGCGCAGACCTGGTTTCCATATCGGAGAAGATCGACACCACCACCGCAGCCGGGAAGATGGTCTTCCGGATGCTGGCCGTCCTCTCAGAATTTGAGCGGGATATGGTGGCCGAGCGAACGAAGATGGCCATGGGCCACATGAAGGCAAACGGCCAGAGAGTCGGGGCCATCCCCTACGGCTTCGCCCTCATGGCCGACGGCAAGACCCTTGCCCCGGTTCCCAAGGAAGCGGCAGTCATTCAGAAAGCCAGGGCGCTTAGGGCCAACGGCCACAGCTTCCGGTCCATCGCAAGCCAACTCCACGATAAGGGGCACCTGAGCCGAACCGGCAAATGTTTCTTCCCAGCCCAGATTCAGCGCATGGTCAACATTGAATAAAGCATGAGGTAAAATAGACCCCCTCGCCTCTCAAAGGAGGTCTGGCTTACGATTCTGGTATTACAATCTGGTATAGAGCACACTTTTTCCAGGCGCCATTCATATCGATTGTGGGCGTGTCGCCGCTATCATCTTTGCCCTTATTCAGGATGACAATGTTGATCACACCGCATGGAACCCCATGATGCTGTCACCGGCCAACAACGGCCCCACCCTCCATCAGAAACTTGGATCCTTTCTGCCATGTTTGCCACATTATTTTCGGCATGAACACTGCATTAAGGTGGATCGGGGACCAAATTTGACCGCTTTGCGCCTGAGAGATTTAAGGTCCTGGCATCCAAACGAGGCCTATAGGTATCCGGGTTGTTTAAAGATGTTACGGCAAAAGCTCTTCCATGGATGCCTGAGAGCTTGGACTTCCACGACATAGAAATTAAGCCAGGGGCCAGTTCGAAAGGAGGTATCAGGGTCCAACAAGCAACAACTACATGGCTAAACCTAAAACCCCGTAGATCACCAACAAAATAACCCCTGCACTCAAACTAAGACCAGCCAACCCCAAATCACCACACGGCCGATATTCCCGCGTTTTTTCAGACAGGCATAGAAACACTATGTCTGAATCCCAGAGAAGCCCATCGTACGGGCCACTACACCCATCAGAAGGATGTTCATCACAGCCGGAGAAAAGCCGGCGAAATCTGACATCTGAAAGGAAGACATCACCCATGATCACCACCGCACCGAAGACAAACTGGACCCAAGTAGAGCAGGATTACGTCGAAGGCTTGACCGATCCCGCCACCAGTAAACATTACCTGCCCACTCTCCAGCAGCTCGCCACCCTTTATGGAATGCCGGTTCACAGGGTCGAAGACCATTCAAAGAGGAAGGCCTGGGGCCTGAAGCGGCAGAAGCACCAAGGGGAGATCTCCGAAAAGCTACGGCTGGCGAGAGAGAAGAAGTACTTCGAAGACCTGGATGCACTCGACTTCAAGACCCTCCAGAACATCAAGGCTTTGGTCGACTGGTGCACCGAGAAGCTCTACACCATCACCCGCGGACCCAACGGCCAGGTGCTCGCCATCAACCTAAACACCGACCTCAGACCAGTGGACGTCAAGCGAATCGCAGAGACCGCGCTCATCGCCAAGCAGATCGCAGATGTACTCAGAACGGCAAGCCACGTTCAGGCCGAAGATTCCTTCGACAAGCTCATCAGCTTCATCGAGAAGGACAGGGCCGCAGGTCGCTATTCTGATATTCAAGAGGAAGAGGACCCAGCACCCTCGGCCCAGGACGAACCATCGCCAAAGCCCTATCCGCAGGCATCAGCATTGACCACCCGACCATCCGCCATCAGACATCGGATAGTCCTCAACTGAGAAAATTCCCCTCATTAACCACCAACGCAGGGCCGCCTTCACCGGCGGCTCCTGCCATTCTCACTGGAGCCAAGCCACTATGCAGCAAAGCCACCGTTGGAACTATGCCATAAGCCGCACCTTCAGCGTTTACAAATGGTCGGACAGCCCCCCGGTCAACAAGGCGGTCAACATTTTGCTCGACCAACTCAACACCCACCTGGGTGGAGACATCGTAAGTCAGAAACACCTCAAGTACCGGAACACGATGAAAAAGGTTGTTCTGGACCTCTTCATCGCCCATATCCAGAACCCCAAGCTCTTTGTCTCCTACAGCAGGAACCGTAACGACTATGCCAAGCCCCAGAGGTATAGACTGCTCTACATCAGCTACCGCAAGCTCATACAGATTGTCGATTTCCTCGAGGGCCGGGGCTACATCCACCACAAACTCGGATTCTTCGACATCAAACGGAAGGCAGGGAGACAGTCTGTCATGACTGCCCTGCCACCCCTCATTACATTGCTTTCCAAGGAGCAGGTCACCAAGGCCCATATCCGCACCCAACGAGACGAGATCGTTCTGAGGGACAGACAGGACAAAAAGCTCATCAACTTCACGGAAACGAAGCGAACCATCACTTGGCGTGCAAACATCCAGGCCTTCAACAGCATGCTCCAGGCCTCTCAGTTTGCACTGGAACTATCGCCCAGCGAGGAAAAGGCCCTCATCGACCGTCTGGGACACTTGCCAGACGAAACGGATCTCTCCCTCTGCCGCATTTTCAACGGTACCTTCAGCCGGGGTGGCAGATTCTACGGCCCATGGGTCATGAACCTCCCCAGGCAGTACCGGCGCCGCATCAGGATAAATGGCCAGCCGACATGCGAATTGGACTATTCGGGGCTCCATATCAACCTTCTATATTGCATGGCCGGCCAAAATCCACCCCTTGGTGACGTCTACACCTTGGCCGGTTTGGATTCCACGATCAGGCCCCTGCTCAAGGCCATTCTGCTCATCTCCATCAATGCCAAGAATGAGGCCTCGGCAGTCAGGGCTGTCATGGGCCACCCCGCCAACGCCCAGCACAGGCTGGGCTATAAGGAAATTCAGGCCCTCATGCGGGATTTCATCCAGAGGCATGACCCCATCCGCAGGTTCTTCAATACCGGCATCGGGATCAACCTCCAGTTCATCGACTCATGCCTCGCCGAGAGGGTTTTGCTCACCTTGGCCAAGAAAGGCATCGTCGCGGTCCCCATCCATGACAGCTTCGTCTGTCAGGCAGCCCATGAGCAGGACCTCCGGGACGCCATGAACCAGGCCTTCATTGACCGATTTGGAAGCACCATCCGAATCGACAGAAAACCATGACTTTCTTAATTATGTCGATAGGTTAATCCGAAAATATCTTACTTATGGTATGGGGAGGGTTCTTTTTCTCAACTTCTTTAAAAGGCTTTAGGGAAGATTTAGGAGCTTCTGCAGCCACCCTCCCAGACCCACCCAGCAGACCCACCCGGGCCACAGAAACGCCCGGTAGCGCGAAGCGGCTCGGACCAATTCCCCTCATCCAACGCCCCCAGTTCCCCTGGGGTCTCAACCACGAAGGATCAACATGAAGACGAGAACCTACCGCTCCAGCATCCGGACCGTCGAGGCTCGAGTCGCAGTCAACCTCAAGGATCGCCAATTCGGCGGACTCACCGTCATTAATCGCCACCCAGAAAACTCCAAAAACGGGCGGCCCCGTTGGATATGCCGTTGCACCTGCGGCAAGGAGGTCATTGTCCGGTCCGACAGCCTCACCAGAGGCAAGGCCGAAACATGTGGCTGCAGCCGGCGGCTTCCTCCCTGCCACCCGGCCATAGAGCAGGCCATCCAGGATGCCATCCGAGCTCTTCTCCCCCAGAAGCATCAACCGCCAACGAGTGCGGAAAACCTGGCCCTGCCCCAGGCTCAACCGCCAACAAGGATGGAATCGCCAACGAGCGCAGAATCTCTATCGCCAACGAGCAGCCAACCGCCAACCAGCTTTGAAGGCCCAACATGCATGGACGAACGGCTTGCCTCTCCTGGTGCCCCCCAGAAGGGCCAGGATGACCATGATGGCCAGGACGGCCTCAACATAGATCCTGACGAGCTCGAGCGATGGCTCCGCCAACTTCCTCCAGAAGAGCTGGCTGCGATCCATGCCGTTGAGCGGGATATCGAGAGGGCCATCGCCCAGATCGTCGCAGAAGATGCCAAGACCCCTCCGGAGACTGGCCCAGCTCCAGCCACCGAAAATGACCCATGGGCCACGGAAATGCTTTCCCTTCTTGAGGCTCAGAAGAACCCCGATCCCGCCCAACAGATGGAATATCTTAGATGGAGCCGACTTGAGTGGGAGCGCCGGAAACGGGCGGAGTTTTACGAACGCGCCCTCGACATTGATGCCCCTCGGGGCAGCTCCCTGAGCTACGAGTACAACGCGTAGAATCCATTAGCCGCTTGATCCAAGAGGACGCATTCTCAAAAATAGCTTGTATGGACAATTATACATTTTCAAAGCCTCTATCTCCTCTAGTAACCCCATGAATCCAACCTTACGCACAGCACCCGTGTCGCATCGTCAGTCAGGGGTTGCGAATCGCAGGCCGGCATGGCCAAAACAAAATGTCCACATAGTCACCACTCTTTCTATTGACATTGTGGCCAACCCGGATTATAAGGCCTACCAACAAGGCAATGATTAACCATTTCAGGAGGTGAGAATGTCCAAGGAGCACATTACAGGGAGGGTCGAGGGAAAGCTCAAACAGAAGTGGCTCACCCGTCATGGGTCGAGCCCATCGAGCCAGCTGGACTTTGACCTGTCTTGGTTTAGGGCTGCTCTGGAGTTTGCAGAGTTGAAGATCGCCGGCAGGTTCACACCCGGCGAAGCCCTGGCCATCTGCAATGTCTACAGGGATACAGTCTTTGACCCCTACTTTCCTGCGGTCATGAAGGAAATGCCGGGCCTGATGGCGGAGGGCCTCATGAACAGCCAGGTCTTGAACATGGTCGGCGCCTATTTCGACGTTAATGTGTTGGCTCTGACCCAGAAGCTCCGGACACTTCACCCATTGGAATCTCTGGCCGTATATGACCTTGTGCTGCGGTTTTGGGCTCGAAGAAATCCCGAAATCAGTGACAGGGATGCCGCTGCAGACATCTTTCGCTGTGCGGACCATTGGGTTGAGGCCATCCGGGAGATCAGCGAGGGTCAGCAGGATGACAGTTCCGGCGCTTCAGGGTCGGATTCTTATTGCCACCGATGAGGAAGTCAGCCAAAATCAACGGTTAGGAAATCAGCCAGG
>CAZLCS010000051.1:0-43604 GCA_964557955.1 uncultured Syntrophobacteraceae bacterium
AGATCACGCCAAAGCCGGCCGAATGATGATTGCGGCCGGTGATGAGCGCCGCGCGCGTTGGCGAGCAGAGGGCGGTCGAGTGGATGTTGTTGTAGCGCAGCCCTGTCTTCGCGATTCGATCCATCGTGGGCGTCGGGATGACGCCGCCGAAGGTGCTGGGGACCCCGAAGCCCGAGTCGTCCGTCATGATGAGCAGAATGTTGGGCGCCTTCTTGGGCGGCACGATGCGCGGCGCCCACCACGCTTTGGATTTGAGGGCGTCCTGCTCGATCACGCCGCCGAACTTCGGGTCGGGCGCCGGGAGCTGCTTGCCGTCGATGGTGGTGGTGGCGCCGGGGGAGCCCAGCTCCCCGGTGACTTGCTGGGCGATGCACCATGAGGAACAAAGCGAAAGGGCCACGATTGAAAGCACAAATACGACGGATGCCTGGAACGGCTTCATGGTGTATTCCTTTCTATTCCTAAAGGCGTGTCAGGGAATCATGCCGCATTCAAACAGCTTGTTGGCAATGGGGCCTGCGACACGGTTGAGAAATTCCTGGCGCATTTGAGGGGCCAGGCGAAGGAGCTCGATGGCCCGCGCCTCGATCTGGCCCTGCTTGCCCGCCGGGGGCTGCTTCTTCTTCATGGCCAGTTCCTGACAGGAGGAGCTCTGGTACTTCTAAACGACCTTCTGGGCAACCCTGTCCATGATGGGATAACGATCCTCCTGGCCCCATGCTGATCCGCCCAAGGTCAACACGGAAAGCGTCGCACAAACGAGCACGACTCGATTCATGGGGTTATCCTTTCGACCGTTGCAGGTCCGACTCGGTCTCTCATCGCCATCTTGATCGCTGCCGTGCATGGTCCACCTGCTGCGCGAGCGGGCCGGGGTCGCCCCCCGCCCCCTCCCGCTTCGCAAAATCATTCCGAAACCCGGTCAATCGTGAGCCTTGGCGAGCGCCCGCTGGAGGACCTCGTGGTCCTCGGACGTCAACTGCTCGGGCCGGACGTTGTAGGTCACCTTGTCGATCTTGCCGGTAAACTTGAAAGGCAGCTTGTAGCTGTCGTCGACCGGAGTCCGGGTGTCGATTCCGATGTCTAAGGACTCGTCGAGGCTCATCAGGAAGGCGATGGAGTGCTCCATCTTCTGCTGCGCGAGCACTTTGCCGTCGACCGAAAGCACCCCGGTGCCGCCCTTTCCGAAGCCCGGTCCGTCGTACTTGAAGTCGAAAACAAGGGTGTGCTTACCCGGCTTGAGCGAAGCACCCAGCCAGTCTTCGGCGCCGACGCCGCCTTCCCAGCGATACCGCTTCAGGTTGAGCAGGTTATACACGAACACGGGCTTGCCCTTGAGCAGGTAGAGCCCGTAACCGCCGAAGCGACCGCCCATGGTTGCGATCATTCCCTCGGCGCCGCCCTCGGGGACCGTGATCTCGGCGGTGATCGTGTAGTCGCGATTTAGCAGACTGGGGGCGCTGCCAACCGGTATGCCGATGTTCTCACCCTGGTAGGTGAACGTCGTACGCCCGGCCGTCCCACTCGGGCGCGGTGTGAGGAGGCGCGTTAGGACCGAGTTGTCAAGCGGCAGGACCTGATACTTGGCCGCTTCCGCCAGGAACAGCGCCTGCAGCTCCTTGAGTTTTTCGGGATTCTTGGCTGCAAGGTCGTTGTTCTGCGAGTAGTCCTCGGCGACGTTGTAGAGCTCCCACTTGTATTGCTCGACCGGAGGCATTGCCTTCGTTCCGACGAGCCACGGCAGTTCTGGCGGCGTCGTGCAAGCGTACCAGCCCTCGTGGTAGATCCCACGGTTGGCGAACATCTCAAAGTATTGCGTAAGACGTTTGGACGGCGCGCTGGCGTTCACCTTGTCGAACGTGTACGCCATGCTCACGCCCTCGATGGGCTTCTGCTTGATACCGTCAACCAGATCCGGCGCTCTGATGCCCGCCGCTTCGAGGATCGTCGGCACGACGTCGATCACGTGGTGGAACTGATGGCGGATGCCGCCCGGGTCGCTGATGTGGCCGGGCCACGAGATGGCCATGCCCTGCCGGGTGCCGCCGAAGTGCGACGCGACCTGCTTCACCCACTTGAACGGCGTGCTGAAGGCCCACGCCCACGGGACTGCCATGTGCGGATACGTTTGGTCCGAGCCCCACGACTCGTAGTACCGCAGCAATTCGAGCTCGGGCAGCTCCAGAACGCCGTTGTAGACCGTCATCTGGTTCGGCGTGCCCTGCATCGAACCTTCCGAGCTGGTGCCGTTGTCGCCGTTGATGTAGATGACCAGCGTGTTGTCGAGTTTGCCCATGGCCTCCACCGCCTGGATTACGCGTCCGATTTCGTGGTCGACATAGGCGGTGTAGGCGGCAAAGACTTCGGCCTGGCGCGCGACGATCTTCTTCTGCACCTCGGAGAGGGAATCCCATTTAGGCAGCGAATCGGGCCACGGGGTGAGCTGGGTACCAGCCGGGATCACGCCGAGCTGCTTCTGGTTGGCGAAAATCTGCTCGCGCAGCTTCTCCCAGCCCATGTCGAACTTGCCCTTGAACTTGTCGATCCAATCCTTCGTCGGCTGGTGGGGCGAATGCGTCGCGCCGGGCACGTAGTAGACGAAAAACGGCTTGTCGGGGGCCGAGGCATTCAGCTCCTTCATGTAGCGGATGGCGTCGTCCGCCATGTCGGTGATGAGGTTGTAACCCGGCTTCCCCACCCATGGGTAGACGGGGGTGTGATCACGGAAAAGGTAGGGAGTCCACTGGTCGGACTCACCCCCCATGAAGCCGTAGAAGTATTGGAACCCCATCCCGCTCGGCCACTGGTCGAAAGGCCCCGCCGCGCTGTATTGGAACGACGGCGTGTTGTGGTTCTTGCCGAACCAGGACGTCGCGTAGCCGTTGTCGGAAAGGATCCTGCCAATCGTCGCGCTCTCGGGTCCGATGACGGAGTCGTAGCCCGGATAGCCGGTGGCCAATTCGCTGACTTGGCCGAAACCGACGGAATGGTGATTGCGGCCGGTGATGATGGCCGCGCGAGTCGGCGAGCACAGTGCCGTCGAGTGGAACTGCGTGTAGCGCAGCCCCGCCTTGGCCACACGGTCCAGGGCCGGGGTGGGGATGACCCCGCCGAAGGTGCTCGGCACGCCGTATCCTGAGTCGTCGGTCATGATCAGCAGCACGTTGGGGGCGCCCTTGGGAGGCACGACCGTCGGAGGCCACCAGGGCTGGGAATCCTTGGCGGCTTCCTTGATCACGCCCCCGAACTTCATGGGCGGCGGCGGGAGCTGCTTGCCGTCAATCGTCACCATGGAACTGGGGGAGCCCGGAGTGCCGGTCACCTGTTGACCCGGAGCCGGATTCACTGCCAGCAACAGCGTGACGGTAACGAGCATCGCCACAAAACCCGACTTCCTTCGAAAAGTCATGCTGGGCAGGTACATCGTTCCCTCCTTCGTGGTGCATTCCTGATGCAATCGATTTTCGGGACCTGCGGGCAGGCTCACGGTTGGGCAGCGCTCAGGGCTGCCTGGAGCCTGCCCTCGTCGTCGTGGGAAAGGGAGGTCTTGAGCACCTTGCCCCCCGTGCCCTTGATTTCTTCCAGCACCTTGTCCGGCGTGGACTTCCGCACCAGGACGAAGAGGGCGGACGTTCCCGGGGCGAACGACTCGGCGAGCTCCTTCATGAATTTGTCGTCGATGCCCACGTCGCTCAGGGCTCCGGAGGCGGCCCCCGTGGCGGCTCCGACGGCCATGCCCAGAAGCGGGTTCAGGAAGATCAGCCCGATCAGGGACCCCCAGAATCCCCCGGAAACCGCCCCCGCCGCCGTCAGGTTCACGGCCTGATGGAGCTTGACCTTTCCCTTCTCGTCCTTGACCACCACAACGGCGTCTTCCAGGTCGATGAGGTACTCCTTCTGCAACTTCAAGAGCTTGAGGCGGACCTCCTCGGCCTTGAACCGATCCTCGTAGCCAACGACCACCAGCGTGCTCATGCGCTCCTCCTGTTGCGTTGCATCAAATGGGACATTCGATCCTTCACAGACGATCATCCTAATAGCTGGGATGAAATCTGCCCGGTCCAGCAGCAAAACAACCGCCTCCTCCCTCGGGGGAATGGATGGGGTGTCCCTCGCGGACCCGTGATGACACGGTTCTAGAACTCAGCCCCTACTCCAAAAAACGGACCGTGGACCCACAGGTTGTAGGCGAACTTCTCGTCGCCGCTTCCGGACTCGTAGTCGGTGTAAAGAGCACGGTAGCCGGCGTTCACGAAGAACCATTTGGTGATCCGGTAGGCCGCCTCCGCCCTGATGTTGAAGGTGAAGTCCGAACCGGCTCCGAAGCCCCCGAAGTCGGTTTCAAGGGACGTGATCCAACTCTCCCCCGGTCTCCAAAGGATGCGCCCACCCACAAAGGGGTCCACCCAGCTCTTGGAATCATCGGCTTCGAAGCTCCGGTCTCTCAGCGGACCGGCCAGCTCGAGGTTCGCCTTGGTCCGGATGTATTGGTAACGTGCACCGGCGAGCACTTCGGCGATGAGCTCCGGCATGTTGGCCACCAGGCATGGGGAAGCATAAACGTCATAGGTCAGGGCCGCTTCACCCACGGAATACACACTGATGACTTCGGCGTTGCCCTGGATCGTGAACCCGGGCGGGCGGAAAATGGGAACATCGATATCCTTCCGGCCCTCTCCGCTGTCGCTCAGCCTCACATACTCAATCTCCCCGTATAATCCCCACGGCCCTTTGCTCACTTCGAAGCGCCCATCCATGGTGAAGTCGATCTTTCCATGGAAGAGCAGATCCAGCACGTCTTTCAGATCGACATTGACATGGGAGGCGTCTCCTTCGGCGGTGACGTCTCCCTGGAACGAAGTGAGCCATCCAGCGAGATTGACGCTGAAATGCCAATCGTCATAACCTTTGAGATGTTCTCCCGACGATTTCGTGGATCCGGGAGCCACCTGAGCGGCCACCGGGAACGCTGCAGTCGCGAGCAAAGCGATGCCAACCAGACCCACGATCGCCGTGACTTTCAGGACTTTCATCTTGAGCTCCCCCTCTTTCCCGTCTCCGTCCTTTCAAAGATTCTTCTCTGTCCGACTGTGCCAGGAGCTTGTCCGAGAACTGTCATTTCGAGCGACAGCGAGAAATCTCGCTCATCCTAACGTTTCGACTTTTCAAGATTTCTCTCTTCGTTGCGCTCCGTTCGAAATGACAAAGATGCGTTCTCGGACGGTCTCCCAGAAGGCCCCTAATCCATCCGAATGACAATCCCGTCCGCACCCGTTGTCAGGCCCAGACCCTGCTGGCTGGTCCTGAGTCGCAGGACGACACCGTTCTTGTTCTGCAGCCAGAGATGCCCCTGTCCCTGGTCGGTGACCGTGATGCCAAGGCTTCCCTGGACGTAGGGACCCGGGAACTGGCTGACGTCCGCCAGATTGTAAACTTCCCCCGTGGCCAGGATATGCGACGCTCCGATCCCGCCGATGCCGACCCCACCGATTTTGAAGTCGTAAACGTTCCCCTGGAAATACAGTTTTCCGCCCCCCACGTTGCCGTTGAAGATGTAGGCAAGCTGGTATTCGTCGATCATGACCGTCCCGGAGGGCTCCTGGGCGAAAACTGCCCCCCAGGCCACCGCCGTCAGGGTGGCCGCAATCAGGACGACCGCTGCAAGTTTCTTGCGGAATGGTGCTCGTGACATGGTGATCCTCCTTGCTGGATAAAAGGTTTGAGACTGCCTTCCTATGGCATCGCCGATGGAGATCCCGCTGCGCTACAAGGGGAAAAGGGAACGAATTGCGAACGACGAAGGAAAACCTTGCTGGACGAGAACATTAGACACTGAAAAGAGATTACATATAAAGCATGTTACTGTATATATACGGTATCATGATCCCGTTGTTCAGATCGGCCTAATTTTCTGCTCCCTCTTTAAGAGGAGCTTAAAGGGGACGGCTCAGCCATTTACATTTGCAACCGGCTGAACCGGTGAAGGGACGCGATGCCGCGGACGGGCCCGGATATGCCGAACCTTTAGATACGAGGTGAGCCGATGAGGGAAGACCCGGTCCAAGCCTCTCCTGCCCCCCAGGGCAAACTCCACCCGACCCACCAGGCCGTCCAGGAGGAGCTCGCGGCCATTCTCTCCAGCCCTGAATTCAAAACCAAGCCCACGCTCTCCAGGTTTCTCCGGTTCGTCGTAGAGCAGGCGTTGGCGGGAAACGCCCACCAGATCAAGGGATTCACCATCGCCATCCAGGCTTTGAATAAGAGCGCGAACTTTGACCCCGTGAAAGACCCGTCGGTCCGCATCCTGGGAGGAAGGCTCAGAGCGTCCCTGGATCGCTACTATGCGAACTTTGGCAGGGAGGATCCCGTTCTGATCGAAATCCCCAAGGGCACTTACGTGCCGGCGTTCCATCGGCGATCCGTCACGGGCGCAGCCACGCAGTCGTCGAGGCCGCGGTTCGGAGGGCCTGGGCCTCCCAGGCCAGTGAACCCGGGCATCGCCGTTATGCCGCTGAGGAACCTCTCGGGTGATCCCGATGGCGAGCGGTTCGCCGAGGGGCTGACTGAAGAGCTGGTGGCGGAGCTCGTTCGCTACCAGGATTTTTCAGTGGTGCCATGCCGTTCCGCGGCGAGCACCCAGGACGTGGGGTTCAGTGCCCGGGAATTGGGATTGGAGCTCAACGCCCGGTTCCTCCTGGGAGGGAGCGTCCGAAAGGATGGAGGGTGCGTCAAGGTTGCCTTCGGGCTGATCGACGCGACAACAGGGATACAGATCTGGGGGGAGCGATACCGCCGCGATTTCAGTGACTGGGGACTGATCCGGATCCAGGAGACGATCGCGGTGGAGGTCGCGGCGAGAATTGCTGATTCATACGGCATCATTTCGCAGAAGCTGACCTATGGGCTCCACGAGGATTCCCTGGAGGACATCGGGCCGCAAGAGGCCTTTCTCCGCCTGCGCGAGTACACGATTGCCCTCTCCCGAGAGACCTTTTGGGCAGCGTGGGAGGCGCTGGAGCATGCGCGCGGGCGCAGCCCCAATTCCGGCATGGTCTGGTCCATGATTGCTAACCTCTGCGCCGACGACAACGCCTTGTGGGCGGGAAAGCTCAAGGTCTCGATGGAGAAGACTCTTGAGCATGCGCGAAAGGGAGCCCGCCTCGAGCCTCGGAACCAGTACGTGCGCGCTATCTTGGCTTATTTGCATCTTCTGGTCGGTGACCTGGACGGGTTCTTTCCTGAGGCCGAAAACGCTTTGGTGCTCAATCCCAATTCATTGACCCTGTCAGCATTTCTGGGCTGGACCCTCGCCCTGGCGGGTGAGTGGGATCGAGGGCTATGCCTGCTGCAAAAGGGAATGGCATCGAATCCTCACTACCCGCCCTGGTTCCACATGGCGCCGTGTCTGCATCACTACGCCAATGGCCGGTTTGAGCCGGCTTATCAACAGGCCCTGAGGATTCAGATGCCGGAGTTTTTGTGGGACTGGCTGCTCCGGGCCGCATCCCTCGGCCGGCTGGGTCGCTCGGCTGAAGCCCGTCAAGCCCTCGACGTGCTCATCGAGCTGAGGCCGGATTTCCCCTCCAGCGCACGGCAGCGCATCGGCTACTTCGTCAAAGGAGACGACGGCATCGATGACCTCCTCGAAGGTTTGAAAAAGGCCGGCTTATCCATCTGACACCTGTGCTCGCATCGGGTTGACGCCCCTGAGCCGCATTCACCCGGCTCCCGTCAGTACAGCTCATCACAATAGAGTGTCCACCTTTCGAGTCGTCATTCCGGCAGTCTGGCCGATATCCACAAAAAAGCTGGATGCCGGCTTAAAGATTGCCGGCATGACGAGCGGCGAAATGGACATCTTTTTCTGTGGAGGCGCACTCAGGACCAACACGATGAGGACGCCAAGCCCGGAAGAATCTCAGTCTCTTCAGGTTTTGTCACGTGCTCCGCAGGGTCGATCTCCCGCTTGAATGCCGGTCGTCTCCGTGGTAGAGAGGCGCCCAACAACGGGTGAGAGATGAGCGGGCTGCGCCCTGGTGTCTGCCCTTTCATCGCGTGAACCGATACGGCTGAATGAGGTTTGTTTCCATGCGATTCAGAGGCGTGATCTTCGATCTCGATGGAACACTGTTGAACACCATTTTTGATCTTGCCAGCTCCATGAATGCGGTACTGGTCCGCTTCGGATTTCCCGAGCACGACGTGGAGACTTACAAGACCCATGTGGGAGACGGTCTGGAGATGCTGGTCCGACGATCCATTCCGCAGGCGGTTCAAAAGGACCCCACGATCCATGCCCGCTGCGTCGAGGCCATGCGGAAGGAATACGACCGGCGGCGCAGGGAGACGACGGCGCCTTACCCCGGAATCCCGGAGCTCCTGGATGTAATGGCGACCCGTCAGATACGGATGGCCGTTCTTTCCAACAAGCCCGACGGTCCCACGAAGCTGCTGGTGGCCGAGCTTCTGCCCCGCTGGCGGTTCGAGGCCGTCATCGGCGAGTCCCCGGCAACCCCGCGCAAGCCGGACCCGACCGGCGCCCTCCTGATTGCGCGGACTCTTCAAATTCCGGCGCATGAGCTTCTCTATCTTGGAGACTCGGGGATCGACATGCGCACGGCCACGGCCGCCGGCATGTACGCCGTGGGAGCTCTATGGGGCTTCCGCAAAGCCGAGGAGCTCCTCGCCGCCGGCGCCCAAACCCTCATCGAGAAGCCGGAGGACCTTCTGCCCTTGCTCGTTTGATCTCCAGTGCAGCAAGGCCAGAGTGTATCTATTGCTCTCCGCCCAGCTCGCGGATGGCGTCTGCGATCTCGCTCGTGCCTCCGATCTTGCTCACGCCCCCGATCTTGCTCAGCTCCGCCAGGCGCGCCCTGGCCTTTTCCACATAAGGCGCCGCCTCCGGGTTGCCGTGCAGCTGCATGGCCTCGGCAGTCCAGTCCACAAGGTAGGGGTTTTCGTGGTCGATATAACGTGTCAGAATCTCAAAGCTCTCGGGGCCGGGGAGATGGCCGAGGAGCATGATCAGACCGACCTTCAATTCATCGAAGGCCGAATCGCGCTGCAAAACTGCTTCGATGTGGGGCACGACCTGCGGCCCCATCCGTTCCAGATTCTCAAGACATTTCTGGGTAAAAAGCGGCAGACGAAACATGGAGAGCTCCGCCAGGAGACGGATGGCATCGTCTGTGCCGCAGGCCGCCAGCAGGTCGGGCACGAAGAGGCTCGCCCAGGAGAAATTGTAGGTCAGGGGAAGAAGGTAAGGAATGGCCGCAGAGCCCGCTGACCTGAGCTCTCCCAGAACGGGCTCGAGAGCCTCTCTCCTCTCCTCGAAACCCTCCTCCTGGCGCCCGCGAAAGCGCTTGAGGTCATTGGCCGCATCCAGCCTGGCGACCAGCTTCTTGATTTCCGCATCTTCGCCCACAGGGAACTGCGCCACATAGGTGCGAGCCCGCTGCGCCATCCAGAACTTCTCGAGCCACATGGAAGGCGAGAAGAAATGGACATGTGTCCGGCGGTCCTCCCCCTCCCGTTTGTGGTGGCCATTGGCCTGGAAGAACTCCTTCTCTTCCACAGCCACCTGCCAGCGTTGCCGGCAGGTCCGGACGGCCTCATCATAATGGCCGGTTGCCATGCAGGCAGTCGCCATTATGTCATGGAGCCGATCGTCTTCGGGGCAGGTTTCCAGAAGGGTTGCGACCAGCTTCTTCGCCTTTTCGAAATCCCTGGAGACGAGCAGATCGAAACTTCGACGGAGCTCCGTCTCCAGCAATTCCTTGACTTTCGCCTTTGCTTCCATTTTGCGAAGCTCATCGCTCGGAATGTTCTGGCGAGCCTCTTCGTGCCGGGGCAAGCAGCATTTCTTGTATTTCTTGCCCGAGCCGCACGGGCAGGGCTCATTGCGGCCGACCCGATTCACTGAAAAATCATCGGCCAGGGCCATTTGACGACCGGCCTGCTTATACGCCTCCATGCGACGATCCAGCTCATCGCGGGTGATGTTGTGCCGCCTGCAGATCTCATCGGGGTCTTCCCCCCGGAGCATCTCCGCGACAGGCCGCAACACGTCGTTGGCGGCCATTTTACTTTCTGTGGACTCGGGGTTATCCATCGTTTCCTTTCCTTGTGAGAAGGCGGCGTTCCTGCGCCACGACCGTCTTCATATCCATTCCGCTGTTCCCAATCCCCGTCTCTCCTGAAACCATCCGGCGCAAAGCGGACTTTTTCCGGAGGCGACTTTATCCTGGAAGCCCAAAAAGGGGTTACTTTTATCAATATTCAAATTACGTGTCAAAAAATCAAGCGGGATCAAATGCCAATGGCCTTGGTGCCAAAATGTGTTATTTTTGAAAAATAAAGATGCACATGCAGCCCTCAATCCGGTCTTCCACGACGGCATTTCGGCCCGAGGGGTCTGCCCGTTGGGATCAAGGCAGGCGAGGAGTAGCAAAGAAATGATCCAGCCCAAAACCCTTCAGCAGCGCCTGGTTTTTTTCCTGTTGCTGCCCATTGCCCTGCTGCTGATCGGAGTCGGAGCCCTCGGGTTTTTCACTATGCGCTATGCCCTGCTCTCCCAATGGCAGGAGGCAACCATGGGCAGGCTGGAGCGCGCGGCCCATCACGTCGACATGAAGCTCCAGAAGCCAAAAGAGTTGATCCAAATGTACTACACTGCGACGGGGTCACCCCACAGAAGTGCCGTTCAGGAGTGGATTCTCCAACACCTCAAGGAGATCGAGGGAGTGGCGGATGTGCGCAGCACATGGTTCGGCGAACCCGGCAAACTGTTGGTGGCGGGATTCTGTGAGCCTCCGGCCGTGGCGGGCGGCCGTGGTCAGGGTGACTCGTCAAGGTCTCGGCTGACTCTGTGCCGGCTCGACATCACCACGCCGCAGTATGATGCCGCAACGGAGTGCGAAGCGGTCATTCTCCACTCGGATTTCAAGGCTCCCGACGGCGAGGTCATTGGAAGAATCGAGGTTTTCGTCCGACTCGACTACCTGCTCCAAGATGCGATCCAGGCCCAGGATTCGGATGGTTACAAGGTGTTCCTGGTGGACGACTGCGGCGAGGTGATCTTCTCCAGCGCGGCGGAACATGCGCACCAGACCTTCGAGAGCGACTCGATCGAGGCGGCCACATTGGAGGCCATCAGGAGCAGCAACTCCGGGACGATCCTGGGAGAGGGACGTCCACCGCGCGCCGTGAGCGGCTTCTTCAAGCTGCACGAGGCTCCCTGGACTTTCGTGGTGGTGGCGCCGGGTCGAGTGGTTCTGGGCGATTTGATCACCTTCCGCAACAGTTATTTTGCAGTAGGCGGCGGCATGATCGTGCTCGTTGTTCTCCTGATACGGTCCGTGACAGGGAGAGCGGTTTCCACGATTCAGGAGGTGTCTCTGGCGGCTGACCGCGTCGCCCAGGGAGATCTGGAAGCGCTGGTGCACTCGCCCAATGGCGGCAGTGACGAACTGGCGCGTCTGATACGGAGCTTCAACAGCATGGTTGTTCAGCTGCATGAACGCCTTCGCCTCAAGGAGGCGGTGGATCTTGCTCAGGAGGTCCAGCAGAGCCTGCTGCCTCAAGCCGCACCACGCATTGCGGGCTTGGACCTGGCCGGAAGAAGCGACTATTGCGACGAGACCGGCGGTGATTATTACGACTTCATCCGGCTGGACGGACCTGATACCCGGGCCACCTGTGTGGCGGTGGGTGACGTGGTGGGACATGGACTGGGGGCTGCACTGCTCATGACCACGGTGCGGGCTTTCCTGAGGAGCAGGCTTTCCATGCCGGGAGATCTCACCGAGGTGGTCACGGACGTGAACCGGCTTCTCTGCCAGGACACGGTCCGGACGGTTACCTTCATGACGCTCTTTCTGGCCAGGCTGGACCCTGCCAGGCGCGAAATCCGGTGGGTTCGAGCGGGCCATGACCCGGGGCTCCTTTACAATCCGCTCACGGATGCGTTCACGGATCTCCAGGAAGGCGGGGTGGCCCTGGGAATCGATTCCTCTTGCGTTTATGAAGAGGGCCGGTTCAGCAACCTTGTCGAGGATTGCGTTCTGGTATTCGGAACGGATGGAATCTGGGAGACTGAAAACTCGGAGGGCGAAACCTTCGGCAAGGATCGACTGAAACAGCTCATTCGCCTGAACCGGCATCTCCCTGCATCGGACCTCGTGCAGGCCGTTTCGGAGGCTCTCAAGACCTTTCGGCACGGGGCTCCCCAGACCGATGACGTCACCCTTGTGGTGGCGAAGGTCGACGGCGGACAGCAACAGAACCGGTACCCATAAGCTGTATTCTGTATTAATTTATTTGGAAGTTATTCTCACCCTTATTTTCAGGGTATCGGCGGAGTTTCGACCACTGTGCACAAGGGGGGACAGATGGCTCAAGAAATCATCCGAGAGTCGGTCATTGCGGGGAGCTGGTACCCGGGACATCCCGGCACCCTCAGAGACGACATCCGCCGTTATCTGGAAAAGGCCCGCCCCACTTCCATCCCGGGCCAGTTGAAAGCCTTGATTGTCCCCCACGCGGGTTACATGTACTCAGGCGGAGTCGCGGCTCACGCCTACCGCATCCTCCAGGACCAGTCCTTCGACAGGGTGGTCATCGTGGCCCCCAGCCACCGGGCCTATTTCAAGGGCGCGAGCGTCTACACCCTGGGAGGCTATCGAACTCCCCTTGGGGTCGTCCCCCTTGACCGTGAAATTATCGACAAGCTCCTCGAGTGGCCCTCGCTCATCAAGTTCGTCCCCGAAGCGGATGCTGAAGAACACTCCCTCGAAATTCAGCTGCCCTTCCTCCAGGTCGTCCTCAAGGACTTCCGCCTGACGCCCATCATCATGGCAGACCAGTCCTTCACGTTCTGTGAACAGCTGGCGGAGGCGTTGTGTGAAGCCTGCCGTGAGTTGAAGGTGCTCCTCATCGCCAGCAGCGATCTGTCGCACTTTCACCCCTATGCCGAGGCCAGGCGTCTGGATCAGGTCGTGTGCGGGCATGTGGAGGCGTATGATGCGCGGGCCCTTTCCCTCGACCTGCAGGGAGGCAAGTGTGAAGCCTGCGGTGCCGGCCCCATGATGACGGCGATGCTGGCCGCCAGGGGACTCGGCGCCAATGGAGCCAAGGTGCTGCAGTACGTCAATTCCGGGGATGTTACCGGAGACAGGAGTCGAGTGGTCGGGTATCTGGCAGCCGCGCTCTACAGCAGCCCGGCTAAGAGAGAAAAGGTACGAGGGGAGCCCGGTTCGGAGGTCGGAATTGACTTGGGGCTCAACGATGAAGAAAAGCAGACCCTCCGTAGGATTGCCCTGCAGGCCATCCGAGCCCGCTGCCTCGGTGAGCCCCTGCCGGAAATACCGGCGGACTCAGCGAAGCTAAGGGAAAAATCGGGAGCCTTCGTCTGTTTGCACAAGGGCGATGAGCTTAGAGGGTGCATCGGCATGATCGAGGCCAAGGCGCCGCTGCTGGAAACGGTGAAGAACATGGCCGTCCAGGCGGCCTTCTCCGATCCCCGGTTCTGTGCCGTCCAGGAGGAAGAGCTCGGCGACCTCGACGTCGAGATTTCCGTTCTGACCCCACTGCAGAGGGTACGGAATACGGATGAAATCGAGATCGGAAAACACGGCCTCTACATCCGGAAGGGCTACTATTCCGGCCTCCTTCTACCCCAGGTGGCCGTTGAGCGGGGCTGGGGAAAGGAGGAATTCCTTGAGTGGACCTGCCGGAAGGCCGGTCTTCCCGAGCAGGCATGGAAGGATCCCGATACGGAGATCTATTTGTTTTCCGCCGACGTCTTTTGAGGCGTGCGCAGCCACGAAACTGCACATTTGAAACGGGAGGTCAGACCCGGAAGTGAGTGAAATTGTCGATTTCCAGGCCAGGAAGCGCCAGATGGCAGCTCGAAAAGGATTCCAGAGATGGGTATCGCGTTTTTCCGAACCCTTCGATGAGAATACCCGTTTTCGCGACGTGAGTGACAAGACCCTTTGCACGCTCATCAAAGGCGGAGAGATTTCTTCGCAGCCGGTGTACGACCTGGTGATGGGCTTTCATGGGCTTGGAGCGGGCGGCGGGTTTCATGAGCTCGAAGTTCCGGACAAGATGGAGGTCATGGACGTTGTCATCTTTCTCCTGGATCAGTTTCGCTTCGAGGCCATGAGACGGCTGGGATGGGTGAATGATGAGCCGATTTTCGACATGAGCCTTATCGAGGCCATTGAACAATACCCGAGCCGCTTCGCAGCAGACCGTCATCGGACTCCCTCGCTTTCGGCAAATCACCCCAGGTTCCATGAATTCAGCCAGGCCTTTGAGAATGACCGATACGCCGTCGTGCGGCGGCTCATCCCTGAAGTCATCGAAGTCTACGAACAGAAGACCGGAAAGACTCCCGATCTTTAGGGCGTTGGGAGCGGTCGCCATGCCAAAAGAACGCCTTCACCTCCTACTGGCCGATCTGACCCTCAAGCGCCTGGATTCCCTGACAGGGCGTCGGCGTGATGATGAACACTGGAAGAAAGCCTTTCTCCAAGGATCCATCTCCCCGGACTCGCTCTTTTACGACCTGCCCTACTTCAAACTGCCCGCTGTGGGTGGCAGGCTGCACGGTCTCATGAAACCAACCCGGAAGGATGCCCTGCCTGAGCCGATGCAGAGGCTTCTGGGAAGGCCCGGGACCATTCACAATTTCCCCTGGCTGCTCGGGATGGCCCACCATTTCATGGTGGACAACCGCTGGCACCCGCTTATCAACGCCTACGCCGATCTGCGGGATACGCCCTGTCGCGCCATGGACCTCGGGTGGCGAGAATGCCACCATTGGCTCGAGAGTGAACTGGAGTCATTCTGGCTGAGTCATTGGGGGTCTTCGGATGGGTACCTCCCCTTCTTGAGGCTGCTGAAGCGGGATGCCCCCTTCCGGAGGAGCGTGGGAGAGGCTTATGCGGGACTGCTGAAGGATCTGAGGATGGATCCCGTACCGACAGCCAAAGAAATCAGCCGGTGCTCCAGCCTGCAGATCCGTCTCATGCTCGAATTCGCAAGGCCGGCATGGGTAAGGCTGAAGGCAATGTTACTAAGTATGAATGCCACAAAATACGTCGGGGCGCTCCTCACGCCCCGATACCCCTGCACGCAGGTAGGAATTCCAAACACCGGCGACCTGACCGGGATTCATCGGCTCTGGGAGCGGGAATTCGTGGGTCAGACCGTGGATTCCATCACTGCTCAATTCCTTTCGCTTCCAGGATGGTCCTGACGATCCCCGAGGCGTCGATGCCCTCAAGGCGGTAGAGATCCGAGGGCTTCCCGGAAAGCCCGTAGTTCTTCACCCCGAGCCGGATGAGCCTGCACGCCACTCCGGCATCGGCCAGGGCAAGGGCCACTCGGCCGCCAAGGCCCGTGTCCAGGTGATGGTCCTCCACCGTGACCAGCAGTCCGGTACGGGCTGCCTCGAGAATGGCAGCGATGTCGATGGGCTTCATCGAGGCAAAATTGAGAACCGCCAGCCTGAGACCGTGCTTCTCGGAAAGCTCCTTCTGGGCCTTGACTGCCTCGATGAGCGTCGTCCCAAAAGATAGTATGGCGCCATCCTCCCCCGTTCTCACCCAGTCGGCCTTGCCCGGAACAAAACGGTAGGGGCCGCCGTAAAGAGGGTTGCCCGATTCATCCGTGATCACCGGAAGCTTCGAACGCCCCATGGCCACGAAAAAGTTGCCGCGATGCGAGGCGATGTAGCGGACGATTCGATCCGTCTGGTTGGGGTCCGCCGGAAGAAATATGGAGAAACCATAGATATTCTGCATCAGGCCGATGTAGTCGATGCACTGATGCGTCTGCCCGTCCTCGCCCACATCCAGGCCGCAGTGGGTGCTGACTACCTTGAGCTGTGTCTCGTTGATATCGTTCAATCGATGCTGGTTGTAGGTTTCGCAGGCCGCAAAGACGCCGAAGGTGCTGAAGAAAGCCACACAGCCTTCCCGGCTCGCCGCCCCGGCGACGGTGGCCGCGTGGTGCTCCTGGATACCGCACTCGAAAAAGGCCTTCTCGTTCAGACGGTGGAACCCTTCCATCTTGACGGACCCTTCGAGGTCGCAGCTGAATCCGAGGATCTTGGGCACATCCCCCATGTTGTTTCGGCGGGCCAGATCCTCCAGGGCGGTGCCATAGGCTGACCGGCAGTCGGTCTTGACATCGGCGCCATACGTCTTCGGCTCACCCGGATCGACAGTCGGATAAGGCGCTTCAACACAGGAAGGCTCGTGGAAGACATAGAGGCTGCTTCGCTTCTCGCGAAGGGCGGGAATCGGATTCTCGAGTCCGAGCTCTTCGAAAGCGGCGGCGGCCTCGCTGTCGCTCAGCACCGAACCATGATACTTGGCCTTGTTCTCCATGAAGGAGATCCCTTTGCCCATCACCGTCCGAGCGACGATTACCGAAGGGTACCGGGGATCGTCCACATCGCCCCGCCTGATCCGTCTGAGGGCTTGGAATATGGCCTCGAAGTCGTGCCCGTCTTCCAGGTAAAGCGTGTTCCAAAGGGCTGCGACATAATCTGCGCGGATGGCCTGGGGCATCACATGGTTCGTACTGCCACCGATCTGCAAATGATTGCGATCCACGATACCCATGAGATTGTTGAGCTCGTACTTGACGGCAAATCGGCGGGCCTCCGCGATCTGACCTTTCTGCTGCTCCCCATCCCCCATGAGAACTGCAACGCGAGCTGGATTGTGCTTGAGTCTCAAAGCGAGGGCCATACCGGCGCCGGCAGAGAGCCCTTGACCCAGGTTCCCCGTATTCCATTCCACCCCAGGCACGCAGCACTCCACGTGACCGGCAAAGCATGACCCTGCGTGTCGGAACTCGAGAATCATCTTATCCTCTTCGATGTAGCCGAACTCGCAGAGCACGCTGTAGATGCAGGGGCTGATATGGCCCATACTCGCCACCAGCCGGTCCCGCTCCGGCCAGCAGTGGTCGCCGGGCTGGTGCCTGAGGGTGCTGTAGAGCATCAAAACCAGATGCAGAGAAGACATGGAACCACCCGGGTGGCCGCTTCCGGCGACGGTGGTGCTGGCGATGATGCGGCGCATACAGCGCAGCCACATTTCCTGGAGGGTCTGCTTCTGCTCTTCGGTCAGGGAGCTCTGCTCAAAGGAAATCTCAAACATTTTGGGGATGCACTCCTCCCTGGTCAGTGGATGGTTTCTTTCGCTGCAGCCTCATCGCCTTCCGACTCCCGGAGACGCTCGAGCACGCGATCGGCGAAGCTCTCCACAGCCTTTTTGAAAGCCGTGTCGTCTCCATTTTCGAAAACCGGTTTGCCTTGATCTCCTCCCTCCACCACCGCAGGGTCGAAAGGCAGCTCACCAAGATAGAAAAGCTTCATCTTTTCAGCGGTCTTCTTCCCTCCGCCCGTCCGGAATATGGGGATGAACTGCTGGCAGTGCGGGCAGTAGAGACCGGACATGTTTTCGATGAGTCCGGCGATCTCCAGGTCTACCTTTCTGCAGAAATTGATGGACTTCCTCACGTCTGCCAGCGCCACTTCCTGGGGAGTTGTGACGATGATGGCCCGGGCGTCGGGAATCAGCCTGGCAATGCTCAGGGGTTCATCGCCGGTGCCGGGCGGGCAGTCCACCACCAGGAAATCCAGCTCGCCCCATTGGCAGTCGGCCAGAAACTGGGTGATGACGCCGTGTTTGAGCGGGCCGCGCCAGATGACGGCGGAATCCGTGTCTTCGAGCATGGACTCGATGGAAACCACCTTGAGATTCGGGCGATATTGGTGGGGCAGGATCTGCTGATCGGCCGTCACGTTCATGACTCCGTGCAGTCCCAGCATCTTGGGGATGCTGGGGCCATGCAGATCGATATCGAGCAGGCCAACCCGGTAGCCCTTTTGAGCTAGGGCAAGGGAAAGATAGGTCGCCACGCTGCTCTTTCCCACTCCGCCCTTGCCGCTCATGACAATGAATTTATTCTTTATCCTGGCAAGCTTACACTGAACGGATTCTTCTTTAGTCATCTTCTCCTTGCCGGGACAGGTTTCGCAGGATTTTGGATCGCAGGATTTGGGCTTCATCAGTCAACTCCTCATAGTGTGCTCACAGCCTTCAGGCTTCCCGTTTTGGGCTCGGCTACCTTAAAGACTATATTGCTCCTTGTCAACTTCTTGGGAATCAGCGATTAACCTGTTTCCGCAGGGGCATCGCCGGGCAGCACCCATGAGCAGCCGCGCCCGGCAGCCCCCGCACAAAGACTTCCTTGTACGTTGCCTTGTGCCCACAATATACGATAGTAATAGTTTTTCCATTCAATGGCAGCCATCGCGTCAACACTTCGTCACCGGACACAGGAGATGGGATATGCATAAAGACCCCGAAGACCTCATCGAACGGACCAAGCGGACAGCTCAAAGGCTTTTTTCCGGACCCGTACCGATTGAGGTTCCCTACAGACTGTGGAAAGCCTTCGATGCAGACCTTGCGAAAGATCTCTCGCTTTTCATCACGGGCAACATCTATTCGAGGGAGGTGCTGCCGCTTCCCGAGCGGCAGATGATTGCCGTTGCAGCGCTGGCGGCTCTACAGAAAACGGACGAGCTCAAAGTACACCTGCATGGGGCTTTGAACGTGGGAGTTCCAGCGGTTCAGCTGGCAGAGATTGCTTTTCAAATCGGGGTCTACTCGGGCTTTCCCGCTGTCAACGCCGCGCTGGCCGCATTGAAGGAAGTGCTCATCAGTCGTGGCGAATGGCCCCTCGCCGAGGAGCGCCCAGCGGGAAGCTGACCGAACACGCCTGCGAAGGGCGAGCATCCCCTTCGGGTTGCTGTTGTCCAAAGACGATGCTTCGCTTGCGAATCATGCGGGAAGGTATTAACTGCAGAGTGAAGTTGAACGTGCCCGCACAGGAACCTGTTTGTGATACCAGAATGAGTTTTTCTGGAACGAAGACCAGCGTGGAGGTTCATGAATGCCGATATTCGAGTACCGTTGCACCCATTGCGATCACTGCTTCGAAGCTCTGGTGTGGAGCTCGGCCGAAGAATCCGAGTTGAAGTGCCCGCAGTGCGACTGTGGGGAGATCGAAAAAATGCTGTCGCTCTTTTCCCGGTCCTGTTCGTCCAGGGAGGGTAGCTCTTCGGTTTGCGGCACGGGAACTGGGGGGTTCAGCTGAGCCTAGTCAAGAACCGGTTGGATACCGGTTTTTCCTCTCACCGGTTCCAGTCAGGTAAGGTCCTGGCTGGGACGGACTCTTCCGAGTGTGAATATGCATACCTACAGTATCGAACAATGGGAGCATGCCCACGATTTTTCCCTCATTCATGAAAAGGGGGAAAGACGTACGACTCAGGTTCTCGCACTGACGGCCGTCACCATGGTCGTCGAAATCATTGCAGGTCAACTGTTTGGCTCCATGGCGCTCCTGGCGGATGGCTGGCATATGGGGACGCATGTGGCGGCATTCGGCATATCGATCTTCGCTTATCACTACGCCAGGCGTCACGCGGCCAATGCACGGTTCAGCTTCGGGACCGGAAAAGTGAGCGTCCTGGGCGGCTTTGCCAGCGCCGTTGCCCTGGCTGTGGTGGCCCTGTTCATGGCCATGGAGTCCATCGGCCGATTGTTCGAATCCCCGAAGATTCACTTCAATGAGGCCATTGTGATCGCGGTGATTGGGCTCGCCGTCAACCTGCTGTGCGCAGCTCTCCTGCAGGACCATCATGTCCATGCCGACTCCAACGAAAACGACCACCGTCATCATGACCACAATCTCAGGGCAGCCTACCTCCACGTATTGGCGGATGCCCTCACTTCGGTGCTGGCCATTGTGGCTCTGCTTTCGGGCAAATTTCTGGGCTGGCAGCGACTCGATCCCCTCATGGGCGTCGTGGGAGCAGCTGTTATCACGCGCTGGTCTTACCAGCTTCTGATGGACACCAGTACCGTCCTCCTCGACCGTTCCGGTGATGGTGCAATGAGAGAGGCCATCCAGCAGCGCATCGAATCCGACTCGGACAATCGGGTCTCGGACATGCACATCTGGAAGGTCGGTCCTGCGCACTATTCGGCGCTCATCTCCATCGTCACTCACTATCCGAAGCACCCGGCCCATTACAAGAAGCTGCTGGCCGGGGTGCAACAACTGAGTCACCTGACGGTGGAAGTGAATCCATGCGAAAGCGAGCCCTGTATTGTTGTGAATGAATCGCGATCCTGAAGGACTTGGGATAGACGGGAGAAAGAGCGATGGTGGGATGGGACATCCTGATCCTTGTAGGAGTTGTTGTAGGCTGGGTGGTGTTGAACCGTTGGATTCTGCCGCGTTTGGGGATTCACACCTGAATGTCCCCCCAATGCGGGATCGGAGATCCCAAGGTGCGAGATTCCGAGAAGGGACGTCGCTCTGAGTGATGAATGGCTTGAGAGCTTGCCTGGAAGTTCCTTGGAATATGCGATTGGGGGGATAAATCCCACCCCTGCTCAGAACATCGCGGTTTATGTGGAGAGGGCGGACTTCGCGTCCGCCCGGATCAGGTCGTTACCGGCGTCCTATGCTCCGAGGGTTCTGCGGGAGCGGGAGCGCCGGCTGGAGATGAACAGCAACAGGACAGAGATAAACAGGATCCCGCCAGAGATGATTCCCACCCATTTCCAGTCAATCAGGTCTACACGAATCAGCGTCTGCCAGGTTCTCTTGAACCACCCTGCCAACTCGATGTCCTGGCGGCTCACCAAGGGAATCGTCCTTCCGGGCTGGTCTCCAACATAGAAGACGACCTGCCCCAGGGATTGTCCTGCCTGGATGGGAGCCGTGACGTCCTCGGGCGCCTGCACCTCCCAGCGCAGTTGCTGTCTTTGAGCCTGTGAGATAGTGAAGCTCGCCTTTTCCTGCGCATCCAGGTCAACCTGATCCTGCACTCCCTTCCAGACCTTGATCGTCTTGACGGGCTGCCCCTCGGGAAAGGGCTGGACCATCGTGAAATTACGAAATCCGTAATTGAGCAGTTTCAAGGCTTCTCGCTCGCGAATGGAAGGCTTCTGGGCTCCCATGACGACGGCCAGGAGTCGAAACCCATCCCTCTGAGCAGTGGCTGCGAGGTGGTAACCGCCGGCCTCGACGAAACCGGTTTTCAGCCCGTCGACCGTGGAGTCCTTGAGAAGCAGATGGTTCCGATTGTACTGTGTGATTTCGTGATAGGTGTATTCACGCATGGAGTGAAATCGAAGGGATTCAGGGAACTTCTGGAGATAAGCCGTGTCGAGGATCGCCATTTCCTTCGCGGTCGTGACCTGGCCCTCGACCGGCAATCCGTGTGGATTCAGGAAATAGCTCTTGGACATGCCAATCTCCTTGGCGGTCCTGTTCATGGCCTCCACAAAAGTGTCGAGGCTCCCCCGGAGATGCTCTGCCACCACCACACAGGCGTCATTGCCGGACACGACGGCGATCCCTTTGATCAAATCCTCAATGGTCACCTTCGTACCCACTCCGACAAACATTTTTGAGCCGCCGGTGCGCCAGGCCGTTTCACTGACCCAGGCCTCTTCACTCATACTCACCTTACCCTGCTTGATCGCATCGAAGAGCAAATAGAGGGTGAGGATTTTGGTGAAGGACGCCGGTTCAATGAGCTCGTCAGCGTTTTGCTCGAAAAGGGTGGAGCCGGTGTTCACATCCACCAGGATGGCGCTCCTGGCCTCCACCTGCCCGGGCGAGAGGTCCGAGCTGCTTTGCTTGGGGGCTTCACGCCCGGGGCGCCTTGCAGGTTCTGGTCCGCTGGGTTTGCTCCCTCGTACGACCTCCGAAGGTTTACGAGTTGGCTTAGCCGCAGGTTTTGTCGCCGTTGAAGACTCCGCCGCCGGCGCAGCTGCGGGCAATGCCAGCGACTGGACCAGAGAGCCAATCACTAAAAGAAGGACAATACTCAGACGCTTCATGGATCTCCCAGCCTTGCGGCCCGGTACAGGGTTGTGGCGGGCCGGGCTATGACAGAAAGTTGACGCGATCCGCCCGTGATACTTGAACCGAGTTTCGACCCCACACATCAGTCGCCGGATCTAGAGCTTCCCCAGTGCCTTCTCCACGGGCCTCCTCTCCGGCACATGGAGGTGCGGAATCTTATCCTCGTTCCATTCCTTCGAGACATAGAGAGCGCAGTAGCAGCTGCCGTATTCCTCAACATCGGGCACCCGGTAGATGCACGGACAAATGATATCCCTGTCCCATTCCCTGTCTTCAGAAGAAAGTCGACAAGGGCAGCACATGTACCCATAGCGCTCCCGGTTGGTGATGAGCCCCTCCAGGAGAGCGAAAACCTTTTCCTTGTCCTTGTTGAAGAAATACCCCTTCTCCTCCTGGGTCTTCTTCAGCATCTCATAAAGCTGTTCCACGTTCATGACAGGTTCAAAGCCTCCTTGATCTCGTCAGCGCGGAATCCAACGATGATCTTGTCTCCGATGATGATGGTCGGGAACGAGCAGTTCGGGTTGATCTGCTTGATTTCTTCGATCACTCTTTTGCGCTCATCCCCCTCCAATTTGTCCACGTCGACACATTCATAATCGACCCCGCAACCGCTCAAAAACTCTTTGGTGCTTCTACAGTGGACACAGGTGCTCAAAGCGAAAAGTTTCACGTCACATTCTTTCATCTGGGGCCTCCGGTGTGTTCTTCATCTGGTCTGAACCTATTTGACAGTGGAACCTGCTCCTTCACCATTCTCACAAAACATCGCCGATGTCTACTCCCTCACGAATACCCAGTCGAGTCAGCGAGAAATCATACCTCACCGGATCTTCGGGACAGACGCCTCGAAAGGCTTCGGTGATCTCAATGGCTGTCCGCATGTCGGCCTGCTTGCGGCTGGTCAGGTGAAAGGCCTTAGCAACGCGGAACATGTGGGTATCCAGCGGAATGATCAGCATGGCTGGGTCCACGCCACCCCAGACACCAGGGTCCACGTCATCCTTTCGAACCATCCACCGCAAATACAGGTGAAGTCTCTTGCAGGCGCTTCCGCCTGGCGGACTCGGCAGGAACATTCCCTTCAGCTTCTCTCCACACCCCCGGCGCAGCTGGTGTGAGAAGCTTTCCAGCGCGGGAAGGACCGTTGAATCGCCCGAGCGGCAGCCTGCCAGGAAACAAGCCTCCATCGAGCCATAGCGGATCAGCACGCTCCGCATGCCCCCCAGGAGCGCTGCCAGCTCCCGGCCCGTCGTGAATCTGTGCTTGAAGTCCCTGAAGGTGGACTCGATGCGGGCTTGTGAGCTCTTCCTGAGAAACTGAACGGGAGAAGGATGCATGCGATTGAGGACCTGGGCGACGCTTCTGAGGATCTGTTGCACGCGTCCGTATGCCAGGCAGGCTGCGATCAGCCCGACAACTTCCTGATCGTCGGGCCGCGCATACAGGTGAACGAATTCCAGGGGATCCGGGTGGATAAGACCTCTGCGGTTGTAAAGGGCATACAGAGTTTCCAGGGAAGCCCGATCGAATGCAAGCTTCATATCCTCCTCTCAGCCGAAGGCAAGTGGCCCTGCGCCGCGCCAGGAGCCCCTGCAGGGGTTGAATTGAGCGCCCCCTTACAGCCCACCAAGCCCCTTGATCCAGGTCAATGGATGGAAGGGAAATCCCAATTATTCTATGAGTGGTTACCTTAACACACGGGCAGGTGCGCGCCTAGCCGCCTGTCCGAGAACACCTTTTTGTCATTTCGAACGGAGCGTAGCGGAGAGAGAAATCTCGTAAACTCGTGGTGTTACGATGAACGAGATTTCTCGCTATCGCTCGAAATGACAGTTCGCGGACAGCTTCCCAGCCGCCTGGCTCGCGAGCAGTTCGGGAAACATGAGCCTGATTGAGGCGGGCGAATTGAGAGGACATACGTATGAAATGGGTGGAAGAAGCCGAAAAGGCCGTGGGGCGGGTGCCGTTTTTCGTGCGCAAGCGCGTCAGGAAGCGAGTCGAAGAGGAGGCTGCCCGGCAGGGTGCATCGGTGGTTCTCCTCAGCCACGTGCACGACTGCCAGAGAAGATACCTGGAAAACATGGATAAAGAGGTTCAGGGCTACCAGGTTGAGACGTGCTTCGGACCCAACGGCTGCCCCAATCGAGCCGTGGGAGTGGAGGGCCTGGCCGAAAGCCTCGAAAACCTCCTGCGCCGTAAGCACCTGAGGGAATTCATGGTCCAGAAGGTCAAAGGGCCTCTCAAGCTTCACCATGACTTCAGGGTCTCCGTTTCGGATTGCCCCAACGGATGTTCCCGCCCACAAATCGCTGATATCGGCATCCTCGGCGCTTGCAGACCGAGAGCCACCGATTCTCCCTGCACTCAGTGCGAGGCCTGCAGAGACGGCTGCAGGGAAGAGGCGATCACCCTTGATCCGGATCGGGGGCCGGTCCTGGATGAGGACCAGTGCGTGCTTTGCGGCCATTGCATCCGGACCTGCCCATCAGGCGCTCTGGGGGAGGCGGAGCAGGGTTACCGCATCCAGTTGGGAGGAAAGCTGGGGCGACACCCCCAGCTCGCAAGGGAGCTGGATGGAATCTACACGGCCGAGGAGACGCTGCACATTGTGGAGCGCTGCATTGATTTCTACATGGAGCATTGTCTTTCGGGCGAACGATTCGGAGAAGTCATGAACAGCATCGCCCTGAAATTGTAGCATGGGACCATGGGGGGAAACGACGGCATATCGCCGACCTGCAAGACTGACCAACGGCGGATGGGTCGGACTCGGACCACTTCCCGCAGGCTGCCCGGGTATATTTGGGCCAAGTTGGGTTCAATCGCCTTGTCTTTTGTGTTATACAAATTTTGCTGAACGACAGAATGGCGGCGGGGCATGACCTTCCTGCGTTGGAGGACGCGCTCTTTTTTTCACACAACTCACCCATAATGACCGAGGATCTTGAGAAAGGATGAATGACGTCTCTGGGTTGCCCGAAGATGAGGGCATGATCGAAGACATAGCCGGCCGGCTCGAAGACTTCCCAAGGAACCGTGAAAGTCTGATTCCTGTTCTGCAGATGATCCAGCACCGCCATTCCTACCTGTCGCCGCGTGCCATCGAATCCGTTGCCGATCACCTCCAGGTCTCCGTTTCAGAGATCTATGGTGTGGCCACTTTTTATAATCAGTTCCGTTTCCATCCGCCCGGCAGACATCAGATCAAGGTCTGCCTCGGGACGGCGTGCCATGTCGTAGGGGGGGACATCATCCTGGAGAACTTCGAGCGCAAGCTCGGCATCAAGGATGGGGAGACCACACCCGACCGGGAGTTCGGCCTGGAAAGAGTTGCCTGCGTGGGCTGCTGTGCACTGGCTCCCGTTGCCGTTGTGGATGAAACCACTCATGGACACATGGCCCCTAGCAAAGTGGAGGGCATTCTGCTCGGCTTCCAGATTATGAAGGATCGGGCCGAAAGGGAAAATCAAGCCGGAAATGAAGACTGATCAAGAGCCTCTGGCCTCACGATTCGCCAGATTGGAAGATGAGTGCAGAAAGCGTGTCGTGGCCAGGACATCTCCCGCAGTGCCGGTGATCTCCATCGGCATGGCCACCTGCGGACTCGCCGCAGGGGCTCAGGAAACGAAAGCAGCCTTCGAAGCCATTTTGAAAGAACGTGGGATTGAAGCCCGCATCGAGTCCGTCGGCTGCCTTGGACACTGCTATGCCGAGCCACTCGTTATCATTGAAAACCCCGGTTTTCCCCCCATTGCCTATCATGAGGTGACCCCCGGCAAAGCAAGAGCTTTGGTGAAAGCCTTTCTGGAAGAGGGAGACCCTCTTTTCGAATTCGTGCTCGGCGCAATGGAGGAAAATGAGCTCATTCCCGCAGTGGTCGATTTCCCCAGGTTCCACCTGGAGAAACGCGTCGTGATGGAACTCAGCGGAAAGATCGATCCCGGCGATCTGGACGCCTATATCGCTGCAGGCGGATATGGGGCATTGGTCAAAGCTCTTGGCATGCCACCCGATGAAGTGATCCGGGTGGTGCTGGAATCCGGGCTCAGGGGTCGAGGAGGGGCAGGGTTTCCCACCGGTCTCAAATGGCAGCACACAAGGAGCTCTCACGAGGAGTCCAGATTCGTCATCTGCAACGCCGACGAGGGGGACCCCGGCGCGTACATGGATCGCACCATACTGGAGAGCAACCCTCACCAGGTGCTGGAGGGGCTCGCCATATGCGCCTATGCGGTCGGCGCTTCCCAGGCCGTCATCTATGTGAGAGCGGAGTATCCGCTGGCCGTGAGCACGGTCAGCAAGGCCATCGTTCAGGCCAAAGAGTTCGGGATTCTGGGGAATTCGGTCCTCGGATCACCCTTCCAGCTTGAAGCCACAGTCTTTCAGGGCTCGGGCGCGTTCGTTTGCGGGGAGGAAACGGCATTGATCCAGTCCCTTCAGGGGCGAAGGGGAATGCCCCAGTTTCGTCCGCCCTACCCGGTTGAGAAGGGTCTCTGGGGAAAGCCCACGGTCATCAACAATGTGAAAACGTTGGCATCACTGCCTCCCATCGTGAAAAGGGGATCGGATTGGTACCGAAGCATCGGCTCTGTCAGGAGCCCGGGGACCGCCATCTTCTCGGTGGTCGGCAAGGTGGTCCATCCCGGACTCGTTGAGATCCCCACGGGCACAACCCTGCGGACCCTCATTTTCGATATCTGCGGGGGTCCCCCCAGGCAAAAGGCTTTCAAGGCCGTTCAGATCGGCGGGCCGTCCGGCGGATGCCTTCCCGAAAGCTTTCTCGATACCCCCGTCGACTTCGATTCACTTACCCAGGCAGGAGCGATGATGGGTTCCGGTGGCATGGTCGTCATGGACGAAGACAGCTGTATGGTGAATGTCGCGCGGTATTTTCTGGAGTTCACTCAGAAGGAGTCGTGCGGCAAGTGTACCTTTTGTCGGATCGGAACCCGCCACCTTCTCAATATATTGGATCGAATCACACGGGGCGAAGGAACGGAGGAAGACCTTGAAACTCTGAAGGTTTTGAGCACGGATATCAAGGAGGGGTCCCTCTGTGGGCTGGGCAAAACGGCTCCCAACCCTATCCTGACATCCCTTCGCTACTTCCGGGATGAATACGAAGCTCACATCCGGGAAAAGCGTTGTCCCGCGCTCATGTGCCGTTCCCTCACAGCTTTCTATATCGATCTGGACCAGTGTGCCCGCGGCTGCGACGCGTGCGTGGGTTCATGCCCGGTTGAAGCCATCTTTACCACCAAGGGTCGAAAAAAGGCCATCGATCAGAACCTCTGTGTAAAGTGCGGCGAATGCGTGGGGGCCTGCCCCGCTGAGTATGACGCCGTGAGAAAGGTGTCACCTCCGGATAAGGCCCCCATCATTGAACGGCCAGAGGAATGAGCAGGCATGGTTCGAATCACTGTTGACGGCAGAACGATTGAAACGGAGGAAGGCAGGAGCGTCCTTGAGGCGTGTCTCGAGAACGGTATCTACATTCCGAATCTGTGCCATGTTGAAGGGATGAGCCCTCCTCCCGCTTCGTGCCGCCTGTGCTTTGTGGAAATCGATGGAAAGAACAAACCCGTCACCTCATGCAACACTCCGGTCACTTCGGGCCTCGTAGTGAAGACAAATGGAGAGGCGGTCCGGCGGTTGCAGCGCACAGCCCTCAGACTGCTCCTTTCGGTCCACAAGGCCGAGTGCAAGCGCTGCCCGTCCAACCGCAAGTGCCCGCTCCAAACCATGGCTCGTTTCCTCGGCGTACGCCTGCGGCCCAGGAGGCTTGAACATATTGATCGGGAAAAGCCGAGGCTTGCTGAGTCGGGGCTCTTTGAATATGTTCCCGAACGGTGTGTTCTGTGCGGAAAGTGCGTTTACGTCTGCGAGCAGCGAAACAGCAAGCCGCTTCTCACCTTCGCCAAACGGGGTTTCGATACAGTGGTGGCTTCCTTTGCACAGGAGGGACTTGTCGAATCCAGTGAATGCAGGCTTTGTCGAGCCTGTACCGACATATGCCCCGTAAGCGCGATATTTCTCAAAGGCGCCTGCGCAGAGGTCTGACTGCTGCACTGCCCCTCCCTCTGTCGAGGTTCAACCGGTCTTGGCATTACGCTCCCTGTTAAGAAATAACCTTCAAGGTCTTCTCGTCCCGGGTCGAAGTATTGGTTGCACCAACTCGATACGCGCTCCTGCTAAGGAACTTCACCCCTGAGAAGACTGGAATCGAGGGAGGTGGGGAGGGGTGCGTTGATGCTATTTCGGTTTCTTAACCGGTTTCAGAGGACCTCGAAACGGTCAATTGGAGGTATCGAGCGTGATCCGGCAGATGAGCTGCAATGAAGTCAAAGCCTTACATTATGAGCTGCTGCTGAAGGATATCCTCGCCACGGCGGAAAAGCTCCCGCCTTTTCCTGATGTAGTTTGGAAGGTCATGTCCCTCCTCAGGAAGACAGCGCCTGTCCAGGAAATCGAGCAGGTCATCCAGTATGATGCCGCCATCACGGCAAGGGTGCTGATGCTGAGCCAGTCGGCGTTCTATGGTCGCAAGACTCGGGTGAGCTCACTTCGGGAGGCAATATTCGTGCTGGGTAACCAGAAGCTGATGCAGGTGGTTCTCACCAGTTGTGCTTCGCGGTTTTTCCAAAGGTCGGGCAGAGGATCCGAGGGAGACGAACGGGATCTCTGGTACCATTCTGTCGCCACTGCCGTGACGGGGGAAACCCTGGCTCGCCAAAGGAAGCATAAGAAAGTATTGACCATTTACACTGCCTGTCTGCTCCACGACATCGGCAAGACCGTCCTCAACCAGTACGCCAAGGTCTATCTGCACCTCAGAGTCGCCAACCCCAAACTGGACGGCCGTGGTCTCATCTCAGCGGAACGCAAGACATTGGGAATCGACCACCAGGAACTGGGCGAGTTGATCGCCCGGCGCTGGCAATTCCCCAAGGAAGTGGTGGAGGCCATCGGTCATCACCACAATCCACAGGACGTGAAACATGATGCCGATCTGGCCATGTTGGCCTACATATCCGACCGGATCGTCAATGACATGGACAAGGAGTACGCCGAGACCAACCCGCTGGAGCCCGAACAAGACCCCATATTCACCCAATGGAAACTGGATTCCGCCGACGTGGAAACGCTCCAGAACAAGATCGTGGATGCCATGGAAGGCATTCAGCATTTTCTCAACAACTGAGTCGCTTCAGGCTGAGGCCTCCATCACGCGTTGACTGGAATTTATGGCCTGAGCACTGCCTGTCGAGATGGTGCAGTTTCCCGGATAGCCTCTGAGAAAAAGGGTGCGTGATTAGAAGTGAAGATGGGCGGGTCCCGTTTCAAGATCTCAGCAATCCGGGGATGCCGTTTGAAGTCCTTGTCCAGAAACTGCCTGACCCGCGATCTATCCCAGCCGAAAGGGTGCTGGAACCCCGCATACAGGGACAGGTCCCCCTCATAGTGGCGGTAAGTCCTCAGTCCTTCATAAATTCTGCTGCTGACCGGCAGGTTGAACAATGCGAGGTTCAGATGGTCGATGAATGGACTGTTCCGAACCGAAAACTCCAGGGTCTCTCTAGCGTCTGCCTCCGTTTCCGAGAGGGTTCCAAAGAGAAGATACACATAAGTGGCGATCCCCGCCTGTTTCAGGCACCTCAAAGCCTGTTCGGCGGTCTTCACCTCGATCCCCTTCCCTTCGGCATCCAGCACCCTCTGCGAACCTGACTCAATCCCCAGCTTCAGCATGACGCATCCCGAACGTCGCAGCCCGAGGCAGAAATCCGAATCACAGAAATCCTCCGTCAATCTGGCGAATCCATACCAGGGAACCTGCAGTGGATTCCGGCACAGAGTCCTGAGCAACGTGGGGCTCATGGCATTATCCAGGAAATGAATGAGTGCCGGCTGCAGCTGACGCATGTGACATTCCAGGTCCCGGAGGACTTTATATGGACTGATGGGATGGTAGGGATTCCCTTCCGCCCTTTCGGGACAGAAGACACACCGGCTCCAGTAGCAGCCGATCGAGGCGGAGTAAGGAAGAATGCGACCAGGAGCCAGATACATGTCCCAGGGCATGTCATCGTAGTCGGCAAGAAAAGGTTCACGCTTCTCGGAGTACTGACCCGACAGCTGGAGCAGGAAGCTCTCGCCCGGACCATCCACCAGGTCATCCACCAGGCCGCCGAAGGGATTGTTCCACTCGGCCCCCCTCCTCCAGGACGTGACCAGCCCCCCACCCAGGACAACCTTGATACGGGGGAAGCTGCGGCGGAGCATTCCGATCATGGCAAACGTGCAGAGCGCCTGGCTCATGAAACAGAGCGAGAATCCAACGACCGAGGGAGTGAATTGGTCCACGATCCGGGTGAGTCTTCGTTCGAGGAAGCCATGGAAAGGGATTCTTTCGGGGTGCTGTGCCGCAGCGATGAGGTGGTCGCTCCGCACGGGAAGCAGGCCGTCACCGGAGAGGTTGGCCAATCCGGCATGGAGGGAGCCTTCCCGGGAGTTGACCTCGAGAACCCGGTTGAGATCGAGGACCGCCCTCTTATAGCGGTCCAGATTGGAGTATCCGGCCCAGCCTCTGAGCAGACACAGGTGATGTTCGCGATGGCGGCGCGCCCTCAGAGTCCAGGTGTTCTCATCGGCCCCCCCGTCTTCGTGAAGCTGAGCAGTCATGGCCTCTATGCTGGCATCCCACACTAAGCAGCGCACCCCATGCTTTCGGAGGGCACCGGCCAGCAAAGCGATGCCGGGTGGAGGCTCGCACGGTTTGGAAACGGGAGGGTAGATCAGGATCATGTGAGTCTGTCCCAAACACGGAATGGCGCGAAAGTCGGCCACGGGTTCATCGAGATATCCGCCGCGAATCACTGTGTCGCACGGGGGTCCTGTGTGTCGGAGGGAAAGCATAGCCGGACCGGCTCACTTCGTCCATGCCTGAAAGTCTTCGTTCGTCCTTCGCTCGTTGTCAAAGGCCTGTCTTTGGACTAAGATCAAATCGATTGCTGATGCCTGGAGCCGTGAGCCCGCCGACGAAATTTCCTGCACCTTTATCGTGGAGTGCCGCCCATGCAGTTTGAAGGAACCGAACGCTACTATCTGAGCCCGGAACTGCGAGAGATCGTCAATATTGCCATCGCCATGGGAAAGCCCCTGCTCCTGACGGGAGAAGCCGGCACGGGAAAGACTCAGCTCGCCTTTGAGATTTCCCGTTCCCTGAACCTCACCATGGAGGAGGCACGCTGTAAGTCCACATTCAAAGGGGAAGAGCTCTGTTACGTCTACGACACCGTTCTCCGCTTGAACGACTCGCGTTTCGGAGCCGGCGATACGGGACGGAACGTCAACGACATTTGGGATTACCTCAGATTCGGCCCCATCGGACGTGCATTTCTCGCCGACGACCGAAGGGTTCTGCTTCTGGACGAGATCGATAAAACGGATTCGGACACCCAGGACAACCTCCTCGATGTCCTGGAAGAAGCCTCTTTCATCATCCGTGAGATCAACCACAAGGTCTCCGCACGGCAGACGCCCATCATCATTATCACGAGCAACGCGAAGCGCGAGCTGTCCGATCCCTTTCTGAGGCGATGCTTCTGCCACTACATCCCCTTCCCTCCCCCGGACGAAATGCAGATCATCGTTCGGCTTCATTTTCCCGGGATTGCCGAACCGTTGCTGGAGGCGTGCCTCACGACGTTTTATCGTCTTAGGGAGCAGGGATACGAGAAACCCCCGGCTACCGCCGAGCTCCTGGACTGGATCGGCGCCCTCAAATCCAGCGGTGCGCGAGCACCAGGCGCAGGAAAAGAGGTGAGCCACATCGGCACACTTCTCAAGCGCACCGAGGACCTTCTGAAATTCCGCGGGATCCGCAGGACGAGCCGCTTCTAGATCGCAGGAGCCAGCCATGATCGGTTTCGTGTATCACCTGCAGGAGGCCGGAATTCCAGTCAGCGTCCAGTACATCCTGGAGTTTTACCGGGCCCTGCAGCGGGGGCTGGCCGGGAACCTGGATCAGCTGTTTGTGCTGGCACGCCTCATCTTCGTCAAGCGCGTCGAATACTACGACGTTTTCGAACAGGCCTTCGCCTCCTTCTTTCTGGGGGCGGATGGAACCACTCCCGCCGTCAACTGGGAAGAGCTCATCGCCGGAAAGCCTTTCCAGGAATGGCTGCGGGACCAGCTCGAACAGGGTCTCCTGACGCCGGAGGAGCTCCGGGAGTTTGACACCGAGGAGCTTCTGGCCCGGTTTTGGGAGACGGTTCTCAAGCAGGAAGGCGAACATCACGGCGGCAACCAGTGGGTCGGAACCCGGGGAAGGTCCCCTTACGGCCACAGCGGCCACCATGCAGGGGGAATTCGCGTCTACGGACAAAGCCTTTACGGATCGGCTCAGAAGGTGATCGATGACCGGCGGTACATCAACTACAGTGACCAGTCGACCCTGTCCAACGAGAATCTGCGGCAGGTGCTGACCTCCATGCGCAGCCTGAGACCGCTCGGCCCTGAAACCGAGCTCGACATCGACGAGACCATCGCCAAAACGGCCCGCAACGGCGGTGAAATTGAGCTCATCTTTCGCAGGGAGCTGAGGAATCGCCTGAAGCTCATCGTCATGGTGGATAACGGGGGGTATTCGATGACACCCTACATTCCCCTGGTCAAAACCATCTTCACCAAGCTGCGGGACATGTTCCGGGACGTCACTTTCTACTACTTCCACAATTGCATCTATGGCACTGTCTACCGGGATCCGCAGAGGACCCTGAGCGTCAAGTGGGAGAAGCTGGTGAGTGAGAACAAGAGCACCCGCCTGATACTCATCGGAGACGCCAACATGGCCCCGGCCGAGCTCATGGCCGGCTACGGCTCCATTGAAATGGCCCACACCGTACGCAAACCTGGGAAAGAGTGGCTCATTGAATTGAAGACCGCTTTCCCTGTGAGCATTTGGCTCAACCCCATCCGCAAGGACCGTTGGGGTGGGGAGAGCTCGACCATTCAGCAGATCGGGCGCATTTTCCGCATGGAAGACCTGACCCTGGCGGGTATCAAGGAGGCTGTATCCTACTTGAATGTGCAGGGGCAGACCTACGACAGCCTGTAATCCTAGCTCTGCCAGGAGCTCTGCCATGGCGCCCTCTCCATTGTCGGCGTTCTGGAGAGCCGGCCCGGAGAATCATGGTCGCCATCAATCGTGAGACGAGACACCTGCTGGGGAAGGCTATTCACCACTACCGGCTGATTGAGGAGGGCGACCGCATCGCCGTAGCCGTATCGGGAGGCAAGGACAGCCTGGTGCTCCTGTGGCTTTTGCGCGAGCGGTTGAAGTGGATTCCCGCGCGCTATGACCTCGTGGCCATCCATGTCGATCCGGGCTTCGATTCACAGACTGTCGACACCTTGCGCAGCTTCTTTGAACTGGAGGGCTTCGAGCACAAGATCATCCATACCGATCACGGTCCGAGAGCCCATGCCCGGGAAAACCGCGAGAATCCCTGCTTCCTCTGTTCCCGGCTCAGGCGCAAAGTGCTCTTCCAGACCGCCGGGGAAGCCGGCTGCAGCAAAATAGCGCTCGGACACAACCAGGATGATCTGATCGAAACCTTCTTCATCAACATCCTCTACGGAGGCCAGCTTGCCGGCATTGTCCCCCGGCAGCCTTTTTTCGGTGGGGAAATGGTGGTCATACGCCCACTCGCGCTGCTTCCAGCCCGGAAAATCGAGCAGCTGTCCCGAAAACTCCAGCTTCCCGTTACGACCAACGCCTGTCCTTCCGCCGAAAACAGCAAGCGCCGGGAGATCCGACGCATGCTGGACGGCCTGTACAGCTCCAACAGCAAGGTGCGCGGGAATATCTTCCATGCCATGAGCAACGTCAACCCGGAGTATCTTCCGCCCCCCCTGGATGCTTACGGCCGCAAGCATGAAAACCTGTTGGACGCCTGGATCGAAAAAGCTCTCGCCCGGTGCATGGACCGAAGGGAAGATCTCGAGCAAGCTCCACCTGTGAATGTGCAATCACCTTGAATCCTGGGCCTTGAGCTCCGACAGCGTCTCAGCGTGAGATGGAGATCCCATGAAGACTTTGTACCTCGTAGATGGCAGCTCCTACATTTACCGCGCATTTTATGCCCTGGGCCGGTTCAGCAATTCCAAGGGACTCCCGACCCAGGCCGTCTACGGATTCGCAACCATGATCGCCAAAGTGGTCCGGGAAAAGGAGCCCGACTACCTCTGTGTGGCCTTCGACGCTCCCGGGCCCACCTTTCGGCATGAACGGTTCGAAGCGTACAAGGCCACGCGGCAGAGCATGCCCGAAGACCTGATCGTTCAGATTCCTTACATCAAGCGACTGGTGACCCTGCATGGAATCCCGCAGTTGGAGATGGAGGGCTACGAGGCTGACGATCTCATTGCCACCCTTACCCTGCGGGCCATCGATCGCGGTCTCGGGGTGATCATCGTTTCGGGGGATAAGGATCTCCATCAGCTGGTCCGGGACCCCGACGTCACTCAGTGGGACCCCCAGCGGGATCGACTGTTCACCGAAGCGTCCGTTGAAGAAAAGCTTGGAGTGAAACCTTCTCAGGTCAGAGACTACCTGGCGCTCCTCGGCGACACCTCCGACAACATACCGGGAGTCAAGGGTGTGGGTGAGAAGACGGCGCGGCAGCTGATCCAGCAATGGGGTTCGTTGGACGCCGTTTACGACCATTTGGAAGACCTCAGCCCACCTTCCGTCCGAAAGAAGCTGCTCGAGGGCAGGAAGAGCGCCTTTCTTTCGCGGGAGCTCGTGACGCTGGACGATCGGGCCCCTCTGGAGATCGATATGGAGAGCCTGCTGCCCTCAGGCGCGCAGGTGGCTCCCCTGCGAGAGCTCTACGAGGAGTTGGAGTTCCGGAGTCTGCTGCAGGCTCTGCCGGAGACAGCTCCCTCTGCCGAGGGCGCCGATGTCGGCAAGGAGCGCGAGGACACGGACAGCGCAAGCCAGGAAGCCTTCAGGGTCCTCTCCAGCGACGAATTTGCAGAGTGCATTGCCGGGGCATCGGTCCGCGAACCCTTTCCAATCAGGATGCAGGTCCTGAACGGACAGCCCATGCGAGCCCTCCTCCGGGGGATTGCGGTTTCTCCCCGCCCAGGCGAAGCCGCTTTCTGGACTCTGGGCGGAGAGGATCGCGGGCCCTCGGCCAGGGATGTTGCGCGGCTGGATGACGCCCTTTGCCGTTTCCTTGCGAACCCCGAAATCCCCAAAGCCGGTGAGGATCTCAAGGCTGCATGGATCCATACCCAACGCTGCGGGTGCTCCCTTCGGGGCATCGCTTTCGATACGGGGATTGCCGGATATTTGCTCGACCCCGGTACCCAGTCCTATGGAGTCGACCGGCTGGCGGCCGAGTACCTCAAAATGGATGTGAGCGTCGGGATGCATGAAGGAGCGGGCGGGGACGAAACACGAGGTGCCCGTGAGGAATGCTGCCGCCTCGTGAACCTCATGAGACGGCTGATCCCCTGCCTGAGCGAGAGCCTCGAAAAAGCCGGTCTTCGGCAGCTTTTCGAGAGTATTGAAATGCCCCTCGTGCCCGTCCTTGCCGAAATGGAATATCACGGGATCCTGCTGGATGCCGAAAAGATCGAATCCCTCGCCCGGCACTTTCAGCAGGAGATGGATCGCAAAACCGCCCGCATCTATGACCTGGCCAAGGAGGAATTCAACATCCAGTCGCCAAAGCAGCTGGCGTCCATCCTCTTCGACAAGCTGGGACTTCGGGTGGTCAAAAAGACAAAGACCGGCCCGTCCACGGACATGAGCGTCCTCGAGGAGCTCGCCCTGGAGCATCCCCTTCCGGAAGAAATCCTTGCCTATCGGACCCTTGCGAAGCTCAAAGGAACCTATGCCGACACCCTCCCCGGGTTGATCAACCCCGAGACCGGCAGAATCCACACTTCCTTCAACCAGACGGTCGCGGCCACCGGCCGTTTGAGCAGTTCCGACCCCAACCTTCAGAACATCCCGGTCCGGTCCGAGGAGGGCGTCAAGATCCGGGCCGCTTTCGTCGCCCCACCCGGCAGCCTGCTTCTTTCCGCCGATTATTCCCAGATCGAGCTTCGAATCCTCGCCCACTGCAGCAAGGACCGACACCTGATGGAGGCCTTCGAAACCGGCACGGATGTTCACCGGCACACCGCTGCCGAAATGCTCAACATCCCTCCAATGGAAGTCACCCCGGAAATGCGTCGCCAGGCCAAGATGATCAACTTCGGGATCATCTACGGCATGAGCGCGTTCGGCCTGGCCCAGCGGTTGCGCATCACCCCCAAGATGGCAAGGACAGCCATCGATCGTTATTTCGAGCGTTACCGGGGTGTGCGGGCTTACATCGACGAGACGGTTCAAAAAGCCCGGTCTCTCGGGTACTGCGAAACGCTCCTGGGGCGGCGCAGGTTCATTCGCGAGCTGCAGAGCCGAAACCGCAACATCCAGCAACAGGGCGAACGGTTGGCCGTCAACACACCCATCCAGGGTACGGCCGCCGACCTGATCAAAAAGGCCATGATCGACATCCACCGCGCCCTGAAGCAGGAGCGTCTCCGGACGGCCATGATCCTTCAGGTGCACGATGAGCTGGTCTTCGAACTGCCCGAAGACGAGCTGGAAACCGCCAGGCAATTGATTCGGGAGAAGATGGAGAGCGTCTGGCCGCTTTCGGTGCCCCTCAAGGTGGAAATGGGATGGGCGGCGGACTGGGCGGGAGCCCACCCGTAGGAAAAGGTTGGGGACATCGAGAGGTCTCAAATGCAGAAGAGCCGCCCTTTTGGGGCGGCTCTTCACACATATGCAACCGGGTGTCGGTAAGGCTTATTCGGAGGCTTTGGCCTTTTCCAGTTCGGAACGAAGGCGCTCTGCTTCCTGTTTGTACTTCTCGGCCTCTTCCTTGTAATCGGTGCCGGGAGCAGCCGCAGCTTCTTCCTGTTTCTTGGGGAATGGGAGTTTGTCTTTGACTTCGTCATATCCAAGATAGGCGGCCATGGCGCCACCGAGCAGGAGCATCAAGGGAACCGCACCCGCCAGAAGGTGCAGGAATGGCCCAAAAAAGGCGAAAATCCCTATGAGCCCCAAGAAAGCTGCCGCAATACCTCCCAAGAAAACCTTCATGATCCTTCCTCCTTTAACGTTTTCACAACTCGTTTGGAATCACCAACATCGTAGAGAACCACTTTGACCGCTGTGTTACAACGACCGACCACCCTCAAATTACAAGAAAAAACGGCTACTGCTTAGCACGCCGATCTCAAGATTGCAAGACCCAAATGCATGGATGCCGCCGCCCGAGCAAGCCCGGAGGTGTCTGCAAATCAGCGCATCCATGGAACAACGGCAGCGGGTTTGGACGCAACGGAACGGGGAGCCTTCAGTGAGGTCTGCATAAGGCACGGGAGTTGAGGGGGGAGGCTCCGCCCACTGTGTGTACAGCAGCGTCACCTCCCCCCATTATCACAAAGCATCCCACAAGCAGTTCTACCCGTGCGCCTGCCCCGGTGCATGAGGGGCTTTGCGGGCAGGGGCGTCAAGGGCGCCGCCGGGTGCGTTGCGACCCCTCTTCCCCTTGGTCAGCAGGATTCCTTCCCTTTCTGTGGAGGCGGACTGATTTGCACTGGAGGGATTCTGTACCTTTCCGTCGTCACGACCCTCGGGCTTGGGATCGTCGTCGGCTCTGGTCTTCTTACCCTTGGCGAACAGGATCAGATTCCCGGTGGCCGACGCGGACTCATCCAAAGGAACGGGATTCTCGATCCTTCTGTGGAAAGGCCCGTGGGGTTTTGGATTATCGTCAGCTCCGGCTTTCTTTTTCTTGGTCATGATGAGCGATCCAGCATGGGAGGCTTTGTCAAAGCCATTCAGTATCCCAATCTCCGTGCGGTCGATCTCGCCTGTCAGAAAAACCGGCTGCGGCTCGGCTCCCACGGTGCAGATTGCAGGACTGCTCCAGGCGAAAACGATCGCCACCACTAGGGCAGCAGATGCAACGGCCGATGTGTTATAGAGTTTCGTGTTCATCATTATCCTCCAGGAGGTCTGAGACCTCCGATGGTCGATTGGCTCAGTTTCCCTGCATCATCTCTTGTCCTGAAATTAGGGCTCACCATGTCTATGGACCATGGGTATCTAAATCCATTTTGTGGTGCGCATCGATCATGGGGAAGTCCCCCACCTTCAGCTGAGCAGAATCATTCATGCCTGGAATGACTACTTCTATTTAAATCCGCCAACAAAGCCAACCCGAGCTGGTTAAATAATCGTTCTCCGGTTTACAGACCGATCACTCTTCCTTACGTTTCAATCACAACCATTGCAACAGGAGGGATGTCATGAAGACCTCATTCATCATGATGGTGGGTTTGATTATTGCGCTCAGCTCGACGGTTTTGGCCCAGATGAGGACGCTGACCGACGACCAGATGGACGGGATCACCGCCGGCACTTTGAGAGACGACAGGCGCAGCCTCACGGCCGACCAGGATGCGGTGATCCATCAGGATATGGACGGAACCGTCAGCTCCGAAGTTGTCAACAATGGGCTGAGTGCCCAGAATGTGGCAAGCGTCTCGGAGACGTCGGCAAATATCAGCGACGTGAACAATTCCACGAACACTGTGGTGCTGGGCGGTGATGTCCAGGAGCATGCCAGAGGTGTGAGCATGGTCAACGGCATCGGGAACAAGGTGGCCGTGGGATTGAACACTAACGCCGCCATCGACCGTGGGATGGGCAATCTCTCGAGGCCTGTTTCGTCCTCCAGTTCACTCGGGTCTCTGCCATCTCTGAATCAGAGCAACATCATGATTCAGAGATAGGATTGAAGATTGGCGGGTAGAGCCGGTCTCTTTCAGACGGGGGTGGGAAAAGCGATGAAGATCAGAGCAGCATTTCTGTTTTTGTGCCTGATGCTTATGGGGGGACCGAGTGGAGCCCTGGCCGGGCAGGAGCTCTCGGACATCGAGCTGGACCGGGTCACGGCCGGCACAACGGTAACATCGGAGGTCCTCGACGGGGCATTGCACTTTCAGTTTCAAGAAGTGAACGGCCGCGGCCTCGCCATTAAAGGCGACGGTGTGATCGCCCTCCAGGAAAGTCCTCTTCCCGGGACCGCGGGGGCTCTCATGCTGACGGACAACGCCCAGAGCAACCTGCAGGCGTTCGTCAACATCAATGCGGTCAATTCACTGTTGCAGGTCCTCATCAATCTCAATATAAATATAGAGTCGACGGTGGGAGAGATACGACAGATCAACCTTACCAGGGACTTCTAAACATGGCTTTCAGCAAGCTCTCGTATCGGCTTGCTCTGATAGCTGGATTGCTGCTGGCAGTACCGGGGCCGGCCACATCTGGCGGATCGTACCTGTATCTGGGGGCTCACCGGTCGATCAAACCTGTCAGATCTTTCAGTGAGATCCGATGGACGCATACGGTTCGCCAGCGATGGGACAACAGCTGCGGCTCGGCGGCCTTGAGCACCATTCTCACCCATCATTATGCAGACCCTACTTCGGAAGCCGTGATTATCATGGCTATCCTGCGCCGCACGGACCCTGTGAAGGTGAAGGCACGGGGGGGATTCTCGCTCCTCGATTTGAAGAGGTTCGTTGAATCCAGAGGATATGTGGGTAAAGGCTATGCCGGACTGAGCTTGAAGGAGCTCGAAGAATTCAGGGCTCCCGCCATTGTTCCCGTTGTCATGAGAGGCTACGATCACTTCGTCGTTTTCCGGGGAAGACGTGGAAACCGTGTGCTGCTATCGGATCCGGCCTTCGGAGCGGTGACCATGACCACAGAGCGGTTTGGCGGGCTATGGAAGGGGGGGATAGGCTTCTTGGTACTGAGAAGCACACCTGGACAGAAGGATAATGGCCTGGATCCTCGACCCGAGGAGTTTTTGGTGCCGGACGGGGGCTCCATTGCCCGCACGGCCATCGATCTGCGTCCGACCCCACTCACGAGGCGATGACCTTGGGATTTGCGGCTGAACGGAAAATGGTGCAGGGTTCATTGCACGTCGCCTGCGCCATTACCGTCTTTCTTCTCTGCGTGAGTCTACCTTCAGAAACCTGGAGCACTGAAGGAAAGGTTTTGCGAAAGCCCCTCCATTCCCAGGCCGACTCCGTTGAAGATCTCAAAACCGCCCTTGAGAAACGTGATCAAGTCATCGAGGATCTCCTGCACCGTGTCCAGGTGCTGGAGCAGGAAGTGAAATACCTTCGTGCAGCAGCCCCTCAGAAAGTGAGCGCACCCGCCGATGCGGGGCTCGAAAGTCAGGCAACCGCCACAAGACCTGTTCCCCTTGCTTCTCAGGCGCCTGCGCCGGGACCACCGACACCGCCTCCACCTGAGGAGCGGGACGAGGAGGAATCCATCGCCCAGGCCGCTTTGGAGCGTGTGCTGATCCAGCGCAGCGCCATCCTGCTCCCCCCTTGGACCCTCGAGGTTGAGCCCAGTCTCACTTATGCTCACACTTCATCAGACCGGGTGGTTATTGACGGAGTGGCGATCCTGGACCTTTTCGGTGTGGGTCTCGTGGTGGGAGATATCGTTTCGGAACGGATCCGCCGGGATCTCCTCATTTCTGCTCTCACATTCCGGCTGGGCCTCCCCTGGGATTCACAGATCGAGTCCAGGATCCCCTTTCGATATGAAACGGACAGCATTGTCACGGCTGATTTTGCCGAGCGAAGCCGGCAGAATTATGGATTGGGGGACGTGGAGTTTGCAGCCAGCCATCAACTGACGCGCGAGCATGGATGGGTGCCGGACATGGTCGGCAGCCTCCGTTGGAGAACCACCACGGGGGGGACGCCCTCGAACGACATCGACGAGCTTCCCCTCGGGACGGGCTTCCATGGATTGCAGTTCCTGCTTTCAGGAGTCAAGGTTTCAGACCCCGTCGCCTTCTTCGGCGGGCTGTCTTACACGTACAACATAGCCGACCGCCTCCAGGAGATCCTCATCGATCCGGGTGATACGTGGGGATTCAACCTCGGCGCCGCCCTCGCACTCAACCCCGAAACGTCCATCAACTTCCAATGGGATCACCGCTTCACAAGCCACACGACGGCCACCGGCCGTGATATCCCCGGCACAGCGCTCACGGTGGGGACCTTTCGGGTCGGCTTCACATACGCCTTGGCCAGGAACATGTTTATAGACCTGGGGGTCGGCATCGGGATTACGGACGATGCCCCGGCCGTGCAGGCATCGGTCGCTCTGCCGCTCCGGATTGAGGACATCTTTCGGAAGCATCTTTTCGGAGAGACCGGTCAGAAATGAGGGGTTGGCTGTAAACAGCTCCACGAGCAAGGGGCAGCGGGGCATTTGCACATCTGCGTACAGCCGGAGGAGATCAGAAGCGTTTAAGCAAAGGAGCTCTGAGAGAGCTATCCGGACGGTCTGAACCTGCCTGGCATGAGACCGGATACGACTCTCACGGAGTGGATGGCTTGAAGCTGCGAATGGATTCAAACCCAGCGTTGATATCTCTTCGGTTGAGCGTATGGCGGGCGTGATCAAGGCCGTTCGCGACGGAAGCTTTCTTGGCGTCGCTGCAGGGCGTGAGGTGCAGGTGGCAGCGGCGTGCGAGGCGCTGCGCAAGAGTGCGACGTGGAACGTGGCAGCCGATCTGCCGGAGTCAGGAGAGATCCATGCCTGGCTCAAGGCTCATCCGAGTGAGGAGAAGGTGGTCTACGAGAAGAAGGTTGCAGCCACAGCCGCTGCCGTTCGGTGGATGGAGGCCACTTACACCAAGCGATACATAGCACACACCTCGATCGAGCCCTCTTGCACGGTCGCCGAGATGAGCGGGGGCGGACTCCGCGTCTGGTCGCACACCCAGGGCGTGTATCCGCTCCATGACGACCTTGCGGGAGTGATGAAGCTCCACCCGGGCTCCATCGTCGTTTCTCACGTTGAGGGCTCCGGGTGCTACGGCCATAACGGAGCCGACGATGTGGCCATCGATGCAGCGGTGCTCGCCCGCGCGGCACAGGGGAGTCCGGTGAAAGTGCAGTGGACGTGCGAGGACGAATCCGCCTGAAAGCCCCTCGGCTCTGCCATGGTTACGCTTCTTCGGGCAGGCCTTGCGGCAGACGGCAGTATCGTCGACTGGCAGCACGAACTGTGGAGTGACGGCTACCGCAAACGTCCGGGCCGACGGGCCAGTTCCAACCTCTTTGCTGCCTGGTATCGGGCAGAGCCCTTCGAGTCGGGCCCGGTACGGGCGGCACACAACCGGCGGGCGCCGAGGACCACAATGCCTTGGCGCTCTATGAGTTTCCGAATCAGAAGATCATCCGGCACCTGATCAAAGACATGCCGATTCGTACTCCAGCACTCCGCACCTCGGGGTCTACGGCAATGTCTTCGCCCTCGAATCTTCTATGGATGAGGTGGCTGAGGCGGCCGAGGCTGATCCTGTTGCGTTCCGGCTCAGGTAATTCAAGGACCCGCGCGTCCGGGCCGTGGTCGAGACGGCCGCCACCGGGGCGGATTGAAAGTTCGGCTCCGGAAGCTTGCACGAGAAGGCCCCCTCCACAGGGACAGGTGTTCGTTTCCGGAGCAAAGCGCACAACCGGAGGCTGCGGAAAGAGAACGGAGGGCAATGTTTTCCGGGCCGGTCAAGTGAGGTTTTCCGGGGCAGTCAAGTGAGGCTGTCACATACCGCCATCAAGGCTCTGGCTGCGCGGTTGGGCCCGTTTCTTTTAGAGCGTGCAGATCGAAGAGCTTCTCGATCTGAGCGGCCTTTACGGTAACGCCCTTGCAGCGAGAGATCGCCCCGGCCAATTGCTCGAAGCTGGAGTCGGGGTTGCGGATGAGCTCCACCAAGATCAAAACCGCGATCTCCGCTGGAAGCTCTGCTGCCGCCGGGCCTTCGATGCTCTGTCGCTGGAGGGCTGCAATGTCGGGGTCTACGGCAAGATAGATGTGAGAGTGCCCGATCTTCTGTCGCTGGAGCCTGCCTTGTCGGCATAGTTGCACGAGAACCGAATGGCACCTGCATCGCAGCTTTACGCCGAGCTGCTCTGCCGTCATACCCGCAGAACTTCTGGCGGCCAGGTCCACCAGGGTGCCGGTGAGGCTGCCTGCACGCGAGAAGCCGATATCGCGGTAGAACCCTAACCCGTCCCGGTCAAAGCGCGGGATCGAGTGGAGCGTGTATCAGCCTCCATTGTGAGTGAAGCTGCTGAAGTGCCCCACTTCGGCAAGATAACGCCGAACGGAGGGAACCGAACAGCTCAACTGGCCAGCCAGTGGCTCGATCCTCCAGCATGACTGCTCGAGGAAAAGAGTGGAGAGGCGTTCGCCTGGCTTCGGATTGCATGGCATGACGGGCACCTGATAAAAGTATTGAATCCATCCGAATATTGCTGGAAATCATCCAATTCCCTATCAAAAAGAAGGCGGCCCCTGCCAATGCCCGTAAAGGCGGACCAAAGGATGTGCCGGATATCGGCATTGTATTCACAGCTCAGCGATCAACGATTCGAACAGCTCACAGACAGGATCGAACACTTCGCATAACGTCGCTACCCCAAAGCCAAGATTCACGAAGGGACCTCCT
>CAZLCS010000052.1:0-43564 GCA_964557955.1 uncultured Syntrophobacteraceae bacterium
CTGGCTCACTTTCTCACCGATGAAAATGGCTGATTCTCAGCCCGCTGTTAATAAAGCGGATCCCCTGAATCCTAAGCGCAGCAAAATCAGCACTTCAAGGGGCTGGAGCTCTTCATTTTTCAGATGAAAGAAGGGAGACTCGTGGTAAAATGATTTAATAATCAATGAATGACTCATTATGCGAATCAGCTTGGGGGAATGGGTGAATAGAGCGTGACTGCCTACCCGCCAACTTTTTTCCGAGGGGGGTTGTATGTCTTCGGGAAAGCGGCACACCGCGACAGAACCACTGGGTGTGAAGGAGTTGAAAGAACTGCTCGAGATAAGCCAATCCCTGCACAAACACATTCGGGTTGAAGAACTGCTGCCGTATATCATGTCCACGGCTAATCGGTTGGTGGATGCCGAAACTGTTGCCATACTCCTGCATGATGCTTCAAAAGACGAGCTTTTTTTTCGCCTCACCGAGGGGAATCCCCGGGAGAGCACCTGCATACTGGACGAGATCCGCTTCCCATCCAACCTTGGAATCGCAGGAACTGTGTTCCAAAGCGGCCAGCCGGAGCTCATTGCCGACGTCGCCAAAGACCCGCGGCACTACACGGTTGTTGACGGCAAGACCGGCTTGACCACAGAATCAATGCTGGTCGTTCCGCTGCAGACGCGGGGCAAAACCATTGGAGTTCTAGAAGCCTGCAACAAAAGATCTGGGATGTTTGATCGCAAAGACTTGTACCTACTGGTGTCCGTGGCGGGAACCATCGCTCTGGCCCTGGATAATGCCAGGCTGTATGAGGAGCTGGAAAAAGCTTATGGTGACCTTCAACTCATCGACAAGGCCAAAGACGGTGCTATCGAATCGGCCATTGAGGAGAACAGCCGGCTTCGCCGAGAAATGGAGGGAAGCTTCCAGTTTGAGAACATTAAAGGAAAAAGCCCGCAAATGGTGAATTTATTTCGGCTTTGCGACAAAGCGATCAACTCCGATGTCACGGTACTGATCGAAGGCGAGACCGGCACAGGAAAGGAGTTGCTGGCCCGCTCCCTCCATTACAACGGCCCTCGCAAATCGAAGAAATTCGTTGTCCAGAATTGCGGCGGTATCCCAGAGTCACTCCTGTCCAGTGAGCTCTTCGGATACAAGCGGGGAGCTTTCACAGGGGCAGCCACCGACAAGAGAGGCCTTTTCGAAGAAGCCCATGGCGGAACCATTTTCCTCGACGAGGTGGCGGAGATGTCACCGGCCATGCAGGTCAGCCTGCTCAGGGTACTTCAGGAGGGAGAGGTCAGGCCGCTCGGTTCCAACGATGTCAGAAAGGTGGACGTGAGAGTGGTTGCGGCTACTCACCGCAATCTGGAGGAGGACGTGCGTAAAGGGGCCTTCAGGGAAGATCTCTACTACCGGCTCAGTGTTTTCACCGTAAGGGCGCCGGCCCTTCGGGAAAGAGAGGGAGACATTCCTATCCTGGCCAATCATTTCGTGAGGAAAGCAAATCAAAGATTCAACAGAGCCGTTCGAGGCATCAGCCGAAAAGCTCTTGCCTGCCTTTGCTCATACCCTTTCCCCGGAAACGTGAGAGAGCTAGAGAACGAGATCGCAAGGGCGGTGCTCATGGCCGAAGGGAATTCATACATAGAGAGTTTTCACCTATCGGACAAAATCATCAGGCATTCAATGACGACGCAGCACTCCCCTCGGGCGGAAGGCAACCTTAGGGATATGGTTGGCGATATGGAAAAGACGATCCTGATTCGGATGCTTGAAGAGCATGGAGGAAATAAGACCAGGGTTGCATTGCAACTGGGGCTCAGCCGATTTGGACTGGCGAAGAAAATGAAACGCTACGGACTTTGAGTTCAATGGCTTCATCAGTGTGAACATCCTGAAAACACTTGGTAGTCAGCCAGTCCGATATTTGAGAAGTGGATGAATGCCAACATGGTTGACAGTATGCAACCCAGTTGAATGTGCTGTCGATACGGGCAGAATGAATTGAACAGTTCCGACACAGAATAAGAACACCTCATCTACGTCAACGTAGTTTGCTTCTGCTGATTGCCTTGAAGTCCATGCTGTTCCCCTTCGGATGACCATCACCAGATAATATACATTGGATATCCGCATAGACGCTTGGAATAGAAAGGACCAAGACCTGAGTCCAAGCCTTGGGTCCTTCTGGTACACCAGTTGCTTCTTATAGCCGACAACTGACCTCACAAAGAACTTGGAGAAGAGAGACATGATGTCAACAGAGGTCAAAGGAGGTCGCCATGAGAAGCAGAGGGTTTGTGGAAAAAATGAGGCAAAAGTGGCTCATCCTGGCGAGGTTGGTGCGCGCCCGGCTCCAGCATGAGCTCAATGCCGTTCACGTCTATTGCCGTCTTTCCGGATTGATCGGCAGCCCACATGCTCTACAGTTCGCCCGCAGCTGGGAGAATAACAGACTATACACCCACGTGCTCTACGGGCGCAGGGGCTGAATGCTCGGGCATGCTTCTCGCGATCGCTTCAGAATGCGTTCAGCAAGAACTGTAAATGGATGCCGTGGTCCTGCAAAGTGTCGCCTTGATTGTCCACGTCCACGAGCTGATAACCCCAATAGATCTCGAATTCCGGCCTGAGTGGAAATGGCTCGCTCACCACTGTAGCGCCCCACCGCAGTCCGACGCCGATGCCGGCGATGATCCTGGGATATGGCGTCGGAAACTCATTGTTCCAGGCTGTGCCGATATCTATGAAGGGTGCGACTTGGAGGTAATCGGCCCATCGTCGGTTCTGCACCAGAGGGACTCTGGCTTCCAGGGATGTGATGAACGCATTGTCCCTCACCAGCTGATTTTCCAGGTAACCTCGCACGCTGTATCGACCCCCGACGGGGATTTGCTCCAGGGCTAGCAGGGGATCCGGCGAGAGCTGAAGATCTGAGCGGAATATGGTCTGAATGTCGTGAAATCCCCAGATCCTGGCCCATTGGAATTGGCCAAGCCATGCGAAGAACTGCCCGTCCGGGAGGGGAGAGGGATTGGTGGTGGCACCGAAAGCATCGATGCCCACACTGAATCGGGATCGTGCGGCAAGGACCTGGGTCTGGGTGCGGTAGAGCCATTCCTGAAGAAATCGAATGGCCATTACGGTGGACTTGCCGTCCTGGACTCCTTCAGAGAAGGAAAACGGCTCTCCCAGGAGGAATGTCTTGCTTTGGAGGTACTCGCCTGTGACGCCCAAGGTCACTTCCTGGCGCATCGTGTGGTAGACGGGATGCCGCAAAGAGACCTCGTAGCTGTCCGACTCGCTCTCTGTATCCAACTGGTTGAATGGCTCCCGAACATTGGCGTAGTCGTTTTTCCTGTAGCGCAGAGTGAGGGTCGTGTCACAGGGCGTAACAGGGAGTGCGTAAAATGTGTCGATCTGAGGATCTGCCCCTTCGGACCTCCCGTAGGTGAAGCTCAGGGTGTCTCCATGGCGGGTAAGGCTTCGGTGGGTGAGGGTGGCAAATCCCCGCTCAGCCCCCACATTGGTGGACTGGTAATTGTTGAATCCGAGTGAGACGCTAAAGGGGAAGTTCTCCTCCACCCTCACCTTGAGCTCGCTCTCTCCGAGGGCCGCACCGGGGCTCAGCTCTCCATTCAATCGACGGATGTTCTTGTCCTGCTGCAGCAGCTGCATGCGCTCCTGCAGATCGTTGATGTTGAGGGGGGGGCCGGACCCCAAGGCGATGCGATCTTCCAGGTAACCAGTCGTCAGCCATTTGTTCCCCTCGATGACGATATCCATCAGCCGTCCTTCGATGATCTGAAAAGTGATGATGCCATCCATCACTTCCTGATCCGGGAGGAGGGCGCCGGAGTTGATGTAGCCGTTTTGGATGTAGTGAACCGTCAGCGCCCGGCGAAGGGCTTCCAGATCGAGGGCGGTCAGGTAGCGATTGATGTAAGATTTGGTCACCTGAGCCAGCTCATCGTCGCTGAAAACCGTATGACCGATCAGGCGGATTGTTCGTACAAAGACACTTCGAACAGGCTTTTCAGCGGGGGTAAGCTCCTGCGGAGCGGGTACCGGCAATGCCGGGGCTGATAGGCTGGGTGGCTTTTCTTCGGGAAACGCAGGGAGAATCTCCGGCGGACGGGCGCCGGGCAAAACCATCACTCCTTCCTGGGCAAGCATGGGTTGACAGTGGAGAAGGATCCAGATCATTCCAGCCAAAGCAGCCAATGCCTGTTTGAAAGAGTGTCTTCCTTTTCCACTAATGTATTTCCCCCGCACCAATTCCCCCCTGAAAAACGTCGGAAGTGACCGTCTTGGTCTGTTCGACCGCAGTGTGCCCCATCTTGCCTCAGCGATTTATGGGCGATGTCAGCGCAATGGGCTCGGCATTGGCGAGCCCGGCTCAAAGGTCACGCCGTCACGCCCTTTCACCAGCAGGCTTCCCTGTTTCTTCTCTCGGTAGCGCGTTTCACACGGCTCCCGCAGAAGTCCCGGGGCGTTTACGAAGTCTTTAGGCAGGGGCTCCACCGCCCCAGCAAGATCCCGTATGGGTGTGCGGATATCCACGGTTCCGTTAATACCCAGCTTGGATTGCGCCTCCGCTTCAACGATGCTGGACGGATCGGCCAGAAAATTCCCCATGACGTTGATGTTCCCCCCATGGCCCTCAAAAGTGTTGGCGGTAATCCTGCTGCCGTTGAGAACCACCATTCTGGGTTCTATGAGGATGTTGCCTCCCACCGTGTCTCTTCCACCACCGACACTGGCTGTGATCTCGCTGTCCGTGAGTCGAACCATGTAACCTCGGTGAATGAAGATATCCCCGCCGTCCGCATTCTGGGAATCGGTGCTGATGGTGCTGTTCCTCAGCATCATGGTGTCGGGAACGCTCAGTAAGATATTCCCCGCGTCACCACTCCCTGAGCTTCTGGCAGAAATGCGTCCGTGGTTAGTCAGAAGTAGCCGGTCCACCTCGATCCCTATCTCCCCCCCTCGCCCGCTCCCTTCGGATGAGGTGTCGACTTCTGCTCCATCCGCGATTGAAAGCCTCGGAGCTCTGATGGAAATACTGCCTGCACTTCCAAGGTCGCTTGCATTGCTGTAGACGCCGCTGCTCATCTCATCCAGCGCCCCGCGCATAGAAGCCCACTTCTTAGCATGGAGTTCTATGGCTCCGGCATTGCCCACGAACTGGCTGGAGGTGTTGATTTCTCCGCCTGAAGTGAGCCTCATTCGGTCACTCCACACTTCGATTTTTCCGCCGTCTCCCGCGCTCGTTGTGCTTGAGGCAATGAATCCGTGATCGGTCAATTCGATGTCGCTCGACTCAATGTGCACACTTCCGCCACTTCCAGTTGCAGCCATTCCAAGATAGGACCCATTTGAACCGGCCGAAATGCCTGAACTGGCGAGTCTGATGGCCTGCTCAAGGCTGATGTTATTTCCATTGGGGTCACGAGCGTTTTCAAGCATGAATGCCTTCATGTCCAGGTTCGTACCTGCTACCAGAAGGTTTTCTGAAAAGACTTCGATGTCGCCTCCAGCCCCTTTGCCGAAGGTTTCGGTGGAGATGCGGCCACCATCCAGAATTTCCAGGCCTTCGGTCATGATCCTGATCCGGCCCGCATCGCCACCCTTCGGTGTGGACTGTGACGCTACTCCCGAGCGACTCAAGGTGTTGCCGACTACTTCAGGATGGACACCAGATATGAGCAGTTCACGGGAGTTTACAAGTATATTGCCTCCGCCCCCTGAGCCGTATGCACTCGAAGTGACATTGGCCCCGTTCAGAATGTTCAAAGTGCCGACATCCATCTCAATGTTGCCGCCGCGTCCCCTGCCCCAGGAATTTGCTGTTACGGTAGCTCGGTTTGTGAGTGTGAATGTATCACTCTGGATCCGCAGATCGCCGCTGCTTCCGTGGCCAACAACCGCGAAAATCCCAGTGGAGTCTCTGCCCCATGGATCATCGGAACGCTCCGGACCCGAAACCAAAATATTCTTTGCAGAGATTTCCAGATCACCAACATCTCCTCTCCCTAGCCCAAACGCTCCTGAGTTTGTGACAAGGGATGCATCCGTGATTACAAGATTCCCGGTATCCAGGCGCAAATTTCCGCCGCTCCCGGTGCCGAATGCGCAAGCTTGCAGGCTGGCGTGATGATCCAGTGTCAAGTTGCTCGCTTTGACGTCCAGGTTGCCCCCATTTCCTCTACCGAACGTATTGGCAAATATACCCGTGTACACATTAGAGAAATCCGACCCCTGGATATAGATGTCTTGAGCTGTCAAGTCTATGTTTCCTGCATGGCCTGCACCGAAGGTGGAGGAGCTGATCTCTGCGTTGAATATGTTGAGACTATCAGTAGTCACATGAATATCCCCGACGTTGCCGCCGGCAGATCCGCCGTAGTTCCCCAAGGCAGTTATGACTCCTCCACTCTCTTTACCGGAGATTGTGATTTCTTGAGCTTGTACTGACAACCTCCCCCCCGTACCGGTGCCTTTCGCTTCGCACCCGACATACCCTCCGTCATAGATATCCAATTTTCTTGCATTCACTCTAATGTCGCCGCCGATGCCCTCGCCCAGCGATGTAGTCTCTATGAAAGCCCCGTCCTTGACTGTGACATCCCCGGCAGTCAGTTCAATGTTCCCTCCATTTCCAGATGCATGCGAGGCGGAGATTACATAAGCAGGCTTGTGGATTTCTGTGTCCGGAATGGCTACAAAGCTGCCAGCCTTGATCACAATATCCCCGGCGTTACCTGATGCGTAGCTTGAAGCCACGACCTCGCCGCCTGTCAGAGAAAACTGCCCGGCTACATCAATGTCAATGGCGGTTCTTTCTCCATCCAGACTGCCGTTGTTGTTGGCTCGAACGGATGCCAGCTCACCGTCCGCACCGCTCATTGTCAGCTGCCCCGTACGTATATAAATGCTGCCATTGGGAGCTGAATCACCACTGGCATTCAGGTCGACTCCTCCGATGAGCGATATGCTGCCAAGTCGTGGAAACGAGTCAACGGAGAGGCCTGGGTGTTCATCGGATGCATTGGGAATGACCTCTCCAGACGAGGCCACACTCGCCAGATTGATGCGGCCGCCTGGCGCTTGAAGAAAGCCGGAATTGCCTCCGCCAACGATCTCGATGTCTCCGCCGACGACGGATAGAGTCTTACCGGATCGAACCTCGAGGATGCTTTTGTCGACAGCTATAGGTGCTGCCGAGTCGCCCAGGAACCCGAAGGACTCGATAGGAGAGACGGACAAGACGCTGGATTCATAGGGACTGGCATAAAACCGAGTTCCGTCCGCGAACCGGAGGTAATCGGCCGTGCTCACATGAAAGGACCCTTTGACATCGAGTTGAGCATCGGGTCCGAAGATAACGCCGCTGGGATTGATGAGGTAGAAGTTTGCGCCGTCGATATCGGACATGAGGAGACCATCAATGCTGGATACATTTCCGCCAGTGACTCTCCCCACGATATTCTCGATGTTTCCCGGACCGGTGAACGTGGCGCTTTCGCTCTTTCGGATATTGAACTGTCCGAAGCTGTGAAAAAGATTGGCTCCACGAGTTCGGCCGAGCTCGGCGCCGATAGTGAAGTGGGGACCGGATAGCGGTCCCTTCGGTCCCATGGTGCCGTCGAGAGTGATCTGCGCCTGACTGGAGCCAACGACGCAGATGCTGAGAAGTGATGAGAGTACCAAGCAGAACACCCTGTAGCCTTCACGAAGCAGCCCATCGATCCAATTCCTCCTGACAGGGCTCATGACTTCTCCTTTTCAGCGGTATCCCATTTCAACACCATCGCTGCAAACTATCATAGCCTGCGCGCAGCTTCCTGGCCCGGCTGAAGGGGTACACTGTGTCGAACGCAGCAGAATGTTCGGAGGCAGGGCAGAATGCCAGGGTTCGAGCTTAGCCGCATAGGGCTGGTGAGCCGCCGACAGATGATCCGCAGGTGAATTTCGAAATGAATTTCGAAACACCGATCGAACATGATGCATTGCGTCTCCCCCTCTCCCCCCCGTCTGAGGTGGCAGCAAAATGCAAAATGATCTTCTTTCTTGGCAGCGCAACGAGAATGTGTAGAGAGATTTGTGGAGTGGTTGCGATGAGTATAGACTGGCGCTCCTGAATGTCAATGAGGATTCGAATCTGCGATTTCCGGACAACGTTCAGGAAAGTGCGGGTGATTCTGCTCACGTTATTGTGGCGGCTGGCCCCGGCCGTCTGACCGGAGCTCGCCACGAGATCCGATTATCATGTCACTTGATGGGAACCATTTTCTTCCACAGAATCCTACCGTATTGCACGGGCGCTTTTCCGGTGTGCTTTGCATTCTGCTGGAACATGGGCCACGGGGAAGCGGCCAGACCTCCGGAGAAGCTCCTGATGGCATGAAGCGATCCGTTTCCGTAGTAGATCGTGCCATCAGTGGCAATTGCAGGAGATCTGTCACTGCCGTAACAAAGACTACTCAGACCTACGTCACGGGTCCATTTGATTTGGCCGTATGTCAATTTGGGTTCAACGCTGTAGAACATGCTGCCAAGTGTCCCGAAAACTATGCTTCCGTCTGCGGCCGCGGCCGGCGTGAGGACGTAGGCCTTGACGTCCAGGGACCACCTGGTGACGCCTTGACGGCTGATGGCGAAGAGCCTGGGATAAAGTTTAGAGGTGCCAGCTTCAAATACGGTGGCTCCGATGTATAGGGTGCCGTCAGGGCCAATCACCGGGGAGGAACTGAAGGTACAGCGCTGTGCTACGACTCCGGGGATTTCCGGATGAAATTGCGCTTTGAGCTGGAGGTCGTGGCTGAGAACATGGATGGCGCCATCGGAGCCCGGAAAGTACATTGTGCCATCAAAGTCGATCGCCGGTGGAAAGGCAGAGCCAATGCCTGTGCCAGTCCAGTAACTGTGGGTATTCAAAGTCGGCGGCGAATCCTGAGCCTGGACAGCGGTTATTGCAGAGCTGTTAAACAGAGAAGAGGTGTTGGAGCTTACAACGAAGACCGTACCGTCAGCGCCGATCACCGGCGACCTTACGCTTCTCGCCGAGCCCAGGATGAACGACCACTTCTCGTCTCCGTTGGCGGGGTCGAGGGCATAGAGAAAGGATAGTGAATAGCTGTTCTCTCCGAAAGATGCGATGTAGATCGTCCCATCGCTGCCTATTGCGGGTGAACAATAGACCAGGTCGTCGATGTCGGTTTCCCATTTTACATCGTGATTCTCAGGGTCCAGCGCGTAGACTTTGGAACCCCAGTTGGAAGAGGAGCTTACAACATAAACGGTGCCGTCCGGGCCAATGGCGGGAGGCGCGACAACGGGGCCCCAGAAGGTTTGAAAGAACCATTTTTCGGAACCGTCGGGATTCACGGCGTAGAGCCCCATCCCTTTGCCGGTGCCGGAATAGTATCCGCCCATGCTTCCGACGTAAACGGTCCCGTCAGGTCCGACAGCCGGGGAGGAACCATCAATGAACAGGCCGGCGGGTTGGAAGACCCACTTTTGGGAACCGTCCACGGCCTTCATAATGTCGATTGCGCCACGTTCAGGAATCTCGAATGCAAGGCAAACTGCAGAAAGGGCTAATGCTGCCGATAAGATGATGACAAATGCCATCTTATTCATTGGCTTCTCCTTGTGGTTAGAAATGTATTGGCTCGCCTGCTATTGCCCGTTTGTTGAGGTGTTGCGTTCCACATTGGCAAGCCGGGTGCCAGGAGCATCTCAATGGAATGCCCGGGCTTTTTTTAGAGGATAACAAATTGAATTATCTTGGTATTATTGAGATGACCGCGAATGGACCGCGACAGGGTGCCGCTTGGGAACGAAATGGGGCTGCAAACTGGGTTGTCTCATAGAGGCTCAGAGATCAATAGACATGCCCTTCACATGACATTTGAAATGACCGCCAACCTTGTTGCCTGATGCCAAATTCATTGCCAGAGCATCTCTCACTCTCCCGTTAACATAAAACAAGCCCGTCGCGCCTTTCATGGACGTTTCTTTAGGCTCAAGACTAAATTTTGGTCCCCGTGCTATTTGGTCTCAGCTGGTCATTCTCGCAGTATGGCTGGAGAATCTGAGCGGGAGGCGGGATCAGATTTGCTCTGCAATCGTCCTGAGAACTTCCATTGGTACTCCTGGCAATTCGTTCGTGAATGAGGCCACGAATGGGAGCCGGTAAAAACAAGGGCTTGGGAGAAAATCCCAGGACCTTTTCTTATCCATTCCCCATACCCTTCCCCCAATGTGGGGAGTTCCGCAACACGATAGCAATACGATGAAGGAAGCCCGAGTCGTGATTTCGCTCCTGGCAACATCCCCAGAGCTCAAGAGTTAGGAAAGGAATTGTGAGGCTTCAGTTGAGCGGGGATCGAAAACCCAGATTTCTCCTGTTTTTCGGACGAGTCCACCCAATTTTGGAAAGCAAGGATCGCACGATGGCTCGCAACGCGGATTCAGAAGGCGTTTCGGGGCTTCCAGGTGTCCCAGGGTCTGGTTGGCTCCCCCGTTTCGTCCGCCAGGGCCAATGTCGGTTTTCCGGGCTCCCAGCCACAGGGCATCCAGCGCCCTGTCGTTTCGTGTTCCCTGAGAGCCCTGAGCTGGCGGAGAATCTCTGTGAGGCTCCTTCCCAGCGGTGCGGCCACGACTTCCAGGGACTGAATGACACCTTGCGGATCGATGATGAAATGGCCCCGAAGCTCGCTCTTCGCGTCAGCGTCGTAGACCCCGTAGAGCCTGCCGACAGCGCCCAGAGGATCGGCCACGAGCGGAAACCTGGCGCCTCCCGGCACCATCCGGGAAAGGTGGTTTTCCTGGAATTCCCGGTGCGTCCTCACCGTGTCGGTGCTGACCATGAGAACCTCGGCACCGAGCTCCTGAAAAGCCGGGTACTTGACGGCCACTGCTGCGATCTCCGTCGGGCAGACGCAGGTGAAATCACCGGGGAAGAAGGCCAGGACCACCCACCGGCCTTCGTAGCCGGAGAGGTGCACTTCCACTTCCATCCCGCCGTGAAAGGCCATGGCTTCGAAAAGAGGCGCCTTTTCGCCGACACACGGAATCCTGTTCACCCGCAGACTCCTTCGATGATCGAATGCAATTGGGGAAGCACTGTCATGGACGTCGTCGAAACACGATGCCTGCCCCCCGGCCCGGACAGCGTCCGCTTCCCGGAATGAGCCCTCCCATCGCTCCGCCCAGGGATCGGTCTCAAACAGGGTGGAGAGGGAGGGGCTGGAATTCAAGACTTCTGCGCCGGTCCATCGGCCTTCGCGGGAGCAGGGGGCTGCGATGAGCGGTCCTCGATGAAGACATCCATCAATTGGCCCGGAAACACCGAAAGGTCCCGGCGATTGAAGCTGTAAACGACCTGCATGACCCGGGTGTCGACCCGCTCCGTACTCTCCCCCGTCAGGGAGCGTTTGGGGATGACATAAGACTCGATATACTCGAACTTGAGACTGGTCCTCAGCGAAGGATTGCCCCGGACGAACGCCAGGGCCGGGGCCTGCTCGCTGAATCTCCAGGCATCGTTTTCGTCAATGTCGACCCGGACATGAAGCCTGTCCAGGCTTCCCAGGAGGATGAGCGGCTCGGCCGTCACGCCGCTCGGTGCATACTCGCCGGGCCGGATGTTGACCTGGAGGATTACCCCGGAAACAGGGGCTCGAACCGTCAACCGTTCGAGGTCCACGCGCAACGCCTCGACCTCGGCGACGGCAACGGCCAGGCGAGCCTCGGCCGCCATGGCCGCAAACCGACGCTTGTTCAGCTCCTCGATGCTGATGGCCCTCGGGTCTTTCACTCTCTCTGCGATCCGCAGCTGCGCCTTGAGATCCTGGAGCACGGCCTGCGCTTCCTGCACCCTGGCTTCGCGCACTGCCAGATCGGCAATGGCTGCCCGGTCATCGATGGAAAAGAGGGGGCTTCCGACCTGAACGCTCTGACCGACTTCCACGTGAAGCCGGGTCACGATTCCCGGAAGATGAGAGCCGACGGAGATATTCCGGGTGCTGGCCTCGACGATGCCCGCGCCGGAGATCCGGCTGGTGAATTCCACCCGAGGAGGGTCCGCCACGGGCTGAGAGTGGACGATGGGTTTTGAACCCTGCTGCACCATCCAAACGGCAAAAAACAAGCCGATGACGGCAAGGACCGGAAGGATGACCTTTCTGACCATCGAAGCTCCTACGAGGTCGCCACCTGGGGTTCGACCAATATTATCCTCCCGTCGTCCATTCGGGCGACACGGTCGGCAAAGCTGAGAATCCTGTTGTCATGAGTCACGATGATGAGGGCCCGGTTCGCCGACAGGGCGCTCTGACGAAGAACATCCATCACCAGCCGACCGGTGTCCGCATCCAGGGCGCTCGTGGGCTCGTCGCAGACGATGAGCCTCGGGTTGTTGACCAGGGCCCTGGCGATGGCCACCCGCTGCTGCTGGCCGCCGGAAAGCGCGGAAGGCAGGGCCGCCAGCTTGTCACCCAGCCCAACGGCTTCAAGGATCACCACGGCCCTCTTCAGCGCAGTGGATCGCCGACTCCCCATAATCAGCAGGGGAATGGCGACGTTCTCAGCCACGGTGAGGCTCGGGATCAGGTTGTAGGCCTGGAAGACGAAACCCAGGTTCGCTCCGCGAAAGCGCGTCTTATCGATCTGGCTCATGGACCGGAGATCCCGGTCGAAAACGATGATCTCGCCTTCGTCGTGGTCGAGGATAGCGGCCACCACGGAGATGAGCGTGGTCTTGCCGCAGCCCGAGGGCCCCACCAGCATGAGCATCTCCCCCACGTGCACATCCAGGTCCACGCCGCGCAGGGCCTGAACACGGGAGGAGCCTGCGCCGTAAGACTTGGTAACGCCTCGCAGGGTTACTGCCGTACCGCCATTGGACATGGATCCCCTACATCTTGAAAACGATGGCCGGCTCGAGCTTCATGACCTTACGGATGCTGACGAGGGCCGAGAAGACAACGATGACGGCAATGGCGCCCCCCGAAAGGAGAAGGATCTGGGGAACCAGCCGGAAAGCCAGCTGCGTGCCTCTCATGAGGTGGCCGAAGAGAGCGGCGGCGCCGACCCCCAACCCGAACCCCTGGGCCCCAACCACCAGGGCCTGAAGGATGATCATGCGCAGAAGGACCCCGTTGGTCGTCCCCATGGCTTTCAGCGTTCCAAAGTAGCGCAGGTTCTCCAGGGTGAAGTTATAGAAAGTCTGACCGGCAATGGCCGTTCCGATAAAGAACCCCAGCATGACGGCGATCCCGAAATTGATGGGGATGCCGGTGTTCTTCATGTAGAAGTCAAAGGAGAGGTCCTTGAACTCCTGAGCCGTGTATGCCGCCAGCCCGGTATTCCGTTCGATCTTTTCAGCCAGCTCCTTGGGATCCAGTCCCTCGCCCGCCTTCACAAGAATGAAGGAAAGGAGCTTGCGCTCCCTGGGGGCGAAGGTCATCGCCCGGTTGTAGGTGGTGTAGATCACCGGCTGAGACTGAAAGGTACGCGACACCCGGCAAATCCCGACTACGACGGCACGCCGATCGTTGATCTCCAGGACATCGCCCACCTTGAGGGGAATGGGGCTGCCCCCGGGCTCCTCGGGCTTCCTGGCCAGCCGGGTGGCAGCTCCCACGTCATTGACGATGATCGCATCCTGCGTGCGGAGATCGGAGAGGCTTCCCTCGATCATGACCGGCGGACCCCCGATAAGCGTCGCATCGTCGAGGCCTAATACGTTGACGATCTGAAAATTCCCGTCTTCCAGGCGAGCCTTCAGGAGGCCCTTATAGAGCGGAACGGCCCATTCAACTCCGGTGACGCCGCGCACCCGGAGAATCTCGGTGTCCTGAAGCGGCTTGATATCGTCGATGAACTGCACCTTGGGGTCCATGACCCAAATGTCCGGCTGGGAGAGGTCGTTGATGAAGCTGTACGTTCGGGTCATCAAACCGGTGAAGATCGACGACTGCTGCGTAATGAGGAGAGCCGCGAAAGTGAGTCCCATGATGAGGCCCAGGTACTTCCCGCGATCCCCCACAAGCATTTTCAGGGCTACCAGGTACATTCAAGTCGTCTCGGTCGTCACATGTTGGTGAATGGGGCCATGCGGATCACCCTGTTCTGCTGTTAACCTTTCGAATTCACACATGATAAATTCACATTGCCCGCAGCTTTGCTGCTCTATTGATAATCTCCGGCTTCCCCTCAAGTCAATGGGAATGTCGTGGGAGCGCTGGTTTCAGCAGCGTTCTCAATCAGATGCTGAAAGGTGGTTCCCTCTGGCATTCGGTCAGTCATGCCAACAGGCATCAAAGGGAGAGGATGGCAGAATGCATTCCGCCTGCATCCCGGTCGCAGCCCGCACGACCGGACGCTCCTGATCGCGTCCTTTTGAAGCGAGATAAAACCCTCGAATCCAGAGACGGATTTGGGCATGTCCCGTGCCCGCTCGATCATGGGGTGCTCATGAAAGCTGAGTCCAAATCACCAGACTGTAGAATGGGGGCCGTATCTCACTCTCAGAGCAGGAATGTCCGTCCCTATCCGTGTGGAGCCACGAGAGGATGGAAGAAGTATCTCCTCACAACAATCCGAAGAGTGCGTATGGCAACACAGCGTAGAATCGTTGTGCAGCGAGCAGGGATTCGACTTCAACGGATTCATTTCTCTGATGAGCCAGTGCCTCGTCTCCGGGGCCTGCGATGAGAACGGGAATGCCTGTTGCCGGCTGAAGAACCGATGCGTCCGTGAAGTAGCTGATGCCTCTGATTGCAGGCGGCTTTCCCGTGAGGCATTCCATGGTCCACCGGGCTGCCGCCATCAGCGGGTCGTCCACAGAGGTCTCCACGGGAGGTCGTTCGTGCAGAACGATGAATTCAGCCCGAAAATCGGCCAGGCGGAAGGTCAGCTCCCTCGCGATTGCCTCGAGCTGGTCCAGAACGGCCGAATGGGACTGCCCCGGAACGGTCCGAATGTCCATGTCAGCCTTGCACAGATCTGGAACGATGTTGATGGCATGGCCTCCCATCACCTGGTTGATGCTCAAGGTTGGGGGTGAAAGCAATGGATGGGAAGGCGCCTCCATCTTGAGGGATGCGATGCCCTGGATGAGGTGAGCCATATGCACCAAAGCATTGACCCCCAAATGCGGTACAGCACCGTGAGCAGCCCGGCCATGGGTGATCGCCTGGACACGCAATGCGCCTTTATGAGCGGGAACCAGATCGAGACGAGTCGGCTCGCCCAGAACCAGCCATCCCATGCCTGTCAGCCCTCCGTCGGCCAGGAGCTGGGTGGAGCCCAGGCAATCCACCTCTTCTCCTGCCACACCGGCAAAGACCATGTCTCCAGGCAGCTGAATCCCGGCACGGTGTATGACGGCCATTGCGGTCAGCATGGCTGCCACTCCGCCTTTCATATCAGCAGATCCACGCCCCAGAATACGCCCGTTCACCAAATCACCACAAAAGGGAGACCAATCCCAGTCAAGCTCCCCCGTTGGGACCGTGTCGAGGTGCCCGCAATACATAAGCCCAGGACCTTTTCCTGCGCCTTGCAGCCGAACCACTACGTTGGCTCGGCCAGGGACAAAAGGCCGCAAAGTGGCCTGCAACCCGTTCCTTTCTGCGTAGCGAGCGATGAACTCCGCGACCTGCAGTTCGTTGCCCGGCGGATTGACGCTGTTCAAGCGCACGAGCTCTCGGGTCAGGTCGACGACGCCAAATTCCTGAAGGGCTGGCTCTATGAGCTCGCGAATTCTCTCTATGTCCATTGCGAACCTCTCTCCAGGGTGGAAAGGGATGACGGGGAACAGATCACGCTCAATGCGGGCCCCCCGGAATCCGCGCCTGTGCAGCTGAGTGGGGGGTTGAGACAGCGGGGAAGGCCTATCCTATTAGAGGACATAGAACAAGATTAATAAAAAAACCCGAGCTTCAGAGGCCCAGGTTTTCGTCACGAAGGAGCGACACCGTGCGTTGAGACATTGCCGAACGACAAAGCTGCTAGTTTTTCACCCGCGTCAACCGATCGTTTTCCTCGACGATCTTCTTGCCGGTCTCATCGTCGACGGTCTGGCCCGGCTGAAGATTCAGGGATTTCATCACTTCAGGAAGCACCGCAACCTTGACGGTTCCGGAGACCAACACCGTATCGAGCTTCTGCACTACAGCACCGTATGGCATGTTTCCATCCTCCTGCTGAACAATGTATCTTCTCCACCGCCCCCCTGCTTACCAAACTACTATACCAGATCCCTGGGGCCTCATCCAGCCCAAAGACTTCTCGACGGAGTCCCTGCGAAGAATGACTCGCGGCAGTAGGATCAGGCCTCCAACGACGGATGGGCAGGGAGATCGTCGGCCGAAATGTATTCCAGGACGGGCAGAGCCAAATCCTTGTCGGACACGATAGGCTCTTTCAATGGCCAGGGGATGCTCAGGCCGGGGCAATCCCAGCGAATGCCCCGCTCCTGAGACGGTGAGTAATAGTCGGTACACTTGTAGAGGACGGTTGCTGTCTGGCTGAGGACACAGAAGCCGTGGGCAAATCCTTTGGGAACAAACAACTGGGTATAGTCATCGGATGAGAGAACTGCCGTGGTGTAGCGTCCGAAGTGGGGAGAATTCCTGCGTATATCGACGGCCACATCAAAGATGCGGCCGTTCAGGACCACGATCAGCTTGTCCTGTGGCTGTCCAAGCTGATAATGAAGTCCGCGCAGAACGCCCTGGGTCGAAAAGGAGACATTATCCTGTACAAAATGGTGGGTCATGCCCCATTCTGCGTAACGTTCATGCTGATAAATCTCAAGAAAATGCCCTCTCCGATCATGGAACAGACGGGGACGAATCAGAAGCACTTCGGGGAAATCTGTTGAAACAACCTCCATGGGACCTCCAATCGGGCCGGATGACATCGGTCTATCGGCCGCAGAGCTTCTCCGTATCAAAACCGGTCCGACGGCATCCCGGGGTCGCCTGTGAGATGGACCGGACCTTTCGCCGCGTGCGAGAATACAACCAACGCAGCGGCCTGGAGGCCGCGTTGAATGATGCTTCGCCTAATGCGGACTTGACGCGCCGGCGACCATAACCGTCTCCACCCCCTTCCGTCAAGCGGCTATCCCAAATCCCTTTGACTCGCAGCGGACTTTTCGTTAGGGATGGCAGAAGCTGAATACTTTATTCATCGACTGCGAGGAAGGGAGAACCCATGGAGACCATGGAAGGCGGTGTCGTCAATACCTGGAAGGACGCTTTGGAAGCAGCCTGGCGCGAGATTCCGCGCGCTTTCCGGAATGACCATTCTGTGCGACACACCTTGTGCTGTCGGCTTTTTGGCCTGTTCAGTGATGCCGGATATGTTGCGGTGGCCGACTATATGCCCCCGAGAATTCAAGATCGTCCAGTGGATCTGGTCGCCATGAACCGTGAGGGGGAGATCCTTTACGCGATCTGTCTGGAAACGGTGGTTTCACTGGCCGCCGTGAAGAGTCTCAGCAGCTTCGAGGCGAGACACAAGATCATCCTGACAACGGGATTGCTGGAAAAGAAGGTCAAGGAGAGCCGCTTCTTCCTGAAAGAGGGGATCGATCACATACACCTGAATGCTCCGGATCGTTTGGCCTAGTCACTGTCATAGAAGGTGTTTTCGTAGTTATATTAGCCCATTTTATGGGCTTTGCCTTCGCGAGAAGGCTGATCCGTGCAGAACGATGCCATGCTGTCTTCTGAGTCCATGGATGCGGCCCTTTTGTGCATTTCGTAACAATATAAAATCAATAACAAATCGGCTTGACACGGTATCATGTGCGTGTCATAAAGAGATCGAAGAGGACTTCTGACTGAAGTGTGAGGGGGGCAATGATGGATCTGAAAAGGGTTCTCGGCAGCTTCAGGGGAGCCTGGAAAGGAGGTGGGCGGCGTCAATACTGGGCAGTTTCCATGCATTTTGTTTCTCTTCTTTCCTCTTGAATCTCATTCCATACGAATCGCTCGGCTCGAAGCTGGTTTTTTATTCGCTTTCGGAACTCGATTGCATCGCTTGCACGGCTTATTATTACACGTTGCTTGGCAGTTCTTAGACCAGCTCTCATTGTACCCATTTAATGTAAGGCTTTATGAGTGCAATCATTTGTCAACGGAGGTCCCTGTTGCATGTTTAGGATCCTTACAGTGGGGTCATATATGGTGAGCAGGGGAGTCTAAAGCAATTTTTTAATTATTGACTCTAGGCGACGCTTTTTAAAGGAGTGAAAGATGGCAGGTCCAGTCGACAAAGTTCCAGGAAAAGCGTGGGTGGTTACTTTCGCCGGTACAGCTGTCAACCTTTGTTTGGGAATTCTTTACGCTTGGAGCGTTTGGAAGGCCGCTCTGCTGTATAAACCCGATCATCCTGCCGGCAGCGCCATGACCGGCCTCAACGAAGGCTGGGTGTATCTCACGGATGCCCAGGCCACCTGGGCTTACGCCATTTGCGGTGTTGTCTTTGCGTGCTTCATGATTCCGGGCGGTCGCATCCAGGATAAGTACGGTCCGAAAGTGGGCGCCACGACGGGCGGCCTGCTTCTCGCTGCCGGATGCATCATTTCCGGTTTGATGAAGAGCTACACCGGCCTGGTGATCGGCTTCGGTATCCTGGGTGGTATGGGGATGGGCATCGGCTATGCCGCTCCCACTCCTGCGGCCGTGAAATGGTTCGGACCTCACAAACGCGGTCTCATCGTGGGTCTGGTCGTCGGCGGCTACGGCGGTGCGGCGCTCTACATCTCGCCGCTGGCCAAATGGCTGATTGGGGCCTACGGGATCTCGGGAAGCTTCATCGCTCTGGGTGTACTGTTCGCCGTCGTTGTCATCATCGCCGGACAGCTGCTGGCCTGGCCGGAGCCCGGCTATGTGCCGCCAGCACCGCCAACGCCTGTGAAAGTGGCGTCCGGAGCACCCATGAAAACGAGCCTCACGGCGGTGGACTGGGAAGCTCGTGACATGATGAAGACGGTGCAGTTCTACGCCCTGGTTTTCATGTTCATCGGCACCTCCCAGTCGGGTCTCCTGGTCATCGCCAATGCAACCCCGATGCTCAACAAGACGGCTGCAACCATCGCGTTCTTTGCGGCCAATGCCTGGCTGCTCGCCTCTTTCGGCGGCCTGGTGAATGCCAGCGGCCGTGTCGGCACGGGTCTCTATTCGGATAAGATCGGCCGTGCCAATGCCTATGTGCTGAACGGCATCATTTCGGCCATCTGCCTGTTCCTGATGCCCAACATCATGGCATCCGGGAATGTCTTCCTGCTCTTCCTGGCTGTGGGTATCGCCTTCTGGCAGTATGGCGGCGGGCTCTCCCTGATGCCGGCTTTCACCGCGGACTTCTTCGGTCCCAAGAACCTGGGATTCAACTACGGTCTGGTGTTCATGGGCTGGGGTATCGCATTCTTCGTTCCCCAGCTGGCCGGTTACATCAAGGATGCGACGGGCAGCCTGGATTATGCCTTCTATCTTTCGGGCATCATTTTGGTGGCCTCGACGTTCGTGGCCTATGTGGTCAAGAGACCCATGGCAACCACTGAGAGCGCTCAGGCCCGGCAAACAGCCTAGAGGCCGAGGCATGCTTTCGGGCATTGCTGAACGATCCTAAGAGTGAGGGCGGAAAGTTTCTTTCCGCCCTTTTTTCATCCGTGATCCCTTGTGCTCGGTCTCCGTGGCTCCCGGGCTCTTTGCCCCCCTGGATTCTTGATGCAGTCCCCTTCATGGTTTTATCCTGAGAAGTATCGCGTAGATCGACCGTCGAAGTGATGCTTATCGTTCAGCCCTTGTGGGTGGCTAGAGAGAGTTGCAGATGCCTCTCCCCAGTGTGTTGCTCATCCGTCTCCAAGATTCCGAGATTCAGCAGATTGATGCATTGCTTGAACAGTGCGAGCCCGAAGTCACAGCCTGGAAAGCCGAAAGCATCCAGGAGGCGGAGCCGATCCTCACGAGCGGCAATCTGCTCTTGATCGTCGTTCGGGTGGATGAGCAACGAAAGAGGCCGGACCAGGACCTGAAGCGCATTCGAAAGCTGGTGAAGTCTCGGACACCTGTCCTGCTTCTGGTCACAGCCGATTGCGCCATGAAAGTGAGGCAGGCGATGAAAGCCGGGGCTGACGAATACTGGATCCTTCCCATGGATTCCGATGCTTTTCCATCACGGTTTTATGTGCTCCTTGAATGGGGCCAGTCGAGCCTCACCCAGGAATGGATGGGCCTTTCCGATCGGAGCCTTTGGCGCGTCATCATGAATGGTCTCAGGGAGAGGGGACGTGGGTTTCTGCAGCGGATAACCCGGATGCTGGGGCGCGAGCCGACGGTCACTTCAGATACTCTGGATTTGATAGGAGGGAAATGGGAGAAGATTCGTCGACTGGGCTTCGGCAGTTATGGTGAGGTTTGGCTGGTTAGGGAGCCTGAGAGCGGGGACCTGGCCGTTGCGAAGATTCCTCATTCTCAGAAGATGAACACGAAATTCCTCCGTGAGGCGGCCATCCTGAAGCGATTGAGCGATCACCCCAATTCGGTGCATCTCAAAGAGGTCGTGAAACAGGATGAAAAAGTGATCCTCATCCAGGAGTATGTGGAGGGCAGCACGCTGCAGGATCTTCTGGGGCAGGGGATGGATGCGGCAGCCAAGGAAAGCGCGTTTCTTCAGTTGCTCGAAATCGTTGCGAGAGCCCATTCGGACAAGATCATGCACCGGGACATCAAGCCGGAGAACATTATCATCACGCACAAGGGTATCCTGAAACTGCTGGATTTTGGAACCGGCAAGGACCTGACTCGGCGCAGCATCAGCAACACGGTCATTGGTTCCAGGCCCTTCATGGCTCCAGAGCAGATTCTCGGAAACAGTCGTCTGGCAAGCGATGTTTGGGCGCTGGGAGTGATCCTTTACGCCCTTTCCACGGGATGTCTACCGTTCTACGACGACAACGAGAAGGTCCTGATGGACATCATTCTGGAGTCTGAGCCCGAGAGACCGAGGAATCTTGAGCCCGACCTGTCTGAAGAGCTGGAGTCTGTGATCCTGAGATGCCTGGAAAAGGATTGGAACCGTCGCTACCGGAGTGCGGTGGAATTGAAGGCGGATTTCTCAGAGCGTCTCCCAGTCTTCGGCCGCGGAGAAATCCTCACGGGTGTCTGACCCCAGCCGGCAGAAGTCGTGCGCCTGCCTGTGGGATCTCCTCTCAAATCTTCCGCCATCGTCCCCAGTGCACCCGGCACGCAGAGCTCGAGTCTACTTGGACTGGCATTGGCGCCATCGCTTGTCGAAAAAGGTTGGAATGTCGCACACCATAATGAGCACATCGATGTTCTGATCGCGCAGGTCTTTCACCATTCCCTCGATGACGGCCTTACAGACAAACCCCGCATTTTTGCAGGCACGTATGGCACCCGGGGAGTCCAGCGGTATCTCCGCCCAGAGCTTTTCGAGACCCAGTTCATGCCCGAGGGTTACCAGTTCGTTGAGCATGAGCGTAGCCAGTCCTTGCCGTTGATACTGCGGCGAAACCACCACACGCACACGACCGATATGCCGCTTCCACCCATGAGAAACACGATGAAGGGAGGCATCGCCTATAATCTTGTCTCCCGCAAGCGCCAGGAGGGGCAACACGCGATCATAGTTGAGACGTAGCGCCCAGTCTTGAATGACGGACCTGTCCTTGACATTATGCCGAATGAAAAGGGTCAATTCGTCCGGCAGTTCCTGGAAGAATTCGAACAGCCCCTCCTCGTCTTCCTTGACCATGGGGCGAAGAGTCACAACGGTCCCGTTCTTGAGCTTGCTTTGTTTGCTCCCAAACATGGTGATCTCCTTCGATTCCGATCATAACCCCACGGAAAGCACGCGGGGCGCCAGGAGATGGGTCCGAATGCTATGTGTCCCAGTCGACAAACAGGATCGACGATCTTCGCCGGGGCATGGGTTCCAGAAAGGCAGAAGCTAAATGCCGTCCTGCAAACGCAATGCGAGGTAGTCGGGCAGCTTGGCTTTCCGAATCTTCTCCTGAGCCTTTCGAATGTCGTAAGGGACGGCTCGGAAAAACAGGACCTCGCGGTCCGTGTCGAAGACCAGGTAACGCGCTCGGTTGTCTTTCTGCCTGGGTTGGCCGACACTCCCGGGATTGACCAGGTAGAGGTGTTCGGCTTCGAGGGTCAGAGTAGAGTCAGAGCCCCCGGGGAGAAACACTTTTCCGCGCGTATCGCTGGCCCACACATGCTGAATGTGCGTGTGACCGAAGAAACAAATGCGTATTCCTGAGTAGTGCCGGACGAGAAGGTTGAAGATTCTCTTGGCCTGGAATACGTTCATGATGTACGTTTCAATGTTTTCAGGAGTCCCATGGCAGGCCAAATAGCGATCCCAGAGGACCTCGGTCCTGGGCAGGCTGAGGAGATAGCGCCGGTCCTCTTCCGACAACTGACGCATGGAATAGATGAGAGCCTGGAAAGCCAGAACGTTGAAGTGCTCTGCAGAGTCCGGTTCCAGGACACCGTAATCGTGGTTGCCCAGAATGGAGATGACGCGCTTCTTCTGGAGCAAATGAAGGCATTCCCGGGGATTGGCGTTATAGCCCACCATGTCTCCGAGATGGATGACGTACTCGACCTCGTCCGTCTCTATGGCGTTGAAGACGGCCTCCAAAGCCTCCAGGTTTCCGTGAATGTCGGATATGATCGCGATCCGGGGCATGCTTCAATCCGCGATGGTTTACAAATCCAAAACTCGGCCAAGGACCCGGAATGCCTCACCGGCCATGCCGATCAAGGCGGGGGTCCCATTACGATGTTCGCCACCGAAGTCTGAATGTTTCCAAGACAGCCCCCAGAACCCCAAGCCATCAAAGGTCGGGGACTCGATCGTTCTATCGTGCCATAGTAAAGATCGGTCATCACATTTCCCACGGTTGAGATATTCCTCTCACACACAATATCCACCACATCATCCATGGGACCAAGTCTATCAAGTAATTGCAGGTCATCAAATCAACACCGGCTCGCGCAGAATGCGATCTATGGCGTTGCGGGCCGATGCCGCCAGGCGAGGATGCGTCTCGGTCAGCGATTCGATCTGTCGCAGGTGATCCGCCGTCCTCAGGATGACCATTGCCAGATCACCTTCATCCATGCCGGCGATCAGGCGAACCTCATCCCACTCCGTTCCCTTGGCCCAATAGTAGAGGGTGACCACTGTCCAGAAGGGAAGGGGGGGGATGCCGAACCCCTCATTCTGCAGGTGCTCCCGCAAGGATTTCAGGCTCTGAAGCATTTTAAAGAATGGATTGGCCACATCCTGGTAACGCCAGATCAACGAAGAGAGCTGCTGGTCTCCAGGGCGGTCCCGGTCCATCACAAAAGGTGCAATGAGGGCAGCCAGGATTTCCGGATCGTTTTCGGGAAAGATTCCCTTGCGAATGCATTCGGAAATGAGAATGGGCTGGTCCAATCTCAGCTTGGACGCCCATAGCCCGTCTTCCGTGAGCTGCCCGTCGTGATCAATGTATCCTTCAGACTGAAGGAAGCGGTAATGCTTCAGAAAGTCTCTCCACAGCTGGTCCCGAATCGTCTTCATCCGGTCGTGCTGTTCAAAATACCGCTGAAGAAATTCGGTGAAAGGATGTGACGTCGACTTCTGGCAGGGTCCGAAAAGCTGACAGCGCTCGCAGGGCAGTGCAGCGATCTGGGCAGCAAGGCGGTTCAACTCGCCGGCGCTCTGTTCCATGGGCTTCATGGCCCCGAGATCGATGGGGCGTCCGAGATCGGACGACCCCTCCTCGCTGTCTTGTGTTCTTGAGGAGCGGGATGAAGCCAGTCGCATGGCCAGGTCCCGCCATGGTTCCCTCTCTTCCAGGGGCGGCATGAGATCGAGAACCTGGCAGAAGGTCCTGATTCGGTGAAAACCCACTCGAAAAGATCGAATGCGGCCTTTTCGGAAGCGCAGGGGAAATCCCAGTCTCACGGATTCGACCGTCCGCTGCTCCATATCAGGCTCAGCGATGGCGATGTAAGGTGTCCCCCGGTTACTTCGAAATATCCTGCCCGGCACGAGCAGCCCCTGAAAGAGGTGCATCGACCTCTGCCTTTTGAGGAACTTGCGGGCCTTTCGGAACTGCTCCCGGAGGAGCGAGTACTGGGGGCGGACGTCGGCCAGCCGCTCGATGGCGCCACAGGCCATTTGGGGAATCCACGGTTCAAGCTCCTGCTCCAAGGACTTGAATTGCCTGTGGATCTCCATTTCCTGTGTGAGATTCTGATGGGTGGCCAATGAATCCGAGAACAGGTCGCGAATCTCTTCAGGGCTGTGGGAAAGCAAAAGGTTCAGAACCATGGAGAAATTAATGCGAATCTGGCTCAGGATGGGATCGGCAGGGGAGCGCAACAAGTCATGGATGAGCTGAGGATCTTGATGGGGCCCTGGCAGAACCAGAACAAACCCGATTTCGTCCATGCCGCGTCGGCCGGCCCGACCGGTCATCTGCAAGAGGTCTGTGGCCGTCAGGTCAACAAAATTCTTGCCGTTGAATCGATCACTCTGTGGGACAACGACGGTACGGGCCGGGAAGTTCACACCGGCGGCAACAGTCGAGGTTGAAAAGATGGCTTCCAGTTGCCCCTCCTGCATAAGCTTCTCGAGAAACAGCTTCCAGTGGGGGAGCTGACCCCCATGGTGGGCCCCGACGCGGGTCCGCCGCAGATTGTCGAGGTGCTGATGCTGCCGCAGGAAGGGATAGGTCTCCAGCAGTTCGTCCACCCTCGCCTGGAAGGCTGCCACCTTTTCTTCGTCGGGGTTAATGGGGGGACGACACATCTCGATGGCCCGCTCGCAGTCGGCTCGCGATTTGAGAAAAAAGATGGCAGGGAGAAGATTGGCTTCCCTCAACACATCCAGGATGCGGCGCACATTGGGGAATTCATGCTTGGGAAAGGACTTGGGGTCGACGCTCCGGATCTTCGAGTACATGCCCCGACGGGTGCTCAGGGGAGCAAGCTCTCCCGAAGGGAACAGGAAGAGGGGAAAAAGCGGCACGGGTCTTTCGTTGCCTGTTACCCAGCGGCAGGGCACCTTGCGCATCCATTGAAGCCAGTCGCAGATGTCGCCGGCGTTCCGGATGGTGGCCGAAAGGAGCAGAAGCTTCACTCGCGCCGGCAGGTATATGAGCACTTCCTCCCAGACGACGCCGCGATCCTGGTCGCCGAGGTAGTGCGCCTCATCCAGGACTACGAGCTGCACCGCCAGATCTTGACCCTGGTGCATGGTGTCGTAGAGCTGATTTCGAAGAATCTCCGTCGTCCCGACGATGATGGGGGCGTGAGCGTTTTCCTTGCGGTCGCCGGTGAGGATTCCAACGTTTTCGGCTCCAAAGTACTCGCCGAATTCAGCGTATTTTGCATTGGAAAGCGCTTTGAGCGGTGAAGCGTACCAGCATCTGCCCCCATTCTGAAAAACGCGCTCGATGGCCTTCAGGGCTATATAGGTTTTTCCTGCACCGGTAGGAGCGGTGACGAGAACGTCTGTCTCTTGCACGGCTTCCAGGGCTTCTACCTGAAAGGGATCCGGTACGAAAGGCTTGGGCTCCGGCACCTGGATGCGGTCGAGGGCGTTCCTGACGTTTCGATGGACCTTCAATCGGATGGGCCGATCCAGCTCGGGATCGATAGGGGGGGCTCCTTGCCTGGCGTGGAAATCTCTGCGTTTCGGGTGTCTGCGTCTTGGAAAGAAGTTCAATAAAACCCCCCACTCAAATCTGTTGTGAATTCTAATGCTTTTATATTATTAATCATCCCGGCTTCGTTGCCAAGCAAAGATATTCCAGCGGTTTGAGCGGGGAAAAGGAATGAGTGAATTGGAGGACAAAGAGCAGCAACCTCGATCCTGGCATATGGCCCGTATGCGGGTGCCGCTATTCGAGGTCGACCTGGGGCAGGCCGTCTATCACGGGAATTATTTCCATCTTTTTGAGCTGGGGCGTGAGAGTTTCTTCAGGGATCTGGGCTTTCCCTACAAACGTTTCATGGATGGGGAGATGCATCTTACCATTGTCGAGGCGCACTGTAACTACAGGAAGTCGCTCCACTACGACGAGGAGATCGAGGTGCGGACCGGAGTGCTCTGGAGGCGTTCGAGGAGCCTGGGCCTGATGCAGTCCATCTATAGGGATGAGGGCTCAGCGGAGCCCCTTCTATGCACCCAGCTGAGCTTGAACATGGTGTGTGTCAAGTTCTCGGGAAAACCGACGGTTCTTCCATCTGAATTCGTGTCACTCCTGGAGAAATGGATTACAGAGAGGGTTCTATGAAAATTGCGATCATCGGAACGGGCTATGTCGGCCTCGTGACGGGCGCGTGCTTTGCCGAGTTCGGACACGAGGTGACCTGTATTGATGTTGACGAATCCAAGATCAACCGGCTCCAAAAGGGGGAAATTCCCATTTATGAACCCGGGCTGGATTCCCTCGTAGCGAAGAATATCCAGGCCAAACGCCTTGTCTTTTCGACCAGCTATCATCCCGGGGTGCCGGAAGCCCAGGTCGTTTTCATTGCAGTGGGAACGCCGGCTTCCCGCCGAGGCGATGGTTACGCCAACCTGAGTTACGTCCATGAAGCCGCCAGACAGATTGCGCTTCACCTGACGGACTACACGGTCATTGTGGACAAAAGCACGGTTCCCGTCGGGACAGCCAGGCAGGTGACGCGCATCATCTCCGAGACAAACCCTGAGGCTTCGTTCGACGTAGCCAGCAATCCCGAGTTCCTGCGTGAAGGGGCGGCCATCAACGATTTCATGCGCCCGGATCGCGTGGTGCTGGGAGTGGAGTCCGCCCGTGCGGAAGAGGTCCTCAAGGCCATCTATCGGCCCCTCTATCTTATCGAAACGCCTTTCGTCATCACCAACGTTGCGACCGCCGAATTGATCAAATATGCGGCGAATGCCTTCCTGGCCACCAAGATCAGCTTCATCAACGAAATGGCCAACCTGTGCGAGGAGGTGGGGGCCGACGTTCAGGATGTGGCCAAGGGGATTGGCCTCGATGGCCGCATCGGGCGGAAGTTCCTCCATGCCGGGCCGGGATACGGTGGATCATGCTTTCCTAAGGATACCCAGGCGTTGTTGCGCATAGCCCAGGAGCACGGAGTCGCCTGTCGTATTGTCGAGGCCGTGGTGGAAGTCAACGCCGCCCAGAAAGCACGAATGGCGAGGAAGATCCGCAAGGCGCTCGGGGGGAGCGAGGCGGGCAAAACCATCGCAGTTCTGGGACTCAGCTTCAAACCGGAAACCGACGACATTCGGGACGCACCGTCCCTGACCATTATCGCCACCCTCATTGAACACGGGGCTGTGGTCAAGGCGCACGATCCCCAGGCCATGGAAGAAACCGCGAAGGTGCTGCCAGAGGTCAAGTATTGCTCAAGCCCTTACGAAGCATGCGAGGGAGCAGATGCCGTGGTGCTGATGACGGAGTGGAATGAGTATCGAGCCCTGGATCTGGAACGGATCAAACGACTGCTCAAAGAGCCGGTTTTCGTGGATCTGCGTAACGTTTACACGCGGAACGCCATGAACGAAGCGGGATTTCTCTATCACAGTGTCGGGAGAATGTCGGTTTGACAGTTCGCCACCCGTGTTTCGGACTGCGGCCGTTATGGATTGCGTGGTGGATCCTTGCGGCCGCAGCAATCCCGGGTATGGCGGAATCCCCTCCGAATCCCGAGGCTCAGAAGATCCGAATCGTCAATATCTATCCCCACGATCCTACCGCTTACACCCAGGGCTTTCTCTATCACCAGGGTTATTTTTATGAAAGCACCGGACTTCGGGGCAAGTCGTCGCTTCGGAAGGTGGTGCCCGAAACCGGACAGGTGGTTCAGATCCACTCACTTCCCAGCCAGTATTTCGGGGAAGGGCTCGCCCGGTGGGGGGACCGGCTCATCCAGCTCACCTGGCAATCCCGCATCGGCTTCGTCTACGACCTGCAGACATTCAAGCTCCTGGAGACCTTTCATTACGCAACGGAGGGATGGGGGCTCACGTCGGACGGATCTTCCCTCATAATGAGCGACGGGAGCGCAACCCTGTACCTGCTGGATCCGGAGACCTACCGTGAAAAGGGCCGCCTTCGGGTCCAGGACAGGGGAGCGCCCGTGGACCGTCTGAATGAGCTGGAGGCCGTTCGGGGGGAAATTTTCGCCAATGTGTGGGAAAAAGACATCGTGTTGAGGATCTCTCCTGCAGACGGGAGGGTTCTGGGCACCCTGGATCTCAGCCGCCTCCGAAGCTCCCTCGGGCCGGTCCGCGGTGCCGAGGTGCTCAACGGAATCGCCTACGATCACGAGAAGCACCGACTCTTCGTGACCGGAAAACTCTGGCCGAAGGTCTTCGAGATCGAAATCCCTGAGCTCAAGCCTTAAATCATTTGCGACTGGCCGTGTCGAACAAAGCCTTTCAGCTCATGGATCACTTCTGCTGTGTGCTCACGGGGGAAACGGATCCCCCCGGCAGCAATGACCGAGTGACGCCGGTAAGGGTCCACTTCGAAGTGCCAGGGGCGAACCAGACCGGGCCGATCCCTCTCTCTCAAGAAAGTCTCGAATTCCCGCACGCGGTCCATGAGCGCCTCATATTCATCCTTCCCATAGACCATGCCGTCGAACTCACCGAAGGAACATCGCCCAAAGAGGATGAAACAGTCCCCGGTGGCTTCCATGCCAACCTTCTCCTGGGAGATTTCGTAATCGGGAAATGGAGCGAAAAAAGGATCGATATTGTAAAGCTCGATGAATTCCCCCTGTGGAACCAGGGAAAGTACATCCCTTTCCCCCTCCTCCCTGGATTCGTCCAGAAAAGCACGCAGATAGCGGCAGAGCAAGTTGAGCTCTGCGTGGGGCACGGAGAGACCGATGCTGATGATACGGGCATGTCCCTGTCCCAGAGGGGGCTCTCCTTGAACCACCCGGACCTTTTGTGAAAAGGATGGGGCCACATCCTGGAGATAGATCATGAAGCGGCGCGCCAGGGCCTCCTTCTCGGCATAATTCAGCGTCTCCGGCCCTATCTGGACTTTGTCGAGATCCTGGCCGTACTCGAAGTTGCTCGCCAGAATCAGGTGGTAGCAGTCGGGCGCACGCATGACATGGAATCCCTCCTCCTCGAATTCCTTCATGAGGCTCATGGTTCGGTTCTTGAGGAATATGTCGCGGATCACATCGTTTTCATTCTCCCCGCGGGCTCGAGCCTGAACCACCATGATCTCGTGGAGCCAGTGGGTGCACCAGGTGGTGCAGAGCATCAGGGCCTTGAGGATCTTCAGGACTTCGGCTCCCAGGTTTGAGCCCAGGTAGACAATGGTGGGAGTGAACTGGAAATCCTCGACCTGAACATCTTTCAGGCGAAGCGTTCGGTCACAATCCCGCTTGGGGATGTAGTGTAGATAGGTTTTCATGGCCTGCAGGAGCTCTTTCTCCGACACATCGGGATCCCCGTTCCTGAGCTTCTTCTCAAGGTTTTGGTAACTTTCGAGCTCCAACTCCCACTGGTAGTGCAGGTCGAGCAGGGTGTCGTAATCACACTCCTGATAGCCTGCGGAGTCGAACTGCCTGCGAAGGCAGATCCAGTCGACGTAAAGCTTCTTTCGACCGACACGGTCTTCAAGACAGTCGACCACGTCGGTATATCCGAGGATGCCGCGCTCACCATCCACGAAAACCCTCTTGCCGATGTATTGGCTGACAATGCTGTGCGGGTTCACCGACACCTGTTCTTCACCCGTGAGAATGACGGGTTGTCCCTGGGCGTCCACGAGATTGATGAGGTAAGGCTTGCTGTAGGCTACTGCGGATACGGCTTCGTGACCCGTCGTGTTGCCGTCGCAGCGGACGATGCCCCGAACACGCGGATGGTTGACGGCCACATCGTTTTCTCCGTAGGGCCTTCTCCTGAGCAGGATCACCTTTTTCCCCATGTTGGCCAGCTCCAGTGCCGCTTCGGTTCCAAGGGTGAGTATGCCCGTATCGGCGCTGTCCGTGATGGGCTCCCCCCTGGCGAGGATGACGTAGTCGGTCAAGTCCTCCTTCAGTACTTTTTCCGGCTGCTCGAGGGCCTTGTTGATGATCATGGAGGCCTGCTGGATGTTGGTCTTACCCTCGTCCACCAGGTCCCACATCGCCCGCACGGTGGCATTGGAGGTCATCCGCATGGGGCGGCGCTGAAGGAGATAAAGCTTGCGATTTTCTACAGTGAACTCAATATCCAGGGGCCTTCGGGATTGAGCTTCAAATTTGTCACGAACGAGGAGGAGCAGCGAGTAGATGTCGGGAAACCGCTCCTTGAGGTCCTCGGTGTGGAGGACAGGTCTTCGAAGCCGGCCGGAAACGATCTTGTCGCACTGGACTTTGGTCGCCCATTCGATGATGGGCTTGTTGGATCCCGTTCGTTGATTCCTTGTGAAGAGCACGCCGCTCAAGCAATCCCTGTCGTCCCGGTTGCCAAAGACCATCTCTTGAATCACCACGGCCGTTCCCATATCATCGGCAACCTTGGGCCTTCGACTTCGCCGAGCCTCGATGGCTGTGGGAGCCATCCAGGATGCCAGAATCGCCTCTATGGAATTGCGGAGCTGCTGGTGCAGGTCATGCTCGAAGCGCGCGGGCAGGTTCGGGTGGGTGGAGTCGCGGAGAAGGTATTGAAATTCGGCAACCAGGGTCCGCAGAAGGGAAATGGAAAGGGTTCCTTCCGGGCCGGCATGGTAGTGTCTGAGACGATCGTAGAAGCGGTCGTAAGGGATACCGAGGACCACTTCTCCATACATGCGAGTGGCGGTGAGATAGGTGGTCAGGACAAAGCTCTCGTCCTCTCCGCTGGCGATGATGGCTGAGACCACCTCGTCGTTAAGGCCCACGTTCAGCACCGTCCCCAAGGCGCCGGGTAAAGAAACGGGGGCTCCCCCGCGGACGGCCACGATGAGCGGCATCTGGCCGCTGCAGTCGCCGAATCGTCTTCCTTTGCGCTGTTCGAGGGCGCAGAGCTCGTCGAGAATGCGCACCATCATGGCGTCCGTCAGCCGATCCCCCGAAGCATGAAATTCCTTCCAAACATCCGTCGAGAGGATGAAGCCATCAGGGACGGCGATGGAATCCTCCATTCCGGGGAAGAGCTCGCGTGTGTTCCGGAGATCCTCAACGAGCTTGGCGCCTTTGGCCCCCAGGAGCTCTACCTGGGTGGGATCTGCGGATTCAAATGAGACGATCAAGGGTTGGGTCCTGCCGTGCATCGCAGCCTCGCGTGGGGATGTTCATGGACGTCTTACGCCACGTATCTTCGAGCGGATCGGGATCATCTTAGCATATCCCTGAAGAGGGTTCACGCAGCGGACTCTAATATATATATGAATTCGTGGTGCTCGATGAGCTCTGTTTCAATTCTGTTGCATTGTTCCCATGGGATCGTTAGCTTGGCTTGAAGTATGGAATCTGGGGTTGCATCATCGGCAGGATGCTGCTGCGAGGAGCTGGGATGAGAGTCACTTTCCTGGGGGTAGGGGAGGCTTGCGACGAACAGTTGTCCAACACGGCCATTTGGGTGGAGTCGAGTGCTGATGGTTCGAGAAGATCCTTTCTTCTGGACTGCGGGTTCACTGTTCCCCCGCAATACTGGCGTCTCTGTTCCGACCCGGATGACCTGGACGCTCTCTGGATCTCGCATTTCCACGGCGATCATTTCTTCGGTGCTCCTGCCCTGCTGCTGAGGTTTTGGGAGCTGAAGCGGGCGAAACCCCTGGTTGTGGTGGGTCAGCCGGGCATCGAAGAAAAGGTGCGTCAGGCGATGGATCTGGCTTATCCGAACTTTCTGCCCAAGTTGACATACCCCCTGGATTTCCGCATAGCCTTGGCCGGAGAGGAGCTCTCGGTGGCGGGGCATCTCTGGAAGGGGGCGGCGGGAGGCCACGGACAGTCCAATTTCGCCGTCCGAATCGGAGATGGGAAACGATCCCTTTTCTACAGCGGCGACGGCACCGCAACCGAGGACACCGCCCTTCTGGCTGAAGGGTGTGATCTATTGATCCATGAGGCCTTTCGCCTGGATGAGCCGACGCCCGGGCACGGCACGGTTGTTCAGTGCATCGAGCTGGCCCGCAGGGCCCGTGCACATCGTCTTGCCCTGGTGCACGTCCAGCGGGAGGAGCGGCGTGCGAGGCATCGTGAGATCAGGGAGGTGATCGCGCAGGTTCGAGACATCGAGATCTTTCTGCCTGAGCCCGGCGATGTCCTGACACTTTAGGAGGTCCACACGATACTCCCGTTGGACCTTTTCGAGCCGGCAGCGCATTGGCTGCCCCATATGTGGTTCTGCGCGAAAATCTGCAGCCTTTTGTCTTGACGATCCTCCCGTGCACATTGGATAGTTTCGGGCGGTTCATGGCAGGTATTTCATTCACATTGGTACACGCTCTCAAGAGGACAGGATGCGATGAGAGAGACCCGGTTGCGGTGGCATGCTGTGATCACCGGAGTGATCCTTGTCGTATTGTGCAGCGCACTCACCCCCTACAACAACATCAGGATCCACAACAGCCCCCTCTCGGGTGGGCACTTTCCACTGATTTCGCTCATTTGCCTGCTTGTCTTGATGGTCCTCGTGAATCCGCTCCTTTCGCTGATCAACAGGAAATGGCGTTTCCACAAATACGAGCTGTTCCTCGTCTGGAGCATGGTGACCGTCGCTTCGGGGATCGCCTTCACGGGTCTGATGCGGACCTTCATCATCAACCTGACGACACCCCAATGGTTCGGCACGGCGGCAGGCGATACGGGCAGGGTGCTGGTCCCCCTCCTTCCCCGAAACCTATTCCCCGAAAACCCCGAACTGGTGAGGACCCTCTACAACGGCCTGGACGGCGGACTGGACATGACATGGTGGGAGGTCCTCGGCAGAATCTCCTGGGCTGACTGGGTCCTTCCGCTTTTCTGGTGGGGGTGTTTTGTGGCATTCGCTTACATGGTGCTCATTGGAATGGTGGGGCTTTTTTCCCACCAATGGATTGAAAATGAAAAGATGAACTTCCCTCTGCTCCGAGTGACCCAGGTGCTGGCCGATGAGTCCGACGGGGGAAACCTCTGGGGTTTCTTCACGCAAAAGTTCTTCATTCTGGGCCTGAGCATTCCCCTCCTGTTGCACCTTTTTAACGGTCTGCATACTTATTTCCCGCAGGTCCCCCAGATCCCGACGCTCATTCTCGCTCAGCCGTACATTCCCAAGGACGGACTTCTATCGGGATTCTACAAGGCAAAAATCTACATCTATCCTGCATTCATCGGCTTTGCCTTTCTCGCCTCCAAGCAGATCTCTCTCAGCCTCTGGGCTTTCTTCATTGTCGGCGGTTTGTTTCCGGGTCTGATCCAGACGCTTGGCTGGCGACTTCCGGCAGCTGCCCTGGGGACCACCTTCGGTCCTGGCTTGTCTCGGGTCGAGGAGATGCAGATGGTAGGGGCCTTCCTGATCTTTTGTATCTTCATCGTTTGGCTTGCCAGGCAGCATCTGGCCTGGGTGGTGCGTTCGTTGTTCAGGAAGGTTGAGGGGGCTGAAGAGATGCACGGTCTGCTTCTTCCCCGGCCGGCCCTGTTTCTACTTTGTTCTGGATTGCTGGGTCTCATCCTTTGGAGCGGCTGGGTCGGGCTGAGCATTTTTCCCATCCTGATCTTCCTCCTGGTGTGTTTCATGATTCAGCTGGTTTCTGCCAGACTGATCTGCCAGGGGGGACTTCCCTACTTCACCCTTGCGTTGGCTCCCACCGACGGTTTCCTGGCCTTTCTGGACACGCGGCTCATCGCGCCCCTCACGCTCTTCATGTCTGCTTTTGTTCAGAAAATGACCTTCCTGGACCTCCGGGAATCGCTCATGCCGTCGGTATTTCACTCCTCGAGGCTCTCTGACGGCGCGGATCCCAGAAGGCGCTTCCTTGGGGCCGTTGTACTGTCCATCGGCTTGAGTCTGGTCATCTCTTTCGTGGCGATGCTGGCGCTTTACTACAAGTTCGGCATCGCCACTCTGCCCGATGACTGGGCAGTCGAAACGACCCGGCGCGTCCATGAAAACGTGGCCCAGCTGATCAGCCATCCCGAAGAGCCCAAGGAGTGGAGCATGATCTTCACGGTCATTGGGGCGGGTATCATGCTGATCCTCGTCATGGGCTACCATCACTTCATCTGGTGGCCGCTTCACCCCATTGGATATCTGACGGCTTACAGCTCGGCCATGCAGGTTCTATGGTTCGGTTTCTTCATCGGCTGGCTCTTCAACGTACTGGTTCTGAGATACGGCGGGGTGAATCTCTACAAGGAAGCGCGGACCTTCTTCATAGGCCTGGTCGTCGGGGATCTGGTGATGGCGACGGTCTGGCTGGTGGTGGGTCTCTTTGCACCCATCAGCTATCACGTGCTGCCGCTATGATGGTGGAACTGAGACGAAACCGATATGCGTGAGGATAAAGAGCTCCAGGAATATCGAGATCTTCTTGAGACACCTCAGACGTTTGAGGAGGGTTTTGGGTGGAAATCGGTCATCGGAGCGATTTTCATCGGTTTTCTGATGATGCCGGGCTCCATGTACCTGGGGCTGGTCATCGGAACGGGAATCGGGCCGGCAGCCCGCTGGGTGACCATCATCCTCTTTGCAGAGGTTGCGAAGCGCGCTTACACCAAGCTTTCCCAGCAGGAGGTCTTCGTTCTGTATTACATGGCCGGGGCTGCCATGGCTTCACCTTTTTCGGGCCTGCTCTGGAACCAGTACCTGGTTCAGTCCGAAGCGGCTCAAATGCTGGGGCTGGCTCAGCACATCCCCACGTGGGTGGCTCCTCAACCCGGCTCCGATTCACTGGTGGACCGAACCTTTCTGCATAGGGACTGGCTGGTTCCCATCCTGCTCATGATCGGCTTCGAACTCATTTCCGCAGTGGATCATTTCGGGCTTGGATATGCTCTCTACCGCCTGACCTCCGACGTCGAGAAGCTCCCCTTTCCCATGGCGCCGGTGGGCGCTTTGGGCAACATGGCTCTTGCCGAATCCACCCAGAAAGGGGAGGGGGGTTGGAAATGGCGGGTGTTTTCCATCGGAGGTATGATGGGACTGGGATTCGGGGCATTGTATGTCCTGCTGCCGGCGGCTTCCGGTGTGGTGCTCTCGGAGCCCATACGCCTGATTCCCATCCCGTGGATCGAACTGACTAATGTGACCGAGGATTTCCTGCCTGCGGTGGCGATGGGTATTCAGCTCGACCTGGGACTTCTTTTCATCGGAATGGTTCTGCCGTTTTGGGCCGTCATCGGTGGAGGCATCGGTTTTCTCATCACGCTCATTGCCAACCCGATCCTCTATGAGCACGGAATTCTGCACCGGTGGCACAAGGGAATGGGGACTGTGGACACGGTCTTTGCCAACAATTTCGATTTCTACATGAGCTTTGGCATCGGTCTGGGCCTGGCCATTGCCGTGGTCGGAATCGTCCATGTGTTCCGAAGCTTCGGAAAGAGCGACCTCGGGCCGTTCCGGGAGCGCCTCCAAGCCCTCTTCCAGCCGCCTCCGGGTCGCGGGGATTTCAGCATATGGATCGCCATTGGGATTTACATCGTTTCGACGCTGGCGTATGTGGCCCTCTGCTCTTATCTCGTGCCCGGCTTCCCCTGGATCTTCCTGGTGGCCTACGGTTTCATCTACACGCCGATCATTTCCTATGTTTCCGCCCGCATGGAGGGCATCGCCGGACAGTTCGTGAGTCTTCCCATGGTTCGAGAGGCCAGCTTCATCGCTGCTTCCAAGTTCTTCGGGTATGTCGGAATCGGTATCTGGTACGCTCCCATACCTTTTCACAATTATGGCAAGGCCACCCAGCGCTGGCGCGAGATCGAGCTGACGGGGACGAGCTTCCGGAGCATCATCAAGGCCGAAATCCTCGTGGTACCCGTGGTGCTGGTGGCAAGCCTCCTGTTTTCTCAGTACATCTGGCGCCTCGCGCCCATTCCCTCGTCTCAGTACCCTTACGCCCAGGAGCTCTGGCATCTCCAGGCTCTGAACACGCTGCTGCTTCAAAGCGCCACCCTGGAAGGGGACTCACCCTTTTTTCAGGCGTTGAAGATCGACTACATGGCCCTGGGACTGGGGCTGGGTGTGGTGACCTACTGGGGCCTTGCGGCCTTGAACCTGCCCATCATGCTCATTTACGGGGTCACGCGGGGGCTGGGACAATCCACGCCGCACGGTATCTTCCTCGAAATCATTGGAGCCTTCCTCGGGCGATACCTCTTCCTGAAGAAATACGGCGTGGCCTGGCGTCAATACGCTCCCGTTCTGCTGGCCGGGTTTTCATGCGGCATGGGACTCATGGGTATGCTTTCCATGGGATTCACGTTGATCATGCGCTCGCTCAGAAGCCTGGCTTATTGATGAAATCCAGTCGGTCGGGGCTTGTGAGCCCTTTGAGTTTCTTGCGGTCTGCCTTCACGTGTTTGACGGCAGGATGTGGTCTCCTGTGAGCCCCGCCGTCCGGCAAAGAAGAGGGGGTGATGGTCTGCTGTCCGTGATCATCCCCACGCTGAAACCGGTGAGCGAGCTCAGCGCACTGCTGGCGTCACTGGACGGTGAGCTTTGGGTCGGGGACGAAGTCATCGTGGTGCAGGCACTGGATTCCCCCTGTGCAGCCATGAACATCGACGGCACAAGGCACCCGTTGAAGGTTCTGTTCTCGCCGCGCGGTCGCGGCAGGCAGCTGAACCGGGGTGTTGCCGCCTCCCGGGGTAATCTGCTCCTCTTCCTCCACAGCGATTCGCAATTGAGTGAAGGTTTTCGAGACTCCATTCAACAAGTCTGCTCAGATCATCGAGTGGGTCTGGGCTGCTTCCATCTTGCCTTCAGGCCGACCAACCGCGCGATGAATTGGATCGCTGCGTGGGCGAACCTCCGAACACGCATCCTCCGGATGCCTTACGGGGACCAGGGCCTCTTCTGCAGGCGGGAAACCTGGCAAAGAGCCGGTGGGTTCAGGAAGGAGTTCCTTCTGGAGGACGTGGATTTCGTTCGGCACTGCCGTAGGCTGGGGCGCATCCAGATGCTGGAGGATCGCATTTACACTTCCCCGCGTCGTTACATGGAATACGGGATCTGGAAGGCCTCCATCCAGAACCACATGACATTGCTGCGCTATTACGTGGGGGTGGATGATCGAGTTCTCTACGACCGATACTATGGTCGGAAGTGCTCGCCGTCCAGTATTACTGGACTTGGGATGGGGGGAACATCGGATGGTCCGGCTTCAAGTAATGTCAACACGACCGGTGACGGTCCTCAGATTTGAATGCCGGCTGTATGGAGAGAGCAAGCTGTCAGTCTGCCCGGTTCCCTAGCTCTATGCATCTGTTGCGTTTGATGGGCTGTCAGGCGCGCGCAGGGTGGGCGCGGCCACAAAAACAGGAGCAGAGAGACATTCCGCACCCTGCTCCTGGAATGGATGGATTTTTGATGCGTGAATCGTAAGCCTGAAAAGTATCTGATACTCTATTTGACCCCGACGAGACAGGTGAAATCGCCTGTCTGGACCGTGTTCACTGTTTTGCCGATAACCTCAAAATCGCGAATCTCCGCTTCTGCAGTCGCGAGGTCACCGTCTGTCTCCACCAGAAGGTCGTAAGTCCCTGCCGGAACGTTATAAATCGTGAAATTGCCTTCGGAGTCAGGGTAGGCGGCAAAGGAGGTTCCGGCAAGGTATACCATGACCATGTCCTGAAGGGTGAAAGTCTGCTCGCAGACGCCCTCGAGTGTGCCGGTAATGTCCCCGGCATGGGCAAGTCGGGACACGGCGTTCATCTTGGCTGTCTTGGGGGGTTTGGGCGTGGGTGGCTTGGCCATCGCACTCTGCATCATGAAAGCCATGGCTCCGAGAATGATGACCGTGAACATGAACACTTTCTTCATTTGAATCCTCCAATTCTATCCACGAAAGTCTTGAGTCAGGCCCATGCCTGAGCTCCCACTGAACTGCCGCCTTATCCAAGTGGTGTATCGCACTGTTTACATTCAACCGGGGAGATCGGTCACCGCAGTCGTTGAGCAATATCCGGACCACTGTTGTGCAGTCCTTCTCTCGCAGCCGGCTTCGCACCTCTTGCCGCGAAATCTGCCCCGTGCCCAGCCTCTGTATGCATGTTCCTGCCGCGGGATGATGTAAAAAGATGTATTCATTACAGTTAGTTATGCACTTCAAATAGTCTGTATGGACAAGGCTGCCCGGCTGAGCGCCATAAAGCTGTGTCATCGGCGGTGCAACGGCCCTTCTAGACCTCCTGGGAGCCTGGTTGACCAAGTTTGTCAGCTCTAAGCCGCAAAATGTCAGGTTGCTTCCGGAACTCTCCGGTTCTGTGCAGGCCGGTCTTGGTTCGATGAACGATGCGAGCTCAAGACATGATTGAGATTTCCCTGCACAGCCTCACGCCTTGCCATCCCCGCTTGCCTTTCCTACAAATGCCAGGATTGGTCATCCGCGCAAACACCCTCTCAGAGAGTGGGACGCGACACTGTGAAAGATGATTGCACCTTGCTGTCGCTGTCACGTCCGGGTATGTAGAGGACAGACCTGGATTATGCGGGGGAAGCCCAGGTTTTTTGTGCAGCTGCTGAACTCCGCGAGTCGGGGCATGACACAAATGAGTCACTGTTCTCATTGCAGTGAGCAGTAGCGTGAAAGAAGTTGACTCATGGAAATCGAGGTGAGAAATGGGCAAGCACAATGTGCTGGTTTTTAAGGTCTATCCGCTGGAAGTGGGTCAGAAGATCCGTATCGACGGGGGACCTCGCGGCGGGGATTGGGAGGTGATCGGAGTGGGCGACCGCAAGATGAAGCTTCGTTGTCCGGTCAGCTTCAAGGAAGTCGAATGGGATCGTTTCTGCTGCCTGGCTCAAGAGCTTGCGGACGAGGAATGGCCGCAGAAGCATTGAGGTCGGACAGCAGGGGGGAAGCGAGGTCACGCCATGGAATCGGTGTCCGGCCGAGTTGATAGGTCGCGGGAAAAAGCTGGAAGGGAACAGTGTGCGCGGTGTGCGGGAACCGGACTGGTTTGCGGGCACATACCGGTGATCGGTCCGGGAAGTTGCTGTGTTGATTACGCCAATGCCCTCTGCCCCGATTGCAGGGGAAGGGGTGTCAAGGGCGAGCCTTCGAGAGAAGGCGCCGAATGAGCCAACCCAAATCGTCCTGACTCCGCGGGCAGCGGCCGAAGCTCAGCCAAATTCCTGACCAAATTCGGACCGGGTGCAGCGATCTCATTCAACGGGCGGGTCGTCCGAGAGCGAGGCCAACTCGCGCAGCAGCCTCATGCTTTCCATGGCTTCCTGGGGGTCGACCTTGTGCAGGGCAAAGCCCGCGTGTACGATCACGAACTCGCCCAACCGGGCTGGCTCCGGAAGGAGCATGAGAGATGCTTTCCGCAGGGCTTCGCCCACCCGAACAGTGGCCATTTCGTCCTGAATTTCGATGATTTCCGCTGGAATCGCGAGGCACACGGTTTTCAATCCCCTTTCATAGCATCGCAGCAGTACGGCGAGTGGAGGAGTCGTCACTGAGCCTGCGCTGGAACTCACCGCCGGCCTGCTGGATTTCTTTGAGCACCTGTTCACAGAGATCAGCCATCCTGCCCTGGACGATCTCCGTCAATTCAAGGCCCCACGGCGATATGTCCGCCGGCTCTATGCCGACGATCACTGCGTCCGGGCGGTTGCCGAGGACCTCGGCATAGGCCAGGGTTTCCACCAGATCCAGCTGATGCAGGGAGTTCTTGAAAGTGATCCGCTTGTTCAGGTCTTCGACACCCAGCCTGTAGATGGTTCCGGGCGGCTCTCCATTCTGAACCGCATCCACCACGATGAGATGGTCGGTCTGGGCGATGGGGTCGAGCAGACGAAGGCCAAGGGTCCCGCCATCAAATAGCTCCACATTGTCGGAAAAATCATACTGAGCCTGGAGCTCTTCGACGACTCTCACGCCGATCCCTTCATCGTGCAGTAGAATATTGCCGACGCCCAGAACAAGAATGCGTTTCCTCTCCATGGCTCCCACGCCTCCTGAACGATAAAAAAACAGGAACCTGTCCATTGGGCCGCCAGGTTCCTGTTTCATTAGCTAACCGATCAGTTCGGCTTAGACAACTTTGAATCTATAGACTTCATTGGTTTTGGGGTCGATGACGTGAACGCCGCAGGCGATGCACGGGTCGAAGGAATGGACCGTGCGCAGGATCTCGACCGGGCGTTTGGGATCGGCCACCGGTGTTCCAATGAGGGCTTCCTCGACCGGACCGGGTTTGTTTCCGGCACACCGAGGACCAAGGTTCCAGGTGGAGGGCACCACGAGCTGATAGTTGCCGATCTTCTTGTCCTTGATCTCGATCCAGTGTCCCAGGGCTCCGCGAGGCACATCATTCAGCCCGACACCATTGCCCGTCGCGGGCATCTCATACGACTGAAACGTTTTGGTGTCACCCTTCTTGAGATTGGCAACGAGCTGATCGATCCAACCGTCCATGGCCTCGCCGATGATCTGGGTCTCAAGGGCCCGTGCCGCCGTTCTTCCCAATGTGGAAAAGAGGGCCTCGGGTGGAATGGCCAAAGCCTTGAGGCAGCCGTCGACAGCCTTCTTGGTGGCTTCGTGTCCCTTGCCGTAGGCAATGAGGACGCGCGCCAGCGGACCGACTTCCATGGGCTCGCCCTTGTAGCGAGGCGCTTTCATCCAGCTGTATCGGCTGTTGACATCCAGCTTTTCGTATTTGGGCTTGGTTTCGCCAACGGAAGGATGAAGAGCCTTGTCCCCTTCATACCAGCTGTGCTTCACATGCTCCTCGATGGAGGCGACGTCAACGGGCTGCACCTGATTGAGCTGGCGCTTGAACATGGCGCCTCGGGGGAACAGCATGCTCTCCGGCTCTTTGTCGCTCTGAGGGAATTCCCCGTAGGCCAGGAAATTGGTGGTGCCGCCGATTTTGCCCCAATCCTTGTAGGATTTGGCAACGGCCAGCACGTCGGGAACATATACATTCTTGACAAAATCCACGGTCTCCTTGAGGAGGAACCTGAATTCGGCGATGCGGTCCACGTTGAGGTCGGCAGCGCAGGTGACCCCGCCCGGAACGAGGGTTTGAAGGTGGGGGTTCTTGGCGCCGAAAATAGCATGCAGCCGTGCCGTCCGGGCCTGCTGGCGCAGGGCATCCAGATAGTGGGCCACAGCCAGGAGGTTCACTTCCGGAGAGAGCTTGTAAGCCGGGTGTCCCCAGTAGCCGTTGGTGAAAATCCCCAGCTGACCACTGTCCACCAGCTTCTTGACGCGACCCTGTACCGCCTTGAAATCATTGACGCCGCTCTTGCCGCCCGAAGAAACCGTGCTGGCCAGGTCGGCGGTCTTCTTGGGATCCGCCTTGAGGGCGCTCACCACATCCACCCAGTCCAGTGCGTGGAGGTGGTAGAAATGAACGATGTGATCATGCAGGAACTGGGCGCCCATTAAGAGATTTCGAATGATCCGGGCGTTGTCGGGGATGGCGACTCCCACGGCGCTGTCCACCGAGCGGACGGAAGCCAGACCATGAACATAGGTGCATACGCCGCAGGCGCGCTGGGTGAAGAGCCAGGCATCTCTGGGGTCGCGACCCTGAAGGATCATTTCCAAGCCGCGGAACAGCGTTGAGCTGCTCCATGCATTCTTGACCTTCCCTTTTTCGACTTCCACTTCGATGCGGAGATGGCCTTCAATGCGGGTAATGGGATCGACAACAATTCGTTCTGCCATTGTGGAATTCTCCTAATATTCAAAGAATCATGCCGCTGCATCCCGCTGAGCGACCTAATGCCCGGGTCGCCACAGAGGCTCTGAATCCTTCAGTCTAAAGGGATTGGTAGAAAGGCGACATCTTGTCCCAGAAATCGGGTTCGCTGCAGCCGATGCATGGGTGACCGCCTTGCACGGGCCAACTGGTGCCGTCATTCCACTTGACGACGGCGCAGTTGTTGTAAGTCTCTGGACCCTTGCAGCCAACCTGGAACAGGCAGTAGCCCAATTCGGCCTCTCTGGACCCGAATTCCGTCACGAACTCACCGGATTCATAGTGCCCACGGCGAGGACAAGTGTCATGGATGGTCCGGCCGTAAGCAAACAGGGGGCGCTTCTTGTCGTCGAGATCGGGAAGCTTGCCGAAAAGCAGGTAATTGACCACAGTCCCCACGAAATTGATGGGATTGGGCGGGCATCCGGGTACCTTGACGACGGGAGTCTTCAACGCCTCGCCAAGTGCGGATTCGAGATCTTTGGCTCCCGAAGGGTTTGGGGCGGCGGCGGCAATCCCACCATACGAGGAGCACGTGCCGATACAAATATTCGCCAATGCCTTCGGACAGATTTCCTTCGCAATTTCCAGCATGGTACGGCCGCCGATCGTGCCATACATGCCGTTTTCAGCAGTGGGAATCGCACCATCCACGACACAGATGAATTTGCCCGTATGCTTCTTTACCGCTGCGTTGAGCGCATCCTCGGCCTGATGTCCCGCAGCGGCCATCAGCGTTTCGCTGTAATCGAGAGAAATGACATCCAGAATGAGCTCATCGATCCATGGGTAGGTGGTTCGGAGCAGCGACTCGGGGCAGCCTGTGCACTCAGAAAACGAAAGCCACACAACCGGGGGCCTCTGGGGAGAAGCCAAAGCCTCCGCAATCTGAGGAACCAGCGATGGTCCCAGCCCCATTGTGGCGGATACAAGACCACAGAATTTGAGAAAATCCCTTCTTGAGACCCCTTTCTCTTCCAAGCGCTCGTCAAACACCTTCGTCAATTTCATGCAGCACCTCCTGGAGCCGTTTAAATGAACGCCAATACCACCCGAAAACAAGATGTCTTGCCCCAAAATGAAGCTTTAACCAGAGAAAAACACGTGTTCAGGGGAACGATGAACGGAGGGAATGCAATAGCCGCGAGGAGAAAGGACGGATCGCGGTTCCCCTTCTGATTCCTTCATGGCCACCCGGAAGGCGGGAAAAAATGCAGCCTTGTCCACCGCAAATGCTGAGCCGTCCATGAATCAGATCGAAAACTCTGCTAGCACCATGGCCTCTTCATGTCAACTCATGGAAAAATCTGTGAAAAAAAAAATAATTATAACATTAAAATTGTGCTTTTTTTGCGTATGATTATCGTCTCTCAGCTCTGGGCGGCATTGAAGGCCTGTGCCATCCCGGTTCCCGGCGACCTGAAGCTCAAAGGACGGAGGTGGCTTCTGAACCGTGGAATCTTCACACTGTGAGGAAGTAATGTGAAAAATAGCTCTAGTCTGTTGTGCATTATGGATGGGCTTCGAATTTGCCATGGAACAGGCGGGTCGGCAGTTGCCTTCCATGCAGGCTCATCAGCCGGCATCAAAGCAATCAATCTGCCAGAGCACGGCCAATGGTATTAACAGCGGGCTGAGAATCAGCCATTTTCATCGGTGAGAAAGTGAGCCA
>CAZLCS010000053.1:0-38410 GCA_964557955.1 uncultured Syntrophobacteraceae bacterium
AAAGGTCGGCCGCTCGCGGCCTAACTGATCATGGACTTGCGCCCAGCTGTACTAGTTGCCCTGATCACCTGGCTGGTGGTGAGCCGGGTCATCAATCATCCGGTGCGGGACCTGGCGAGCAAAGCCAGGCAGTTCGCCGACGGCGACATGACAGTGTCTTTTTCCGGCAAAATGGAAGACGAGATCGGGATCCTCGGGAAGACTTTCAACGACATGGTGGGAGCGGTTTCCTCCGCCCGGAAAACGCTGGAGGAGGAAATCCTGAGAAAGACCACCCTGCTCAACGAAAGGAACCGACTCATCAACCTGCTGGAGAAAGCGAACCGGGAGCTCAGACAGCTGGATCAACTGAAGTCCACTTTCCTGGCCAACATGTCCCACGAGCTCCGCACTCCCATGAACTCCATCATCGGCTACACGGATCTGCTCATCGACGGGGTGGACGGCCCCGTGAACCCGGAGCAGGCCAGAAGCCTCGAGAAGATCGCCTCCAATTCCCGGTACCTCCTGCAGCTCATTAATGACATTCTGGATATCTCGAAGATCGAGTCGGGAAGAATGACCCTGAGTCCCAAGGAGGTGGATCTGGCCTGGGTGATCGAATCGGCGGCTTCTGCCTTTGAGCCGCTGCTGAGGAAGAAGCAGTTATCGCTGACCTATTCCATAGATCCGCAGGTTTCCAGGGTATACGGGGATGAGGACACCATCAGGCAGATTCTCATGAATCTCATCTCTAATGCCGTGAAGTTCACAGAGAAAGGGGGGCTCACCGTGACCGCCAGGCCCTCCGAACGCGGGGTGGAACCCGGCGAAAGGCCGATCTTTGCCGAAATCGGGGTGGAGGACACGGGAATCGGCATCAGGGAGGAGGACCTGGGCGTGATTTTCGACAAATTTGTCCAGGTCGATCTCACCACCGTGAGACAGCAGGAGGGCACCGGCCTCGGGCTGAGTATTGCCAGGGGTCTGGTGGCACTGCACAAAGGCATGATCTGGGCGGAGAGTGAATTCGGAAAAGGCAGCTGCTTCCGTTTCACCATCCCGCTGTCCAGGGAAATTCTCGACACTTCCATCGAGCCTTTGGTCGAAAAGAGAATGGCCGATGCCCTGGCCGAGTACTTCGGGATGCCTGTAGAAACGTTCCTGAGGAACCCGCAGTATGCGGGAAGACAGGTCCGCTGCTGGCACTATGCCCGATGCGGACATCCCAGCTGTCCTGCCTACGGAAGCGAGGAGGCCAGATGCTGGCTGATCTTGGGGACTCACTGCGCCGGTCTGAAGATCGCCAGCTTTCCTGAAAAGGCGGACTTCTGCAGAGGCTGCGAGCTGATCAAGAACATCGTTGTCAAATCGGAAGCGGAAGCTTCTCTGGGGAAGGGCGAGTTTCCAACGGCTGAACTCGGTTCGGGGAAGATCGTGCTGGCCATCGATGACAATCCGGACAACCTGGACATCATCAGGAAGTATCTTGGAACTGAATACCGCGTGGTCGGCCTGCTTTCCGGGGAGGACGCGGTGGCCAAGGCCAAGACCCTCAAGCCTGCAGCCATCACCCTGGACATTCTCATGCCCGGCAAGGACGGCTGGCAGGTGCTTCGCGAGCTCAAGGAGGATTCAGACACCCAGGACATTCCCGTCATCATCATCTCCATCCTGGATGACAGGCGGCTGGCATTCAGCCTGGGGGCCGCCGAGTACATCACCAAACCGATGGCCAAAGACGTGCTGCTGAAGAAGCTCCACAACCTGGAGGGCAGGACCCCCGTCAGTCGTGTGCTGGCTGTGGACAGCGACGCAGAAGTCGTGCGGTTCATCGGCCGCTCTCTCGAAGAGGCGGGATATGAGGTCACGGTGTGCTATAACAGTCATGACGCCATACGGACCATAGTCGATTTTCGACCCCACATGGTGATCTTGAGCCTGGGAATGCCTCAGGAGAGCGGACTCGACGTCGTAGAATTCATCAAGACCAGCGAGGAAGGCCGGGACCTCGCGCTCATCGTGCTCACGTCCCGGGAATTCTCGGCACAAGAGATCGAAGCCCTGAACGGGCGCATCAAGGCCATATTCAAGAAGGGGTTCCATGGCGAGGAAGACCTGGCAAAGGAGCTGAAGAACTGCATTCGCAAGGTGAGTGAAGGGCGAGGCGTCAGGAGAGGATAAGACCGTGGAGGCGAGGGAGAATTGCCCGAGGAAGATCCTGGTGGTTGACGACAACGTGGACAGCCGCGACCTGGTGAACAAGGTGCTCAGGCAGCATGGGTTCGTGCTCATCGAGGCGGCGGATGGGGAAGAGGCCCTGAGCAAAGCCTTCAGCGAGAGGCCCGACCTCATTTTGATGGATCGCTCGCTGCCCAAGATAGACGGACTTGAAGTCACGAGGAGGCTCAAGAGCAGCAAGGAATTCGAAAAGACACCCATCATCGCTCTCACGGCTCATGCCATGCGAGGGGACAAGGAAAGCGCCCTTGCCGCAGGCTGTGCGGGGTACATCGCCAAACCCATCAATGTGCGGACTCTTGCAGGTGAGATCGAGCTCTATCTGGGGGGACGGGGCGGGGACGTCGGCAGTGGAGAGGAAAGCGAGAATACTCATCGCGGATGATGCGATGGATGTCGTTGAGCTCCTGAGAAAGAGGCTTCGCTACGAAGGGTATGAGACCGTCGAGGCCTATGACGGCGAGGAGTGTCTGCTGCGGGCCAGGGAATGCAGCCCCGATCTCATCATCCTGGACGTCATGATGCCGAAGATGGACGGCTACGAGGTTTGCCGGAACCTCAAGTCCAATCGCAAGACGGCCTACATCCCCGTCCTGATGCTCACTGCCAAGGGCGAGGTGGAGAGCAAGGTCAAGGGGCTGGGTGCCGGCGCCCAGGACTACGTGGCCAAGCCTTTCAACTACACTGAGCTTTCCGCTCGCATCAAGTCGCTTCTCGCTGCGCAGGCGGCACGGGAGCAGCTGGTTCAGGAGGAAAAATCCGAGGCGCTGGACCATATGATGGAAGGTGTTGTCCATGAGCTGCGGAACCCTCTCACCTCCATCGGCGGTTTTGCCCGAAGGGTCCTCGAAAGTCTTTCCGAGGAGGACCCCAACCGGAAATACATGGTGATCATCATGGACGAGGTGTCACGACTCGAGAAGATGATCAGGCACCTGGTGGAGCTCAAGACCGCCGCCATCAGCTACAAGGAGCCCGAGAACCTCAACGCGGTGCTTGAAGAAGTCCGGGACCGGTTCCAGCCATGGTGCGAAGCGGAGGGCATCCAGATGGAGACCGATCTGAGGGATGACCTGCCGGCCGTCTCCATGGACCGGGAAAACATGAAGCTGGCCATTTCTCATATCGTGGAGAACTCCATCGAGGCCATGGGCGGGATGCCCCGAAAGGTCCTGAGCATGACGAGCCGTGTCGACGAAGGGAAGGTGGAGGTTTCCATCACCGACACGGGCAGGGGGATTCCCAAGGACAAGATCAAGTATCTCTTCGACCCGTTTTTCACATCCAAAACCTCGGGGCCCGGCCTGGGACTGACCTTGGCCCTGAGGATCATTCAGGAGCACCGCGGGACTCTTTCCGTCGAGAGCGAGCCCGGCAAGGGAACGGTTTTTACCCTGCGCCTGCCTCTCAGCCGCCCCTGAACTCTGCGAAGCCCCCTCGCCTCTGCTGACTCTCCGCATAACGGGGGACGCTGTTGACAAACTGGTCTCGTTTTCAGGCCGTGACGGAAGAATGCTGCTCAAGTCCTCACATCGGCTGCAGCCCACATCATAAGCCAGAACGTATGGCCGCAGGGGGACCAGGTCTCAATCGTCAACAACATCCCCTGTTTTTTCGCTCAGCAGGGCTTCAGGAAAAGATCGCTGGCCATATGCCAGAGCATGAGGTCGCGGCAGGCGGGGCAGAAGAAGGCGAATTTGCGGTCGGCGCATTCGACGCCGACGGAGTAGTGCATGAGGCAGTCGGGGTCCGAGCAGTGCCTCAGGCCGAAGGTGTGCCCGAGCTCGTGGAGGCACTCCTTCTCGAGGCGGCTCACAAGAGGCGGGCACCCCTTCACATCCGAACTGCTCCCATCGCCTCGAAGCCTGTAGGAGGACACGACGGCTCCGCGCCCGTTGAACTGCGCCTCTCCGAAGACGTAGGCAAAGATGGGGCTGAAAAGATCCACGGCCGTGATGCCGAGGATCTTCAGGCCGTCGGGTGGGCACGACCCGAGCAGCTCTTTGAGGATGACATTGGAGTTATACTGCTGCCGCACGGGGTCCAGGGCGAAGGCGGGAAGGCCGCGATCCTCCTCGATGCGAATGGGCAGTCCAAACTGCTCATAGATGGACTCGGCGACATCCGCCAGGTATTCCGCGATCTCTCCCCCGAAGGGAACAATGACTATGGAGCGATTGCTCTGCTTCATTCAGTCCGCGCGCTCTCCCGCAAATCGTATTTTTTGATCTTCTTGTGGAGCGTGGTGCGGTCGATTCCCAGGATGCGGGCCGTCCCGGCGATGTTCCACTGGTTCTGAGCCAGCATCTTTTCGATATGCAGCCGCTCCACTTCCTCCAGGGTCCGGGGCTCGATCCCCACATCCACATCGGGCCTGCAGAAAGGCAGATGCTCGGGGCCGATCTCCACACCCTGACCAATGACCACCGCACGCTCGATGACGTTCTCCAGCTCCCGCACGTTCCCGGCCCACTGGTAGTCCAGCATCATGTTCAGGGCATCCGCCCGGACACGCTCGAACTTCTTGTTGAACTCCAGGTTGTATTTCGTCAGAAAATGCGACACGAGGAGCGGGATATCCTCCCTGCGCTCCCTCAGCGGCGGAAGGTGAATATTGACCACGTTCAGCCGGTAGTAAAGATCGCTCCGGAAAGTACCCTGCTCCACCATCTTCATCAGGTCCCGGTTAGTGGCCGTGATCAGCCGCACGTCCACCTCGATGAGCTCACTGCCGCCCAGCCGCCGAAAGCTCCGCTCCTGAAGCACCCGAAGGAGCTTGACCTGGGTCTTCATGTTGATGTCCCCGATCTCGTCGAGGAAAAGCGTTCCGGAGTGCGCCAGCTCGAACCGCCCTTTCTTGGTGCGCTCCGCCCCGGTGAACGCTCCTTTTTCATAACCGAACAATTCACTCTCGAGGAGAGTGTCCGGAAGTGCGCTGCAGCTCACGGCGATGAAAGGGCTGTAGCGCCGCGCGCTGTTGGTGTGAATGGCCCGGGCAACGAGCTCTTTCCCCGTTCCCGTTTCACCGGTAATGAGCACCGTGGCGCTGGTGTCCGCCACTGTGCCGATCAGTTCGAAAACACTCTGCATGGGAGCGCTCTTGCCCACGATATTTTCGTATTCGTATTGTTCGGTGAGGCGCTTGCGCAACAGGATATTTTCGTTGACCAACTGCTGGTGCTCGACGATCCGCTTGAGCAGTACGGTGAGCTCCTGCACGTCGAAGGGCTTCACGATGTAGTCGTATGCGCCTTCCTTCATGGCCTGAACGGAGCTCGCCACCGATGCATAGGCGGTCATCATGATGACCGTGGTCTCGGGAGCGATCTTCTTCACTTCGCGCAGTACCTCGATCCCATCCATGCCGGGCATCTTCAAGTCCAGGAGCATGATGTCCCACGGCTCCCTCTGGACGGCCGCAAGGGCGCTCGGGCCGTCCTCCGCCGCCAGGGTGAGATAATTCTCTTCCTTGAGCCATTCTGTGAGCGAAAGTCGAATCAGGGGCTCGTCATCCACAATCAGAATCTTCGCATCCTCTCTCATGGGCCTCTTCTCAGGTCAGGTTTTGACGTATGCAGATGCTGGGTACACATCCTTTTGGAGCACGTTCACCACGAAAGACCTGCGACCATCTCCCCAAAAGAATTGCGCGTTCAATGCTTGGGTCGCCGTTCCGGCAGTGCTCAAGCCTGAATTCACAATAATAGAACCTGGATGCCGGTCACAAAGGACCGCCGGCATGACGAATGGAATGCCGGGGACCATGCTCGAAATCTCAAACCGTTTGGTGGTTAATGAGCTCCCCGCACGCCGCTTCCCGGTCAGCTGGAAGATAGATGCCGAACTCGGTCCCCTCACCCGGACGACTCCGAACCTCGATCGTCCCCTCGTGCTGTCGAATGATACCGTAAGCCACTGAAAGTCCGAGCCCCACCCCTTTGCTTTCCGCCTTGGTGGTGAAAAAAGGCTCGAAGATCTTGTCCAGATTCTCCTTGGGAATACCCGCTCCCGTGTCACGGATGCGGATTTTGATCCGCTGCGTCCCGGGATCGTATCCTGCCGTCACCTCCAGAAGCCCTCCCTCGGGCATGGCCTCGATGGCATTCCAGAATATATTGATGAAGGCCTGCTGCAAACGCTTGTAGTCGCAATGAAGCCTCGGAATGGATGGATCGAAAGCCGTCTCGATCCGGATTTTGCCCATCTCGGCACGATGCTTCAATACATCGAGCGTCTTTTCGATGATCTCACTGATCTGGTTCTCCTTCACCTCGATTTCCCCCTGGCGCGAGAAATCCAGAAGATTCCGTGCAATCCCGGCGCAACGATTGGCCTCGGACTCCATGTGCCCAAGGTATTGCCGCAGGCTTTGCAGTCTATCAGGCATCACGCTGTCGGACTCGACGATCCGGGCCGCCAGCTTGGTGAAGGTCAGCACGCTCGTCAACGGGTTGTTGATTTCATGAGCGACTTCGGCGGCCAATTTGCCGATGGATGCCAGCCGCTGTGACAGGTAAAGGGTCTCCTGAACCTTTCGGCTCTGGGTGATGTCCTGAAGGAATCCGGTGATGGCCGGCTTTCCCCGGTAGATGGACGAGGAGGCCGCGAGAAGAGCGACGATGAGCTCTCCTCCTTTTCGGGTAAAGCTCAACTCGCAGGATGAGGTTCGGTTCACCAGGACATCCTCAACGTTGAGCAGATCAATGACCTTTTGATAGCTGCTGGTCGGAAAAATGTCGGAAAGGCTCATACCCAGCAAATCGAGGGTCTCGAACCCGGTGATCCTGCAGAAGGCCTCGTTGGCGTATCGAAACCGGGCTTCCAGGCCACGATAGTTTTGAGCGATGAAGATCCCCACGTTGGCCACATCGGCGGCGAAAGCCAGGGCTTCTTCCCGCAGACTGAACTCCTTCAGCTCGTACTGGAGCATCTTGGTCTTGGTGATATCCCTGAGCTGCCCCAGCTTGCCGATGGAGCCGTCCCTCATTTTGATCGGAAAGCTCCTCACCTGAAAGGACCGCCCCACCTTCTCGAGGACATAGTCCTGGAAGCCGCAGCTTTCCTGGAGGATGTGATGCATAACGGACCAGGGGCAGACCGAATCCCGATCGAAGAGGGCCTTGTAGCAAAACTCCCCCACTTGATTGCCCACCAACTTGATGAGCGCCTGATTCATGAACTTGATCCGATGATCCGCCGAGACAATGTAGATCCCGTCCTCCATATTATTGGCCACCCAGGCGAAGATCTCGGACTCGGACTCCAGGGCCTCCTCAATGAGCTTTTCACGGGTGATGTCATTCATGATCCCCTGGATCGATGAGAGGCGGTCCTCGTCATCGCAGAAGACCGACCCCCTGATCTTCACCCAGCGGATCTCTCCGCTCGCGTTGACGATACGATGGACGGACAGGAATGATTTGTCTCCCCCCAGCGCTTCCTCCAGATCGGTGAGGAGAATGGACCGGTCGTTCTCGTGGACCAGATCAAGCCAGCACACCTCGCGATCGCGCAATGCTTTTTCCGGATATCCGGTGAGGTTGGAGATCCCATGGTCGAAAAAGTCAAAATGCCACCGTTTGTTCAGGCGAAAATAGAGGAGATCGCTGGCGGAAAACTGAACAAGATTCGGAAACACTTTGATGTTGACGATCTGCTGGAGTTCCTTGACCTTTTCCTCAAGTTCTTTATAGGTAGGTTTGGCCACGGCTGTCCCCATTGAGATTACGGATCGGAACGACGACTGGTGTAGGTTTACGGAAGTCCATGGAGCCACTAATGAGAAAATTCACATTTCCCTTGACAAGGTTCTATACAAGCGGTTAACTATATAGCCTCGTATACCTGGAATTTCAACAACTTAATGAGATGGCGGCGGGCGGCGGCCAGATGCAGCCAAGACTTATGCGGCCCCCCTCGCCCTCTGATGATTCCGTTGCAGGAGAAAAAATGAACACGCAGGATCTCGCCGGCAAACAGCCCATCGGCTCGGCTCTCGTGATCGGCGGCGGCATCGCTGGCATGCAGGCCGCGCTGGATCTGGCCAATTCGGGCTACTATGTGCACCTCCTGGAAAAGAGCCCCGCCATCGGTGGAGGCATGGCTCAGTTGGACAAGACCTTTCCGACCAACGAATGCGCCATGTGAATCATCTCACCCAAGCTGGTCGAGGTCGGCCGGCACCTGAACATCAACCTCCTCACCAACGCACGTCTCGAAAGCCTCACGGGAGCCAAGGGCCAATTCAAGGCCGTCATTCGGCAGAAGCCTCGCTTCATCATCACGGACCGCTGCACCGCTTGCGGGGACTGCGCCAAGGTCTGCCCGGTGAGCCTGGTCAATACTTTCGAGCAAGGCCTGTCCGAGCGCAAGGCCACCTACAAAACCTATGCACAGGCAATCCCGAGTGCCTATGCCATCGAGAAGCTGGATCGCTCTCCGTGCACCAACGCCTGCCCCAACATGGTCAACGCCCACGCTTATGTGGCGCTCATCGCGCAGGGAAAATACCCCGAAGCCATGGGGGTGATCCTCCGAAACCTTCCCCTGCCGGGGGTCATCGGGCGCGTCTGCCCGCATCCCTGCGAGACGGCATGCCGCCGGGGCGAAGTGGATGAGCCCATTTCCATCTGCGCCCTCAAGCGCTTCGTGGCGGACCAGGTCGATATCGAAAGCATTCCCATTCCCGAGATCCAGAAGCGGGGCGAGAAAGTCGCCATCATCGGCTCCGGCCCCGCCGGCCTGACAGCGGCTCACTTTTTGGCCCTTGACGGCTACGACGTGACGATATTCGAGGCCCTGTCCGCAGCCGGCGGCATGCTGCGGGTCGGGATCCCCGACTACCGGCTGCCCCCGGAGGTGCTCGACAAGGAAATCCGCGCCACCCTGCGGCTGGGCGTCGAGCTCAAGCTCAACACGGCCCTGGGGAAGGATTTCACCATCGACAGCCTCATGGCTGACGGCTACAAGGCGGTTTACCTCGCCATCGGCGCCCACAGCAGCCTGAAGCTCAATATCCCGGGTGAAGACGCCGAAGGCGTGATGACGGGCGTCGAGTTTCTCCGCAAGTCCAACTTGGGTGAGATCAAGAAGGTGAACGGCCGGGTGGTGATCGTCGGCGGCGGGGACGTGGCCATCGATGCGGCGCGGTCGGCTCTGCGACTGGGTGCAGACGAGGTGAGCATCTTCTATCGGAGGTCCGCGACCGAGATGCCCGCCCGCGAGAACGAAGTGGCCGACGCCCTGGCCGAAGGCATCGAAATTCAGTTCCTCACGGCGCCTCAGCAGATACTCACCAAGGATCAGAAGGTCATCGGCCTCCAGTGTGTCAGGATGGAGCTTGGGGCTCCGGATTCCTCGGGAAGGCGGCGCCCGGTGCCGGTTCCCGGAAGTGAATTCGCCATCGAGGCCGAATGGATCATCCCGGCCATTGGGCAGACCCCAGAGTCCCTGTTCCTGGCGGAGAAGGAAGGCATCAACGTCACCCGATGGGGCACCATCGAGGCCGACGAAATTTCTTTTGCCACCAGCCGTGAAGGCGTCTTCGCGGGCGGTGACGCCCAGACGGGGCCCTGGGTGGCCATCGGGGCCGTCGCGGCAGGCCGCGAGGCTGCTATCTCCATCGGCCGCTTCCTGCGTGGAGAAGATCTCCGGGAAGGCCGCAAGGGCATGGAGCTCCCCCAGGACAACTTCACTTCCATCCCCAAGGATATGGAGCGGCAGCCGAGGGCTCACCAGGCTACGGTGGGCATGGATGTGCGGAAGACGAGCTTCGCCGAGGTGGAGCTCGGATTCACCGAGGAGCAGGCCCAGGCCGAAGCTCGGAAATGCCTCAACTGCATGGCCTGCTGCGAGTGCCTCGAGTGCGTGAAAGCGTGCAAAGCCGATGCCGTCGATCATTCCATGCAGGAAGAGGTGCTCACGCTGGATGTGGGCGCGGTCATCGCCTCCCCCGGCTTCCGGCCTTTCGATCCATCGCAGTATGACACCTACGCTTACGCATCCCTCCCCAACGTGGTGACAAGCCTTGAGTTCGAGCGCATTCTCAGCGCCGGCGGGCCCTTCCAGGGTCACCTCATCCGGCCTTCGGACCACAAAGAGCCCAGGAAGATCGCCTGGCTGCAGTGCGTGGGATCCCGCGAGATCAACCAGTGCGACAACGGGTATTGCTCGGGCGTCTGCTGCATGTACGCCATCAAGGAGGCGGTTATCGCGAAAGAGCACTCCAAGGACGGGCTGGACGCCGCCATCTTCTTCATGGACATGCGGACCTACGGCAAGGAATTTGAGCAGTATTACAACCGTGCCAAGGAGAGTGGCGTCCGGTTTGTGCGCTCGAGGATTCACAGCGTGGAGCCGGTGCCCGACTCGGGCAATGTGAGCCTTTCCTACGTGACCGAGCTCGGCGAAATGGCCTCCGAGGAATTCGACATGGTGGTGCTCTCGGTAGGTCTCGAGTCCTCGGATGAAGTGGAAAAGCTGGCCGGCACCCTCGGCATCGACCTCGACAGGTACCGCTTTGCCGAAACCAGCAGCTTCACCCCGGTGGCGACGACGAACCCCGGCGTCTACGTCTGCGGTGTGCTCCAGGGCCCCAAGGACATTCCGCTTTCCGTCATGGAGGCATCGGCTGCTGCGGGAGCCGCAGCGTGTGATCTGGCTTCGGCCCGAAATACTCTGGTTCGCGAGAAGACTTTCCCGGAAGAGCGCGATGTGGCTGCTGAACCGCCCCGCATCGGTGTTTTCGTATGCAATTGCGGTATCAACATCGCCAGTACCGTGCGCGTCCCGGAGGTGGTCGAGTACGCCAAGACATTGCCCAACGTGACTTACGTCCAGGAGAACCTGTTCTCCTGCTCCCAGGACGCTCAGGACCGGCTGGTGCAGGTCATCAAAGAGCAACAGCTCAACCGAGTGGTCGTTGCGGCCTGCTCGCCCCGGACCCACGAGCCGCTTTTCCAGGAGACGCTCCGAAACAGCGCCCTGAATAAATACCTTTATGAACAGGCGAACATCCGTGACCAGTGCTCGTGGGTGCATGCCGCCGATCCCGACGCCGCTACCGACAAGGCCAAGGACCTGGTGCGCATGGCGGTCGCCAGGGCCATGCTCATCGAGCCTCTCGACATGCCGTCGGTTCCCGTGAACCCATCGGCTCTTGTGATCGGAGGCGGAGTGGCCGGCATGGTGAGCGCTCTGACCCTGGCCAGGCAGGGATTCAAAGCCCACATCATCGAGCAGCAGAACCGCCTCGGAGGGCACGCCCTCAAGCTGCACAAGACCTGGCGCGGCGAGAGTGTCTCGGACTACGTGCTCGGGCTCATCGAAGAGGTGAATCAGCACCCCAACGTCGTTCTGCACCTCAACGCCCGTGTGAGTACGACTTCCGGGTACGTCGGCAATTTCAAGACCCTGGTGATCCAGGACGGCGGCGGCGGATCGCAGGAAATCGAGCACGGGGTCACGATCCTGGCCACTGGGGCTCACTCCATCCGGCCCGAGGAGTATCTGTACGGCCAGAACCCGCGCGTTTTCCGCTGGCATGAGCTGGATGAGGCGTGGGAGAGCGACACGGTTCGGAACGCCAAATCGGCCGTCTTCGTCCAGTGCGTCGGATCCCGGGAGCCTCAGCGGCCTCACTGCAGCAAGATCTGCTGCACGTTCTCGGTCCAGAAGGCGGTGGAGCTCAAGCAGCGGAATCCCGAGATGGAAGTTTATATCCTCTACCGCGACATCCGGACCTACGGCGAGCGGGAGGATCTCTACCGGGAGGCCAGGCGCCTTGGCGTGATCTTCATCCGGTACGACCTGGACCACAAGCCGGTGGTAAAGGAAGCGGACGGAGGGGCCCTCGAGGTCAGCGTCATCGACCACGTGCTCCAGCGGCCTATCACGATCCGCCCGGATTTCATCACCCTGGCGAGCGCCATCGAAACGCGGGACGTGGACGAATTGGCCCAGCTCTTCAAGGTTCCCTTGAGTCAGGATCGTTTCTTCCTGGAAGTCCACATGAAACTCCGACCGGTGGACTTCGCCTCCGACGGCGTGTACCTCGCCGGCCTGGCCCATTATCCCAAGCCCATCGACGAGAGCATCGCCCAGGCTCAGGCTGCTGCAGCGCGGGCCGCGACGGTTCTCTCCCAGAAGAGCATCCACGTCGAAGGCGTGGTCTCCCACGTGGACGCCTCCCTCTGCCGCGGCTGCGGCAAGTGCGTCGAGGCCTGCCCGTATGGAGCGCCACAGCTGGTGGAAGTGGCTGAAGATATCTATATCTCGCAGATCCAGGAGGCCCTTTGCAAGGGCTGCGGCGCCTGCGCCGTGGCCTGCCCCACCGGAGCCGCCGCCATCCGGCATTTCAACGATGCGGAAGTTCTGACCATGGTGGAAGCGGCGCTGTGCAAATGAGACGATCCGATGGAGACCGAGCCAGGATCGCCTCTCTCATAAAGGATGAGTGGACATGAGTGCGGAATTCGAGCCGAGAATCATTGCCTTTTGCTGCAACTGGTGCGCTTACGCCGGGGCCGACCTGGCAGGTGTGAGCCGCATCCAGTATCCCCCCAACATCCGGGTGATCCGAGTCATGTGCTCGGGCCGCGTGTCCCCGGATTTCATCCTCAAATCGTTCCAGCTGGGCGCCGACGGCGTCCTGGTGAGCGGCTGACACATCGGCGACTGTCATTACCTGGATGGTAATGAAAAAGCTCAGCGCATCGTCGGCCTCACCCGGGAGCTCATGGGGCTCATGGGAATGGACCAGGAGCGGCTGGCCCTCGAGTTCGTGTCATCAGCCGAGGGAGCCCGGTTCGCCAAAATCGTGACCGATTTCACCCAGACGATCAAATCCCTCGGGAAGTCTCCATTGGGGGTGGCTGCATGAATATCGAACAAGCTGTCAGAGCGTATCAGACCTATGCCTGTTTGGACTGCGGGGTGTGCACCGGAAGCTGCCCCATCTCCCGGGTGATGCCCAGTTTTTCGCCCCGCCTCATCGTGGAAAAGGCCCTCCTCGAGCTCGGGGACGAGCTGTTGCAGGACCGTGACCTCTGGTCGTGCCTGACCTGCAGTCGCTGCTTCGAGCGGTGCCCGACCAAGATCAACTTCCCCGAGTTCATGCGGGTGTTGCGTGAGCAGGCCACCCAGCGGGGGATCGCGCCCGTTCTGTCCCACCATGGGATGCTCCAGTCCGTCATGGAATTCCAGACCATGGGGATTCACCAGAAGAGGACGGGGTGGGCCAGGGAGGCCGGCAACATTGCCGAGACCGGCGACACTTTCTTCTTCGTGGGCTGCATGCCCTATTTCGATGTCATCTTCCGTGACATGGGGGTAGACAGCCTCACCACCAGCCGCAACGTCATCAAGATCCTCAACGCCGGCGGCATCACCCCCGTCGTATCCGATGAGGAATGCTGCTGCGGCCATGACATGCTCTGGAACGGCCGTTTCGACATGTTCAAGAAGCTGGCCGAGCAGAATATGGCACTCATTCGCAAATCCGGTGCCAGGCGTGTTGTCTTCAGCTGTCCGGAGGGATACTATACCTTCAAGCACCACTACCCCGAAGCGGTCGGCGACCTGGGGTTCGAAGTGGTGCATTTTTATGACTTCGTCCAGCAGATGCTGGCCGACGGCACGCTGAAGCTGAGGAATGGCGATGGGACTTATACGTACCACGATCCCTGCCGCCTGGGACGCATGGCCCACATCTACGACGGCCCCAGGGCGATCCTGAAGAACCTTCAGGACAGCCGGTTCGTCGAGATGGAGCGCAACCGGGAGAACGCGGTTTGCTGCGGGACGAGCGGCTGGGCCAACTGCTCCACGTGCTCCAAGCAGATCCAGGTGGAGCGGCTCAAGGAAGCCAGGGCCACGGGTGCGGACACGCTGGTGACGGCCTGTCCCAAGTGCAAGATCCATCTGACCTGCGCCCTGAACAATCTCGATATGGATTTGCAGATCAAGGACCTCAGTGTCCTCATTGCCGAAAACATGGAATCCTAGAACCGAAAGAGGTGTGTTGTGAGCAACGACGTTTTGGTCATCGGTGGAGGGATCGCCGGCATACAGGCCGCCCTGGATCTGGCCGAGATGGGAATCCAGGTGCACATGGTGGAGAAGCTCCCCAGCATCGGCGGGAAAATGGCCCAGCTGGACAAGACGTTTCCCACCAACGACTGCGCCATCTGAATTCTCTCGCCCAAGCTGCTGGATGTCGGTCGACATCCCCGCATCAATCTCCTGGCCTACAGCGAGATTCAGGAAGTGAGCGGCGAGGTGGGCGCCTTCAAGGTGAAGGTGCTGAAGAAGGCCCGCTACGTGAACCAGGACCTGTGCACGGGCTGCGGCTCCTGCGCCGAGAAATGCCCGAGCATGGTGGTGGACGCGTACAACGTGGGACTGGGCCAGCGCAAGGCCATCTACAAGTATTTTCCCCAGGGGATTCCCTCGGTCTTCACCATCGATGCGCCCAACTGCCGTCAACTGGGGCAGGGCAAGAAGTGCGGCGTGTGCGCCAAGGTGTGCCAGGCCAAGGCCATCGATTACGAGCAGAAGGACCAGGAAGTCGAGATTGAGGCGGGCGCCATCATTCTGGCCACCGGCTACGAGGTCTTCGATCCGTCGGTCATCCCCGAGTACGGCTACGACCGCATCGCCAACGTGGTGACGGCCATGGAGTTTGAGCGGCTGCTCAGCGCCAGCGGCCCCACGGCCGGCCACCTGGATCGCCCGAGCGACATCGCCATGGAGCATGAGCTCGAGGAACTCGAAAAAGAGTACAAGAAGGTCAGCCGCCAGGTGAAGCAGTTCGAGGAAAAATGCGGCAAGACGTCGCAGGAGGCCTCGGACATGCTGAAAGCCTGCGCCGTCATCGAGGGCATCGACCTTCAGGCCTGGGTGGACGGCGCGGCCAAAGCCGAGCAGCTGGAAAGGCGCATCGCCGAGCTCAAACAGAAGGTGGCGTCCTTCAGGACGGCCAAGAAGATCGCCTTCATTCAGTGCGTCGGATCCAGGGACTTCCGCTTCAACCGGTTCTGCTCGTCCTACTGCTGCATGCATTCCGTCAAGGAGGCGATGATCGCCAACGAGCACGATTCCGAAGTCCGGTCGTCCATTTTCTGCATGGATCTGCGTGCAGTGGGCCGGAACTTCGAGGAGTACAAGGTCCGCGGCGGCAAGCAGTCCAACATCGAGTACATCCGGGGACGCGTGGCGGAGATCACTGAAGATGAAGCCCACAACCCTATTGTCTGGTACGAGTCCACTACGAACCGCCAGGTCGTGCACGAAGTGTTCGACATGGTGGTGCTGGCCACGGCCTGCATCCCGTCCGAAGGCACTCCGAAGCTGGCTCAGCTTACGGGGACGGAGCTCGACGAGAACGGATTCTTCAAGACCCATCCCCTCGCTCCATTGAACACGACACGGCCCGGCATCTATGTATGCGGATGCGCCCAGGGGCCCATGGATATTCCCGAGTCGGTGGCTCAGGCCAGCAGTGCGGCAGCTCGCGCTGCAGAAGCCGTCTCAGTGCGCAAAGCGGTCGGTTGATCGCAATAGCCGACCGACCGGATATGAGGTGCTAACGTGGCAGATGAATTGAGAATCGGCGTTTTTGTGTGCGATTGCGGCAGCAACATCGCGGGCTATCTCGACGTGAAGGAGTTGGCGGAATACGCCAAGACGCTGCCCAACGTGGTCTTCGTGCGGGAGAATCTCTATACCTGCTCGGAGACCGGCATTAATGAAATCAAGGCGGCCATCAAGGAACAGAACCTCAACCGCGTGGTGGTGGCATCGTGCACACCCCGAACGCACGAGCCCCTGTTCCGGGGGACCTGCGCCGAAGCGGATCTCAATCCGTACCTCTTCGAAATGGTGAACATCCGGGATCAGTGCTCCTGGGTGCACATGCAGGAACGGGAAGACGGCACCAACAAGGCCAAGGACCTCATCCGCATGGGGGTCGCCAAGGCCGCTCTACTCCAGCCTCAGCAGGACATCGAGTCCGAGGTGGATCAACACGCCATGGTCCTCGGAGGCGGCATCAGCGGCATGACGGCCGCCATGGCCCTCGCCAACCGGGGATACGAAGTCACCCTGGTGGAGAAGGCCTCTGAGCTTGGAGGGCTGCTGCTCAGGCTGGACAAGCTGGCGCCTGCCAACATCGATGCGGGCGAATTCGCCAGGCAGCAGGCAGACCTGGTTCGCAGCAACCCCAACATCAAGGTCTATACCTCCACACACCTTGAGGAGGTACAGGGTTACATCGGCCACTTCAAGGTGAAGGTCACCACCAATGGGAGGCAGGAAGAGTTCCCCTGCGGAATCATCATCGTGGCCACGGGGGCTGATGTCCTCAAGCCCGTGGGGCTGTTCGGCTACGATGGCGAGAAGGTGATCAACCAGCTGGAGCTCGAAGAGCGATTCCGGGCCGGCACCTTCGATGCGAAGCGCGTGGTCATGATCCAGTGCGCCGGAGCGCGCATCGAGGAGCGCAAGTACTGCTCGCGCATCTGCTGCATGGTGGCCATCAAGAATGCCATCGAGATCAAGGAGCGGAGCTCCGAGACCAGCGTTCACATACTGTATCGGGACATCCAGGCCTACGGGGTCGAGAATGAAATGCTCTTCCAGCGGGCCAAGGAGCTCGGCGTGCTCTTCATCAAGTACGACCTGGCCCGGCTACCGGTGGTCGAAGCGGACAAGGTGGTGGTCTACCACGAGCTCCTCGGACGCGAGCTGAACCTGCCGCAGGATTTGGTGGTGCTCTCGACGCCTCTCGTGGCGGCCGAGGACAATGAGAAGATTTCCAAGATGCTCAGGGTCTCGGTGGATGCCAACAAGTTCTTCCTGGAGGGTCACGTCAAGCTGAAGCCGCTGGATTTTGCGACGGACGGCATCTACCTGTGCGGAAACGCCCACTATCCGGCGACCGTGCGGGAGGCCGTTTCGCAGGCGCTGGGGGCTGCTTCGAGGGCATCCATTCCGCTTGCCAAGGGCGTCATGACGGTGGAGCCCATCGTGTCCACGCTGGTGGATGAAGACGCCTGCCGCGGCTGCGGTCTGTGCGTGGCGCTGTGTCCGTATGGGGCTCTCGAGATCGTCCGCACCGAAAAGGGCCGCAAGGTCCAGGTGATCCCCGTGGCATGCAAGGGGTGCGGCGTGTGTGCCGCGACGTGCTACCAGCACGCGCTGTCGGTCAACTCGTACACGGACGATCAGATTGGCCAGCAGATCAGCGCGTTTCTGAACGCTTGACGCTGTGCAAAGATTTGAGATTGTGCAGAAAAGCTTCACAAAACCGTTACCCCGGCGAAGGCCGGGGTCCAGAATCCAGCAATGACCTGGATTCCGGCTTTCGCCGGATGATGCCAGGTGACTGGAGGAATGACTTTTCAGCACCTTCGAGGTTGGGGATGAGCCGGAGAGATTCCGGTCCAGGTGGCGGGTTGGGAATATCTGACAAGTTGGGGGAAGGAGAGGATCGATGGCTGATTATACTCCCAAAATCCTGGTGATGTGCTGCACCTGGTGAGGTTACGCAGCTGCTGACTTCGCTGGAGTTTCCAGGATGCAATATACGGCGGATGTGCGCATCATCCGCATCATGTGTACGGGCCGTGTGGACCCGACCATGGTCGCAGAAGCCTTCATTCAAGGGGCGGACGGCATCATGATCGTGGGCTGCCATTACGGAGACTGCCATTACATCACCGGGAACTATCAGGCCAGAGTGAAGATCGGATTGGCCACGCGTGTTCTCGATTATGTCGGATTGAATCCTCAGCGGGTTGCCTACAAGCAGTGCTCGGGCGCCGAGGGCGAGCGCTTCGTGAGCCTGGTCACCGCATTCCACCAGTCCATCGAGGAGATGGGACCCCTGGGGTCTGCGGACCGGCTCCCTCTCCCTGCGCTCAGGGACAAGCTCTCGATCGCCAAGACGGCCCTCGCCAAGGAGAAGCTGCGCTGGGTGGTGGGCAAGTTCACCGAGTTCACCTCCACGGGCAACAAGTACGGCGAGATTTTCACCGAGCATGAAATGTGGCGCACTCTCGATACCATCGTCATGGACGAGGTGGCGACCTTCGAAATACTCGACGAGCTGCAGAAGGGACCGGCCGCAGCCAAATCGCTTTCGGAGCGGCTCCAGGTGCCTGCCCCTCATGTGGTCAGGTATCTCCTCGCCCTTCAGCGTCGCGGCATCGTGAGCCCGGCGGGTATTGAAGGAAACTCGCCCATGTACCGTATCGCGGATCAGGCGGGGCCGCCGGCCATGGCGGTCGGGGCGTAAACCGGCCTATCGTGGCGGGGTCGAGGACTCATCTTCTTCCGTGACCGTGCCAAGGAAACGGGCTCCCATATTTCGAGTTGGAGGATTCAAAGGTGTCGGATAAGCGAGTGGTAGTCTTTGGGGGCGATTCAGCGGGCATAGCCGCCGCCCTGCAGCAGGCGGAAGCAGGCCGGCAGGTGGTCCTGGTGGAATCTGCACCGAGTCTTGGAGGGGGGCGCATCTCCCAGACGCATCTCATGACCGATGGGACTCCTTTTGTGGATCCCAACCTTCAGGCGCTCAAGCGGCATCCCAACGTGCGGATCATCACCAACGCCCGGGTTGAGCAGACCAAGGCGGAAAATGGGTCCTACCGGTTTTCCGTCCGGCAGCTCACGCCGCGGGTGGACCCGGAGAAGTGCAACGACTGCAAGGCCTGCATCAAAGTCTGTCCCATCCACATGTACGACGATTTCAACGAGGGCATCGGCTTCCGGACAGCCATCGACTACTTCAATCCGGAGACGGGCGTGTACAACATTTTCAAGGAAGACATGCCCATCTGCCAGGCCACCTGCCCCGCCAACCTGGACATCCGCTCCTACGTGGGCCTGGTCGCCGACGGCAAGTACGCCGAGTCGCTGGCCAAGATCCGCGAGAGTCTGCCGTTCGCCCTTTCCATCGGGCGGGTCTGCCCGCATCCCTGTGAAACGGCCTGCAACCGGGGCTATGTCGACGAACCCATCTCCATCTGCACCCTGAAGAGGTTCGTGGCCGACTGGGAGCTCTATCACAACGCGAAGGCCCCCGTGGACGTGCCCGACGAGTTTCACAAGGAGAAGGTCGCCATCATCGGGGCGGGTCCCGCAGGTCTGACCTGTGCCTACTACCTGGCCAAGGCGGGCTATCATTCGGTTTGTTTCGAAGCCCTGCCGGAGCCCGGCGGCATGTTCCGCGTGGGCATTCCCGAATACCGGCTGCCCACCCCTACCCTCATGCACGAGATCAACTGGATCCTGGCCCATGGCGTGGAGCTGCGCTGCAACGTGCGCGTCGGCAAGGATATCAGCTTTGAGGAACTCCAGCGCGACTACGACGCCATCTTCATCGGCATCGGCGCCCACACCGGCATGAAGCTCGGCATCAAGGGCGAGGACATGGAAGGGGTGGTCGACGGCGTCGATTTCCTCCGCGAAGTCAACCTGGGCAAGAAATGGCCGGCCAAGGGGAAGGTCATCGTCCTCGGTGGCGGCAACGTGGCCATGGATGCGGCCCGCGTGAGCTGGCGTGAAGGCTTTGACGAAGTTCACGTTCTCTACCGCCGCACCAAGAAGGAAATGCCCGCCAGCCCCTGGGAGATCGATGCGGCCGAGCATGAAGGTGTCAAGTTCCAGTACCTGGTAGCCCCGGTCGAGGTCATTGGACAGAATGGCAAGATGACAGGCCTCAAATGTCTGCGCATGCAGTTGGGAGAGCCCGACGCCAGTGGCCGCCGACGACCCGTGCCCATTGAAGGCTCGGAATTCGTTATCGAGGCCGAAACGCTCATACCGGCTATCGGACAGCGGCCTGTGCTGGATTGCATTCCCGAGGGCGGCGGCGGTTTCGACATCACCCGTTGGAACACCTTCGCCGTGGATAAGAAGACTTTCATGACCAATATTCCGGGTGTCTTCTCGGCCGGCGACGTGGAAACCGGGCCGGATATCGCGATCCGGGCCTGCGCCGGAGGCCGCAAGGCCGCAGCCGGTATCGTGAAGTATCTGGAGTCCAAGAGGAAGGGCTAGGACGTCCGGGAAGCAATGCTTCCATTAGAATGTGAATCCCCCCTCGAGGGTGGGAAGGGGTGACGGTTCGGACACAAGGCACACCCCCTTTCCCCCCTCATGGGGGGAGCAGCGTATTCCGTCGATTGGAGAGGGACCCCCCATGATGTATGAAAAGAAGGGCCGCTATATCGTCGAGTTCCAGGACATCCCAACGGCTCGACAGCATCAGATTGAAATCGACATTGAAGAGCGACGCAACTGCTACAAGGAAGTGGAGCTGGGGTTCAACGAGGAGCGGGCGCTCAAGGAAGCCAAGCGCTGCCTCAGCTGCCGGCGCTGCCTGGGTTGTGCCCTGTGCTGGGCCGAGTGCAAGCCCGAAGCCATCATTTTCGAGATGGAAGACCAGGTCTTCGAGGTGGAAGCCGAGAGTGTCATCATTTCCCCCGGTGTGGAACGCCCCATCGATCGCGTGGACAAGCGCTTCGGCCTCGGGAAGTACCTGAATGTCGTGACAGATCTTCAATTCGAGCGCATGCTGAGCGATTCAGGCCCCAGTGGGGGCTTGATCATCCGTCCTTACGACGGCGAGATCCCGAGCAGCATCGCTTTCGTCCAGTGCTACGGTTCGGCGGCTCCCCAGATGCACCAGGCAGCCCTCACTTTCGCCGTGAATGAGGCCATCCTGGCACGCACCAAGCTGCCCCAGGCCGAGATCGTCGTGTACGTCACAGCCGCCGAAGCTTTTGTCGGAGCCAACAGAGCAGAACTGCAGAAGCTCGACCGCATCTCCATGCAGGAAATCGCAGTCGGCGAGGTGACGGAATCCGAGGACCACGGCATTACCCTGACCCTGGGCTCCAACGGCAGCGGTGAGAAGAAGAAGTTCGATCTGGTGGTGCTCATCACCCAGCCCCAGGTGGCCAAGGAAGTGAAGACCCTGAGCAAAGCCCTGGGGCTCGATGTCGCCTATGCCAGCTTCATCTCGACCTCCGGAGCCGGCCTCATCGCCACCGACAAGGACACGCTGAAGTTGACGGCACAGGCTTAGCCTCTTTTCTTTATCCCAGCTCAATTTTCTGCACGCGCGATTCCTCACGGCCGGGTCTCCCCGGCCGCTTCTTTTTTGCACCACCCTGCTCGGAAGATCGTTCCCGCATTCTGCCTGTTCTCCCCTTCTGTATTGAGATCAATGGAGGAGTCATTGCCTCAAGACAGGCTCTATGACTCTGCCCGAGGAGGGGGCTCGACCTCCATGATCTCCTGGTCAACCCACGCAGTCAGCAACGTATGGGCCACGGCGAGGACCACCGGTCCAACGAAAATGCCGATGAGGCCGAACGCGATGAGGCCGCCAACCACACCCACAAAGATGAGCAGCAGGGGCAGGTTGGCCCCCCTCTTGATGAGGACGGGACGCAGGAAGTTGTCCATGGTTCCGGCCACCAGGGCCCAGATCAGTAGAAACGTGCCCCACCCGGTCCCGCTGCTCCAGTAAGTCCAGGCCACTGCACCGAGCAGTACGGGGCCGGCACCGATCTGGGCGATGGCCAGCATGAAGATCAAGGCAGTAAGCAATGTGGCAAAGGGCACCCCGGCGATGGCCAGACCCAGACCCGCCAGCATCGACTGGGCCAGGGCGGTGACCACCACACCCAGCGCGACGCCCCGCACGGCCTGGCCAGCCAGCTGGACCGCATTCTCACCGCGCTCTCCCGCGAGACGGCGTCCGAAACGCTTCACCCACAGGGCTGCATGATTCCCTTCGGCGTAAAGCAGCGCCGAAAACACCACGGTAAGCAGGAACTGTAGCAACAGGGCTCCAAAACCGCCCAGTTCGGAGATGAACCACCCGATGGCACTGCCACCGTAGGGAGCGAGCTTACTCAGCAATTCGTGGATTCCCTCCACGGCGATCTTTTCCCAGACCACAACAAGGTTCGAGCCGACCAGGGGCACGCGGCCCAGCCAGGCAGGCGGAGGAGGAACCGTGAAGTCGGAAAGGGACTTAACCCATCCGATCATCTGATCCGAGTGGGAGAGGATGGCGTCGATGGCCAGCCACAGCGGGACTACCAAGACGCACAAAAGAAATAAGGTCATGATCGCCACCGCCAGGGAACGCCTCCCCCAAAGCCGGTTCTGGATGGCGATCATCAGCGGCCAGGTTGCGGTTACGATCATCACCGCCCAAATGGCCGCCCCAATGAACGGTTGGAGGATCCAGATCGATGTGCCGATCAGGCCGCCCAGCGCCAGCACGCCAAGAAATATGCGCGGGATGTCAGGTCGGTGCTCACTGTTGGAATTCATGGGTGCGTCCTTTCCGACAGAGCAAACATCCAATCCTGGACTCGTGAAGGCCACGATTTTGGCTGCCTGGAGTTGGGGCAGAAGGTTCCGGAGTGTGGAGAAGCGCGAGGGCTTTGATCCTTGGCTCTTTCTGCGCCCCAGTGCTCATGCGCTGCCAACCGGCCTCATCAAGTGGAGCTCCATGGCGAAAAAGGCGGTTCGGATCTATTCGATGCGCCACATTTTGGTGGGCCTGTCGCTCTTCCACCCGTAGTAGACCTCACCCTCTTTGACAAAGATCTCCAAATTCCCTCCACTGTTGATCCTGTCCCCCTCCAGGTACCACTTCCTCCAGCCTTTATAGGCCTTCCCCTTGCCATCCTTGACCCGGTAAAAATAAAGAGCATACTTGTCGCCCAATTTGACAAGCCAGTATTCAATGGGCTCCATGACGTACCCGCTCGTCTTCTCGTCAAATTTTCGATGAACGCAGCCGAAATGGCCCAGCAATAATGGATTGGGCTCCTGCACCACTTTGCAGTAAGCGGTGGGCTTGCCCTCCATGTCCGACAGCCTGATCTCGACCCCAAAAGCAATGCCTGCAGCAGCTGCCAGCATGAACCAAAGGGTAATCCAGAGCTTCGTCATCTCACACCTCCTTGGCATCCTTCATAATTGACCTTCCGTGGCCCCATTCCTGCCTCTTCTGTTTTCCCCGCAGAGGAAAAACTATACCTTTGCCAGTGCTTATCTCACAAGCGTGATCATAGATCCACCCTCATTAAACGCTCAAACCCCGCCACCCTTTTTGGGGATTGCGCTCCTGGGTGGTATGGTGGCATTCTGCATCCATGATCCAACGTCCTCCGGGCCCATGCTCGACGGGGTCGCACGGTTTGAGAGCCAGTCGGACTCGTCATTGCGTGGGTGAAGCAAAGAGTTGTTTCCATATGCGATGACCTCTGCGTACCGCTCTGCGGATCGATAGCGGGAGCCGTAGCGGTAGGAGTTGACTTGCGAGGCCACAAGCACAGAGGCGAACCATGAGCTCATCAAGACTTGTCCGTTCACCGCTTCTGGCTTTTCCGGCGCTCCTGGTGGCGGTATTTCTTGCCTGCGGTTGCACCAGCCCTGTGGGCGTCCGCCGCATGGACCCGAGGGAGGTACAGCTGGCGTTGACGGCCAACGTCCTTTCCAGCGAAACCCTCAGCGCTCCGACGCTGCAGATCCTCAATCGCGCAGGACTGAAAGAGCCTTTTCAGAAAGATCCTGAGGAAGTGATATCCACTTTGCACCGCGGCCTCCCCACAGCGAGTGAGTCGGACCGGCTCTTCGCGCTGGCCGAGCTTTCCTTTGCCTATGCGTCCCGGAATGGCCTCCGAAAATACTACCTGGCCTCGACCCTCTACGCTTACGCTTTTCTGTTTCCCATAGACGAGGAAGCCACCCCCGGCAGGACCGACCCGCGCATTCGCGTGGCCCTGGACCTTTACAACCGGGGCCTTGCCGAGGCCTTCACCAGCGAGGAGAACAGAAAGGTTGTCATCGAAGAGGCGACCTATGAGCTGCCCTTTGGTCACATCACCATCACGACAAACCCGGAGGATTTCATATACGGGAATTACCGGCTGGTGGAGTTTGTCCAGGCCGCCGAGCTGGACGTGCGAGGGCTCCGCAACCGCTACCGGTGGCCGGGGATCGGCGCACCGTTGGCTGCCTCGCTCCAGGAGGACAAATCAAGAATTGCCCCCGCCTATTTCAGGGTGCCTCCCGATACCAAGGTCCCCGTGACGGCATTCCTGAGGACCGAGAATCGCGACGAGCTCTTTAAAGGCGGACAATTGCGCGGGCGTCTCGAGCTCCTCACCACGGGAGAGGCCACCTCGGTTTCCATCGATGGCCAAACGGTCCCCCTGGAGTATGAGCTGAGCTCGGCCATGGCCTACACGCTCGAGGGCACCCAGGCTTACCGCATGGAGCTCAAGGGCCTCTTCTCCGGCGATTTCAGAGTGTTCAAGGAAGGGGCTCGTTTCAAGGATGGCATCTTCTTCATGGAGCCTTATCGTCCAGGGTGTATCCCCGTCGTGCTGGTGCACGGGACCGCCTCCAGCCCGGTCCGCTGGGCGCAGATGCTCAATGAGCTTCAGAACGATCCAAAACTTTGGGGTCGCTGCCAGTTCTGGATCTTCACCTACAACACCGGGAATCCCATCTTATACTCTGCAGGCATCCTGGCCGAAGGACTGAGAAATGTTGTGGCGGAACTGGACCCCGATGGAAGAGACTCGGCACTCAGAAAGATGGTGGTCATCGGCCACAGCCAGGGGGGGCTTCTTGCCAGGCTCACCGCCGTTCACAGCGGCTCGCGCTTTTGGAGCTCCGGTTTCTCGAAACCCATCGACCAGCTCGAGGTATCACCTGAGACGAAGAAGATACTCCGGCGCACCATGTATTATGAGCCGGTTCCCTCGGTACAGCGCCTGGTATTCATCGCAACGCCGCATCATGGAAGCTTCATTGCCGGGAAATGGATCGGCAAATGGGTCGGAAGGCTCATCTCTCTGCCTTTCACATTGCTCCTCTCCTTGCAAGAAGTGATCGCCGCAGATTCACAAGCCATGGGCATGCGGTCCATCAAGGATGTGCCCCGCAGCACCGACAACATGGATCCCAGGAGCCCATTCATCCAAACGCTGGCATCCATCCCCGTTGCCCATGGGGTCACCGCCCACTCCGTCATCGCGGTCAAGAACCCCGATGCTCCTAAAGAGAAATGGACCGATGGAGTCGTGGACTACAGCAGCGCTCACATCGACTGGGCGGCATCGGAGCTTGTCGTCCACTCCGGCCACTCCACCCAGGCACAGCCGGAGACCATCGAGGAGGTGCGGCGCATTCTGATGGAGCATTTGAAAGATGGCGGAACCTGACCTTGATACAGGGAATATTCTCCAGAATCTGTGACGTCGGTCTGGAACAGCGACAGCTTGAGTGATTATATAATTGAGAGTTTAGCAGAACAATCAAGAATGAATGAATGAATGAATGAATGAATGAATGAATGAATGAATGAATGAGACATTCACCAATCGAGTGGGATGGACTCCCCATGGAGCCCTTGATCGGGACTGACTTTCAAGCTAAAAGGAGGAGAATTATGGTCAGAAGATTGGTCATGTTATGGTTTGTTGCAGGCTTGCTGATGCCGGCTCCGGCTCTAGCGGTATCGCAAGAGGACTTCAAGGCCGCCACTACCCAGAACCTCATGAATCTTTGTACCGCCTCCGCCGATGATCCCCTCTACCGCGAAGCCCATAACTTCTGCCAGGGCTACCTTGTGGGAGCTTATCATTATTATGTGGCTGAAAATGATGGCCCGGATGGTAAGCGCCTGGTCTGCTTTCCCGATCCGCCTCCGTCTCGTGTGCAGACAATTTCCATGTTCACTGAATGGGTCAAAGCACACCCGCAATACCTCAGTGAAAGACCCGTAGATACTCAGTTCCGATTTCTGATGGAAAAGTGGCCCTGCAAACCCTAATCTCAAGGTATTCAGAAGGAGCGAATCATGATGAAGCTCGTCATTGTCACGATATTGACCATTAGCGTCGCTCTCGCAGGATGCGCGGGAATGACTCCCACTCAACAGCGCACTCTGAGCGGTGGCGCCATGGGTGCGGCCGGGGGCGCCGTCATCGGGGCCATAGCGGGTGACGCCGCTCTGGGCGCAGGCATCGGAGGTGCTGCTGGACTGCTGGGCGGCTATCTCTACGGCAAGCACAAGGAAGCCGAAGAAGAGGCCTACCAACGCGGCTACTACCAGGGCCGGCAGAGTAGATAATGCATCGATGTGGTCAAGACACATCAGACGGCCTCTGGCTGCTGCCCTTGAGAAGAGCAGAGAAACACTCTGAATCCGCGAGGAACCGAGAAATGAAACATCTGTCTGTTCGGCTGTTGCTGGTGTTGATTGCCACGGCAATCTTGTTCTGGTGCTCTGACGTTTCGGCCGCTGAAGAGGTCAAGAAGGAGAATTCTCCGAAGCCCATCGTCGTCATGGAGACCTCGGAAGGCGTGATCCGTATTGAGCTCTGGGAGGACAAAGTCCCCGTCACAGTAAAAAACTTCCTTCAGTACGTGGATGAAGGCTTCTACAATGGCACCATATTTCACCGCGTCATCGACGGGTTCATGATCCAGGGCGGCGGGTTCACATCGGATATGCAGCAGAAGTCCACCCGCCCGCCCATCAAGAATGAGGCCTCGGCCGAGCTCAAGAACGAGCGCGGCACCATCGCCATGGCCCGCACGGGAGTCATTGACAGCGCGACATCGCAGTTCTTCATCAATGTCCAGAACAATCCCAACCTGGACCACCGGGACGAAACGCCACGCGGTTTTGGATACGCTGTTTTCGGGAAGGTCGTGGAAGGAATGGACGTCGTAGACAAGATCAAAAAAGTCCCCACCACCACGTCAGGCATGCACCAGAACGTTCCCAAGACACCGGTGGTCATCCGGCAGGTCAGGAAGGGCGAGTAGCTGCTCTGAGAAGTTTCGAGTTTCGAGTTTCAAGTCGAAAACAGGCCCCACCGTGAGTCTTCGCATCGTTCAGAGTGGCCCGCAGGGGCAGGAGTGACTGCCTGGTGCTGGTCCATGGAATGACGTGACCCATGACAAGTAAACCGTCACCATGGCGAATGCTGGGCTCCGGACTCATGCAAGAGACTCTGGATCCTGGCTTTCGCCGGGACGACGATCCGGTCGAGGGACTCGTGCTGCGCGGAGCCGCACGGGGGGCACACGGTAGTTCCTGAACAAATTGCAGGCCCTGACAAGAACCCCATCAATGCCACCCTCCTTAGAGTGTGTCGAAAAAGGCCTCGGCTGCGCATGCTTGCCATTCCCGTGAAGGCGGGAATCCAGGATTGATAAGGGTTCAGGACCCCCGCCTTCGCGGGGGTGACATTATGGGATGCACCTTCTACACACCCTCTTGCATTACGCTCCCCCCCCAGCGTTTTTTCACCGCAAAGCCTCAAGAAATTCCCTCCCCCTTCCGACTTAATGCGTGAGTGATTCCGGGCCGGATCGCTCTCAGCACTCCGACGCGATCATAGTGGCGATGACCGTTTGAACCGACAATACGAATGACCGGTGCCTCCATGCTGCTGAAGCCGTTCCAAACCTCTGATAACTACTATGTCTACTCCGCCTGGAACAATGAAATCGCCAAGGTCCCTGAGCATGTGTACCAGTTCTTTTCACAAGCGGTGGAGCGCACCTCCGGGAACGGATCGCTCCACGCCGAATGGCGCGAAACGGCTGTTGAACTGGGGTTGATGCCCGAGCAGGACATATCCCTCTCGGTGTTTCCCCAACCCATGATCCGGAACGGCATTCGAGAGCTCCAACGAACCGGGCCAAACGTCCTGGTCCTCACCGTCACCGAGCAGTGCAATTTCCGCTGCACCTACTGCACCTATTCCGGGGGCTACGAGCACTCGCGTACCCATTCCAACAAATCCATGCCCCTCGAAACCGCCCTCAAAGCCTTGGACTGGTACAGCTCCTTCGATCGGGATGACTACCATATCGGCTTCTACGGCGGTGAACCGCTGCTCCATTTCGATCTCATCACCCGCACCGTCGAACATGCTCGAAACACTCTCGGGCATGTCGGGAAACTGACCTTCGGGCTCACAACCAACGGGTCCCTGCTCACCGATCGAGTGGTCGATTTCCTGGCTGCCCATCGATTCGAGACGCACATCAGCATCGACGGCCCGGCCGAGGTCCACGATCGATACCGAGTGGACGTTCGAGGCCGCAAGACTTTCGACCTCGTCTGGAAAAATATCTGTAGTCTGCAAAGCCGCCATCCGAAATATTTCGCTGACTCGGTAGGATTCACCATGACCGTGGTCCCCGCGGACCCGCTGGCTGCCATTGAGTCCTTCATCCGGGAAAACGGCCGCATTTTCGAAGGAAAGATCCCCAAGGTTTCACCCCTCAGCGAGGAGGACCCTGGGATCTACGATCACCTCGGCGTCGATTTCGACCACCGGACCATCGATTTCAGCCCGGCGGCTCAAAGATTCCTGGAAACGAGCCTGGCCGGTGGAATCCCGGACGGCTTCAGCCGGGGGTGCATGGAAGCGGCCATGAGACGGATTCACTACCGGGAAATGTTTGAAATCCGGCACTTCGAAACCCATGCCGGGCAGTGCGTCCCGGGCGCGCGATGCCACGTGGACCCCGAAGGCGTCCTCCACATGTGCGAACACATGGCGCACCATTTCCCCATCGGGTCCATACCGGAGGGCTTCGACTCGGACCGCATCGAACATTACCTGACGCAGTTCGGCAGCCTCGTTGAGGCGACATGCAGCGACTGCTGGGCCCTGAGGCTCTGCAAGAAGTGCTTCGCCAACCTGGCGCGAGGCCCCTCACTGTCCGGGGAAAGGATGGCCGAAGTCTGCTCGCAAAGGCTGGAAAAGCTCGAGCGCAGCCTGGTCCAGTACTGCTCTGCACGGGAGCGGAACGCCAACTGTTTCGATTGGATGCCCGAAAGGGCGCATGACCCTGAGGAAGACTGATCTGACGCTGCATTACGGGACCTTGCGTGGGGGATCACTGTGGAGGTCCGCAGCGGTGGATGAGGTGAGAGGAAGGTAGTTCCGGGCGAGGGATGAAGGCATCCCGCGTGCTCCCCACCCCGACGGTGGGAGAGACCGGAACGAGTGAGTGAAGTCAACATTTGAAAAAGGAGCAATGACAGATGGAAATCAAAAAAGAGGACATCAAGTTCGTGCATGGCGGCAAGGGCGAGAAGATGGATGCCAACATCAGCTTCGGCTGCGGCGATGAGTGTGTCGGTGGGACCGCCAGCCGCAAGGCCATGCAGGAAACCAACTAGCCGGTCCATTCGGCCTTAAGGCTCAACGTTATACTCGTTCGTGAGACGACGCATCCGGCAGGCGGTATCGCGCTGCCGCTCCTGCCGGGATGCGGTCTCATCGATTCCGAATCCGACCTGCCCACCCTGGTCCTCTCACGCTGCGAGGGAACCGCCATGAGCGCCACCATCTCCAGGAGCTCCACCCTCAATTTCATCCGGACCTTCTCGCCGCACCTGCGGCCTTACCGGCTCCTCCTGGGCTCTGTGATCGTGCTGACGCTCGCCGAAATCCTGACCGGGCTGGCCTCACCCCTCGTGGCCGGCCGCATCATCGACCTCCTGGCCCAACCCGAAGGCTTCACCCGGCTGATGACCTCTGAGTCCATTCAAGTCATTTTTATCACTGCACTTTTCTCAATACAAGCCTTCGCGAGCTACGCCCAGACCATTGCATCCTCCCGCCTCGGGGAAGGTTTCGTGCGCGACCTGCGGGTCCGCGTCTTCGGCCGTCTCATGGACAAGCCGCTCCCCGTCTTCGACACACTGAGAGCCGGCGACGCATCGAGCCGCATCTCCAAGGACATCGCCGAAGTGCAGGAGTTTTTCACCGAGGGGCTGCACGGGATTCTGCTCAGCCTCGTGAACACCGTCGGGGCGGCGGGAGCCATGCTCTTTATCTCCCCTCAGCTCTCCATCCTTTCCCTGGTCCTTGTACCCGCGTCTACCTTCCTGGTGCTGGCTTTTCGCCGCCGCGTGCGCAACCAGTCCAAAGGCATGCTCCAGGTGGTGGGCCGCATGGCGAACCACGTACAGGAGTCGGTGAGCCAGATCCGGGTCATCAAGGCCTTCGCGCAGGAGGATCGGGAGGTTGGAGGCTTCGGCCGGGTGGCCGACGAGTCCCGCCAATGCGGTATCCGGCTGGCCAGGACCCTCGCCGCATTTACAGCCATGAACCGGGTCGCGGTCTGGGTGGTCCTGATCGTGCTCCTCTTCTTCAGCTTCTACCTGGTAGGCCGTGGGGACATCACCCAGGGAGAGCTCGTCACCTTCATGCTCTTTGCCTATCGGCTCTCGGCGCCGCTTTCCAGCCTTTCCTACACCATCACGTCTATCCAGCGCTCCATTGCAGCGGGTGAGCGCGTCATCGAGATCCTGGAGGGTGAGAGCGAAACCGAGCGATTTCAGGGCAGACTGATCCCCCAGGTGGTCCAGGGCAGAATCGAGTTTGAAAACGTCTGTTTCGGCTACAACGGGCACCACGTGCTGCAGAACCTCTCCTTCACAATAGAGGCTGGGCGGCTTGCCGCCCTGGTGGGGCCTTCCGGGGCGGGAAAATCCACGGTGGTGAACCTCATCCTTGGATTCTACGACATCCAGTCAGGGACACTTCGCATGGACGGGCGAAGCTACGCCGACCTGAACCTCAGGGAGCTCCGACGCTGCATGGCCTACGTACCCCAGGACCCGATGCTCTTCAGCGGGACCATTCGGGATAACATCGCCTACGGCATGCCGGATGCCACCTTCGGGCAGATCGAGGAGGCGGCGGCCAACGCCAACGGACTGGACTTCATCCGCGCCCTCCCCCAGGGGTTCGAGACTGAGGTGGGGGAGAGGGGGCTTCAGCTCTCGGGGGGCGAAAGGCAGCGGATCGCCATAGCGCGGGCATTCCTCAAGAATCCGCGGATCCTCATCCTGGATGAGGCCACATCATCGCTCGACGCCGAAACCGAGCACCAGCTCAAAAAAGCCATGGCCCGGCTGGTTCGCGGCCGCACCAGCATCGTCATCGCGCACCGTCTCTCCACGATCATGGACGCCGATGTCATCCACGTCTTCGAAGGGGGCCGCATTGTCGAGCAGGGAGACCACGCCGCTCTCATGGCCGGAGGCGGCCTCTATGCGCATTTGACCAGCCTGCAGCTCAGAAAGTCCGGCCGCGCGCCGGAGTCGGGACTCCGCCTTCCGTCTGGTCATGACTGAGCTGGCAGAATAGATCATGGCCCACGCCCGCCCGTGTATCGCCTCCTTCCGCTTTGCGGGATGAGGGATTGGTTTGTTATGGCCAGGGGCGGATCGGCACTACATTGCCTCCGCGCCCCGTCCACGTGCCCGTCGACGAACATCCACGACCTGCCAGGTCATGTCGAAGTCGCTAAGTGCAAATCCACTTGCCATTTATGAGCTGGCAGCCTCTCACTGCCCTGGTACCTTGACTCTGCAGCGCAGAAACCATGCTCCCCGCTTTGGCCAGGACTCCCAGCAACTCATTCCCTTGCTCGATTTGATCCTGCGAAATGAGCAAAGGTTGGCCATCTACGTCCAGTTCCAGTGGCCCCCCATTGGAATCCACCTTTAGCGATATGACCTTTGTCTTTTCTTCTGCCAAGCGATCATCTCCTTCCATCAAAACGGGCACTGCCCGCATCGTTGAGTTTGTCCAGGCCCCACCCACCTCGGAAACGCTCTTTTCTCCACCTCCTTTCCCGTCATTTGCCGCCGAGCATGATCATGCCCGTTAGAAACTGAACGTCCACTTGCCCACGATGAAGCGACCCGGTGTGATCCGGGGATTCTGGGGATCGGTATCCTGAAAGTGAAAGCCGTCATCAAAAAGGTTTCTCGCCTCGACCTCGATGAGCCCGAATCTCTTGGGCAATCGATAGCCGATGGACGCATCGACCACGAAGAACTCGCTGTCAGCGTACTCGTCCAGCCGAGCACGGTTCAAGAATACGCCATGTTGAGCCACAAAGGCAGGCCTCAGGCGGGCAATGAAGCCGGTCGGATGATAGAATCCCATCCCCAGAGCCACACGATGTGTAGTGGCTTCCAGCATCCTGTTGAGCTGAAGGTCTTCGGGGTTCTTGAATTCTTCATACTGGTATTCTGGACCCAACGAGAACCACCGGTGGGGCGTCCAGTAAAGGTAGGCCCTGCCGAGCTTCTCCCGGACACCTCTCTCGATAATCGTAATATCCGGCGACACATCGATTGCCGGGACCTCCAGATTGCGCCACGAAAATTCCGCACCGCCGTAGAGCCGATTCGCAAACTTCTGATCCAAACCGATCCCATATCGCCAGGCATCGGTCCCCTCACCGTCGTCGAAGAACTGATTGAAACCCGCAACCTGGGTGGGCTCCACCGTCTGGTTGGTGAGAAGGGTTCGTTTGAGCGTCCGGAAGGCCGCCCCGCGCAGGGTCGTACCGGGGACGGGCTCCCACGTCACTCCAAACTTGGGATTTACCTGGGTGATATTCAGATCGAAGCTGCCCTCGGAAAAATCGTCGATGCTCACTCCCAGGGTCCAGGTCACGCAGTCCGGGTAGTTGAAGTGCGAGTAGACGTATCCATTGCTGTGAGGGGTATTGTTCTCCGACGGAAACGACTGCCCGAAAAACACAAATTCCTGGTCATTGCTCGTGTCGAAGTGCCCAGCGCCGACGATGAGGCTGAACCGTTCCATGCGGTAGATGTGCTGCAGCTCGATGCCATATCCAGTAGTGTCAAAGAGGATATCGATTGGAAACGAACTCGTGAACGGTCTCAGAAAGAAATCATCGTTGCTGGATCTGTAAAAAAAGGACCCGATCAGATCGGACTCGGGGCTGAAGGAGTGGTGAAACCCAAAGCGGAACGTGTCGTTAGAATGTTCTTCGTGGGTATTCCGGCCAAAGAAGGTGGGATCGAAGGCGGCGAAGACATCCCCGAAATGGGAGTCCACGTGCCGGTATTCCACCTGCGCGCTGGTGCGCGGTGTGAGGCTCACCTGGAGGAAGCCGTCGTAAATTTCCGAACGCTGGTTGTTGTTTTGCCTGAAGCCGTCCGTCTCCGAGTAGAGCTGCCCCAGGCTGTAGGAGAACCTACCCAGCACCCCGGACTGGACCACCTCGTTGGCAAATGTCCCCCGCTCGCCGGCGGCACCGCCCACCAACAGCGACAGCCGGTTGCGCTCAAAAAGCGTGGAATATTCATTGTACGAAGGGTCCCTCGGCCCAACTCCGCCGGCGAAAGCGAACCGGCTCTCGGCCAGCTGCGGCTGGACGGGGCGGATGTTGAGGGGTTGCAGCAACTGCGACTGAAGGAGCTCGCTCACCCGGGCGATGTCATGGCGAGGGAGGGAAAAGTAGGAATCAGCCAGGAACCGGTGGGCCGAGTAATTGGACGGGTCCGCGCTGAGGGATTTCCAGCCTTCGGAAAGGGCCAGCCACTGGAAGCCGAGGTCGTCATAGATCCGCGCCAGGCTGGCGCTCCGGGCCGCAATGTCCTCATCCAGGAGCAGCCGCGACCGGTAGACGGCCCGGTTGTCGTTGAACTCCATGGACTTCTGAAGATCTTCCAGACCCTCTACCGGGCGGTTCACGGTCTGCTTCCGGAGGGCGTCGTAATACCAGGGGGTCGGGTCCAGCGGATCCAGTTCCTTGGCCGATGACAGCTGCTCGGCCGCCTGCCTGTCCCGCTTCTCCTCGAAGAAGGCCTTGCCAAGGTAGCTCCGGATGAGAGACCGTTCCGGGTCGAGTATGGCGGCGATCTCGATCTCGCGGCGCCCCTCCTCCAGGTCGCCGTCGCGGATCAAGGCCAGCCCGAGACCCAGGCGAGGCATGGGATCGGCCGGGGCGAGGCGGATGGCCTTCTTAAAGGCTTCCTTCGAGTCGTGAATGCGGATCCGGGTGAGATACGCAAAGCCCAGGACCATCTGGGCATGTGCCAGCTCGGGATCCAGGGTGACGGACCGGCGGGCCGCATCGAGGGCCTTGCCGAGGCGGCCGTGGGAGAGCTCGATCTCGGCCAGGCGCGCCCAGGCAAGCGCATCAGCAGGCTGAATCTGGACGGCCTTCTGCAGGCTTCCCCACGCGCCTCCCAGGTCGAAGCGAGCCTGCTGGGCATAAGAGAGGGCAATGAGGGCGCTGGAGGACGACGGATCCAGCTCCACCGCTCGCTGCGCCAGTCGGATGCCGTTCTCCTTGTCGTTCCGGGTCACGGCGATGACGGCCTGCAGGGCATGGGCATCGCCATCTCCCGGGTCGATCTCCAGGGCTCGGTCGAGGTCGGAGGACGCCTCATCCACCCTCCCTACAGCGAGCAGAAGGGACGCCCGGTAGGTGTAAAACCCGGGATCGCTCGGCGCAGGAGAAGCCCCATCGAGGCGTGCGAAGGCCCCCGTCAGGTCGCCCCTGCGATAGAGCTCGACCGAATCCCGCACGGACTGTTCCGAAGCCCCGCCGGTCCCCGAGAGTCGCTCCAGGCGATAGTCGGAGATGGGCGGATAGTACAGGGTCCACTGCACGGCATCCCTGGGACGGACCGTTGTCGTGAAAACGGGAGCTCGGCCGGACTGGGCCAGGGCCGACTTGCCCGCCGGCACCCGGAGTGTTCCCGAATCGTTCACGGCGGCCACCCGGCCCTCGAGGACGGAAAGCACGGTCTGACGATCGTCCACTCCCAGGAAGAATTCGGTTCCCTCCACATTGGCGTTGACGAAGGGGGTCAGGACCTTCAGGCCGGACGGGGACCGGTTGAAGAAAAGGCCTCCCCCCCGGATGAGGTCCAGGATGGAAATTCTTTCCTCTTCGAGCCCCACCAGGGACACGGTAGTTCTCTCGTCGATGCGGGCGATGGAGTCGTTTCGAAGCAGTAGGGCGGCGCGGGAGCGGTCCAGTGTCCGGATGGTATCCCCGGCGAAGAAGAGGTCATCCATGTGAACTGGGACCCACTCGAATGATCCGGGCTTTTTGACCTCGACGGTCCCTTGGACGGAAACCGCCTTGCACAGCCAGTCATCCCTTTCGGCGGATACGGCTCGAGCCGACGTCAGCGCCATGATAAAGGTTAGCATCAGGAAGAGCCAGAGCCCGGTTCCCCAGCGATTTCCGACGTTGCCCATTGAGCCTGCCCCTTTGTGGTGATGGGTGAGTCTGAACCCCCACCCGTTGCGATCGAAGCGGTGCGTTCATGAAACCCGTTGCCGGGACTGCAAACCTTCAGGGCCGGCAACGGCTCGATGGGCACAAGCCGGGGCCGGGCGTCGCGGCTGGAGGCCGTTCCTACAGGCAACGAACGCTGAATCGCCAACGGGGGTGTCAAGCATCACGTCAATGCCCGGATTCCGAAACGAGGTCCCTGGACATGTCCTTCCCGCGGAGAGGGATTTGCAGAGCTTGCAGCGAAAGATAAAGCATCATCGCGAGAAGCGGGAAGCGGTACCATCAGGATCGCCCTTTGGGGCACCGATGCAATCAGCGGCCCTCGTGAGCTTGAAATGCTTATAAATCGGAGAGTTATGTTAGCAGTGAAAGCAATCACAAGCAATACTTTTTTGCGCATCGAGTTGAAGTCCGCCAGCCGCAACCTGGAGCCTTCAATGATCTCATTTCGCCGCCCGATGGCGATGCATCAGGTGAGTATCGAGGAAGTGCTCCAGTGCACGGTAGAGGCGGATGCGGTTTTCCTCGCCGATGATCCAGTGTCCCTCGTCTTCGAATAAGTGCCACTCGACGCGAACGCCCCTTTCCTTCAAGCCCTTCACCAAAGCCAGGGACTCTGTATACGGGACGCGAGGATCCATCTTTCCATGGGCCATCAAGAGGGGAGCACGGATGGCGTTCACATGTCGGGCGGGGGAAACGGATTCGAGGGCCTTCCGGTCCCGGACGGGGTCGCCGATCATTTCCTGGAGCGAAGGGCCGAAAGCTCGCCAGCGGGCGGGGACGTTCTCCATCAGGCAGCGGAGATCCGTTGGAGCTGAGACGGCCACGCCGCAGGCGTAGAGATCCGGTGTGAGGGCAAGCCCAGCCAGGGCCGCATACCCCCCGTAGCTCGAACCGTAGACTCCGATGCGTTCGGCATCCGCAATTCCCTGCCGGACGAGCCAACGCACGCCATCCGTAAGATCGTCCTGCATCCGGAGCCCCCACTCCTTGAAGGAGGCCTTCCAGAACTTCTTCCCGTATCCCGTCGATCCCCTGAAATTGAGCTGCAGAACAGCGTATCCCCGGCTGGCCAGGAACTGCACCTCGGGATCGTACCTCCACCGATCTCTCTGCCACGGACCTCCATGAACCTTCACGATCGCGGGAAACGGTGCGGAATGCTCGGGACCCGGCAGTGTCAGGTAGCCGCGCAGGAGGAGTCCATCGCGAGCTGTCACCTCGACGGGTTTCATGGGAAGGAGCTTGGCTTCGGGCAGCCTGTGGCCGGCGTCAGCCAGCTTCCACAGCTCATCTGAACCACCGCCGGCCAGGAAATAGCGTCCGGGAGAGCGATCGCTCGAAACCCGCAACAGGTGGACCTGCTCGCCAGCGCCCACGTCCACCACCTCGACTTCCTGGCCATCAAATCGCCGGCTCCAGGCGTCGTGGAGACTCCGGCTCCGGGAATCGAAGAAATGGTGCTTCATTCTCCAGTCGAGATAGGAGACGGACGTGAGGAGCCTGCGGTGCCTGGAGTGATTCACGGCCTGCATATCGAAAGCGTCGTGTTCGAAGAGGACATCCCTCTCGACTCCGTCCCGGAGGTCCAGGACCACGAGAGCCAGCTTGTCACGCCCCACGTTGGATGCGGCATAGACGTTTGCATTGTCGAACGTGAAAAGGAGCGGCTTCAGGGTATCCTCGAACCCGACCTCGCACACCGGCCGGAATGGTGAGTCCTCCTTGAGGCGGTGCAACAGGATGGTTTTCTCCCCGCACTTCTCGACAGCGATGCGCACCCGGCCACGATGATCGGCCAGCCAGTCCACGATGCGCCCGTTGCTCTCCGCCGCCTTTTCCATGTTCCCGGTCTGAACACTCAACCGATAGACATCGGCGCTTTCCCGGTCCGGCAGAGTGAGTGTGACCAGGACGTGCTCGGGATCGTCGGGAAGCTCGTCCAGGAGGGTCGCCCTGCCCCCTTCAAAGGGAGTGAGATCCCTGAGTCCGCTTCCGTCCGCCTCTACCCTGAAGAGATGGTATGTCTCGTCACCCCGGGTGTCCTTTCCGAACAGCAGGACTTCGTCGGTCTTCCAGAGCTGGTAGGCGAGGTCACGATCGCTGAACGAGGTGATAAACTTCGGGGTGCCGGTCGGAAACCGCTGGACCTGCAGGTTCAATCTGCCTTCAAGGGGAGCGAGACAGGAGAGGGAATGTCCGTCCGGGGAGAGGCGAAATTGATCCCGGTCGGGCTTCAGGAAGAAGTCCCGGATGGGGATGCGTCCAGATGGGACCTTGCTGGGTTCCTTGGGTTGCGACACGCTCTTCGCCATCAAGACCACCGAGACGATCAGGATCAAAGCCAAGGCTTGCCTGAGTGCCGAACGAACGGTCGGAGCCTTCATGGCGTAAACGGTTCTCATGGGGGGATGTCAGAAATCCAATACAGCCCGGCCCCGGATCGGGCAAGCGAGGCATCCCCGAAGGGCAGCCTCACCCACCGCGGTTTTAAAACGAATCAGAATCTCACTCACCTGGCGTAAAGGGCAAAGAACAGCTTCGTTGTCTTGGGGATTTTCGAGCGACTTCCGGGCGGGGATATTAAACCCCGCCCCGACATTACGCGTCAACATTCTTGCGCGAGGGGCAGGACTTCTGCCCACCCGGCATCCTCTGCCCGAGCCAACAGAATTGGAGGATGGGGAGGGGGCCAACCACAGATTAAAACCCCCCTGTCCTCCACACCAAGGAAAGTGTGCAGGAATTTCCGCCAGACCTTACTGGGCCGGCTGGTTGGGATCGTTCGGATCCTGGCCCGGCCTCTGGCGCTGCTGCCTTTGGTTCTGCCTCTGTTGTTGCTGCTGCTGCCTTTGCTGCTGCATCTGCTGCTGGCGCTGCTGCTGTTGTTGCTGTTGTTGCTGGCGCTGCTGTTCCATCTGCTGCTGGCGCGCTTGCTGCTGCTGGAGGCGCTGCTGCTCCTGCTGCTGCTGTCTCTGCTGCTGCATCTGCTGCTGGCGCTGCTGCTGTTGTTGCTGTTGCTGCTGGC
>CAZLCS010000053.1:38510-41635 GCA_964557955.1 uncultured Syntrophobacteraceae bacterium
TGCTGGCGCTGCTGTTCCATCTGCTGCTGGCGCGCTTGCTGCTGCTGGAGGCGCTGCTGCTCCTGCTGCTGCTGCCTCTGCTGCTGCATCTGCTGCTGGCGCTGTTCTTGTTGGTCGTGTCTTTGTTGTGTGCGCTGTTCCATCTGCTGCTGGCGCTGTTGCTGCTGTTCAAGCCGGCGCTGTTCCATCGTCTGTCTGCGGTCATTCTCCTGCTGGAGCCCGCGATCGCGTCCCATGGCATCTCCAGGCTGGGAGCCGCCTCGCTGGAATGGCTCCCTCACTCCGCGCCTTCCCGCGTTTTGATCCGCGCCGCCCATATCGATAGCATCGGCATTGTTCCTCATACGATCTCGAGGTGTACGAATAGAGCGGTCATTACCAGCTGCATCCGTCTGCCCCGTGGAGTCAACACCCCGGTCACGACCCGGTCTCACCGGGCGCAATCGCGAATCACGAACATCCTGACCGCCTGCATCCACGCCGTCCGCCTGGACCTCACGTCCCGGACGAACCGGACGAACCCGGCTGCGGCCGCCCTGGCTGTCTTCCACGGCCCCCACAGCATCCGTTCCCCGGTCACGACCCGGTCTCACCGGGCGCAATCGCGAATCACGAACATCCTGACCGCCTGCATCCACGCCGTCCGCCTGGACCTCACGTCCCGGACGAACCGGACGAACCCGGCTGCGGCCGCCCTGGCTGTCTTCCACGGCCCCCACAGCATCCGTTCCCCGGTCACGACCCGGTCTCACCGGGCGCAATCGCGAATCACGAACATCCTGACCGCCTGCATCCACGCCGTCCGCCTGGACATCGCGTCCCGGACGAACCGGACGAACCCTGTCACGACCGCCAACGTTTGAGACCTCCTCTCCTCCAGGACCCTGATCCTGATTGCGGCCCACTCTGCCCGGCCGCCGTAATTCCCGGCCGCCGTCGGGCTGAACGTCTTCGGCGCCCCCATGGAGACCCCCATCGCGCCCGGGCCTGCCCGGTCTCACCCGGCCGCGCCCATCCGGACCTGCAGAAGCATCCTGGGACAAACCGGTCTGGGAGTCTCTTCCCAGGGAGGCGCTACGCCCCCCTCGGCGCCCTCCCACTGGATCCGGAGCATCCTGAACATGGCGGGCGTTCCGAATCAGATTTCTCTTCCCACCGAACTGAACTTCGGAATCAGGCCTGTTTCGCTGGCTGCGGTCCACGAGTCGGCTGGTCACCTCCGGTCTGCCGATGCGCCCTTCGCGCGCGATGCGGCCTTCCCGGGTCTGAGAAAGGCTTCTTTCGATATCCGCTGCCCTCATAGCCCCGATTTCGCGCGAGTGACGTTGGTTGCGTTCGATTCGGCGTACCACCGAGTCATGCGGAGCCCTGTCGACACGGATGTTTCTTGTGTGATAGCGTTCATGTATGTTGTGGTAATTCTTGATGACCGTGTTGTTGATTACGGGCGAAGAGTAGTAGTTATTGACGATGGTAGTCTTGTTGATATTGGTGACTCTCACCGAGCTGTAATTGTTGACGCCGTAAAAATGACCTTGGTTGACGATGACGGCATCATCCAGATAGCGATAGCCCCCGATGTTGATGCTGATCCCGGGAACCGTATCCACTACCACAGAGCTGACTCCCCAGTAATTGTGGGCATAGTAAGGCTCCGTGGGAGCCAGAGGGACCCAGCCCACATAGTCGTCCCGGTGGACCCAGCCCACTCGTCCCGGACACCAATCGTAGTCCGCATACCAGTCGTAGTAATTCACCCGGGTTGCGACGCGACGGACCCTGGGAGGACTCCAGTACCAACAGCTGCAGCTGTCGACGCGCACCCAGTTCCCATAGTGATGAGTCACATAACCGAACGGTTCGTCGGGAATCCAACAGTTGTCCCCATAATACACGGACCATCTGCCCGCCGTGAACGGCGCCCAGCCTGCGTTCACCCGGGTGGGTCGCCACATGGTCCTGTACTCGCCTTCGTGGTAGACCTTCTCCCATCGGCCGTTCTCCTCAAGGGCATAGGCATCATCCTGGAGATTGGGCGGAAGGTATTCAATGGAATCCCCCTTCACCTCGACGCGCTTGGTCCAAAGATCGTCCCGGGCCAGGTTCCAGTCATCCCAGTCGCCGTCGATCTGGCCGTCGCCGGCCACGATCTGCCTGGCATCGGCGATAATCGATGTGGAGCCCGCCACCACTTCGTATCTGGAGTCGTCGCCCTGGTGGACGAATTCCACCGTCCCGGTGATCGCGATGACCTCCACCGATTCATCCCCCACGTAGATGTCGAAGACCGTATCGCCATAGGCAACGACATAGCCAAAAGGAGATGTCACCATAATGACACCCTCTTCACTCCGGTTGATGAAGCGGGCGACTCCCGAGGCGACATCGATTTCCGTCAGGTCTGGCTGGAGCTTGATGAGTTGAATCTGCGTGCTTCCACCGATGCGGATCCAGGCTCCGTTGGGGAGAATGAACTCGGCCCTGGCATCCTGATCCGTGTAGAGCGCATCCTCCAGGCCGAAAGGGGTATCATTGGAAATGGCCGCCCAATCCTTTTCTTCATAAATGTAGCGCAACAGCTGCCCCTCCACATGGGACACACGGCCGACCAGGATCTTTTTGTTCTCGCCCGCTTGGGACGGTGTAACCCCCGTAAGAAGGATTGCCGTCAGAAACAGCAATCCGGTCCCCACCAACCTCACCGCTCGATTCATCACTTCTCCTTTGAAACGTCAGCCCCCACCCTGATGGCCCCAACCCGGAAACGAAGGTCGATCCCGGCTGCATGGGCCTCTTCCGACAGAAATCCCGCACAATGTTGACGGGTAATCGGCACTTTGAGCCATAATCATGCCAATGAAATGCTCAAAGAAGCCTTTGAGCATCCATTTTGACCGGGAAATCAAATGCAATGCGGCAGAAGTGATATGACTATGCGGGTTTCATGCCCTGAGGGGGAGGGAGGGACTGCAAGGTCAAAGCTGTTGAAATGACGGGCGGCATGGGCGAAGCGGATAGCCCAGGGTCTGCGGTGCGCCACCCTGGGCCATCCTGGGGAATCTCTTCGGGTTAAGCCGAAGTTCCATAAATAGAAATGCATAATATATTGATATGGCTGACAAATC
>CAZLCS010000054.1:0-40111 GCA_964557955.1 uncultured Syntrophobacteraceae bacterium
AGGCATGAGCCCACTGTCAACCAGAAACATGAAACCCGAAACTCGAAACCATCTTTTATAGGACAAGCGAATGATCGAGATACGAATTCACGGTCGAGGCGGGCAGGGGAACGTGGCGGCCGCCGAACTGCTGGCCATCGCGGCCTTCAAGGACGGCAAGTTCGCCCAGGCTTTTCCATCCTTCGGTGCCGAACGCGTGGGGGCTCCAGTCCAGGCGTTCGTGCGCATCGACAGCAAGAAGATCCGGGTCCGCGAAGATGTGCGCACTCCGGACTACCTCATCGTTCAGGACCAGTACCTCATCGACTCCGTTCCGGTGCTGGACGGGCTCAAAGAGGGTGGGCTGGTGCTGGTCAACGCCAATGTCCGATCCGAAGACCTGAACCTCAAGACGACGGCGACGGTGGAAACCATTCCGGCCACGGAGATCGCTCTCGAGATCATCGGACGCCCCATCCCCAATGCCATCATGATCGGAGCCTTCTGCTCCATCACGGGGCTGGTGAGCCTCGAAGCGGTCCAGCAGGCCATCATGGAGAAATTTCCGGGGGCAGTGGGCACGAACAACGTGGCGGCCATGGAACGGGCCCACGAGATCATACAGGAGAGGAAGAACCATGCTTAAGCAGATCGAAGGTTCCCATGCCGTTGCTGACGTGGTTGCCCTCTGCAGGCCCAACGTCATTTCGGCTTATCCCATCACCCCTCAGACGCACATCGTGGAAGGGCTCGCCGAAATTGTTGAGAAGGGAAAACTCGACGCGGAGTTTGTGAACGTGGAGAGCGAATTCGCGGCCGCTTCGGTGGTTCTCGGAGCCAGCGCTGCTGGTGCCCGATCTTACACGGCCACGACCTCCCAGGGGCTCCTCCTCATGACCGAGGTCATCTACTGCATCGCCGGCATGAGGCTCCCCATCGTCATGACGTGCGCCAATCGGGCCATCTCGGCGCCGCTCAACATCTGGAACGATCAGCAGGATTCCATGACAGTCCGCGATGCGGGCTGGATCCAGATCCACGCCGAAGATAACCAGGAAGCGGCGGACCTGCACATGCAGGCCTTCAAGATCGCCGAGAAGACCCATCTCCCCACCATGGTGTGCATGGACGGCTTCATACTGACCCACGCCTTCGAGCCCGTGGACGTTCCGGACCAGAAGCAGGTGGACGATTTTCTGCCGCCCTTCAAGCCGCGCTACATCGTGGACCCCCGCTGGCCCCGAGGCATCGGGCTGTACGCCGATCCCCGATTCTACATGGAAACCCGCTACATCCTCCACCGAGCCCTCGAGAAATCAGAGGATACCATCCGTGAAGTGAGCGCCGATTTTGCCAGGGTCTTCGGACGCAACAGCGGCGGGCTGGTGAAGCCTTACAAGCTGGAAGGTGCCGACCTGGTCATTGTCACCATGGGCTCTGTGGTGGGCAGCGTGAAAGAGCTCGTCGACCGGTTGGAGGAGGAAGGGAAGAAGGTGGGCCTTCTTCAGATCTGCTCGTACCGGCCGTTCCCAAAGCAGGAAGTCTACAAGGCCCTCAAGGACAAGCAGAATATCGTGGTCCTGGAAAAGTCCGTGTCCCTTGGAAGAGGCGGGGTCCTGGCGAGCGACGTGCGCTGGTCTTTCCCCCGGTCGGACAAGGCTGATCGCCATATCAGCTGTTTCGTGGCGGGTCTCGGCGGCCGGAACATCTCCATCGACGACCTGCGGTTCATGGTGGAGCGCGTCGAAAAAGAGCCGGTGGATCTCGAGTTCCTCGGCCTCAAAAAGGACATCATAGCGGAGAAAGACCTATAGCCATGGAAATCAAAGCAGAAGATCTGAACCGGGTTGAAAAGAAGGATTTGTTCGCGAGCGGTCACCGTGCGTGTGGCGGCTGCGGCCAGGCCCTGGCGGCCAGGCTCGTGGCGGACGCCGCCGGCGAGAACACCATCGCCTGCGTCGCCACGGGGTGCCTTGAAGTCTTCAGCTCCCCCTATCCCGACCCCTCCTGGCGCATCCCGTTCCTTCACAGCCTCTTCGAGAACTCCGCAGCCGTGGCTTCGGGGGTTGAGGCGGCCTACAAGGCGCTCAAGAAGGGCCCCGTCAACATCATCGCCCAGGGCGGAGACGGCAGCACCGCGGACATCGGGTTCCAGTGCATCAGCGGGATGTTCGAGCGAGGCCACAACGTGCTCTACGTCTGCTACGACAACGAGGCCTACATGAACACGGGCGTTCAGCGGTCGAGCTTCACGCCGTTGGGCGCGCGCACCACTACGACGCCTACCGGCAACAAGACGCGCAAGAAGAACCTGCCGCTCATCGCAGCAGACCACGGCATTCCCTACGTGGCCACGGCGACTGTGGACGATTTCCGGGACCTGCAGCGCAAGGTCAAGAAGGCCCTTTCCATCGAAGGCCCCAAATATCTGCACATCCTGGCGCCGTGCCCCCTTGGCTGGGGCCATACGGGTGATCTCACAGTGCTCATGTGCCGCCTGGCCAAGGATACGTGCCTCTTTCCGGTCTTCGAGATTGTGGAGGGGAAGGTCACGAATGTCTTGAAGATCCCCAACAAGAAGCCCGTGGAGGAGTATCTCAAGCTCCAGGGCCGTTTCCGTCACCTCTTCAAGAAAGGGGTCCCCACGGAGGCCGTGGGTGATATCCAGGAAATCGCCAACCAGCATATCGAGAAATTCAACCTGTGACCGAGGCCTTCAACCAATAGAAACCAGAAACCAGAAACTGGAAACCAGAAACCAGAAGACGAGGTTCAACCCACATATGGAAAAGCTGCCATTAGGACTAGCACTGGACCTGAGGAATGTGGTCCCCTACAAGACCGGTTCCTGGCGGACTCTCAAACCCCTCTACCTCATGCAGACGCCCCCCTGCAGCCACAGTTGCCCCATCGGCAACGACATCCGGGGGTTTCTGAGAACCCTGGCCGACCAGAAAGACTACGAGGCGGCCTGGCGCGTTCTGACCCGCACGAATCCGCTTCCGGCTACCTGTGGACGCGTATGCCCGCATCCCTGCGAGGACGGCTGCAACCGGCGCGATTTCGACACGCCGCTCGCCATCAACAGCTCCGAGCGCTGTGTGGGAGACTTCGGCCTGGAAAGACGCCTGGAGCACAAGAAGGACGTGCTCACCCAGCGCAAGGAAAAGATCGCCGTGGTGGGGTCCGGACCTGCCGGGTTGTCGTGCGCCTTCCATCTCGCCAAGCGCGGTTTCAAGGTGAAGATTTACGAAGGCGAGCACGAGCCGGGCGGCATGATGCGCTGGGGCATACCGGCCTACCGGCTGCCCAAGGATGTGCTGAGCCGTGAGATCGACAACATCCTGAGGCTCGGCATTGAGCTCGAGTGCAACACCAAGGTGGGGGTCAACATCCCCATGGATCAGCTGACGGGTCACTACGATGCAGTCTTCCTGGGGCTGGGCGCCCAGAAGGGTGTGTCCATCGGTGTCGAAGGCCAGGATTCGCGTGGCGTCTTCACCGGGGTGGGCTTTCTGAAAGACGTCCACAGCGGCAAAAAAGTCCAGCTTGGGCGCGACGTGGTGGTGGTGGGCGGCGGGAACACCGCCATGGACTGCGCCCGGGTGGCCAAGCGGCTGGGCGCCAACGTGAGCGTCGTCTACCGCCGTACGCGGACCGAGATGCCGGCTATCACTGCTGAAATCGAGGAAGCCCTGGAAGAGCGCATCATGTTCCGGTATCACACGAACCCCGTCAAGATCATCACCGACGACGGCCGCGTGGTGGGGCTCATGTGCGTGCAGATGGAGCTCAAGGAGGCCGACGCCAGCGGCCGGGCACGACCCGTCCCCATCTCAGGTTCCGAGTCCGTCATTCCCGCAGATACGGTCATCATGGCCACGGGGCAGGATGTGGACTACGAAGGGTTTGACCTGGCGAAGCGGGAGAATAAATGGGTGAGCGCCGACGAGCAGTACATGACGAGTATTCCCAAGGTCTTTGCGGGCGGTGACGCGGTGCTGGGGCTCGAGACGGTGTCGGCTGCCATCGGCCAGGGATTCCGTGCCGCCATGGCCATCGAAGACATGATCGACGGCCAGAGCGAAAGCCGATTGTCGCGCCCTCCAGTGGTCTTCTCCCGCGATCTCAACACCTACTACTATCAACAGAAGCGCCGCTTCGCCAAAGAAGCCATCCCGGTCCACGAGCGGCTGAAGAGTTTCAACGAGATCTACCCGGCCTTCGATCGGGACGAGATCCTCAACGAATCGAACCGATGCTTCAGCTGCGGCCTCTGCTTCGACTGCGGCAACTGCCTCATGTACTGCCCGGACAACGCCGTCAAGGTGTCCCAGGGCGGCGGCAAATACGAATTCGACTACGACTTCTGCAAAGGCTGCGGCCTCTGCGTCAAAGAATGCCCCTGCCACTACATCCAGCTGACCCTGGAGAAGTGAGGCAGGCGGAGGGCATCAAATGCCTTTATTGGCACTCCGACTTGACTTCACCTGCAGGGCAGGCAACCGGAACAGGGTTATCAGCGGCTGCCTGCCCAACCTCATCCTCACCGGTGCTGTAACCTCTGCCGATATTCGTATTGCACACATGAAAGCCTGCTGAATCAAGTGGATCAGCGCTGCAGCAGGGCGCACCCTCCGAGCGGAGAGCCCGACCTTCGGGCCCGATAGATCATCCATCTGACAACGTCTGAAAACGTCCTCAAAAACTCTATAACAGATCAAAATGCGCATATTTCATCGCACCAACTTGTCGCCTCCATGTCAGTAATTCCCGGAGGGATCTGAAAACGGCCCTTGAGTGCCCTCGTTTGACATCGTCTGAAGCAGTTCTTAACAAGTTATTAGTACATGCAAACGAGCATGTCATCCCCTGAGGGGGTGCGACCGTGCTGAGTCGAGCCACGTTCGCTGCTCCTGCGAAGAAGGGCGGTGGAGGCGTTTCCGGACTATGGTCCGCGTTGAACGGCACGACAAGGAAAACCTTTGTTCTTGAATGAATGCATGAACAATCAAATGTGGAGGAGATGATGAATCGACTCTTGAGTTTTGTATCGGTGATGATGTTGGCTGGTGCCCTCGCCGCAGGGGCGGGGTATGCAGCAACGATGTATCAAGGCGAATTGAGGGAGTATTCTGGAACGAGCATGCAGTGTGCCCTCGATTTTCGGGATGTTGACGTTGGGGACAAGGGGTATCTCACCAGCCAGGACCTCAACGATGCATACTATCCGCCTGGACTTCTGAAAGGACCTGGTCCGCTCGGAAAGGCCTACTCCTTGTTTCACACTTATGACACCAATCGCGATGGTCAGATGAGCCTTAGCGAGTTTTGCGCTTGGAAGGAAGGGTAGGTTTGTGCATTTGGATATCGTGAAAGTCTGAAAGACAGGCCCGGGTCATATTCACTATATGATCCGGGCTTTATTTGTAAACCATGCATTGTGTAATTTGAAGAATGGTCTCTGTGTCAGCAGTCCCAAACGGCAGCGAGGCGACTAACAGTTAGTGATAGAAATAGGCCAGAGGCGTATCACCTTCTTCAGCTCTGACTTCAACGCGCTTCCATTCTCCATTCTTGCACACGAAATTCTCCTGCTCCATATGTATCTCGAATCCGTTGGGATAAACGAGACCCTCACAAAGGCAATCCTTGCTCCTGACATGTTTCATCAGTTTTCCCTCCCGGACCGCAGTCCAAACCGCTTTCTTTGGCACGCCGTGTTCAGAATGAGCTCCGCTGAACAGCAAGATCACTGTCCGGCTCCGATAAGCGTTGCACTCCTCTCTTATGATCTGAAGATAAATCTGGCGCCACGGTTCCTCAATTCCCCCCATCAAGATGTGACAATTTTCGACTGCGAGCGGACGATATTTGTCATCCTCCATGGTCATCTCACAGCGAATAACCGGCCAGGATCCTCCCGTCCCGATATCTGAGAGTGACGCAGCTTGCCGCCGTTTGAAAGCTGCGGCAGGCCCATGACAGACCATGAGCGCTGAATCCCGTTGCGTTTGGAGTTCCAAGAAACGAGGACAGCGGCTGAGGAGGATGCACAGATCCCGTGTTTGATCAGGCCATTCGAATACCTTTTTTATAATTATAGCACATTGAGACCCGATTGGAGCCCATGGGCACAGTATTTGCCTGACCAAGACTTCTTGAAGAGTCTCTCGGGCAGGAGTCTGGCATGTTGAAGAAGGGTGCTCTGGTGTGGGTGGTCATGCTGTTTCTCGCCTGTGCGCCTTCCTTGCGGGAGACATCAGGAGCGGAAATGGTCTCGTTGAAGAGGTCCGATGACGGCAGGCACTTCATTGTCGCGGTGGGGACCGTGATCCGCATTGAATTGGAGGAGAAGGGAGGGACAGGCTATCTCTGGCTTCTGGATGCTTTGGATCAGCGACTTTTCGAACTGGTACGGGTGGATTCCAAAGCAGGCGGAGGAATCGGCCTGATGGGCGGTCCCGTGATCAGGACCTGGGATTTGAAAGCGAAGCAGAAGGGGATGACCAGACTCGAGTTTTCATACTGCAGACCCTGGGAGGGGAAGGGGTCTGCCCTGGACCGTTTTGTGGTGGAGATCACTATTCAGTGAAATCCTTTTGAACTACCCCGCAAAAGGAATGACTTATGGGCTGGATCGCCAGAAGTAAATCTTCACATTATCTTTGGTTTCTAATCGTCCTGGCTCTATCTTTTACCTTCACTCCAGAATCTCATGCTCTCAATGAAGAGCTTGCAGGCATCCAGCAGGCCATCAAATTGAAGGGTGCCTCCTGGACTGCGGGTGAGACCACTGCGTCAAGAATGACGCCTGAAGAGCGCATGAACCTCCTGGGGCTTGTCAGGCCCGATGTGATTGACGAGGAATGGTCAGGCCTGGATGATGCTGTTCAATCATTCATGGCAACTGCCTTGCCCGCGAAGCTCGATTGGCGATCGTACAATGGAGGCAACTACGTCAGCCCCGTGAGGAATCAAGGGGACTGCGGCAGCTGCTGGGCTTTTGCCACAACAGCGGCCCTGGAATCCAAGGTTCTGATGGCCGATAACACGCCCGGGTATGATCTCAACCTTGCAGAGCAGCTCATGGTCTCATGCAGCTCGGCAGGTGATTGTGGAGGAGGCTGGATCTCGGCTGCCTCGATCTTTCTCCGTGACACAGGACTTCCTCTGGAAGAATGTTTCCCCTATGCTGCCAGCGACAAGAGCTGCTCCAATGCATGCTCCAATTGGGCGTCCTACACCTACCATATCAGCGGGTATCGTTGGATTGCTCAACGAAATGCTACGGTCAACGGACTCAAGAACGCGCTGTACACCTACGGTCCCCTGGTCACGACCATGGATGTGTACACCGACTTCTATTACTATCAATCAGGTGTCTACTCGCTCACCTATGGCAGCTATAAAGGCGGGCATGCCATTCTCCTCGTGGGTTATGACGACGCGGCCCAGTGCTTCATCGCCAAAAACAGCTGGGGCAAGGGTTGGGGTGAAAACGGGTTCTTCAGGATCGCGTATTCTCAGATCAGTAACTCGATCTACTTCGGCGAATACACCATTGCCTACGATGGTCAGCTTCCGCCGACTTCGCCCAACGATCCGCCGCCCAGCCCCGAGGATCCGGTTGTCCCGGGCTGCAGTTTTTCCCTCTCCACCACTTCGGCCGCCCTCAAGTATTCAGGCGGAAGTGTCCGGGTCATGATTCTGGCCGACGATTCGACGTGTTCATGGGAAGCCCGGAGCAACGTCCCATGGATCATAATCTCCGGCCGCAGCAGTGGCACTGGGAGCAAGACGCTGAGATTCAGAGCTTACAGAAATACCACCGGAGTGGAACGCACCGGCACTCTGACCATAGCAGGACATACCTTTACCGTGACGCAGGGCGTCAAGGTTTTGCGAAAAATGCGCTAATCTCCACAAATGGATTCGACAGCGAACCGGTTGGTCCCTTGTTTTGGGCCAACCGGTTTTTTTCGTTCAGAATTCTCCCAACAGCCGGATCCCTCAACCGAGAAGATCATTGACAAGCCGCACAAGATTGAGGCATGCAGCTTCCTGGGGGGCGTTACAGGCTGCTCATCCTTTGACATGATTTCCCGGAGAGGATTGGATATGGAGAAGGCAGCAGAGGATCTTTTCAACTATGCGACAGACCGGGAAGATGTCAAATGGCTCTTGGGCCAGCTGCCGGCCGACGCAGACGTCAATCCGGGCAAGCTTGAATATGAGCTTCAGATTCTCAAGATCATTACTATCGGATGGATACTGTCCTATTACCTGGAGCCGACTCCGGAGAAGGACGAGCTCCTGGGAGCTTACTGGGGGGCCGTCCACGATTTTGCACGAAGCATTTCAGCTTCTGCGCAGATGCTGACCGATCAACGCATTGACTACTTTCAGGTTATCAGGGACCGTTTGGACGCCTACCTGGCCGCAATGAGTGCGAAACCCGACGCTCAAGAACCGGCATCCGTCATTGGACCTGAATTCGCAAGAATTTGCGGTAATGAACAGGAAATTCAAACCATCGCGTGCGGCACGCGCATGTTTGTGACCACGACGATCCGCGTCAAGGACTATTTGGACTCCATCAACGCAAGCCGGCACTGAGCTTGCCCTTTCGGAAGCTCTTCCTAAAGGCGCAGCCTTGCCGGTTCCTTGTCCAGCTGAAAGGCTTTGGCTCTATTTCGCTGTTTTATCCAAAAGGAGGGACAAAGATGCTTGAAGTCGGCAGCAAAGCTCCCGATTTTTGCCTATCCTCTGCGGAAGGGGATGAGTTTTGTTTGAAGGATCAACGGGGAAAATGGGTGGTGCTCTATTTTTACCCGAAGGACAACACGAGTGGTTGTACGACGGAGGCTCTGGAGTTCTCAGAGCTCATGCCACTGTATGAGGCCGCAGGCGTTGCAGTCTATGGTATCAGTCCGGATTCCCTGGAATCCCACAGGAAGTTCATTTCAAAGCATGGCCTGAGAGTAGCCCTGCTCAGCGACCCTGATCGCAAAGTATTGAAGTTGTATGGGGCCTGGGGCAAGAAGAAGATGTATGGGAAGGAGGTCGAGGGTGTTATCAGGAGCACCGTTGTCATAGATCCCAAAGGAATGGTCCAGCTGAGATGGCCCAGCGCAAAGTCAAAGGGGCATGCAGCACTGGTTTTTGAGGGGCTGAAGGAAATGCTGGGTTGATTCATCAGGCTGCTGCAGCCTCTGGCTCCATGTCTTTGAGAACATGGTCGATGTTGAGCAGAAGCTTCACTCCCGATTTGCCGGTTTTGGCCATGGCCAGAATGTGACGGGTATCGATTCCGGGGCCAAATGCGGGGGTGGGCTCGATGTCCGAAGATTTGACGGCCGCCACGTCGGATACCGATTCGACCGCCAGTCCCATGAGGTGGCTTCCCCGCCCCCCCGTGGTTTCCAGTACCACGATACAATTGCGGTCGCTTTCCTCCAGTTCTCCCATTCCGAAGCTCGCACTGAGATCCATGACGGGAATGACCTTGCCGCGCAGATTGATCACGCCTTTGATATGGGGGGGCATGTTCGGGACCGACCTTGTCGGCTGCATGCCAATGATTTCCCGTATCCTCAGAATATCGATGCCGTATTCCCGTCCGCCCAGTGTCAAGGTCAAATACTTCCCCTCGAGATTCAGCTTGCTCTTGGCATCTTCGGTGGAGGCTGCTCCGCCGCGTTCCAGAATGCTTGCGGTGGTCTGATCCCTGTCGTGCATTCTGGAGTAGAGGGGTGTGCGGTTGTGCTTCTGATAAGCCCTTTCGGCAAAACGGAGATCCACGAACCGGTCCACGTCAATGGAAGTTCCGATTCCCATGCGTTCATGCATGTACGAGTGCATCTGTTTCAACGCGGCCACATCGGGAAACAGATCGCCCGTCTTGATGCCCTGTGCCTCCTTGAGCACGTTTTTGAGGATGGTGGCCTTCAAGCCCAGCTGCTTGTTCGGGTCCAGGAAAGGCACACCGATCTCTGCGGCGAGCTCGGGCTTGTTGGCTATGAACTTTCCAGCCTCGACGAGCATTTCGGTGAACTCGTACACGACCTCCGGATAGGCATCGATAAAGGCCTGCTGCATCGCCACGACACAACAGGGATGGTTCTCCCAGAGCTCGCTCGAGAGAAACTGAAGCTGAGCGGCGGCAGATGCGATGGCTTTGGTGCCGAGGGGTTCGGCCACCATGAATCCACCAACATCCGGGTTGCTCTGCATGGATTCCTGCATCTTGACCGGGGCGACGATCTCGAAGATCACATCGTGGTCGCCATCACCGGCCATGCCGGGTTTGAGGCCCGACTTTTCAAAGAAGAGATGTGCCAGCATGTGGTGAATGGAGAGTTTGTGGGGAATATAGAAAGTCTTGTCACGGAAGAAGTCGGCATAAGGTGGGCGGTAGTCCCCGGATTTGTTACGAACGAAAATGCTGCCGTTCTTGTGTGCCAGAAGAACAAGCCTGATGGGAACACCATATCCAAAGAGGTCCATGGCGATGGGGGCCAGGACGCACGCGCCGTCCACGGCACCGGATTCGAGGGCATTTTGAACGGGATTCCATCCCCCCATGCATTCGGTTTCAAGCTCAAAGGATTCAGGCTTGAGGTCGCCCTTTGCGATGAGGTGCTTGAGGACGCCCAGAACCAGGTGATCCGTGATCTGGATGTGGGCCATGCGCAGCCGGACTTTGCCGGCGGCAGTCAGACGCTCCTCGCCGGACAGCGGTGCGGCAACGGGCTGTTGGACCTTCAGTCCGAAAGCTTCGTCGATCTTGCTTCGAAGCTCATGTTCATTGAAAGGTTTCGCCACAAAACTGCTGACGCCCGCCTCGAGGGCCTTTTGCTCCTGCTTCTTTTCTCCCTGCCCAGTGGCCATGAGGAAAGGGACTTTGCTGGTGCGATCCTGAGCCCGCACCCATTTCAGCAATTCGAGCCCGTCCATGTTCGGCATGTTCCAATCGCTGATGATCAGGTCTGCATGGCCTCCTGATTCAAGGATCTTAACAGCTGCGGCACCATCAACTGCTTCAGTGATCTTCTCGAATCCGAGGCTTTTCAGGGTCCTGGCTTCGATTTTCCGCATCACACCTGCGTCTTCAACGAGAAGCACACTGATCTTGCCGGGGTCAAATCCCATAACTGCGCCCTTTCTATGATGATTCCGTATTTCGAACAAACGAGATAGCTCAGTCGATGGGGCTTCCATGCACTGAATATCTCGTCGACGTCTGCAAATCGCTGTTGCTGTGCTCGAGGGTACTAATCGGTTTATCGAGGCCGAATTTTGAGATGTATGTTTGCGGATTCTTCATTCAGGGGGGCAGTCGCTGTGAAGGCTGGGAAGTCCCTTGGTGCAAGCTGTCTTGTCTGATTCCCGCGTGCCAGAGAAATCCTGAGAGAGTTATTTTCTCTGGTCACTCCTGCAGCCTGCACCCCTCCGAATCCCAGCCCTGACTGCATAAGAATTCGATTTCCTTCGCAGGCATAGGTACTCCCAGCAGGAATCCCTGTCCCATCTCACACCCGATCTCGCTCAAAAACCTGAATTGCTCGTCATTTTCGACTCCCTCGGCCAGGAGCCGAACGCCAAGGCTGGCCGCCAGGCTGACAAAGGTTCGAAGAAGGGTCCGGGACCTGGTCGAGAGCTCCCCGAGCTGTTCGATCTCCCGGATGAACGACTGATCAATCTTGAGGCAGTCGATGGGAAGCCGCTGTAAATAACTCATGGAGGAATAACCGTTTCCAAAATCATCGATGGCCACCGAAACGCCCAGCTTGCGAATTTCCTCAAGCAGGCCGGCCACCGCATTCATATCCTTCATGAGGACGCTCTCCGTGATTTCGAGCTCGAGCCAACGGGGATGCAGGCCGGTATCCCTGAGAACCCCGGCCACCTCATCCACGAATCCCGGTTGAACCACTTGCAGCGCCGACACGTTGACAGCGATGCGAAAGGGGGAGTAACCGGCATCCTGCCAGGATTTGTTCTGAACGCAGGCTTTGCGTAGAACCCAGCTGCCGATGGGTATAATCAAGCCCGTTTCTTCGGCTATAGGGATGAATCGGGCCGGCGGAATCCTTCCCAGTTCCGGATGGTTCCAGCGCAGGAGCGCCTCAACTCCGTACACGTCTTTGCTCGACAATTGGAACTGAGGCTGGAAGAAAAGCTCGAACTCTTCGCGCTCGATGGCTTTCCGAAGATCGTTTTCGACCTCCAGCCGTTCCACAACGAGGGCGTTCATCTCCTCGGTGTAGTAACGGTATCGGTTTCCCCCCTCATTTTTGGCGGAATACATGGCGATATCGGCATTTCTCTGCAGTTCCACAGCATCGAGTCCATGGTCAGGGAATACGCTGATGCCGATGCTCGCTCCGATGTGCAGGATGCGCCCGCTGATAGAGAATGGAGTCACCAGGGCGTTGAGAATGCGCTGTGCCGCCTTGGACACGTCGCTGACGTCGACGATCCGATTGAGGATGACCAGGAATTCATCCCCGCCCATGCGCGCCAAGGTATCGCTCTTGCGGGTATACCCCTTGAGTCGTTCAGCCACCTGGCGCAGCAGGATGTCTCCCGTTTGGTGCCCCAGCGAGTCATTGACATGTTTGAAGCGATCCAGATCGATGTATACGAGAGCTGTCTTCTCTCGGTGTCGGTTGCAGCGGGCGAGGGCGCCATCGAGCCGATCCGAGGCCAGTAGCCGGTTGGGAAGACCTGTGAGGGTATCATGGTGAGCCAGGTGCGCCAGCCGTTCCGTCAGATTCCGCTGCTCAATGGCAACAGCCGCAAGCTTTGCGGTCATTTCGAGAAGCTTGCGATCTGAGCGGTTGTGTGCGTGGGGTTCGCTGCTGAGCAATGCAACCGTCCCCAGAACCTGACCTTTTCCCGAAAAGACGGGCATCGCCAGACAGCCGCCAAGACCATGATAGAGAGCTTTCTTCCTGAAGTCCGTTCCAAAGGTCTTCTTCGAGCGTGCATCCGTCGTGGCCACAGCATCGCCAAAATAGGCCGCCATGGAGGATGGACTTCCGTCGGCAGCGCCGGGATTCCCGAGAAAACTCTCCAGCAAAGGTTCAGGCATGTCCGAAGCAGCACCCCGGACCAGCTGATCGTCGTGAAGCAGGGAGATGATGCACCAGTTACCAGGCCTCTGATTCTGGACCAGGTCGACAAGTCTTGCCAGGATCTCCTCCAGCGGCTCGCTCCCGATCACCATTTCCAGAATCCTGTTCCGGTCGACCTCAAGCTGTTCGGACTGCTTTCGGTCAGTGATGTCCTGGATCGCACCTGTGACGCGATACGGCGGATCCCCATCCATATTCATGACCTGAATTCGATGGTGGACCACTTTCAGTTTGCCCTCCTTCGGGACCATGCGGTGATCCATCCGGGCTGATTTCCCCCTGTGGACGGCATCTTCCAGGGCTCTCTGAACCGCCGGCCGATCTTCCGGGTGTACAAGATCGAGGAACTGCTCGACCTCCAGCAGGGATTCCTGACCCTCAATGCCCAAGATACGCCGGGTTTCCTGAGAACAAGAGAAATATTGTTGGGCAGGCTTCAGCTCCCAGCTGCCAAGACGCGCGATATGCTGAGCCTGTTCGAGACTTCTGCGGCTCTTTCGAAGCTCCTCATTTGCTCGGCTGGCTCGCAGCATGTAGCGAACCCGCTCGGTGAGAACCAGCCAGTTGATGGGCTTGCTGACGAAATCCGTCGCTCCGACTTCGTAGGCTCTTGTGATCGAAGCAAGGTCGTCAACACCGGTGACCATCAGTATCGGTACATGCTCACCTCCCGGCTGCCTCCTCAGAGTCGCACAGGTCTCGAATCCGTCAATCTCCGGCATCACCACATCCAGCAGCACCGCGTCCGGCTTGCTCCGGTTGAATAATTCAACCGCCTCTTCCCCGCCCGATGCCTGCACAACATCGAACCCCCCCCGTTCGATGGATGCCCTCAAGAGCATTCGCATCGATTCATCATCATCGACAATAAGGACCAATCCGCCGGGGCTGCCTTGAGGTGAGTGCTGCATTTCAGCTTCCTTCGGTGACGCGAATCAGCGCCTCACAGACCTCACTGAATTGCGTCCGAACGCTGCGGACGAGCTCTGCAGCTTCAGTGAGAGATCCTTGTCGCCCGACCATTTCCAATTGCCTGCAGGTTTCGGACAGTGACAGGGCTCCGACGACAGCACTGCTTGATTTCAGCGAGTGGGCCGCCAGGTAAACCTCCTTCGCGTCTCCATTCTTTAATGCCGTGTTCATCTGGTCTAAAAGAGGGGGACTCTTTTCAATGAAGAGGAGGACGACCCTCCTGAGCAGACCCGCCTTGCCCCCGGGATCCAGAGATTTGATACTGTCGAGCTTGCCGGCATCCAGGATTGGATTATCCTGACCCGATTCAGCCTGGAATGTCCTGCTGTCGGCATGTTCCGAGCTCATCCGGATTACTCCCCCCTGTACATCCATGATTGGTCTCTTTTGATCGCATTCTGCGTGTAACCCATATATCCTGCTGGAAGCCCAGTGCGCTCCGAGACGGCGTAATACCCCTCACAGATACCCCATCCATGAATGATTTCACAGACACTGTGCTCCGAAGGCGAACCTGATCTTCTCCAATCGTTTGCGATTGGCTCCAAGATCCCAATAGCCAATCCGTGATGCCGACCGCATATGGATCACACCATTCTTCGGATCGACAGCGAAACACGCATCGTCCACGAAACCAAGTCTGGTTCGGAACTCTACTCGAATTGAACTTGATTCGGTTGAAGTAACTTTGGCACGTTTCGTGGCCATGAGAACTCGCTTGAGGCAGTCAAAAGCCTCCTCGGGCGATCCTTCGAAGGCGAGAGGTTCAATGAAATGCCGCTCGTTGTCACTCTCGCTGGATACGCAGTTGGGCGATCCGGGGCATGGTACAAGACGTTGTCCGGGCTCCGGAATGGAGTTGGACCGGGTTTGCAGTGGGTCAACAATTATCCATAGCACAGCCAGCAAGCCTGCCGCCATTAAAAACCGGGTTGATTCCATCGGGGTTCCCTCCGACGCCCTCCTAAAGTATTCATTGGTGAACAGGACCAGAACGGGCACTCCTCTGTCACCCGCTGAGCTGATGTTCCTGAAAGCTCACATCTCACAGCTTCCACCCGGATCCCTGTGATCTTCCATGCAAGAATCCGTCCGCCTCTGAACCGCTGGCCTGGACTGAGCTCCGGACCCCTCGGTCCCAACCGTATTGCTCCGAAAATAACCACCCGAGGTCACCTTGTCTTGTGTCTTCATCCATGGGTGCTGGCGGGCAAAGGCCTTTTGAGCCATAATTCAACTGAACTTAAGAGTAAAGTACGGATTCCGGCGAATTGCTGCTCACCAATTCTCAAAAAATGTGTAATGTTAACTGTAAGATACGTGTATATTGAGCATGTGTCCGCTCCAGGCGCGGTGTTGAAGGCTTCGGAACGGGCATTGGAGAGGGAGCATGAGCGCGTGAGAGAGCTCTGAAGGAGATTGAAGCCATGAACGAGCGCATTCAGAGGGTTCTGTTGACCGGTGTCACGGGGTTCGTCGGGGGGAGAATCCTTCCCCTCCTCCAGGAACAGTCGATGTTCACGCGCTGTCTCGTCCGTTCACCCCACCGTGTCAGAGCCGGTTATGCCGAAGGCCCGCATGTTGAGCTGGTGAAAGGGGACCTGCTCGATCGCGCGAGTCTGGTTCGGGCGTTGGAAGGCATGGACGCCGCTGTCTATCTGGTCCATTCCATGGGGGGGCGCAATATTCTCCGTTACATGGATTACATCGAGCATGATATTCGGGCGGCCGAGAATTTCGTTCAGGCGGCGGATGAGGCCGGGGTGAGTCGAATCATCTACCTGGGGGGGCTTGGCGAGATGGGGGACAACCTGGCGCCGCATCTCGTCAGCCGGCAGCAGGTCGGTGAGATCCTTCAGTCGGGCGGGGTTCCAACGACGGTACTGCGGGCAGCCAACATCATCGGCGCAGGTGGGGCTCCATTCGAGATGCTGCGGCATCTGGTGGAAAGACTGCCTGTCATGCTCTGTCCCCGCTGGATCGACACGCCGGGCGAGCCCATTGCTGTGCAGAATGTGGTGGAATATATCGTCGGATGTCTGAAAGAGCCCGCCACGGCCGGCGGAAATTTCGACATCGGGGGGCCCGACATCATCACGTATCGACAGCTGATGCTCATCTACGCCAGGGTGAGAGGGCTGAAGAGGCTCATCTTCTCGGTTCCCGTTCTGACCCCCTATCTTTCCTCATTCTGGATCAATCTCGTGACCCCTGTACCTGCGGGCGTTGTCATGCCCCTCGTCGAAGGGCTCAAAAACAAGGTCGTGTGCAGGGACCACCGCATCAGGGAATTGATCCCGCTGCGCCTCATCTCGATGCAGGAGGCCATCTGTGAGGCCCTGACGGAAGTCAGTGAAGGCCCCGGCAAGTTGCCGTCGAGGCAGGCCTGCTTCCTCGACTGAGGCATGGAATGGCCGAACGGAGTCCAAGGCAGCTCTCGAAGCTCATGGCGGGCTCACCGACGCCAGTCGGGCGATACGGTCTGCGGCACGTCCGCAGATGATGGTGTAGGGGGCGGCCCAAAACGGGACTTCGAAAATCAACCGGCATCTTCCGGTTCCCATGGGAAGCACTCGGTGGCCGGTGGCCCGAATGGAGGCTACTTTCCACGCCCAGTAAGATCCGGGCACGAATTCCGTGATGACGAAAGGCACCCAGAAGCCGAGAGCGGTCTGGACGCTTCCCTGCGAGCCCAGCTCTATCCTTCGTCGGGAGCATCGAACTGATCGAACCGAAGGGCCCCATTCCACCCAGCGCTCCGTATCGATGAGGATATCCCAGACCCTTTCAGGGGCTGCACGGACCAGCCGTGCGACTCTCCAGGGCGGGACGCATCGGGCGCCGATTCGGTCGACAGTCATTTTCAAGATCCCCCGCCGTAACGCGCCAGGTAGTCCTGGAGCCTCAGCTTGCGCAGTGTGCCGGCCGAGCTCATGTAACGGATCCTGCCGAAGACCGGTCGCTCGGGCACCCAAGGCCGGTCGTAGCGCCCCAGAATCCAGAAGATGCCCGTGTAAGAGTTGGGATCCCTGCCATCCAGGGCATACTTGTTGTTGAGCTCGATCATGATCTCCAGGGCTTCCTCGGGCGACCGCGACCATTCCAGGATTTTCTTCCCCCAGAGCATGCGAAGGTAGTTGTGGATGGTCCCTTCCTGGAGAAGCTGCTGCTGCGCACAGTTCCACAGGTCGTCGTGGGTTCCGGCGGACTCGAACTGATCGAGTGAATAGAGATAGGGACGTGGATTTCCGGCGTGATTCCGCAGCTCCTTCAGCGCCCATTCGGGAAGCGAGTCGAAACGATCGTAGCCTTCGACCCGGGAGCACATGTTGAACCCCAGCTCCCTCCAGGTGATTACCTGGTCAAGAAAAGCCTCGGCCCCTTCACTCATGCCCCACCAACCGCTCCTTTGCCCCGAAGCCTTCTGAGCCAGAAGAGCAGGGGACCATTCCTCGTTTTCCATCACCGCTCGAACGATCTCATGGGAGGAGATGTGGCCGAAATGGAGATAGGGGGAGAGACCGCTGAACACTCCTTCGTCGGGATGATTCCTCGACTCATGGTAAACGGAAAGAAGCTGCTCCACGAAGAATCTCAGCTTTTCCGCCGCTGCGTTTCCCCCTCCCGGGACATCGACCGCATTCACCCTGTGATCGACAGGCAGACGACTCAGGTGTGACGGATCTCCCTCGAGGAGCTTTTCAGAAGGCGGCGGCCATCGGGTGAGCACCTCCTGCGGCAGTCCGGCGAGTGAGGGGATGTGGAGATCTGCCAAGGGATCGGCCACGGGAAACTCGCTAAAATGCTCCGGAAGATGCTTCTGGAGAAACCGCCTGAATGCGTATGCTGTCCCGAAAACCTGCTGGGGAACCTTCAGGGGAAGCATCCCGTTGGAGTCCACGGCCTCCATCCGGATTCCGATTTTGGAGGCTGCCGCGCGGATCATCCTGGGCAGAAAGAAGGCGGGGTAATCGTCTGTTACCACGGCGCAGGCCAGGCGGGCCAGGCTCTCGAGCAGTCCTTTTCCCGCCGACCTGGCATCCTCTACGTAAGGATAGTAGGTGACCGGTTTGTCAGCCGAGCTCTTACGGTTTTCGCGCATCCCTTGCAGCACAAACGCGTGGATGCGGTCACTGGCCCAGGGATAGTCGCACCGAAGAGCCTCGAGGATCACCAGTGGCTTCCGCAGCTCTTCGGCCCACTCAACGGCGCGTTGGAGGGAGAAGTTGTACCGGATGCGCCGGAACGCCGTCATCCAGTAAAGGACGAACTGCCCCTCGCTTCTGACCGGAGACTCATTGAGCCGGGCGATTCGAATCTCCGGCACTCTATTGGAGGACTCTCCCTTCCTCATGCATCAACTCCCTTGCGACCGTGGGCTCATGCGAATCCAAGTCAGTCTTTTTGAGAGGAAGACGGTTGGCCAGGAACTTCTGAAGACCCACCACCGCATGGGCCACGACCGCCGCCGCGACGATGCCGGCCCATGAGTCAAGACCGATGGGTTCTGTGTGGAAAAGTCTGTTCATGATCGGAAGGTAGGTGAATCCGAGCTGCAGCGCAATCATTATGACAATCCCCAGGGGAATCCATGGGTTGGACCGAATGCCCAGACTCCAGTAGGACCCGTGCAAGGATCGACAGTTCAGGAGGTAAAGTGTGGATATGATAGCGAAAGCGTTCACGGCCACCGTTCGGGCCTGAGCATGCGTCGCTCCGGTGAGTTCCTTCCATTCGAAAAGTCCGAAAGCGGCAGCCATGAGAAGAAATCCTACCAGAATTATCCGGCCCACCAGCTCGCGAATGAGCAATGGACCCTGTGGATCCCTCGGCGGTCTACGCATGATGCCCTTCTCACGGGGCTCGAAGGCCAGCATGAGGCCGAGGGAGCCTGCCGTGGTCATGTTGATCCAGAGGCTCTGAACGGGCAGGATGGGCAGGGCGATCCCTGCGAATACGGCGGTCAGAATCACCAGGCCCTGCCCCAGGTTGGTGGGCAGCGCCCACACAATAAACTTGAGCAGGTTATCGAAGACACACCGGCCTTCCTCCACCGCCGCCTCAATGGACGCAAAATTGTCGTCGGTCAGCACCATGTCGGCTGCTTCCTTGGAGACCTCAGTGCCCGTGATGCCCATGGCCACGCCGATGTCCGCCTGCTTCAGAGCAGGGGCGTCGTTCACGCCGTCTCCCGTCATGGCCACCACCTGCCCCTGTGCCTGGAGCGCCTTGACCAGGCGAAGCTTCTGTTCGGGAGTCACGCGGGCGAAGACGTGGGTGCGGGCTGCAATTTCGGTCAACTCCATGTCGGACATTTGGGACATGTTCCGTCCCGTCACGACATTGGAATGCATGGGGAGCTGGGACCGGTTTCCCAGGATTCCAATGTCCCCGGCTATGGCCACCGCCGTGAGGGCATGGTCCCCCGTGATCATTTTCACGGCGATCCCGGCATCAAGGCAAGCCTTAACGGCGGGGATGACTTCCCGGCGTGGAGGATCGATCATCGCCTGCAGACCAAGAAAAGTGAGGCCCGAGGCCACACTCTCGTGGCTGAGGGACGCATCGGGATGAGGCCATTCCTTGCGCGCGAATGCCAGGACCCGCATGCCCTTGCTCGCCATCGCATCGACATGGCGACGAATATCGTCCACGTCAATGGAAATGATCTGCCCATCTGCTGCAAGACTCTGCGTGCATCGAGGGAGAAGCGATTCGAGAGAGCCCTTGAGGTACGCCATCGATCCACTGCCGTCGGGCGATGAGTGAAGAGTGGCCATATACTGGTAGTCGGATTCAAAGGGAATGATGTCCAGCCTCGGCCGGGTCCGGGTCTCCTCTCCTTCATGCAGGCCGAGCTTCCTTGCGGAGACGATGAGGGCCCCCTCGGTCGGATCCCCCTCGATGGTCCATCTTCCGTCGTTCTGATTGAGGCGCGAATCATTGCAGAGGAGGCCCGCTCGCAAGCACTCCTCCAGCGCCACGGCGGAGGCCGGAGCGGTGGCTGCTGTGTCGGCAGGAACCAGAGACCCGGAGGGGTCGTAGCCCGCTCCGGCTGCAATGAAGCTGTGACCCCCGGCCAGGATTTCGCGAACAGTCATCTGGTTTTCCGTGAGTGTTCCCGTCTTGTCGGAGCATATGACCGTCGTGCTTCCGAGGGTTTCAACCGTGGGCAGCCGGCGTATGATGGCACGCCGCCTGGCCATGCGGGAGACTCCCACGGCCAGGATGATGGTCACCGCTGCCGGAAGACCTTCGGGGATGGATCCAACGGTGAGGGCCACCGCAGCCAGGAAGACGTCGATGAGGGGCCCTCCATGAAGAACACCAGCGCCGAAAGTCGCGGCGCCCAGCAGGAGGATGGCCACCAGCAGGACCCGGCTGAAGGCCTCGATCCGGCGCGTCAGGGGGGTTTCGAGGCTTTGGACCTCAGAGATGAGCTCCGAGATGCGCCCCATTTCCGTCCCATTCCCCGTGGCGACCACCACGCCTCTTCCCTGGCCGTAGGTGACCAGGGTCGAAGCGTAGCCCATGTTCCGCCGTTCTGCCAGCACAGTCTCGTGGGAAAGAGTGTCGGAGATCTTGCTCACGGGAAGAGATTCGCCGGTCAGAACCGATTCGTCGATCCGCAGCTCTTTGGTCGAGAAGAAGCGCATGTCGGCCGGTACCTTGTCGCCGGACTGAAGCAGCACGATATCTCCCGGCACCAGGGCCGAAGAATCGACTTTGCGGACCTCCCCGCTTCGAATCACGGTGGCTTCCGTCGTCATGGAGCGGGCGAGGGCTTCGATGGCTCGAACCGCCTTCGATTCCTGCATGAATCCGATGATCGCATTGACAAGGACGACAGCCAGAATGACGCCGGCATCCACCCACTCCGAAACGACCCCCGTGACGATGCCCGCGGCCATCAGGATATAGACCAGGGGCTGGTGGAACTGGAGAAGGAACCGGACCACGGGGCCACGGCCCCGTTTCTGGGAAAGCAGGTTGGGCCCGAAGTGCTGCTGTCGCGCTTGCACTTCAAAAATGTCGAGACCTCGCACGGGGTCGGCGCCCGTGAGGTCGAGCACCTCTTCATGGGTAAGGTGGTGCCAGTGCTTGCCGAAGAGTGTCTCCATCGCCGAACTCCTTATAATCAGTCTATCTCTTCGCTATGATCCGCAGTCTCGAATCCCCATCCATCGCGAAGCCGGATACATAGTCACAATCTCAAGAACGCCTTCATTCACGCGACTCGGACAAGCTACAAGTGACTAGATAGGTCTTGGACCCGCGTCTATCAAGGTGGCATGCGAAAGGGCCGTGTCGTTTTCCCGTGCATTTTTGCTTGAATCTCTGCGCAAACATGTTTTTATTGCTTGGGGTGACTCTCGGAAGCACCAAGGATCACAGAGTTTTTCGAACCAAACACAGACAGGCAGGGGAAGGGGTCTCCGCTCATGGAAAAGACAACCAGGTTCTCCATCTGGTACGTGGTTCTGGCCATCTGGGGGGTTCTACTGATTCAGGATCTCATTTCCCAGCAGTTCCAACCGCGGCACATTCCTTACAGTGAATTCGTACGCGCCCTCAGGGCCGACGAAATCATCGAAGTCGTGATTTCCCAGGGAACGCTTTCCGGAAAGATGAGAGTCATGGAGAAGGGCGAGCCGAAGGAGGTTCGATTCGTGACTTTCAGGGTGGAGCCAGAGTTGTCGGATGAGCTTTCGAAGCACGATATCGTTTTCAGAGGGCAGCCGGAGAACACCCTGATCCGGGACATCCTGTCCTGGGTGGTGCCGGCCCTCGTGTTTTTCGGGCTCTGGTATCTTCTCATGAAACGCATCGGCGCCGGGGCCAACCAGGGAATCATGTCTTTTGGCCGGAATCGCGCCAAGCTCTACGCGGAGAAAGAGATTGACACCAACTTCGGGGATGTTGCGGGTGCCGATGAAGCCAAGGAGGAGCTTCAGGAAATCGTGGACTATCTCCGGGAGCCCGGTCGCTTTCAGCAGCTCGGCGGTCGGATGCCCAAAGGTATTCTTCTCGTCGGACCTCCGGGTACAGGAAAGACACTCCTGGCCCGGGCCGTGGCGGGGGAGGCCGGTGTGCCTTTCTTCAGCATCAGCGGTTCGGAGTTTGTGGAAATGTTCGTCGGTGTGGGTGCGGCGCGAGTGCGTGAGCTTTTTCAGCAGGCCAGGGACAAGGCGCCCTGCATCATCTTCATCGACGAGCTGGACGCCATTGGCAAATCCAGAGCCGGCATGACCGTGGGGGGCCATGATGAGCGCGAGCAGACCCTGAACCAGCTCTTAGTCGAGATGGACGGCTTCGACCCGAGAGTCGGGGTCGTGATTCTGGCGGCTACCAATCGACCTGAAACGCTCGATCCGGCACTGCTGCGCGCAGGACGCTTCGACAGGCAGGTCCTGGTAGACCGGCCCGATGTCAACGGACGGGAGGCGATTCTCAAGATCCACTCCAAGAAGGTCAAACTTGGAGAGGACGTGGACCTGAAGGTCATCGCCCGCAAAACCCCTGGCTTTTCGGGGGCCGATTTGGCCAATGTGATCAATGAAGCCGCGCTCCTGGCCGCTCGACGTGAACGGTCCGCGGTCGCCAGGGAGGACCTGGACGATGCGGTGGACCGCATCATTGCCGGGCTCGAGAAGAAGAACCGGGTCATCAACCCGAAGGAAAAGGAGATCGTGGCTTACCACGAAACGGGCCATGCCCTCGTGGCAGCCTCCACACCCGGAGCGGACAAGGTGCACAAGATCTCCATCATCCCGCGGGGCATCGGAGCCCTGGGCTACACGCAGCAGCTGCCCACCGAAGACCGGTATCTCATGACACGGCAGGAGCTGCTGGGCAAGATCGATGTGCTTCTCGGAGGACGCATGGCGGAAACCATCATTTTCGGGGATGTCTCCACGGGAGCCCACAACGACCTGCAGCGGGCGACGGACATCGCACGGGCCATGGTCTCCGAATACGGCATGGGGAAGACCCTCGGTCTTTCCACCTACCCGAGGCAGCGCCATCCGGTGTTTATCAGTCCCGAGCAGTCTCCTCTCCTGGGAAAGGAATACAGCGAAGCCACTGCGGCTCAGCTGGACGAGGAAGTGAAAGACCTCATCTCGGCCCGAGCCGAGCACGTGAGGAGCCTTTTGACAGAAAGACAGAGCACTTTGGAGCAGATATCCAGGAGACTTCTCGAAGTGGAGACCATGGAGGGTGAGGAATTTTACTCCATAGTGGAGTCGACATCCTGATCCCGACCTGATCCTGACCGCTGCAGGGGGAAGCTTGAGTCGGCGGGATGCTCGAACTGGCTTCAATGAAATCAGGGGTGGGTTGCTATGAAGTCGCCCAGGATCCTTGTGGTCGAGGATGAGAGCATCGTCGCCATGGATGTGCAGGACCGCCTCGGTGAGCTCGGTTACGCAGTGATCGGAGTGGCTGATCGAGGAGAGGAGGCCCTTGCCCTGGTGGCGACCGAACACCCCGACCTGGTGCTCATGGATATTCGGCTCAAAGGTGAGCTGGACGGCATTGCGGCTGCAGACGAGATCCGTGAGCGCTGGCGGATCCCGGTCATCTTCCTCACGGCATTCTCCGAAGACAGTACACTCCAGCGTGCCAAGATCACTGAGCCTTTTGGTTACATCATCAAGCCGTTCGAGGACCGTGAAATCCAGGCGGCCATTGAGATGGCACTCCACAAACACGAGGCCGAGCAGCGGCTTCGGGAAAGCGAGCGGAGATACGCGACGACTCTCAAAAGTATCGGCGATGGAGTGATCGCCACAGACTCGAGGGGGAGGGTGACGTTCATGAACCCTGTCGCCGAGAGGCTCACCGGGTGGTCCATGGAGGAGGCGAACGGACGCCCCCTCCCCGAGGTTTTCCGGATCACGAGCGAGAGGACCCGTCAGCCTGCGGAAGATCCCGTTGCCAGGGTATTGCGCGAAGAAAGAGTCGTCGGGCTCGCCAATCACACGGTCCTGATCGCCCGGGACGGGGGCGAGATTCCCATTGACGACTGCGCCGCGCCCATCCTGGATGATTTCGGTGCACTGACGGGAACCGTTCTCGTCTTTCAGGATGTGACCGATCGACGGCGACGGGAGTCGGCGCTGCGCGAGAGCGAGGAGCGTCTGCGGTTGTCGCTCCTGGCCGCCAACCAGGGATTCTGGGACTTGAACGTGCAGACGGGAGAAGCCGTGGTGAGCGCCGAGTATGCGCTCATGCTCGGCTACGATCCGAGCTCCTTCCGGGAAACCAATGCCGCATGGCGTGACCGGCTGCATCCGGACGATCTGGAGGAGGTTTACCGAACCTATGAGGATTACGTTGCGGGGCGGTGCAGCGAATACCGGGTGGAGTTCAGGCAACGAACGGCGTCCGGTGACTGGAAATGGATTCTTTCCCTCGGCAAGATCGTGGAATGGGACCAGGATGGGAACCCACTGCGCATGATGGGCACGCACACGGATATCGACGAACGCAAGCGGGCCGAAGCCGATCGCCTGGAAATGGAGCGACGTCTGCTGCATGCCCAGAAGCTCGAAAGCCTGGGAGTGCTGGCCGGTGGCATCGCCCACGACTTCAACAACCTGCTCATGGCGATCCTGGGTTACGCAGATCTCGCCCTCCTGGAGGTTTCCCCCGTGTCACCAGCCAGGTCCAGCCTGGAGGAGATCATCAACGCGTCCCACCGGGCTGCTGACCTTTGCCGCCAGATGCTCGCCTATTCGGGCAGGGGAAGGTTTGTGATCGAACGCCTGAAAATAGGCGAGGTGGTCCAGGAGATGACGCACATGCTCAAAACCTGCATCTCCAAAAAGGTCCTTCTGAACCTCGACCTGGCGAAGGATGTGCCTGCCATCGATGGTGATCCCGGTCAGATCCGGCAGGTCCTCATGAACCTCGTGATCAATGCTTCCGAGGCCATCGGCGAGAAGAGCGGGGTGGTCACCATATCGACGGGAGCGAGATACTGCGACGCGGAGTATCTTCGGGAAACCCTGCTGGACGACTCGCTTCCTGAAGGGCTTTATGTGAGCCTCGAGGTGAGCGACACCGGCTGCGGCATGGACCGGGAGACGCAGGCCCGAATCTTCGAGCCGTTCTTCACGACCAAGTTCACGGGGCGCGGGTTGGGGATGTCTGCCGTCCTCGGGATTGTGCGAGGCCACAAGGGGAGTCTCAAGGTCTACAGCGAGCCCGGGAAAGGGACTGCCTTCCAGCTTCTCTTCCCGGCCTCGGTCGAGGCCGATGGACCCGCTACGAGAGAGGTCGGGCCGATGAGCGAATGGCGCGGCAGCGGCACTATTCTCCTGGTGGATGACGAAGAGACAATCCTGGGGGTGGCGCGGCTGATGCTCGAAAAGCTCGGGTTTTCCGTCATCACGGCGCGTGATGGAGGGGAAGCTGTCGAGATCTACCGGACCCTGGGGCATGAAATCGCCGTGGTGCTCCTGGATCTCACGATGCCCTGCATGAACGGCGAGGAGGCTTTCCGGGAGCTTCGGCGGATCGATCCCGGAGTGCGTGTCATTCTCTCGAGCGGTTACAGTGAACATGAGATCGCTGCGCGATTTGCAGGAAAAGGTCTTGCCGGCTTCATTCAGAAACCCTACCAGATCGCCAGGCTGCGCGAGGCATTTCGGGGGATTGCCTGAAATCAGAAGGCACTCTCCAGGCTCTACAGAAGGTTTGTCATGATGCGTGGCCGTAAATCCCATCGGTGCATGGGCCCTGGAGGGATCGCCATCCTGACTGTGCTGCTGATGGCGGCTGCTTCGGGGGCTGCGGCAGGGCAGCTGAGACCCGGGGTCCACGATACCCGGCATGCGGTGTCGAGCGAGGGAAGTTACGATTCCAGGGTCGTCCCACTCACTCGGGAAGAGGCGGCCTGGCTCAGGGAACATCCGGTATTGAGGCTTGGAGTGGATCCTGCCTGGCCTCCTTACGAGTTCATCGATTCTGCGGGGCGTTATTCGGGCATTGCCGCTGACTATGTCAACCTGATCAGCGGCCGGCTCGGCATTGCCATGGAAGTCCAGCCCGGTCTCTCCTGGGAGCAGGTCCTTGCCGGGCTCCAGGAGAAGACTCTGGACCTCTCCCCGGCCATCACGCTGACTCCCGAGCGCACCCGGTATCTCCTGTTCACACAGCCCTACATCAAGTACTCCGTCGCCGTCGTCACCCGCCTGGATCACGGCAGCGTCGAGGGGCTCACTTCGCTGGCTGGAAGGAATGTTGCCCTCGTCAAGGGCTACTCGTTCACGGAGCTCACGCTGGCCAGTCAGTCGGACATCATCCCGGTCTATGTCGACACGGTTCTGGACGGCCTCAACAAGGTATCCAACGGCGAAGCCGAAGCCATTGTCAGCGATCTGCCGGCATTGATCTACAAGATCAGTGAATACAATTTTCTCAATCTCAAAGTTGCCGGAATAGCTCCTTTCGAGACGGAGGGGCAGCGCGTGGGAGTACGCGATGACTGGCCGATCCTGGTGTCGATCCTGGACAAGGCCCTGGCATCCATCACCCCAGAGGAGCATCAGCAGATCCGCCGACGCTGGATCAGTCTGCAGCCCATGGGAAGCTTTTTCTTTGATCTGACTCGGGAGGAGCATGAATGGCTCGCCAACCATCCGGTGATCCGCAATGCCACGGATCCCGCGTGGGCCCCCATCGAGTTCTTAGACGAAAATGGCAGGCCCGGCGGGATCACCTCGGAGTATCTCAGGGAGCTGGAACAGATGCTCCATGTGCGTTTCGAGACTCCTCGGGAGATGAGTTGGTCTCAGATGATGGAAGCGCTGAGAGAGGGCCGCCTCGACATGGGCTCCTGCGTGCGCAACACCCCTCAGCGCCGTTCGTACATGCATTTCACGGAACCCTACATATCCATTCCCACAGTCATCTTTACACGCACGGATGTTAACTATGCCGACCTGACTACGCTGAAGGGGCAGCCCGTCGCCGTTGTCGAAGGCTACGCTGTCCAGGAATTCCTCGCTGAGGAATACCCCGAGATCGTGCTCGTTCCCGTTCGGAATCTGGAGCACGGGCTCAAGATTCTCTCAGAGGGAAAGGCGTACGCCTTCATTGACGCTCTCGCGCCTGGAAGTTACGCACTCAATCGCCTTGGGCTCAGAAGCATCCACGTGGCGGGTGAGACCCCTTTCCGCTACGACATGTCGATGGCCGCCTCGAAACAAGAGCCCGTTCTGGCTTCCATTCTGCAAAAAGCTATCAGAGCCATACCGGAAGCGGAACGCACCCGCTTTTTCGAGAAATGGGCCACCGTTCCCATGGCCTACAGGTCCGATTACTCGCTCATCTGGAGAATCCTCGCTGGCGCCGCAGTGTTGCTGCTGGTCTTCTTTTACTGGAATCGGCGTCTTTCCGTCGAGGTTGATGAGCGCGGACGGGCGGAGGCTGCACTCCGCAAAGCCAAGGAGGAGCTCGAACAGCGTGTGGCGGAGCGAACAGCCGAACTGGAGCAGAGGAATGTCGCCCTGGCCGAAGAAGTGCTGGAGCGCAAGAGGATTGAAAAATCCCTCAGGGAAAGCGAAGAGCGTTTCTTCAAAGCCTTCTCGTTGTCTCCCGCCCCCATGGTCATTTCTGATATCGACACCGGCCGCTTCATCGATGTCAATGAACAGTGGCTGCGCATGTTCGAGTACACGCGTGAAGAAACCATCGGCTGCACCTCCTACGAAAAGGGGATTTGGGAAGACCCTGAAGTCAGAATACGGCTGGGCAAGAGGTTGAAAGGAGAAGCGTGGTTTCGGGATGAGCCCATACGCTTCATCACCAAGTCGGGAGCTGTCAAAGACGCACTCTGGTCGGCGGAGAGAATCACTCTTGGCGGCACTGAGGTCATGCTGTCTTTCATTTACGATTTCAGCGAAAGAAAGAAAGCGGAGGACGCCCTGCGCGCCAAGACCGAGGAGCTGGACCGCTTCTTTTCGGTGGCTTTGGACCTTCTGTGCATTGCTGATATCGATGGGAGGTTTCTCAGACTGAACCCGCAATGGCAGGCTGTACTGGGTTACCCGATATCCGACCTGGAGGGCGCGCGGTTCCTTGACCTGGTGCATCCGGATGACCTGGCAGCCACACTGGAAGCCGTCAGCCGCCTCACAGCCCGGGAGTCCGTAATGGATTTTACGAACCGGTACCGTTGCAGCGATGGCTCTTATCGCTGGATCGAGTGGCGTTCCTTTCCTGCCGGCAACCTCATATACGCGGCTGCCCGCGACATTACCGAACGTCGTAAGGCCGAGGAAGCATTACGGGAAAGCGAGGACCTGCTGCGAAGGTCACAGTCCGTGGCGCGGCTCGGCTCGTATTACTTCGACGTCCATACGGGAACGTGGATCAGCTCTCCGGCCATGGACGAGTTGTTCGGCATCGACGAGCACTTCGTCAGAGACGTGCAGGGTTGGATCGGGCTGGTGCATCCCGAGGATCGGCAGGAAATGCTCCAACATCTCGAAGTGCACGTGCTCAAGGAGCATAATCGGTTCAAGAAAGAGTACCGCATTATCCGCCACGATGACGGCGAGGAGCGCTGGGTTTTGGGACTGGGCGAGCTCGAGCTGGATGCCTCAGGCAATCCCGTCCGCATGATTGGCACTCTTCAGGACATCACGGAGCGAAAGCGGGCGGAGGATGCCTTGCGTGACAGTATGCGGCGCCTCCAGACAGTTGTAACTGGAGCACCGGTCGTGCTTTACAGCATCGATCGCGACGGAGTCTTCACGCTCTCTGATGGCAAGGGTCTTGCCGGCCTGGGTCTCGAGCCCGGGGAGATTGTGGGAAAAACGATCTATGAGGTCTATGGCGATCAACCCGAAGCGTTGGCCGCCTTGCGTCGCGCGATGGCTGGAGAGAACTTCGTTTTGGAATTGTCTTTCCCGGAGGGCAGCACCTTCGAAGCCTCACACATTCCGTTGCACGACGACAAGGGGGACTATGCCGGCACCATCGGTGTGCTGGTGGACATCAGTGAGCGCAAGCGGGCGGAGAATGAATTGAGGCGCTCGCTGGAAGAGAAGGAATCTCTGCTCAAGGAGGTACATCACCGCGTCAAGAATAACCTGCAGGTCATCAGCAGCCTCTTGAAGCTTCAGTCGCGCAAAGCACAAAGCCCGGAATTCCATGGGTTCCTGCGTGACACCCAGAACCGTGTGCGTTCCATGGCCCTTTTACATGAGACATTGTATCGTTCCGGGAACCTCGCGAATGTCGGCCTCCCCCATTATGTGAAAAGCATCTGCGCCCATGTGGCCCGCTCGTATGCGTCTGATGGGGTCAATGTCAGGCTGCGGCACGAGGTCGCCGAGGTAACCCTGGACCTTGACCGGGCCATCCCGGCTGGCTTGATTATCAGTGAACTGGTGTCCAACGCCTTCAAGCACGCCTTCCCTCATTCGACGGGGGGTGATGTTCTGGTCGAGCTGAAGACCGCCCCGGAAGACATGCTGGTCCTGCGCGTGTCGGACAACGGGGTTGGATTTCCGGCCGAACTCGATCCAGAGAGCTCTGAGACGCTCGGACTGCTCCTGGTGCGCAATCTCACCCGCCAATTGGAGGGACGGATGACGATCTCAGCCGATGAAGGAACCGTCTTCGAGATCGTCTTCCCGACGCACTGTAAGTGATGTCCTGAAGAGCGGAAACGGCCCATTGTAAACGCTGAAGCCGTGGTCATCGTTCAATGATCAAAAGGCCTGCCCTGCCGCCCGAGCCTCCTCGATGATCTTGTTCAGGTTCGAATCCGCATGGGGGGTCAACGTGCCTTCGACCCGCAAAGTCCGGATGTCGGTGAATCCGATGAACCCGAAGATCATTTCCAGGTAGGGCTTCTGGAAATCGTATCCGGCGGCAGGGGTCCCCGCCGGATACTCGCCCCCGCTGGCCAGAATGAGCTGGAGCGGTTTGCCCGTGACCAGCCCAGAGTAACCCTTTTCGGGATCGAAGGCGAAGGTCAGGCCGGGCTGTATGATGACATCCAGGTATTGCTTCAAACGGTATGGGATCGAGAAGTTCCACATCCCTGTGGAAACGAGGACTTTGTCGGCCGATTTCAGGTGCGCCACGAGACGTGTCACCGCTTCCCAGGCTCGCGCCTCTTCCCCCGAGTGCTCCATGCCCCTCATGATCTTGTATTTTCCGGAAGCCGCCGTGAAATCGAAATGGGGGAGGTCGGTCTTCCAGAGGTCCATGAGCTCAATCGCATCTCCACCGTGCGAAGCGGCGTAGGAATCCACAAAGGCCCCTGCGGCTCGCGCGGAAAAGGAAAGATCCCCCATGGGACTGGCCTGTATGTGCAGGAGTTTCGCCATTTTCGTTCTCCTTTCATTGAAGCGTAATTTTCACAAACTTGATCTTTCCGGCAACTCGGAGGCCAGATTGTCGAAAATGGGATTCATACGCCGGCAGTAGGGACATCCCGGTGAATAGATCGAGAGAACCGCCGCTCCGGGGAAATGGAGGACTTCCCGTGCCAATGTCCGGTCGCCGGCAGGAACCGGAGTGTCCGGGTAGCTTACATTGAGCGAGAGGGATCTCCTGCACCGGACGCTGACAGGCCGATCTCCGAGCCGTTCACTCGGGACCCTGTTCCTGGCGCCACAATGCGAGCAGCCGACCATGACATGACTCCGGCTCACCGCCGACCTCCACGCCCAAAATTGAAACCGCCGGAGCGCAGGTAGACGAACACGTAGCTCAGATCGTTGATGTTGATCACCAGATCGGCGCCGCGTGATTGGGCGTAGGCCAGCCAGCCGGGCACGTCATCCCGGCAGCATTCCACTCTCGGGGAATGACGGCCGCTCCCCGCCTCGTACCACGAAACCAGCATGGGTTCCTTATCGTGAGCTCGCGCTTCCTCATCGGCCGCCTGCCTGGCCGATTCCGGTGTGAGCCTCCCCTCATCCAGCTTAAGATCGAACGCCAAACCCAGCATATCTCTCGTCAGGGGCCGACAACCGCTGCTCATTTCCACTCCTCACTGATCATCAAAATCCAAGCCTGTTCGCAATCGTATAATCCCATTGTGCTATCGGATAATCATGTCACCCGGGAGTCGCAAGACGCCGGACGTTGCGGGTGGAGGCCGGCAGCACGGCTTTGTCGTTCAATGCAGGCATGTTGTCGTGGGAAGTAACGGTTGATTTCAAATCCTTGAAATACGTATAATGACACCGCTTGATGGACAGCCCCAAGCAGGGTGTGGATCACAGAGCTTCTCTATTTATGGAAACCCGCGCAGGTTTGAATCAGTGCCCGCGACGAGGAGGATTCGATTTTGAAGATTGCCATCAGTGGTAAGGGTGGAGTTGGCAAGACAACTCTTTCGGCTTTTCTTGTGAAATGGTTTGCGGAACAGGGCAAGAAGGTCCTGGCTATCGACGCGGACCCCGATGCCAACCTGGGGCACGGGCTGGGCCTGAAAGGGGCCAAAGACATTCTGCCCATCTCCAAGATGAAGGAGCTCGTGGCGGAAAGGACGGAATCGACCCCGGGGAGCTTCGGGGGGTTTTTCAAAATGAATCCGAAGGTGGATGACCTTCCCGAGAAGCTGGCTGTACCTTCCGGTGATGGAGTGCGTCTCATGGTCATGGGGGGTGTCAAGAAAGGCGGCACTGGATGCGTCTGCCCCGAGTCCATACTTCTCAAGAACCTGGTTCAGCACCTCATCCTGCGCCGGGACGAAGTGGTGATCATGGACATGGAGGCCGGTATCGAGCACCTCGGGCGTGCAACATCCCAATACGTGGACTGCCTGATCGTCGTGGTGGAGCCCGGGCGCAGAAGCATTGACACGGCCCTGAAGATCAAGGAGCTGGCCGGTGATATCGGGCTCACGAAGGTTGCCCTGGTGGGCAACAAGGTGCGCTCGGACAAGGACCGTCAATACCTCACCGAAAGCCTGTCCGAATATCGATTTCTGGGCTTCATCCCTTACGATGAAGGGATCATCGACGCCGATCTGAAGGGTGTCTTTGCGGACAGCGTCGAAGACAGGACCCGCGACGGTCTCGAGGAGATAGCCCGGAACCTGTCATCCATGGCCAAATCGACCAACCCGCAGCCGTGAGCAACCCCATGATTGACGTACAGAGCCTGACGGACTATCGCAACATCAATGTGGACAAGGTGGGGGTCAAGGACATCCGCTACCCCATCACGGTGATGGACAAGAATTGCGGTGTGCAGAACACGGTGGCTTCCATCAACATGTACGTCAATCTGCCGCGGGAGTTCAAAGGCACGCACATGAGCCGGTTCATCGAGATTCTGAACGAGTTTCACGGCCGGCTCGATATCCGGGAATTCAGTACACTCCTTGAAGCCATGCAGGAGCGGTTGCAGGCACAGTCGGCCCACTTCGAGATTTCCTTTCCCTATTTCATGAAGAAGCTCTCACCGGTCACTGAAGCGGCGGGCCTCATGGAATACGGCTGCCGCGTGACGGGCTCCCTGGATCACCGCAACGGCTACGACCTGATCCTGGAGGTCAATGTTCCCATCTCGACCGTGTGTCCCTGCTCGAAGGAAATCAGCCGGCATGGGGCTCACAACCAGCGGGGCATGGTGCGCCTGGCCGTTCGTTTCAAGCGTTTCATCTGGATTGAAGACCTGGTGCGTCTCGTGGAGGGAGCGGCTTCCTGCGAGGTCTATTCGGTGCTCAAGCGACCCGATGAGAAGTTCGTCACCGAGCAGGCCTATCAGAATCCGAAATTCGTGGAGGATGTGGTCCGGGATATCGCCCAGCAGCTGAAGAATGACAGCAACGTGCTGTGGTTCATGGTGGACGTGGAGAACTTCGAATCCATCCACAATCACAGCGCCTACGCCTGCATCGAGCGGAGAAAATGAATGGGGCATCATTCCACATGCCCGAGGAGAGCCCGTTGAAAAGATCTTGGATCGTTTGTTCCCTGGTGGTCGCGTCGGTTCTGGTGTCCTGGCAGATTCGTACAGATTGTGCTGCAAAAACCTATAAAGTGTCTCTCGACGAGTACGACGGGACCCTGAGCGCTCCATTCACCGGAATGAAGTCCAATACAGGCGGGGTAGGGGGGGCTCTGGACCCGCAATTGTGGAGCTACACTGTGGAGAGCGGATCATGCAAGGCGAAGAATGTGAAGCGCTCCAAGACGGGAGGAGGCTTCTGGTATACACTGGCCGGGACTCCTGAGGATCGAATCAACCTGGACTTCAATGCCATTTTCGGCCCGTATATCCGACCTGAATACCAGGGAAGGATCGTGGCCATCGAGATTTTGGTGGACCGCGTGGAGTCACCCAAAAATAATAAAATGCTTCAGTTGACGGCAGAATTCAAGCGCTTCAACGCCAGAGACCGTAAACCGAAAAGTCTGAACCCCAAAAAGAAGTTCAAGCTGCTGACAGGTGACTACGGTTCCCCCCGGGTGTTTTCCTTCGACCTGACTTCGGCGCGGTTACCTGCGGTCAATCAGGTGGCCTGGAGCGTCAAGAATGCGAAGCCGGGCGATTCCATTTCCGTCAATCAGATCAGGCTGGTCACCGAGGTGCCTGAAATGCCACCGGAAGAGGAAGCGTTTCTGTGGTCTTACAGCTGGCTCATGTCAAACTACGATCCCGTTACGGGCATGGTGCAGGACAGGAGCTGGGATCCCGTGGGGAGCAGTGAGAACGTCGGCGCCACGGCCAAGGCAGCCAAAGCGACCGCTTATGCCTACCTCAAAGGCTATGTGAGTCGTCAGGCTGCAACGGAAATTGTGACTCGAATTGCTGATGCCCTTTTGCTCAGAGTGGTCCGCGGACCCGAGGGCAAGAACGCGCTCTGGCCTCATCTGACACAGAACGGCGGGAGTGTGATCAAGCCGGGCTCCGACTGGTCCACCGGGGATACCCTCTTTGGAGCCATGGATATGATCGTCGCCCTGGAGCTGATGGGGGACACGGGGACACGGAAAGCGGAGCTCGAGAACTTCATGAGGTTGATCACATGGCAGGACCTGGAGGTCGTTGGAGCGGATGGAAAACCGTACCTCTCACGCGGCTACTTTGGGGATGCCTCCAAGATCCCGACCCTGTTTTCTGGCTTCGGCATGGAAACCTTGGGGGTCAATTGGGCCATGGCTTCCTCACTGGGTCATTCTCTCGAGATGGGGTTGCCTCCCGGCGATGACGGATCAGGTTACAATGACAATGCGTCACTTCCGATGGTGATGTACGGCACGGACCGATGGGAAAACGACTGGGATCTCCACCGAAGCCGGATGGCTGCCACCCAAACGGGGTGGTACTGCACGGACGGCCACATCAACACCTATCTTTGTACAGCAGGGCTCTTTGGGCTCTCGGCGGCCGAGACCCCTGAGGGTGACAGCTATCGCAGCTTTGGGGTGGGTCGCGAGGTCGAAGGCTTCTATGAGGTATTGCCGGATGACGGGAACAGTGAAGTGGTGGTGCTCCACTATGCGGCCATGATTGCCGACCTGGAGCCGGCCAAGGCCACGGACATGTGGGTCATGCTGCGAGACAGACAGGGGCTGGGTTCGTTTCTGGGCGATCGCGTGATCATTTCGCCTCTTAACAGCATGGAGAGCCTCCGTGTGAACAAGGTGACCGGACTTCCAACGGTGAACCATCTGAGAGGTTCATGGAATCTTGCATTACAGACTGAAGGATGGGCCCTTGCGGACCCCCTGATTCGCACACAGCTCACCAATGCCATAACGGCAAACGAGTTCCTCAGGGATGGATTCACCTACCTGACCACACTGCCGCTGCCTTGATGCTGGCCGCTGCATGATTCCTCGCGTCATATGGGCAGCAGTCCGCCCCGGGCGGAATCGCCCATGAAGACCCGCAACCCCACTCGACCCGTGGACAAGCCTGAGAGCTTGTCCACCCTGACCTCAACGGCCGTCCCTTTTCAGTGGGTGCTCTGTGCAAGGATGCATGCCATGGACCGTTTTGAAAACGTCTGCCTTGCGCTCGCCGATCCGGCATTCTATCCCCATGCAGCACGGCGCATCGAGCGGCTGGACACGCACATCTCGGCCGTGTTCCTCACGGGGGACTGGGTCTACAAACTGAAGAAACCTGTTGACTTCGGGTTCCTGGATTTCACGACCCTCGAGGCGCGGCGCCGTTTCTGCGCCAGGGAAGTCACTCTCAATCGACGGCTGAGCCATGGCGTCTACGATTCAGTGGTTGAGATCTGCGAGGAGAGTCCAGGGCGGTTTCGTTTGGGGGGGCCGGGAGAGGTGGTGGAGGTGGCCGTGCGCATGAAGCAGCTGCCCGACGCTTCATGTCTGAGGTCCATGCTCCTTGGCAGCGGCACCGCTGAATCAACCGTCGAGGAGCGGCTTGCCTCCCAAATGGCGGATCTGGGGATGAAATTGGCTCTGTTTTACGAGGCGAGCGACCGCAGTCCAGCCATCGACGAGTTCGGCCGCCCGGATCGGATCGCCTTCAACATGGAGGAGAACTTCGAACAGATCGATCCCTTCGTGGCTGACCTCCTGCCTCGCGAGCATTGGGAGCTGATACGCGAAGTCAGCCGCGCCTTTTTCAGGGACCATCAACCCCTGCTGCTCAAAAGAGTTGCAGAAGGGCGCATCCGTGACGGTCATGGCGACCTTCGCACGGATCACATCTATCTGGTCGACGGTATTCAGATCATTGACTGCATTGAATTCAACGATCGTTTTCGCTACGGGGATGCGGCTCTGGATCTGGCCTTTCTGCATATGGACTTCGAGCACCTGGGCCGCTCGGACCTGAGTCTCATTGTGCTGGCGGCCTATGTGCGGGAGGCTCGGGACCCGGAGCTCTACGCCCTTCTGGACTTCTATGCTGCCTACCGTGCCGTGGTGAAGCTGAAGGTTTCATGCCTGCATTTCGGTGAAGTGCAGGATCCGAATGAACGTGCATCACTGCGGCGGCAGGCCGTCCAATACCTGGAGCAGGCCTACCGGTATGCCATCCAGTTCAGCCGTCCAACCCTGTGGGTCTGCTGCGGCCTTCCGGCGACGGGCAAGTCATGCCTGGCCGAAGGTCTTGGCAGAGCACTATCCATCAAGGTGTTCCAGACCGATCGAATCCGTAAGGAGCTGGAGGGCGGGGACCCTCACGAAGAGAGTGTGGTCCCTTACGATACCGGGATCTACAAGAGAGAGCGAAGGCACCGGGTCTATGCGCAGATGCTGTCGCAGGCCATGGAGGAACTCAAGCACGGACGCTCGGCGATCCTGGACGGTTCCTTTTCACAGCGCAAATGGCGGGAGGAAGCCCGGCTGCTGGCAGAGGATCTGGACACGAACTTTCTGATCGTCGCCTGTTCATGTGACGAAGGGATCATTCGAGATCGCCTGAAGGAACGGGAGGGAAGGGGGGGAGTTTCCGACGCCCGCATCCAGCACCTCCCGCGCATGATCCAGGAATTCGAGCCGGTGACCGAAGGTCCTCCGGACACTGTGCTCCCCGTGGACACGGCATGCAATGCCGAGGAACTCATCCAACGCGTCCTTACGGAGACCTACCGACTCAAAAGCGCCCAGGTGAAACGTCTCATGCAGAGCCGACTCTGAATTGGCGAGTATCCGGGTCCCCAACGAAACCCCTGGCATGGCCAGCAACCGGTCCTCGTTCCAAAATCTCCTGTCACGGGCCATTTTGTACTGGAGGAGTCCAGATGAGTGGTTTATTTCCGATCATCGATGCACATGCTCATTGCGGTCGGAAAGACCGCTTTCCACCGCAGGACCTTCGTGCTTACATGGCCCATCTGGGGAGCAGCGGGATCAGGGCCGTCATCATGTTCCCGCCTGTGATCGAGATCTACGACCGCTATGATCCTGCCTTCAAGGACACGCCCCAGTGGCGAAACCGGCGTCGTGAATCGAATGAGTACCTGCTTGGCATAAGCAGGTCGGATTTGACGGTCTATCCCTTTCTCTTCATCTGGAACGATTATGCCGTGGACCAACTCACACCCGCTCACAAGGGAATCAAATGGCACCGCCATCCGGACGAACCGCGATATGAATATGAGAGTCCCCTCTGCTCGGCGGCAGTTGCTGAGATTCGCAGGCGCAATATGCCCGTTTGCCTGGAGGAGGAATTCGAAAATACTCTCAATTTCATCAATGACATCGGCCAGGGAGTCAAAGTGATCCTCCCCCACCTTGGTCTTTTGAACGGCGGATACGAGAAGTTCAGGCGCCGGGACATCTGGGCGATGCCGAATGTATACGCCGATACGGCCCTGGCGCCGCCTGGTGACATCAAAGATTACGTATCAAGGTACGGTCATGAGCGGATTATGTTCGGCTCCGACTTTCCCTTCGGAGATCCTGTTCACGAGCTCAGCAAGGTCATGCGCCTCGACCTCACAGACGAGCAAAGGGCGGCGATCTGCGGCCTAAACGCGGCAAAACTCCTCGCTGAAAGCAACGCATGAGCAGCAATGGCACACACTTACCAGGGTACACTCATAAAGCCACCCAGGAGAGAGTGTTCAGTGTGCACTGTTATTCTTCCTGATCTTCCGACGAGCAAAATTCCCTTTGGAGGAGCCGCAAGACAGGAAAGGGCGGTTCATTTCTGGCCGCCCTCGAGCCCAAAAGGATCAACGTGAAAATCGTGATCCACGAGGTTATTCGTTGTACCCGCAACCGACGATCAAACCCGTTTTGGTCTTCCTTGAATAGGTGCACTTATTTGCGCCCGCCCATTGATACCTCACATAGGTGCCATCCGTCGTCCCCTTGGCCACCTCATTATAAACAGGCTCGGCTTTTTCCTTGAGGTTTTCACCCACGAGCGTCGGATGAACCAATAGTTTGCCGTCTCCTTCCATAACAAACACATAAGGATCTTTGTGAGCAGCGTCTGCAAAATCCTCAGCCTTTTTCCCACCATCAATGGCAAGGACGATCTCATCCACTTGCTTCTTGACCAGGTCTTTCATAGAGCCTCCTCCGATGGTTTGAATAATGGACAGTCTTTCTCTTTTGACTCAATACTGCAACCGCCATTGCAAGATGTCGGAAGGCTTCCGAAGGGGTCGACAGTCGGGTCGATCCAGGCCTGAAGGAAGAGAGGGAAGTTGAAGTCGAGGAGGGCAAAGGTGCCGTTGCGGTCAGTGTCAGCAAAGGCGGCTGGAGTATTGGATGACCAAAGGCCTCCATTTGCAGAAGGCTGCCCTTGGAACCGCCTGATGAACAAATCACAATATTATATTATCAGAGGCGGATAGAAGCACAAGGGAAAAGATTCAGCATTCAGCAGTGAGTGCGAGCGAATGAACGGGGACGATCCGGACGCCTCCTGACAAGTTTTACCCTTTTGTCTGAATCCGGATGCCGGCGCCAAGCCGCTACGGAGCTTTGTTCATGACTTATTAGAAAGTTTCATAAGAAAATCTGGTTAGTTAAAGCAAAATCATCACTTTTAGTTTTTGAGATTGAATTATCCGATGTTGTGTTTAGGTTTTCACTTAGGAGGGGAAGGTGAGAAATTCACGGTGATGTGACTGAACTCAGAGCCTGTTTGGTAAATCCAGGTTGCCGCCTTACGGCAGGCTCAGGCAGGGAGAAACCCCTCCCGAAACATCACGGATACGGCATTTCCCGAACAGGCTCTGAGAGAGACGAGAACATCATGCTCTTGCCAGAGGATGATGAGGTCGACCGATCAAGTGCATGAAATGCAGCCATACAAGAGGGAGAAGACGATGACAGTAGGACAGATCCTGCAAGGATACTGTCGATTGACACAGGAGAAGGAGTGAATCATGGAACATCCAAGAGAAGAAGGCTGCCGCTCCGATGATTCTGTATATCCGGAGGGTTCTGAAGTGTGTTGTAAAGGATATTGCCTGTTGTGCAGGGATGGACGATGGGTGGACACCATAGTTAAAAAGGAGAGCTATTAGAAATTCAGAGAGCAGAGGCGCCCAGTGCTCGGAAGGGCAAGGGCAATCAGCGACGATCCTGGGTGGGTACATGCCAGGGAATCGTTCCCGATTTGATTTTCATCAATATGGAAGAGCCGGGCGGGCTTTAGCAGCACATCGCATATGATTCGAGCATGTTGCCATTTTCGGCGATCTCGATTCTATGGCTCAGGATAGCTGCGACAAGGTATTATATTAAGAAGTGAGAGAGGCCCCAAGCTTCTGAAGATGTGTGGGAGGGGCCCCAAGCTTCTGAAGATGATGTGGGAGGGGGTTCGACACATTCGGGCATGCACGTAATGATGTCTGCGCGCTATCCCGGAAAGGAGACATCTCCCATGGAAATCAAGACAATCCTTTGGCCGACAGATTATTCAACGGCTGCAGCGCCTGCTGAGTCGTACGTCCTGAATTTGAGTGAGAAGCACGGAGCCGAGGTGCATCTGCTCCATGTTGCTGAAGATCTGACCCGGTTTGAACACTACTGGGGAAGCGGACTGGATGAAAGGCATTCCCGCAAAATCCGGGAATTCGTCTTGCGGGTTGCAAAAGAACGACTGAGGAAGCTCTGCAAAGACAGGCTGACACAATGCCCCCGATTCGAAGTGCATGTCACCCGGGGTGATCCGCCGAAAGAAATAGTCGAAATGGCGAAGGAAATCGGGGCCGATGTCGTTGTCATGGCTACTGCCCATGCCGCCAAGGGCAACTTCCCTTTTGACTGCGTCACAGAGAAGGTTTTGAAGAGCTCGGCCGTGCCTGTCCTGACTGTCGATCCCAGGACTTACGGCAAGAGCTGATCTGTTTGAGCCTGGCCGGCGACCTCGGAATCTGAATGCTCCCCCAGCAAGCCTGGTCAAGCATCGAAGTCAAGTGGCTTCGTGAAGGGAACAGAACAATGGATAACAAGGAATTGGTTCGTCTGGGATTTGAAAAAGGGTGCAACCAGCATGATACGGAAGGGGCGGCTGAGTTGATCAGCGAAGACTATATATTAACAGCGGGCTGAGAATCAGCCATTTTCATCGGTGAGAAAGTGAGCCAG
>CAZLCS010000055.1:0-39518 GCA_964557955.1 uncultured Syntrophobacteraceae bacterium
CATGCTACACGGCACGGCAAACCTTGTCCAGTCTTACTTTACGGGTAAAGGGCAGCGCTAGCCACGGTGATGACCGCAGGGTGACCGAAACCCGAGAAGGCATCTTCAGCCCGCACCAGCCGGAAGAGCACGCAGGCGAGCAGGGCTGCCATCGCCACGAAGTCGTGCCGCAGACGATCCCAGATGAAAAGTGCGATCATACCGATCAGAATGATAATCAGGGTGACTTGTTCGATCGGCATGGCCCGCTTCCCTCACTGCGCAGTTTTAATCAGATGGTAAACACCTGCATGGAGAATGTCGAGCCGGCAATGACCTCATGCATCTACAGGGGCCAGCACGGTTCCCTGAGAGTGCGTATGATCCTCGTCTGATGGATCCCGTGTCTTGCAAAGGTCCGTCAAGGGAGTTGCCCTCCAGGTGCCCGATCCAGATTGGAAATCCTGTGCAGCAGCACGTCCTCCAGCAAAGGGGGGCCGCAGTCTTCGTACTCGTAGCGAACGCGTATGACGGGCTTGTTGACCGAGACCACAGAGGAGATATCGATGGGAGTGGCACTGAAGACCAAATCGCAGGGGGTGCGGTTGATGGTCTCCTCAAGGTCGCGAATCTGCTCATTACCATACCCCATGGCGGGAAGCTGCGGCCCGATGTGCGGATAACGGGAGTAGGTCTCCCGGATGCTGCCCACGGCGTAGGGGCGCACGTCAACGATCTGAGAGGCGCCGCACTTGCGCGCGGCGATGGTCCCGGCACCGAACGGCATGCCGCCATGGGTGAGAGTGGGGCCGTCTTCCACCACCAGGACCCGCTGGCTCGCGATATCTTCCGGGCAGGTGACGATCACGGGCGATCGCGCCAAAATGATCTCCGCATCGGGAGCGTAGCGTTCAATGTTGGACCGGACTGCCTCGATGTCTCCAGCCGATGCCGTGTCCACCTTGTTGATGATCGCCACGTCCGCCATGAGAAGATTCGTCTCGCCGGGATAGTAGAGCAGTTCGTGGCCGGCCCGGTGAGGATCAAAAACCACAATGTGGATGTCCGGATGGAAGAAAGGTGTGTCATTGTTTCCGCCGTCCCAGATGATGACGTCCGCCTCCTGCTCGGCAGCCTCCAGGACCCTCGCGTAATCGATGCCGCCATACACCACGATGCCCTGTTCCACCAGGGGTTCGTATTCCTCGCGCTCTTCGATGGTGCAGCGGGCTCGCTCGAAGTCCTCGAAGGACTCGAACCGTTGCACCACCTGTTCCCTCAGATCCCCGTAGGGCATGGGATGCCTGACCACCACGATGCGCTTCTCATGGCGTTTCAGGATCGAGCAGATCTTTCGGGTGGTCTGGGACTTGCCGCATCCCGTTCGGACGGCGCAGACGGCGATGACCGGCTTTCTCGACCGCAGCATGGTGTACGTTGCCCCAAGCAGGATGAAGTCCGCCCCTTCGGCCATGGCGATGGAGGCCTTGTGCATGACATCCACGTGAGGCACATCGCTGTAGGAGAAAGCCACGAGATCCACCCGGTTTTCCCGGATGAGCCGCGCCATTTCTTCTTCCCTTACGATGGGGATGCCATTCGGATAAAGCCCCCCAGCCAGCTCCTTCGGATAGAGGCGTCCTTCGATACGCGGAATCTGGGCCGCCGTGAAAGCAACGACCCGGTAGCGCGGGTTGTCTCGAAAGTAGACGTTGAAATTGTGGAAATCCCGGCCGGCCGCTCCGACAATGATGACTTTTTCAACCATGAGGATTCGCTCCCGGCTTTCCCGTCCAGGCCAGAGGACTCGGCTCCTTGTCCACACCCTGCATGACGAGGGTCAGAAAGATGGGGCGTGGGATTTCCCGCGCTCCAAACCGCTTGAGGTGCTCGGTTTTCACCTGGCAGTCGACGAGCTCGTATCCCCACTCTCGGAGGCCGTTGACCAGCCGGACCAGGGCCACTTTGGAAGCGTCGCTCCGCAGGGAGAACATGGACTCTCCAAAGAAGATACGGCCCAGGGCCACACCATAGAGCCCCCCCACCAGTTCGTCATCGATCCAGCTCTCCACCGAGTGGGCATATCCCTGCAGATGCAGGTCGCAATAGGCATCGATCATCTCGGGCAGGAGCCACGTCCCCTCCCCGCGCCGCTCACGGATCTCGGCGCACTGGCGGATCACGCGGTGAAAAGCTCGGTCGAAGGTGACCTCGAAGATACGCTTTTTGATGGTGCGCCGCAAACTGGTGCTGACCTTGAGCTCGCCAGGGAAGAGGACAAGCCTGGGGTCAGGGGACCACCAGAGAATCGGCATGTCGTCGCTGTACCATGGGAATATGCCCATCCTGTAGGCGAGGAGAAGCCTGCGAATGGACAGGTCGCCCCCGACGGCCAGGAGACCGTCGGGTTCAGCATAATGGCAGGGTGGAAATCTGAGGGCTTCGGTCAGTCGGAAAACGGGCATTCTCGTCCACGGAAGAATCAGGCCGGGGCAGGTTCCGGTTCGGGCTCGCGTGCGGGGCCGGGCGCGCTCTGGACGACCTCCCGATGGATGAATGTGAAAACCAGGTTGTCCGTGAGCTTGACGTCCGCGGTCTCGGCCTGCAGCTCATCCTTGCGGTCGATGTGAACCTTCCCGCCGGAGCGAAGTCGTCCAAACAGAATTTCGTCGGCCAGTACATCCTTGATCTCCGCCTGCATGAAACGGCTCAGAGGGCGCGCGCCGAAAGCGGAATCGTAGCCGTGCTCTGCAAACCAGGAGCGCGCGGCGGGGCTGAGCTCGAGCTGGATGCGCTTCTCCGACAGCTGTTCTTCCAGCTCTCGAACAAACTTGTCCACAATGCGCTCCATGATCTCGATCGTCAGGCCATTGAAGGCTACAATGCCGTCCAGACGGTTGCGAAACTCGGGGCTGAAGAGGTTCTCGACGGCCTTCATCCCTTTGGCCGTTCGGTCGTCGCTCTGCTTTCCTCCAAACCCGATGGAGGACAGGCTCATCTCCCGGGCGCCGGCGTTGGAAGTCATGAGCAGCACCACATTGCGAAAATCGGCCTTTTTGCCGTTGTTGTCCGTAAGGGTTGCATGGTCCATGACCTGGAGCAGGATGCTGAAGATGTCGGGGTGCGCCTTTTCGATTTCGTCCAGCAGCAGTACGCAGTAAGGCTGTTTGCGGATGGCGTCCGTAAGGAGGCCGCCCTGGTCGAACCCGATATACCCCGGAGGAGCTCCGATAAGGCGTGCCACCGTGTGCTTTTCCATGTACTCACTCATGTCGAAGCGCAGAAATTGAACGCCCATGACTCGCGCCAGTTGCTTGGCCACTTCGGTCTTCCCCACTCCCGTGGGGCCGATGAGCAGGAATGAGCCGGTGGGCTTTTCCGGCGTTCGGAGTCCGGCCCTTGAACGCTTGATGGCCTTGCAGAGGGCTTCGATTGCTGCATTCTGGCCGAAAACCTGTCCCTTGAGCTCGTCTTCGAGGTTCTGGAGTCGCATCTGGTCTGAAGAGGAGACGCTCCGAGGCGGGATCTTAGCCATGCGAGCCACAACCTGTTCGACGTCCTTGGGGCCGACCACGCGCCGGACGCGGCGGTCCTTGCGGAGCCTCAGGCTTGCTCCCGTCTCGTCGATGACATCGATGGCCTTGTCCGGCATGTACCGGTCATTGATATGCCGTGCGGCCAGGTCAGCCGCAGCGCGGAGGGCGGCGTCCGTGTAGCGGATATGGTGATGTTCCTCATAGTAGGATTTCAGGCCCTGGAGGATCTGATAGGTTTCCTCGGTGGAGGGCTCGCGGATCTCCACCTTCTGGAACCGTCGGCTCAGGGCACGGTCCTTTTCGAAATGATTCTTATACTCCTCATAGGTCGTCGACCCGATGCAGCGCAGGCCGCCTGTGACGAGCACCGGTTTGAGGATGTTGGAGGCATCCATGGACCCGCCGCTTGTGGCTCCGGCTCCCACCACCGTGTGGATTTCATCGATGAACAGGATGGCGCCGGGCTTCTTTTTGAGCTCTCCGATGATGGCTTTGAGACGCGCCTCGAAATCACCACGGTACTTGGTCCCGGCAAGGAGAGCCCCCATGTCCAGTGCGTAGATTTGGACGTCCTGAAAACCGTCCGGAACTTCGCCCTGCTGGATCTTGAGTGCGAGACCCTCGGCGATGGCGGTCTTTCCGACCCCCGGATCTCCTACGAAGATGGGGTTGTTCTTGGTGCGCCGACCCAGAATCTGAAGGGTTCTCAGGATTTCGCTTTCGCGCCCGATGAGCGGATCGATATGGCCTTGAGCGGCCTTTTCGATGAGATTGATGGTGAAGCTTTCCAGGGCGTTGGCCCGATGGCTCTCCCTGGCATTCTCCAAACCCGGGTCCGGCGCCGGCGCACCGCGCTCCCGCGTGAAATCGGAGTCGGGCTCGCCCACCTTAGAGGTCCCATGTGAGATGAAACTCAGTACATCCAGCCTGGATATTCCCTGGCTCTTTAGAAAATATACCGCATAGGAGTTCTCTTCATAGAACATGGCCGCCAGGATATCGCCCGCATCGACCTCGCGCTTTTCCGCTCCGTGGACGTGCATGATGGCCCGCTGCAAGACCCGCTGAACCCCTATGGTCTGAATGGGGTCCTGGTCGGCGCCGTCGGGAAGCTTCTCCACCTGCTCGCCGAAAAACTTCTCGATTCGTTCCTTGAGATCCTCCAGGTCAGCTCCACAATGGTAAAGCACCCGCCTGCCCGTCACATCGTGGAGCATGGCGTAAAGAATATGCTCCAGAGTGAAAAACTCGTGGTGCCGGACCTTGGCTTCTTTAATGGCCGCTGCGAATGTCAGTTCAAGCTCTCGATTAATCATCTACGTTTCTTCCATGCTACACTTCAAAGGATAACCGCTTTTTCTTGCCAGGTGATGAACCATCTCAACCTTGGTTTCGGCGATTTCAGCTGTGTAGATTCCACAGACCCCCACGCCACTCTTGTGCACCAGCAGCATGATCTGAGTGGCTTCAGACGGAGACTTGTGGAAAACCTTTCGCAAAATCTCCACCACGAACTCCATGGTCGTGTAGTCGTCATTGTGTAACAAAACTTTATACATTTGAGGTTCCTGGAGATCTTCCTCTACACCGCTCTCCAGCTCTTCCCTCAAGTCCGGCTCGTAGGGACTCATCAGCGCTCCTCCACCGCCTCAACTCCGGATCACTTGCGCACAAACCGTTCTTGACCTGTTCATTTTTGAAGAATAACTTCTCTGCCTGACCTGTCAAGCGCAGTGGGCACTTGTGAGCCGTTGATCAGGCGCGAAGGACTGCCTGCTTTGCCCGACGCTCGGCGCTCGAAGCCTCAAACCCGAAGCCTGAAAAGGCGATGCGTTTTCCCAACGAGGAGGAAGTTATGCCCGGCAGCAGCTTTGGCCGACTTTTTCGCATCACTACCTGGGGGGAATCCCACGGCCCCGCGCTCGGGGTTGTCATCGACGGTTGTCCCCCCGAAATCCCGATCACGGCGGAAGAAATCCAGCTTGATCTCGACCGGAGAAAGCCCGGCAAACGGCTCACTTCCCCGCGCAGGGAGCCGGACCAGGTGGAGGTTCTTTCGGGAGTTTTCGAAGGAGTCACGACAGGAACTCCCATTTGCCTGGCCGTTTTCAACCGGGATGTCCGAAGCCGAGACTATGAGGCCATCGCTCGCCTCTACCGGCCGGGGCATGCCGACCGGACCTACGAGCAAAAGTATGGCATTCGGGACTGGAGGGGAGGAGGGCGGAGCTCGGCGCGCGAGACGCTTGGGCGAGTGGCGGCCGGCGCAGTGGCCAGGAAGGTCCTGCAAGGGCGCGGCATCGGGGTTCGGGGGTTCACGTTGGCCCTGGGAAATGTCCGATGTCGGAAGTTTGATTGGGATGAGATCGACCTCAATGCGCTTTATTGTCCGGATGCCGAGGCGGCGCGAGCTATGGAGCGCCATCTCCTCGAAGTCAAGGAGGCTGGAGATTCGGTGGGGGGTATCGTGGAGATCCGGGCGTCGGGGTGCCCGGCGGGATTGGGAGAGCCCGTCTTCGACAAATTGGATGCACGACTCGCTTCAGCTCTCATGTCCATCGGGGCGGTCAAAGGGGTGGAAATCGGGGAAGGATTTGAAGCGGCCGGCCTGCGGGGCAGCCAGAACAACGATCCGGTTCTTCCCGATGGCTATGGCTCCAATCATGCCGGCGGGATTCTTGGCGGTATTTCAAGTGGGATGGAGCTCGTGGTTCGAGCCGCAGTGAAGCCCATCCCGTCCATCGCCAGGCCTCAACAGACCATTGATCGGGATGGACGGCCTACGACTATCGAGATCAAAGGCCGGCATGATGTTTCCGCCATTCCGCGCATCGTGCCCGTCTGTGAAGCTATGGTCATGCTGGTCCTGGTGGATTTCCTGCTCCACCCGTTCCCGGGAAGCCGTCTCAGCTGATGCCCTCGTAGAGCCTGCCGGCGCCATAGGGGTCGCCGCAGATCATAAGGAGCGTCGCCAGCACATCCTCGGAAAGGTCAATGAAATGAATGCCGAAGCCCTGTGGATACGATACCACCTGTCCCCTGTTGACCCAGATGATTTCACCCCTGCAGCGCACGGGCAGCTCCCGTTCGAGCCAGATCTCCATCTCCAGGATGGTGTGGATGGGCAATTGGGCTTCCGTCACGACGAAAACGCCGCCCGGACAGAGATCGCCGGTGACTCCGAGAAAGTCCAGATCCTGATTTTTCCATCGGATCCGAAATGAACGTTTCAGCCTGCTGTAAAGTCGCCTTTCTACCATTTTGATTTTCCTGACTGCTGGTCGTCCCTGACCTCATCGCCCGCCGGGTCATCGCACCCCACGGTGTGGAGCGGGCGGATATCCTGCCTGCGCCGTGTTGGTCGTCACCTCCTCAAAGAATGGGATTCCAGTTTCAAGTCTGGGTTTCGGGTTTCGGGTTTCAAGTTATGACGGCCGGGCTGTAATCGATTCTTTCCGGTCTCCCGCTCCAGCTCTCCGCCTTATGATCTCCTGCTTCCGCCTCCGGTCTCTGCCTTCAGGTCTGATCGGCCCATGGAGGCACGAAATCCTTCGCCTTGCGGAGCCGGCCGTCCAACCTCTTGAATTCCGGTTCATGCCTCTGCACCAGTTTCCAGAATGAAGCTGAATGGTTGAGGTGAACCGAGTGGCAGAGCTCATGAACCATGAGATATCTTACCAGTTCAGGAGGCAGAAAGATGAGCTTCCAGTTCAGGCTGATGGTGCCCCGCGACGAAAAGCTTCCCCATCGGCGCTTTTGTCCCCTTATCTGCACTGATCCGTAAGGAAGACCGGTCTTGCCGCTCAATTCGTCAAGTTGTCGGACTAGAGGCCGCCTCGCCCGGATCTTGAGCCATTCTCGGAGCAGTCTGAAGCACGTGGACCGATCTTCGAGGTTTCCCGAAACTTCAATGTCTTGAGTGCCCCGTGCAATAAGTTGACAACTCTCTCCCGTGCCGCCCAGGTAGGAGACGGTTACTCGCAGTCCGATAGCCCTCAAGTCGAGGCTCTCCGGCAGTGGGATACTGACGCCTGTCTTTGAGAGCTCCGCCGCCGACCGATTCAGTTGTCTGGCGATCCAAGCCCGATGCTGGTGCAGGATCCCCGGAATCTCCCGCTCGTCAAATCCTGCAGGAATCACGACTTCAAGACCCCGTTCCGGACTGACCCGAAGCAGGACCCTTCGGGCTTTCCTGCTGATCCTCACACTGAAGGCCGGGATCTGCAAAGGAGCTTCAGTGTTCATTGAGGCGCTCATATCCTCAGAATCCAAGGTCTTCGTTGATGAGGATGACCTTGATGCGCCCTTTGGGAAAGGATTTTTCCACAATCGTCCAACTGTTGCAGATGCGGTCCGGGCTCTTGCAGTCATGGCAGAAGCTGGTTTCAGCGCAGGGCGTCTTCTTGTCCAACCGCATGGCATTCACGGGGGCCGCATAGTTCTTGACGCGGAAAGTGGCCTCTTCGATATCGGGAACGATCTTGTTGCGGCCCACGAGGATCACTACGGATTTGGGTCCGAAAGCGATGGCCGCCACACGGTTTCCGATCATGTCGAGGTTCACGAGCTTGCCCGTCTCCGTGAGAGCATTGGTCCCGGTAATGAAAAGATCGACCAGAAGGGACTTTCTCCTGAGCTCAATCATCTCTTCGGGGGAGATTCCCTTCTGATAGGTATCGAGAATCTCCAGGGACGGCAGCTGACGGACCTTGTCGTAAAGGCCGGTATTGACGAATGTCATGGAGCCGCCCCAGGAAGCGGTTTTTGCACCGCTATTCGGGATGATTTCTTCCAACAGAATTCTACCGGCTTCGAGCGAGTCAGCCGCCAGGTAGGCGTCGAAATTGTTGGCTTCCAGAGCTGCTTTGAGCTCAGTCAATCGCTTCAGCCAATATTGATCGACTGGTTTCTCCATGCTTCCCTCCGATTGATGTTGAAGGATCCATCCTGGTCCAAAACAGGGACGTCACCGGTGTCCGTTCAACATAGTTCATTATCGGCACAGTCTCAACTCCGGCAAAACCTGATTTGCACCGTGAATTCGGCGAAGAGACCATGCGCCGGTATTGAAGAAGATTCTGGCCGGCGGCGTTGACAGGTCGGCATCACGTATTAAAATCCAAGTGTCATAATCAAAAGATGGACAAATGGTGCTGTGCTGAACCTGCCCAGAGATGGGGCCACGAGCCGGGTTTACACGCGAGTGTAGCTCGGTTTTTGCTTTTTCAAGGAGGATTTTTCACCATGAGCGGAATGCAGCAGATCGAAGGCGGGACCGAGTACGCCCGCGGGAGGTATCCCGAAGATGCGTTCTCCAGAGAGGATGAGGGCAATGACCGGATTTTCTATGAGACGGACCGCCTCGTGGCCCACCTGGATTCCGAGGCGCTGGCGACCATCGAGGACATCATCGGACAATTGATCGTTGAGGATCGTCCCGTTATCCTGGATCTCATGGCCAGTTGGGATTCACACATCCCCAGACATATCCGCCCCAGCCAGCTCGTGGGTTTGGGATTGAATTCCAATGAACTGGCTGCAAACGATGAGCTCGATGAAGCCGTAATTCACGATCTCAATGAGAATCCCGAGCTGCCCTTTGCCGACGAGACCTTCGATGCGGTCATCAATACAGTCTCTGTCGACTACCTGGTACATCCCTTCAAAATCTTCAGAGAAGTGGGAAGGGTCCTCAAGCCTGGAGGGCTGCACCTTGTCTTCTTCTCGAACCGCATGTTTCCTCAAAAAGCTGTAAAAATATGGCGCGAGGCGACCGAGATGGAGCGCATTGCCCTGGTCCGGGATTTCTTCAACGCCGCAGGGTGCTTCGATGCGCCGCAAGTCTTCATTTCCAGTGGAAAAGTGCGACCCGCGGACGACAAGTACGCTCACACAGGGATGCCCAGCGACCCTGTCTATGTTGTTTATGCCGACAAAACCGGTGCGCGGGACTCCTCAGCGAAGCGGCCTGTAATCAAACTGGCGGGTGATCAGCCTCCTCTGACGGCAGGGGAAATGCTTGCGCGCCTCGAAATCACTCGGGAGACTCTCGAATGCCCTCACTGCGGGTCGCGGATGAAGAAGTGGGCGGTCCCGGAAAGCTCGTTCAGCACCTGGGACACGGAGTTCAAGTACATCTGCTTCAATGACCGTTGTCCTTACTTGACGCGAGGGTGGCAGGTCATGGCGCGCCAGGGAAATCAGGGCATGTCCTACCGACTGATGTACGATCCTGAGCGGAACATTACAATGCCCATCCCGGTCTTCGATCTTTACATGTTGAGGGAGAGCATAGTCGAGGAATGACGGCGTATTGGGGCTCCTCCACCCCCGAAGCCGCCCGATTCGCCTCGACTGGGAGGCCGGCCGAGAAGGCGTTCTTGTGGTTTTGAACGGAGCATGGCGGAGAGAGAAATCTCATATGCGCATGGTGTTGTAATGAACGAGATCTCTCGCTGCCGCTCGAAATGACAGTTCTTGGAGACCTTCCAGGACGCCTTCCTGCGGGCACGGTGTCTCCTCCCCCATCCCATCCCCCCCTGGGTGGAGGAGATGCCGTCCCCACCCCCCGTAGATCCTTCTCGCTCTCGAGCGCTTGTCAAATGGGTCGGAAGGATGATAGCTCTTCCTCAATTCTGAGGGAGTTGCCTTCCCTCGGGAATTCCTATAGGGTTGAGCCAGCCGTGTCTCACAGGGAAATCTCGCTCCAGCGATGGAGTGAGGACCCTTTGTTCACCAACCGGTCAAAGGATCTTATGGATGCCCCTGCCTCCCAACAAAACTAAAATAGTCGCTACAATAGGGCCTGCATCCCACTCGCGGGATGTGATGGCAAAGCTGCTCCTTGCCGGTATGAACGTGGCTCGGCTCAATTTCTCGCACGGGGATTTCTCGGGTCACAGGGAGGTGATCGACAATCTCCGGGCGGCATCGAGGGCCACGGGATGCCGCCTTGCCATCATGGCGGACCTGCCTGGTCCCAAGATGCGCATCGGGAAGCTCGACCCGGAGCCTATCGAGCTCAGCCCCGGCGACCTTTTTACCCTGACGACGGACGACATTATCGGTGATGCTCATCGTGTCTCCGTCACTTTCGATCGGTTGCCTCGGGTGGTGAAAGCCGGCGACACGCTCTTTCTCAACGATGGATTGATCCAAATCGAGGTGGTCCGGGTCCTGAACAACGATGTCCAGTGCCGCATCGTGGTCGGCGGCGAGCTGCGTTCGCGCAAAGGGCTCAATCTTCCGGGCATTGACCTGGGCATCTGCGCCTTCACGGAACACGATCGCAATTGCCTGAAGTTCGCCCTCGAAAATGGGGTGGACGCAGTGAGTCAGTCCTTCGTCGAGAATGCGGCCGATATCCAGGCCGTACGAGAGGCGGCAGAGGCACTCGGTCATAAGCCATTCATTGTCGCCAAGATCGAGCGGTCCCGTGCGCTGGAATACCTGGACGAGATCATCACTGCGGCTGATGCCGTCATGATCGCACGAGGCGACCTGGGAGTGGAAATGCCCATCGAGCGGATTCCGGTGGTGCAGAAGCAGATCATGCATCGGGCGAACATGCGCGCCAAACCGGTGATAACGGCTACGCAGATGCTCGAGTCCATGATCGCCAACCGGCGCCCCACACGGGCGGAAGCGACGGATGTGGCCAATGCAATCCTTGATGGAACGGATGCTGTCATGCTGTCCGGTGAGTCCGCGATGGGGGCTTATCCGGCGGAATCGGTGGCGATGCTGGCGAAGATTGCAGCCGCTATTGAACCCTATCGCACCATGGTCAGTGCAAAGGAATTGTTCCGGGGCATGGATCTCAAAGGTAAGGTGCCTCCTGCGAGGCTCGTCGACCTCGGTGTGGAGACCGTCCTTCAGTATACGGACCCCGCCGCCGTATTCGTTCCGACCCGCAGCGGAGAGACGGCGAGGAGCATCGCCCGATTCCGCCTCCCCATCTGGATCGTGGCTGTGAGTTCACAGGAAGCCACATGCCAGAGGCTGCAGTTCACATCGGGGGTTCTCCCGGTGTGCGAAGGGAATCACCCTGAAAACTGGAACGCTTACGTGGCGGACTTCCTCAGAGAGCACCGCATGGAAGGGACCCTTGCCGTGGTGACCGAGGGTCCCTCGAGGAACCATCCGGATGCGAACAATCGCCTGGAGATTGTGGACATAAAACGCCTGGGAGATGGTCTGAAGGGGTGATGGATGCGGTTGCCGGGCTTATCACGGAAGGACTGCGATTCCACGAGAGCAGGGATCTTGGTTTCAGCTTGTTGTACTCGGGCAGGTGACATCCGGAGTGTGCCAATGCCGTTGACTTAAGGGGTGGCACGGGCCAAGCGAAACTTGCCCATGATCGAGGAGTCCCGCATGGGCAAGCTCCGCTCAGCCCATGGAACCCGGCTGGCCGGTATCCCGTCAGCTTGAGTCAACAGCATTGCCGGAGGGTGCCGGGGCCGCAGAGCCGGGTTCTGGAGATCCGACCGGATCAGTCAAGGATCATCCCGGTAAAGGAGTGCGACCGATCATGATTCTGGCAGGCGATATCGGCGGCACCAACACCCGGCTCGCACTCGTCGAAGCGACTACTGAAGGGTTGCAGATCGTCGTGCTGGAAGTATTCCCGAGCCGGGAGCGGACGAGTCTCGAAGCGGCGGTCGGGGAGTTCATGTCTCTCCACCCCTGCGATCTCACCAGTGCCTCTTTCGGGATCGCCGGTCCCGTGCGCAATGGTCGTTGCGAGGCCACCAACCTCCCGTGGATGGTCGACTCCAGGACCGTGGCCAGGCTGCTGCGTCTGAAGCGGGTGGGGCTCATCAACGATCTCGTGGCAAACGCACACGGGATTAAGGTTCTGAAGAGCGAAGATTTCGTGGTCCTGAATCGAGGCGCCAGGGGCTCCAGAGGGAACAGGGCGATCATCTCTCCAGGCACGGGGCTCGGCGAGGCGGGGATGTTCTGGGACGGCTCCGACCATCGGCCTTTCGCCTCCGAGGGCGGCCATGGGGATTTCGCACCCCGCAATCACATGGAAATGGAGCTCCTCTCGTATGCCCTCAAGCATTATCGGCGTGTGAGCTACGAGCGTTTGGTTTCGGGACCGGGGCTTCATCGGGTGTATTGCTTTCTTCGAGATACGGGGAGAGGGGAAGAGCCTGCCTGGCTGGCGGAGGAAATCCGCCGGGGTGACCCCGCTCCCACCATTTCCCGACTCGCTCTCAGCGGCAAGAGCTCCCTATGTCAGCAGGCGCTTGAGCTCTTTGTATCCCTATACGGAGCTGAAGCGGGAAATCTGGCTCTGAAGGTCATGGCCACAGGGGGGGTTTACCTTGGAGGTGGCATCGCCCCAAAGATCATCTCGAAGCTGAAAGAGCCGGTCTTCATGAACGCTTTCACCGCAAAGGGCCGCATGAGGCCTCTGCTCCAGGATATGCCCGTCAAGGTTATCATGAACCCGAAGACTGCTCTGCTGGGAGCTGCGCGTCATGCAGCCCTGGAATTGAAGGAGTGAAACTCCTGCGGAGGGATGAATGAAAATCCTCACAGCGCCGCGGATGGAACAGTGCATCGGTTGCCACTCATGCTCCCTGGCGTGTGCACGGCTCGTCCACAAGAACCTCTCCTGGGATACGGCCGGAATCCGCATCTCATCGTCAGGAGGCCTTTCCACCGGCTTTGAGGCCAGGACCTGTCTGGCCTGTCTGCCGGCCCCCTGTGCGGCAGCATGCCCCACGGGCGCGTACTCCCAGCGCAAGGGCGGCGGGGTCGTGGTCAAGAAGAACCTGTGTATCCGGTGCGGAGAATGCGCCCGCGCCTGTCCGGTGGATGCCGTTTTCCTCGATCATACGAATGAGCCCTTCGTCTGCATTCACTGTGGCCGCTGTGTTTCATTCTGCCCCCACGATTGCCTCGAGCTCGTGGATCCGGGAGGTGGAAAAGGGGATGAAACCGTCTCCGAGGAGGGTGCCATATGATCCGGGATCATTTCAGGGTGCTCAGGATTGATCTGGGTACGGGACGGGGCCTCATCGAGAATCTGGACGGCAGGGATACGGTGGCGGGGGGAAGCGGGCTTGCAGCCATGCTCTTCGAAAAATACGGTCTTCCCGACAGGCCGTGGAATGACCCCGAACAGCCGCTCATTTTCGCCATCGGTCCCCTCACCGGTTATTTCCCGCTCATGAGCAAGACCGTCTGCGCGTTCAAGTCCCCCTACCACGACCAATATGCCGAGAGCCATGCCGGGGGACGCTCAGCCCTTTCCCTGTGTTTTGCGGACTATGATGCCCTGGTGATTCAGGGCAAGGCATCGCGGCCATCGTGCCTCTCCATCGGGTCCAGGCACCTGGATCTGAAAGACGTCCACTTCCTCTGGGGGATGGACCTGTTGAAGACGGGCAAGATGCTCCGCCGCATGTACAAGGGGGCGGGACATCGCAGTATCTGGCGGATCGGGCCCGCTGGTGAGAATCTTTCGGCCATGGCCTGCATCAATGTGGATACCTACCGTCACTTCGGGAGGCTGGGATGCGGGGCGGTCATGGGGGCGAAGAACCTGAAGGGGATCGTGGTTCTGGGCGACGGCTCTTTCCCGCTCCCCGGGGGAAAGGAGTACCCCAAGCTTTACAGGGAGGTGTACCGAAAGATGACGGACACCGACATGATGGAGAAGTACCACAACTACGGGACCCCCATCAACATGGCGATCCTGAACGGGATCCACGCCCTCCCCATCCGAAATCTTCAAAAGACGAGCGATCCTGCAATCGAAGGGATTTCCGGGGAGACGTTCGCCCGGGATACCTTGTTGCGCAATGCTGCATGCGCCGGCTGCCCCGTGGGCTGCATCCATATCGGTTTCGTGAGGGAGCGTTTCATGGGGGAAAACCGATACCTGTACCGGCAGGTGTCCTACGACCACGAACCGATTTTTGCCGCAGGGGCCATGCTCCATGTGACCAATGCCTTCGCGGTGCTGGCACTTTTGGACACGGTGGAGCGGGAAGGGCTGGACATCATGTCTGCAGGCGTCGCCCTGGCCTGGGCCACCGAGGCCCTCGAAAATGGGATCATCTCCACCCAACAGACGATCGTTCCTCTCAAGTTCGGGGACGATGCCTCATACCGGGAGGCCGTCCACCACCTGGGAGCGGCCTCCAACGAGTTCTATCGGCTGCTCGGACAGGGAACGATGCGGGCTGCCGAACATTATGGAGGGATGGATTTTGCCTGTGTGCTGGGCCAGGAGATGGGGGGCTATGCCACGGGTGAGGTCTTCTTCGTCTCCCAGGCCTTGGGCCTTCGCCACTCCCACCTGGATGCGGGCGGATACTCTTACGACCAAAAGGATAAAGAGCCGGATGTAAACGGGGCCGTCCAGTTCCTGGTGCAGGACGAACGCGCCAGGGTGCTGCTCACCTCCATGGTGAGCTGCCTCTTCGCCCGAGGAGTCTATGGAGAGGAAGTTTTGGCCGATTGCCTGCGTTCCGTCGGCTATGCCGCTCTTGCCGAAAGCACCGCTGCCGTTTCGAGTCGGGTCCAGAAGCTGCGATGGCTGGCGCGTCTCCGGACGGGCTTCGACCCGCGCAGCGTCTCTATCCCCAAACGTTTTCTTGAAGTCGAGACGTGGAGAGGGCGAATCGATGGGGCTTACCTCGATGCGCTCAAAGATGCCTACGCTTCAGCGATCCTGACCCTCGCGCGGGAAGGTGATGAGACGAGCTGAGACTCGAGCCGGCAGAAAGGAAGAAAGCCATGGGAACTTTTGCAGAATACGCCTTCCAGTCACTCGGAGTGAGGCTTCCCGAGGATTATGCGGGCTTCATGGAGAGTTACGGGAAGAAGCTTACAGAAGATCCCGTCCACCGGGAGAGCTGGCTCAGGCGACTGGGATCTCCTGATTTTGTGATCGGGACCACCCTGGCCTTTCGATCGACGATCCCGAGGTTCAGACCCGAAAACGTCGTCATCGGCTATGTGGGTATCAAGACTATCATCATCAACAAGGCTTACGAGGAAATTGACGAGTATCTCATGCTGGATACCCGGGATGGAAGCATCCTCGGCGTGGATTCCCTGGGCGCCACAAACAGGCTTGCAGCCAGCTTCAAGGAGTGGATCGGACCCGATCTGCTGAGAGCCACACTCAAGGAAAAATACACGAGCAACCTCACGGTCATCGTCTTCGATGATGAACTGAAGGCCGAGGAGGCGCGCCTCAAACTCCTGAAGCTCCAGAAGGGGGGCTTCATCGATTTGGAGGATGCCGTAGTGGTGGTCAAGGAGGTTGACGGCCGGGTCAGGTATCACCAGATGCACCGGATGGCCAGGAAGGGAGGCATCGCCGGCAGCATTACGGGACTCATCGTGGGGAGCATTCTCCTGAGTCCTCTGGTGGGGGCCGTATTTGGCGCGGTCACAGGCGCTGTCTCCGCCTCTCTCTCCGATGTGGGGGTCGACGAGCGGTTCATGAAAGAGCTCGCCGAGAGCTTCAAACCGGGGAGCTCGGCCCTGTTTACCCTGGTGCGACGGGCAGATCCCGAACGGGTTGCTGCGGAGTGCTTCGGCTTTGGGGGCCGCGTGCTGGTGAACACGGTGAGCAAGGAAAGGGAGGCCTCTCTGCAGGCGATTCTGGATGGAGCCGGCGAGAGTATGGTGTAGAAGAAGGCCGGTGGGCGATTTTCTAGCCTCGCCGGAGTCAATGTGCCCGGCCATCGGAGGCCAAGGATGAGCTTCAGGAAGAGACTTTTTCTGATCACGGGAATGCTCGCAATCCTGATCGGCTGGTCCGGCGGGGGAATCCTTCTGGCCCGGGTGGAAGGGGCCAGGGCAAAGTATGTCTTCCTCTTCATCGGCGACGGCATGGGGCTTGCCCAGCGCAGGGCTGCGGAGCTCTACCTGGACAGCCAGAAGGGTCCGGGTCAGCTTGAGGATGCGAGGCTTGTCATGAATACATTCCCGGCTCAGGGGCTGACCACCACTCACGACCTCACGAGCGTCATCCCGGATTCCGCCTCTGCGGTCACGGCGATGGCGTGCGGTCAGAAGACCATCTCTGGGGTCATCGGTATGATTGGTGAGAGTGACAGCCCCTGCGAGACCGTCGCCGAGACCGCGAAACGGATGAATTGGAAGGTGGGGATTCTCTCGTCGACTCCCCTCGACCATGCAACACCCGCAGGCTTCTACGCCCATGTGCCCAGCCGCAGAAAAAACGATGACATTTCGCTCCAACTGGCCGGCTCCGGGTTCGACTACTTCGCGGGGGGGCAGCTCTCCAAGTCCCTCAGTCCCAGGCAGGGCGCTGAACCCATGGCACTGGCGCTCGCTCGAAAGAACGGCTACACCATTGCCATGGGCCGGGCGGGGCTGGATGCCATCAGGCCTGGAGGCGGCAAGGTGATTGCCATGAACCGGGAAGTCGATGAACATGGTGCCATGCTTTTCACGATCGATGCCGGTGGTGAGAGGGACCATGTCTCCCTGGCCGAATACCTCGAAAAAGGCATCGAGCTGCTGCACAACCCCACCGGCTTCTTCATCATGGTGGAAGGCGGCAAGATTGACTGGGCATGCCATGCCCACGATGCGGCTTCCTCTATTCACGAGACCCTGGCGCTTGATGAGGCCGTGGTGAGAGCCGTCGAGTTTTACAGGGAACATCCCGACGAAACGCTGATCGTCGTCACGGCCGATCATGAAACGGGAGGGATGGCCATCGGATTTGCCGAGACCCGGCATTCATTCTTCATCGAGAGTCTCCGCAACCAGAAGATGAGCTATCTCGAGTTCGAGAGAAGACTCGGGGATTATCTGAAAACCCGCACTACCGGCGAAGCACGCATTGAGGAGGTCATGCCGCTCATCCGCGAAGCTTTCGGTCTCCATGTCCAGCCCGCTGAAACAAAGGAGATCCTGGAGAAATCCTTGGCTGCCGGGAGCGGCAAGGCTGCCGGAGAGGATGCCAGCCGGTCAGCCGGGGATGCCGGGGATCAACTGAAATTCAGCACAGCCCTGACCGATCTGGAAATGGCTCTCCTCCGCGAAGCCTGGACTCAGAATCTGTTGAGTCGGAAGGCACGACTCCGTGACGACCATTCGCTTCGCCTTTACGGGGTCAATGAACCTTTTTCCGTTACCCTGATGACTATTTTGAGCAACAAGTCGGGGATCGGCTGGACCACTTTCGCACACACCGGCATTCCGGTGCCGACATCGGCGCTTGGAGTGGGAGCGGACCTATTCAACGGATATTACGACCAAACGGAGATATACAGCAAAATCATGCAGATCACCGGACTGAAGCGGTGAGGGTTATCGTGCACCTGCTATTGGGCGTTTCGGCTCGGTGAATTTGGGCCCTCCCGCTCTGAGGGTTCCTGGTCTTCCCTCCAATCCTTGGCAGGTCAGCCCTTCGTTTCAGCGACCCCGGACGAGCATGGATTGACATCACACCACCTTTGGGCTACATGCTCAACGAACCATCTGACCGGGGTGATCACATCTCCATGGCTCTCGATTTTCATCAGCTGTTTCGGACCAATAAAAAGGCCTTCATCTGGGCGGCCTTCTTCACGCTGGTCTTCCTGGTGCGCAAGCTTTTCGGATTGGTCTTCGTGACCTTTATCCTCTGCTATATTTTCAACAACATCATCACATTCATGGAGCGGCGCGTCCCCGCGCGTCGACGAATCCACCTGATCCTGGTCTATTTTGTCTTTCTTGCCATGCTCGTGGGCATGCTGTCGGTGGTGATGCCGCGTATGGCCACTGAGACCAAAATATTCCTCCAGCAGCTTCCCGAATCCATGGACACCATGCACAAGAGGCTGGACGAGATGACGACGAGATATACCTATCTCGCCCCTCTCTTCATTGGATTCAAGGAGACCCTGAATCTGAACAACGTGCTGGGGATCAACAGGGAGGGGCTGGTTTTAGTGGCTGTGAAGGTCCTCAACCAGGTCACCGAGTACGTCACCTATTTCTTCCTGGGGACCTTGTTCAGCTTCTTCATCCTCTTCGATCTGCCGAACCTGAGCGAGAAGACTCAGGCCCTGAGACACACGAGAATCAAGGACGTGTACGAGGAAACGGCTGGAAGTGTCGCAAAATTCGCCATGGTGGTGGGGGCTGCCTTTCAGGCTCAGATCTTCATCGCCATTCTCAACACCACACTGACGGCCCTGGGTTTGTGGTTCCTGCAGATCAAACCCGTGGCCCTCCTGAGCATCATCGTTTTCTTCGCGGGGCTGATCCCGGTTCTGGGAATCTTCATCTCCTCGGTACCGATTCTCCTGTTGGCTTTCAACATTCAGGGCTCGATTCTGGCCCTCAAGGCCGCCGGGATGATCGCGATCGTTCACGCTGTGGAGGCCTATTTCCTCAACCCGAATATCTTTTCGGCGGTTCTCAAGATCAACCCGATTCTCACCCTCATCATCCTCTACATCGGGCATAGTCTGCTCGGGATATGGGGTGTGCTACTCGGCGTCCCCATTTCCGTCTATATCTACCGCTACGTTCTGCTCGCGGCCAACAGCACCGTCGACGAGACGAAGCCTGCGGAGATCGAGTAGCTCAATGCGACCAATACGCGGACCAGCCATTTTCGGTCATGAGGGCTCAGCGAGCGAATTCTCTCGACCCCAAGGCAGAAAGAGGTGAAAGGTCAGGAGGCCTCTCGGCCCATGGCCTGGTTTTGAAGCCGCATCTTCTCGATCAGGCTGTCGAAAGAGGACCTGGATATCTCCCGGTTGAAGGTGTCGCGGTAATTCTCGACGATGCTCACCCCATCAATCTCTACGTCACGGATCCACCACTGTCCCGATTTCTCTGTCAGGAGATAGTCCACCGGGATGTGCTCGTTGGCGCGCATGATGACGGTTTGAACCAAAACTCCCTTCCCCTTGGGAGTCTCCCCGCGATACTCAATGGTTTCTCTTTTGAGAAAGTTGAGCACCATCCGAGTGTAGGAGTCCTGAAACAGGTCGGAGAAGAGCCTCTGAAATTCGGCTTGCTGTTTGGAAGAAAGCTTCCTCCAGTTGCCTCCGAGTGATTCCCGGGCCATGTCCGTCGAGATGAAGCTGTTGGCGATGAGCTCGCGTACGAGGCGAGCACGCTCCGCCTCCTTGGCGTGTCCTTCCAGGTCAGGCCGCGTCTGGATTTCTATGGCCGTGTCCAGCACGGATTTGACCTTATCCATCGCGCCCTGGGCGGCCGCAACCGTGCGGATGGGAGCCGTGCCCAAGAGGACAAGGCAGCTGCAGATTCCAACGAACACGTATCTGATCATCGGTAGGTTCTCCTGGCACGCGTGAATCCTGGTGGATTCATTTTCATAAGCAGGGAGGGCAGGAGAAGCACTGCGGCCATGAGGACGCAAAGGCTTCCCGCCCAGGCCACGAATCCTAGGCTGAAGATGCCGCGATGGTGGGAAATCATCAGCATTCCGAATCCGACGGTCGTGGTGAGCGCAGCAAGAAGGACTCCTTTAAAGGTGCTCATAGGAATGGCTCCCGGCGGCAGATCTCCTTCCTTCCATCGGTGAATGATCATAATACCGTACTCCACCCCGGCCCCCACCACAAGAGGCATGAACATGCTGTTGGCCAGATTGAAGTTGAAATCGGCCAACCCCATGATTCCAATGGTCCACAGGGTTCCGAAGGCCAGAGGGGTGAGGGCCAGAAGAGAGAGGGAAATGCGGCGCAGCCCCAGGAAGAGAAGAATGCCGACGGCGACGAGCGCATAACTCGATGCCCTCAGGCAGGCCTTCTTATAGGCTGTGGCGAAGGTATACAGCGAAATGGGGTCACCCACGACGTCCGGGTCCACGCTCTGAAGCTCGTGAACGAACTGCTTGAGAGCTTCCTCCTCCCAAATGGATTGCCTCGGGTAGATTCGAATCAAGAATTTACCGTCCTGATAGAACCAGTCCCTCAGAGCCTGGGGGAGATTCTGGATGGTCATGAGGTTGGCAGAAGCCGCTTTACGCATCATCTCCCAGGTGCTGAGCAGGTCATCTCGGAACAGTTTTCGGTATTCGAAGAACCGCTCGGGGGCCTGGGGGGATTCGGCCAGAGAGTGTTTGATTTCTTCGATCAGGCTGCGCACGGCTTTCATCTGCACCACGAGATCCTCACCGGCTCCTCCAGCGGCGGCCTCCGAGTCCTGCATCTTGAACCGAATCCGCTCCAGAATCTGACCCAGCTCGTTGATGTCCGAGACGCGATTGGAGAGCACCACGGGTTTGACCTCGGGGATGAGAGGCCGCAGGTTTTGAAGCAGCGGCGTCTTTTGTTTCTGGTCCTTGGGAAGGAAAGAATAAATGCTTTCGGCTTCGGAGACCGAGGGCAACTGTTCCAGGGCCTTCGTTCTCGCCACGACCTCTTCCGGAGACGATACGATCATCGAAGCGGTCATTATGGAGCGTTCCGAGTGTTCGATGATATTCTTTTCCCAGACGACGGATTCTGCATTGGCCGCCTGAAGTCGCAGGGGATTGAGGTCGAAGTTCACTCGCGCCGAGCTCCAGTAGCTGAGCACGCAGGCCACAAAGGACAGGGTCAGAATCCAGCGGGCCGCTTTGGGGGTGATTCGAATCATGTTGGATTCGGTTTGCCAGAAAGGCCTTTTGGCCTGACGATGGTCCGCAGCCCCTTTGGCCAGGATCGGAGCCAGAGCCGGCAGCACCGTGAAATCGGCTATGAGGGTCAGGAGTACGCCCACACCTGTGATGAGGCCGAGCTCCATCAGCCCTCTGAAGCCGGTGAGGAGAAAAGGCAGAAAGGAGAAGGCGGCGCTCAACCCTGCCAGAAAGATCCCCGGGCCGGACGACGCCGTCACCAGTCTCACGACCGTATTGGGGTCGCGTCCTCCATGCCGCGATTCCTCCTCGTAACGCGCCATCCAGTGAATTCCGTAGTCAACGCCCAGGCCGCAAAGCAGAGGGGCGAAGACCACCGAGAGGATGTTCAGGTGTCCGATGAAAAGGGTTGTCCAACCGAAGGTCCAGCAAAGCCCCACCATGAGCGAGCAGAGCTCAACCAGGGGGCGGCGGATTCCACGGAAAAAGATGATCATGAGCAGCAGCACGCCGCCGAGAGACAGCCAGGTGGCCAGGACCATGTCGTCCAGGACGGTGTTGATTTCATCGTGGGTCAGGGCTTCCTGGCCGGTTACCCCCACCTGGATGTCCGAAAACTCGGGCTGCATCTCTCTGATGATCGTGCGCAGCTGATCCAGGGACCCCTGTAGCTGGTTGAATCCCGCACCCACCTCCTTGGGGAAAACCACAAGCATGAGATACTTGCGGTCTCCCTCCCAGAGGTAGCCTTCCAGGTCGAGATCCATGCCTCCGTTCTGAAAAAGAGAGATCCACGGTGATTTGTAGGTATTCTCTCCCCGCAGATAGGCCGAGAGACCGTCGAGGGTCACGATGAGCGGGCTGAGGTCAAGGGATTCATGCTCTTCAGTCCTCTGAGGGGCGGGTTGGCTTGAACTGTCCAGGAACCCCGTGAACATCTCCCCCACCATGCGTGAGGCCATGCCGCGGTTCAGGAGGTTGAGAAAGGCCAGTAGATCCTGTTTGTCGGCGAGGGTGCGGATGAGGTCCTTGTGGCTCTTGAGATTATCTCGAATCTCACGGATCTGATCCGGTTCCAGGTAATACAGGGCCCACGGCTTAAGATGCTCCGGGCTGATCCGATAGAACACCTCATTGAAATGGACGGAATCCTTCCGAATACGATCGGCCAGGGCATTGGCGTAAGCTACGGCCCTCTGAGGCGTGGGCACCGTGACCACCACGGTGAAACTTGCTTCGCTGGATTTGAAAGCATTCAGACGCTGACTCAGGGTGATGAGCGGATGAGATCGTGAGATAAGCTCAAGCTGATCCGTGACAATTTCCAGGCGGGTCATGGTGACATAAATCGACGCCCAGGCCGAGATGAAAACACAAGCCAGGACCAGCCGGGGTCTGGTAATGACCCAGGCCGTCCAAAGTTGCAGCAAACGAGAAACGATCTTCATGATTCTATTCTGGTCACCTATTCCGAGTCACCCTGTCCGGCCGTCCTCGCAGCCCCCCGGGCCTGCGTCTCCAGACGCCGCTGAACGGACCGAAGAAAATGCCTTTCAAGGGCTCAGGGATTGGTGGTTCGATACTCTGCAATGGCATGATCGAGCCGGGCGAGCGCCACATGATAATTGTAGAGGGCGAGCAGATACTCTCCCTGGTTCTTCCCATACCGCTCAATGGCATCGAACATGTCTTTGGCCGTACCCACGCCGATGTCGAAGTTCGTGAAGCTCGAGACGATCCATCGCCGCGCCGCCACAGCCCCTTGCTCGTAGGCCTGGTAGGAGGCCTGATATTCCCGGACGTCCTGGTAATACTTGGCCACCTCGATGGGGATGTTCTGCTCCGCGAACTCCCGGGTGTGCAGCAGTTTCCGATAATTGGCTTCTTCTTTGCGCACCTTGGCCCGACCGATGCCCATGTCCAGGTGCCATTCGGCTCCCAGCACGAGCCCCGCCTGAGCATGGTTGAAGTCATCAGGTATGTAGGAGATGTCCAACCGCTCCCGGCCCGGCGCCCCCGCGAAGGACCCGATGGCGGCGCCAAAGAAAGATGGGTACAGGTCCGCTTTGGCGGCATGGACGAGCGATTGCTGGGCTTCGATGCCTTCCTCCAATTGCTTGATCTCCGGGCGACGCTCCAAAGCCGCCTGAATGTATTCCTCCTGGGGGCCGAGGGGCCGATCGGCATCGGGCAGCTCACTCGTCTTCAGTTTGAGCTCCTGACCGGCAGGGAGCCCGATCTTCTTCTTCAGGGCCAGGGAGGCGATTTGAGCGCCCGATTCGGCTTTGGCCTGGAACGCCTTGACCTCGGCGGCGAAAGCTTCCTGTCGGTGAAGGTCTGCAGGGTCCACGTTTTTAGCGTTCACATCCAGAAGACGTTTGATCCTCCGCTTGGCATCTTCATTGAAAGCATCGGCATCCGCTGCCGCTTCCTTGCCCTGGAGGGCCACCACGAGGGCAAAATAGAGCTCCTTGACACCGAGGATGACGTCTCCCCGCTTCTTCTCCCTGGCGATGCGCTGAACCTCAACCCCCCGGGCGGCCGCATCCTGGCGGTTTGAAATCTTCCCGAATGTGTAAAGGGGCTGCACCAGCACAAGCTCCAGACGGCCGAACACCCCAATGCTCTCTTCGTCCTGTTCCTTGAGACGACCGCGAAACCTGCCGTTGGCATTCAGTCGGCCCGTCACGAGCGGCTGATCCGCATCATTGACAGGGCCGGCAATGCCGATGACCTCCATCTGGGCCCATTGCCCCGCCTTGGCCTGGGAGAGATCAGCCTGGGCGGCCAGCACATCCTGATCGGCTTCTCGAAGCTCCGGCGCCGCTTGGAGGGCCATCTGTACACAGTCCTCCAGGCTGAGGGCTTCGGTGTCAGCAGCCGAAAGTGATTGAAGCGGGCCTGAGATCGGCAGGGTCCCCATCATGATGAGCATCACCATCGCCATTGTCCGCCAGTGCCTGCTGCCGAGCTCCATTCCCTCTTCCTCCTCTGAGTGCCGGGTCCAGATTCCCGAATAATACTATTTGAACGCCATGCTGTATGATAACTGTGCGGTCCAGTAGCCCAAACCGTTTTCCATCCGCCGCAGCACCTCAACCATGCCCATCATGCAAAGCTCAACAGTCGCACAGGAAACGGCAGGAGTGGATGGGGTGAGGGGGCGTCAGGCCTTCATACTTTCAACATACCGCAGTTCAGATCCGATGAAAAGCTCAATACGAACCGGAGAGATGATTGCCCCTTGCATCCGCAGACCGGATCGCAGCAGAATAATCCATATCGGTTTTGAAGAAATGCGAATCACGCTGACCGATCCCCAATCCAAATAGAAAGGAGGTCCAGGCAGCCTTGGAATCCCGGATTCTGATCATCAATGCCGACGACATGGGCTACGCTCGAGGCATCAACGAGGCCATCATTCGTTGCGCCGCGCAGGGAGTCCTGAGGAGCACGACTCTCATGGCCAACGGCGAAGCCTTCGAGCATGCCGTTTCGCTGCTGCGTTCAGCGGAAAACCTAGGTGCCGGGGTCCATCTGGTTCTGACGGATTTGAAGCCCCTGGCCAAACCGTGGGATTTGGGCGGACTGGTCACCGATGAGGGGCGGCTTCCCCGGGGTCTATCGGGCCTGATTTCGGCCTTGGTCCGACGAGGCGTGGCCCAGGATGCCATAAGGCGGGAACTGAGCCTTCAGGTGGAAAAGGTCCTGGACCATGGAATCCGGCCCACACACCTCGACAGCCACAAGCATGTCCATGCGATTCCTCGCGTGCGTGACGCCGTTATTCACGTGGCCCATCGCTATGGCATACCGTGGATTCGAAATCCCTTCGACACCACCGGCGGTGCACCGGAGATTCCAGCGGGCATCAGGCCACGCCGGCCGTCCAGCGTCTTGAATCAATGGGGTGATGCGGCTATCGCTCGCATCCTCTCACCAAATTTCAAACACTCCATCCATCGGGCCGGGCTTCGGACGCCCCACCGGTTTTACGGGACGGCGCTGATGGGTCGCTGGGATCTTCAAACGGTCCACCGGGTATTTCGGATGCTGCCTCCGGGCGTCAATGAATGGATGGTCCATCCGGGCAACGTGGATGAGGACTTGATACGAATGGGATCAAGTCTCCTGGATGAGCGGGAGAGGGAGCGGGATCTGCTGCTGTCGGCAGGGCTCAAGCGCTTTCTCTCTGACCATTCGATTCTGTGCAGGAGCTTTGGGGATGAACTCTCCTGATGGCCCGACACAGGACATTCAAGCAATCCCGCATCCGTGGATGTCCCGAGTGAGGGTGGAGGGAGGAAGACGAAGCGGTGAAAGAAGCAGGGGCACCGACGGTGCCCCGGAGGGCTAGGCCTGACGCGATTTCTCAGCGCTTTTGGACTGATATCGGCGTCTCTTCGGGGAACGCTGCGGGCGGGGAGAAAGAAAATCCACCCGAATGTATTCATGCTTATTCACGAATGAAACAAACACCCTCTCCATATTCAGCTCTTTCTGGACGATTGCCCGAATCAGAGCCAGGTCGGAATACTTGCTGATCCCATGCTTTCCATAGTCTTCCGTCTTGATGTAAAGAGACATCAGCACGTTCTCCATGAGTGAAGGGTTTCTCGATGGTCACATTTCCGTCGAAAACACCAAAAAAGGCATGAGCAGAGATTCGGGACGGTCTTTTGGGGGGGCTGGGGTAGGCGAGCTCGCTGCTGATCATATCGTGTCGACCATCCACCTCTCAGATTCCTCAGATATTTCTATTCGGTCTGGTGCTATATTAGCATGAGCTGTGGGATTGTCAAAAGGTTAATGGATTGCACATCCGCTGAGATGGTTGGCTCGAGGATCGATGAGATATGGTTGTTGCTGTGAAGGGCGTTGTTGAGCGGATCACTTACAACAATGAGGAGGATGGTTACTCTGTCATCCAGCTCAAAGTCGCCGGCAAGCGGGGTCTCGTGACGGCCGTGGGAAATTTCGCCTCCCTGACCCCCGGTGAAGTCTTGAAGATGGAAGGCTCCTGGGGGGTACACCCTCGTTACGGCGAGCAGTTTAAGGTCGAGCGCTACGAAGCGGCTGCGCCTGCAACCCTGCAGGGGATTCAAAAATATCTTGGCTCGGGCCTGATCAAGGGAATCGGACCGGTCATGGCCCGGCGCATCGTCGGAAAGTTCGGCACTGAGACGCTCGACGTCATCGACACGCAGGATGTGCGGCTGCTGGAGGTTGAGGGAATTGGAAAGGTTCGCCTCGAGCAGATCCGACGGGCCTGGGCGGACCAGAGGGAAATCCGCGATCTCATGGTGTTTCTGCAAGGGCACGGGGTCAGCCCCGTGTATGCCACGCGCATCTACAAGCAGTACGGCGGCGATGCGCGCCGGATGGTCCAGGAGAACCCGTATCGCCTGGCCACGGACATCACGGGTATAGGGTTTCTGTCGGCCGACAGGATCGCCCTGAAAATGGGCTTCTCCCATGACTCGGTGGAGCGGGCGGAGGCCGGCCTGCTTTATGCCTGTCACCATGCTGCCGAGGAAGGGCATGTGTGCCTGCCGCGCAAGACTCTCCTCGAACGGGCGCAGGCGCTTCTCGAAAACCCGCCGGATGTGCTGGAAACGGGCCTCCAGCGACTGGTGGAAGCCAGACAGCTCGTCGCCGAGGATGTGGCCGGGCCCACTGCATTCCGACTGGATGACGCCCGGGCCATCTACCTGCGAGGATACCATTTCGCCGAAAGCCAGGCGGCTCAGCGTTTGCTCCAGCTTCAGGCTTTCCGCCCTCTGCAGCGGAAGATCGATCCCGATGCGGCCTTGGCATGGCTCCAGGGAAAGCTACCGTTCCGGCTGGCCCCCATGCAGGAACAGGCTGTGCGCCAGGCCCTGATGGACAAGGTGGTGGTCATCACCGGAGGTCCCGGCACCGGGAAGACCACGCTGGTCCGCGCCATTCTCACCATCTATCGACAGCTGGGCGGCCAATGCTGTCTTGCGGCTCCCACCGGCCGCGCCGCCAAACGCCTGAGCGAGGCCACAAACCATCCGGCGAGCACGCTGCATCGCCTTCTCGAATTCAGCCCACAGGCGGGCAGGTTTCTTCGGGACGAGCAGAAGCCCCTCTCGGCCGACTGCATCATCGTGGACGAATGCTCCATGCTCGATGCTCTCCTCACCCATTATCTCCTCAAGGCCGTTCCGGGCCAGGCCACCCTGATCCTGGTGGGGGATGTGGATCAGCTGCCGTCCGTTGGGCCGGGAAATGTGCTCCGGGATCTCATCGCCAGCGAGAGATTCCCCGTGGTGCGGCTGAGAGAGATCTTCCGGCAGGCGAGGGAAAGCCAGATCATCGTCAACGCCCATCGGGTTCAACAGGGCCTGTTTCCCAGAATTCCCGAGAAGGGCGAAGAGCTGCAGGACTTCTACTTCATCGAGAAGACGGACCCCGAAGAGACGCTCCAGCTCATTCTGAAGCTCTGCACCGATCGCATCCCGGGCCGGTTCGGCCTGGATCCTGTCAGTGAGATACAGGTCCTGAGCCCCATGAACCGCGGAATCGTCGGCTCCCACCGGCTGAATACGGCCCTTCAGGAAGTCCTGAACCCCGGGGGACAGGGCATCGACAGGGCGGGGCAGACTTTCCGGGTGGGGGACAAGGTCATGCAGATTCGAAACAACTACGACAAGGATGTGTTCAACGGCGACTGGGGACGCATTCGAAAGATCGATCCGGAGGTCCAGGAGCTGCGGGTCGAGATCGACGGCAGGGATATCGTCTACGACTTCTCAGAGTTGGATGAGCTGACGCTTGCCTACTCCATCACCGTCCACAAGGCGCAGGGGAGCGAGTACCCCGCCGTGGTCGTCCCTCTCCTCACTCAGCATTACATGATGCTTCAGCGCAACCTGCTCTACACGGCCATCACCCGCGCCCGCAAGCTGGCGGTCATCGTCGGAAGCAGAAAAGCCCTTGCCATCGCCATAAGAAACGACCGCATGCAGCACCGTTTCACGCTGCTCACCGAGCGGCTGCAGGGGCTTCTGTGAACTTTGATGTCGAGGGGCTTTGCGGCGGGGAGGTGAACAGGCGTCAGTCGCGGAAGACATCCATGTCCCGGAAAACTGCATGGCCGGAATACCAACCCCCTTTCCCTGGCTGTCCCTCCGTATTATGATGTCCGGGTTCCCGCGCCAGGCCGACGCACCGTGAAAACCCATCACGATCTGCTTCAGGAATGTGAATGAACGACTCAATGACCGATTCGTACGGGCGCCGCATCGATTATCTGAGGCTCTCCATCACTGATCGCTGCAACCTTCGCTGCCATTACTGCATGCCCGCCCAGGGGGTTGCCAAGCTTCGCCACGTGGACATGCTCAGCTACGAAGAGATCCTGAAAGTGACCCGAGTCATGGTGGGAATGGGAATCTCGAAGGTCCGCATTACTGGGGGTGAGCCTCTGGTTCGAAAAGGCGTCCTCTATTTTTGTGAGAACATTGCACAAATGGTCGGGATTCAGAGTGTGAGCCTCACGACCAATGGAGTGCTGCTGGAGCAACATGCCGTGGGGCTTCTGAGGGCCGGCATCCAGCGGATCAATGTCAGCCTGGACAGCCTGGATCCTCATAAGTACGCGACCATCACGCGAAAGGACTGCTTTCGCCAGGTATGGGGTGGGATTCTGAAAGCTCACGAAGTGGGGCTCTCCCCCGTGAAGCTCAATGCCGTCGTAATGCGCGGGATCAACGATGACGAAATCGAAGATCTGGCACGATTGACGTTTGAGTACCCGTTCCATGTGCGCTTCATCGAGCTCATGCCGATGAATGACGATGAGCCAGACGAGTGCTTCATGGGGTCAGACGAAATCCTGGAGCGGCTGTCCGCCGTCGGCCCGCTCTCTCCCGTCAACAGCAGCCACAGCAACGGCCCCGCCCGACACTATCAATTCAAGGGGGCCGTCGGGAAGATCGGGATCATCAGTCCCATCAGCCACCACTTCTGTCCGACCTGCAACCGACTTCGGCTGACCGCCGACGGGAAGCTGAGGACCTGCCTCTTCGCGGCCCAAGAGACCGACCTCAGGCCGTACCTTCGCGAGGGAGCGTCGGACGCGGTTCTGCTGGAGAGGATTCGGCAGGCCATTCTCGCCAAACCGGAGAAGCATGCTCTCTCACCGGGCGGCGTCCGAAGATGTATCAACCGCCCGATGGTGGCCATTGGGGGATGATCTTTCAAGTTTCAAGTTTCAATTTTCAGGTTTTGGCTGTCACGTCACAGGCATCGAGCATCAAGTATCCGGCATCATTTCTTTTCCATGCCCTCCTGCATCCCCTTCAGGAACTCGCCGATGGCTTTGCCGGCCTCCTCGGGCTTCATCTCATCGAGCTTGCCCATCTCCGTTTGGAACCTGTCCATCTGCTTTTCCATCCTCTTGGCCGCAAACTGAGAGCCGATGGAGCTCACCACGAGCAGGCCGCCCAGAATGCCGAAGACGATGAGTGCGATCTTGGGCTTCACCTGGTGGACCTGGATGCTGGCGATGATCATGAGATAGGCCATCCAGGCCACACCCAGGGCGGGCCCGATGTAGGGAATGATATTGAGGATGCTCGTCACTGGAGTCACGGCGGTGGCGTAGGCGCCGCAACGATAAGCTGTTTCATAGGATTCCTGTGAGCCCAGCAGCCGCCAGATGACAAACAGGATGGCCGCCCCCACGAAACCGAAAATGGCGATCATGATGGGTCCGATGATGATGCTCGCCAGCGCCATGAGAATGGTGCCGGTGAAACCGATGCCGAAGATGCCCAAGATCGCCTGGAGCACCCCTCCGATGACTCCCATGATGACGGCAAAGATGAGGGGTTCGACAAAGCCGCCGCTCCTCGGCATGGACTGGTAGAACCCCACAGGATCGGTGATGACCTGCATCATGGTCTCTGAAACGGTCGAAATGAGCTTCTCCATGTTGGGCCTGGAAAACTGATCCGTCATGATTCCTCCTTCTTGAGTTGTGGATGCCGCGGGGATTCGCTCCTGTCCTCACCTCCATCGGGAAAGCAATTCAGCATGCGCCCGAAAAGATCCTGAAATGCCGGCAGGCTCATGAAACCGAAGGCCTGACGGCCATCACTCCAGTATTCTATGGGACTATCCCGCCGGCTGTCAAAGACAGTTCATCACCAGGATGCGAAAGTCACTTGAATCGTTGGCCACAATCCTGAGATACTGATTCGATACCTGGGAGGGCAATCCTTGCCATTTTGCTCTTTTGCCGGGCGGCAGGACCGTGGTATCCGAAGGAGTATCAGGCCGCAGAGACCTGCCGATAGACCCTAGCACGTATCGATTTCGACACGTTCCGGGATGGGTTCCAGGGGAGGAGACCATGAAGATATTGGCCGTTAAACTTAAGAACATCAACACTCTACTGGGTGAATGGGAGATTAACTTCGACCGGCCTCCCCTCTCAGACACCGGCATCTTTGCCATCGTGGGGCCCAACGGGTCGGGAAAATCCTCCATCCTGGATGGGTTGACCCTCGCCCTCTACGGAGAGACTTCCCGCCTGCGGAGTCCGGAGTCCGGCATATTGCACTGGCCGTCTGAAGAGGCCAGCGCGGAAGTGACCTTCTCGGTGGGTGATACGACCTATCGAAGCCGCTGGTCCGTCCGGAAGTCGGGTGGCACCTGGGAATCCCCCGAGATGCTCCTGTCCGGCATCCAGAACGGTGACGAGACCCTCATGGAAGACCGGATGATCCGGGTGAGAAGCCGAATTGCCGAGCTCACGGGCCTCGATTTCAAGCGCTTCTGTCGTTCCGTTCTGTTGGCCCAGGGAGATTTCGCGGCGTTTCTCAACGCCCTCGAGAATGAGCGGGCGGAAATCCTCGAGAAGATCATGGGATCCGAGATGGCCGAAGAGCTGGAGGACTCCATCGCCAGGAGAGCCCGCGAAGAAGAAGAGAAGCTTCTGCAGCTCAAGGAGGCGGCCGTCACTTTCCCGATGCCGGCGAAATCCCGAATCAACGAGCTGAGGCAGTCGCATGAGGAGTCTGAAGAGGAGCTCAGGAAGTCTGGAGAGCGTCTGAGGGAACTGCAGGATCTCAAAGCACAGTTGGAGCTCAAGCAGCGGCTGGAAACGGACAGTCTCGAAGCTACGGCGAGCCTTGCTGCGGCGGAAGACGAGTGGTCCGAAGCCCGCCGCGGTGCGCAGAAGTTGGAGCGTGCCTGGCCTGCTTCATCGCTGCGGGGCACCCTCGACCACCTGGACGGACTGATGGCGGAAATGGATGCAGCCAGGGACTCGCTGAATCGCCTCCAGCGGGATCTGCCCGTGCAGGAGGCGCAACTGGTCGAGCTGGAGGGAAATCTCCAGGAAACCACGAAGAAGCTGCAGGATGTCACTGAACAATTGGAAGAGCGCGGTGGGGATCTGACGGGCGCCCTGGAGAGCGATCGGGAGATCGATGCCGAAAGCCAGCGGTTCCTGGACATGGTTTCACGCTACGAGGCCGTGGAACGTTCCCAGAAAGAGAATGTGCAGCAGCAGGCTCAGGTTGAGGAGCGGCTCCCACAGGTCGAAAGCCGGCGCGAGCAGATTCTGCGCTGGCTGGAAGGGCGCAAGGTGGATGAAGCGCTCGGTGTCGACCTTGAGGCCTTGGACGCCGACTCAAAAAGACTTAACGAAATCGATGGACAGATCGCGGAGTATCGGGTTCAGCGCCAGGAACCCGCAGAGCTCGAGCGCGAGGCGGCCAAAGCTCTTGAGAAGGCCGAGCGGGCTTTGCGCAGAGTGCAGTTCAAGGCCGATCGACTCAATCAGCGCAGGGCCGACCGGGACCAGCTCCTCGATGAGTTGTTGGAGCACTCCACTTTTGAATCAGTGGCGGCTGCGCTCAAGGAGAGAAAGAAGAAACTACTGGCCTGCAGAGAGCTCGCGGAGATTGCTGGAAAAGCCGAGAAGCTGGGCTTCTCCGTCGACACTGCGCTGGAGTCAGCCCGGATCGAGGCCGAACGGGTCTCCGCGACCGAAGCCCTGAACCGGGAGCAGGCCGCGCTGGATGAGCTCGAAGGGCAGATCCGGTGGCGGGACCTGGTGAGAAGGCTCAGCACCGAGCGGGCCGTGCTGGAACGCGCTGCGCCCTGTCCGCTCTGCGGCTCCGAGGACCATCCGTTCGTGGAGCAGGGGCCGCCTGATTTCAGTGAGCTGGATCGGATCGTGGAGGAGCGGATCAGCAGGATTCAAAGCCTCGGGAACACGCTGGATGCTCTGCAGAACGAGGCAGAGTCCATTCTTTCACGGTCCGGTGCATTGAAGGCCCTTGAAGAGCAGTGGGCACGTGTGTGCGAGAAGGCTGCGCTGGATTGGACCCTGCGTGGGCCTGACGAAGTTCGGGGGGAGATCCGCTCCCTTGAGGATGACATCAAGCGATGGAGCTCCAATCTGCGCGAGGCCAGGTGGATCAAGTGGCGCAACGGCTGGCTTGGCTGGACCCTGCGCCGCAGGATGAAAACGGTCCATAGAAGAGAGCGTGCGTGGAATGCAGCCTTTCAGCAGCATGAGGCAAGGCAGAGGGTCCTGGACGAGATCGACGGGGCCATTCAACGCTTGAGGGAGGAGGACGAATCCATCCGCACCGCGATCGGCGTCCGAGTCCAGCCTTACGGCGAGACGTCACCTGATGAAGGGACCGGCGAGGAGCTCATCCAGCGCCTGATGGGGCGCAGAGAAGAATACCAGCGCCAGCGGAATGAGCTCGAGAAGCTGGGGGAGGAGCTTCAGAATCTCAATGCTCAGAGGGAAGCACTCCCGCTGGAGCATGAACAGCTTCGCGAGGAGGCTGAAAGTCTCGCGGCTGAGACCGAGTCCCTGCAGGTGCACCTGGCCACTCTGAAGAGGGAACGGGAGGCGCGTTACGGCACACTGGATCCAGAGGGAGAACTGCGGATCCTGGAGGGCGAAGTGGGTCGCCTCACGGAGGAGGAAAGGGCACTGGCCGGAGAAGTGGAGCGGCTGCGCGGCGTCATCGAGGAAGGCAGGAGCATGCTGTCTCAATGGGCTCGGAAAGTCGAGGAGAGCGAGTCTGCTTGCGCGGAGGCGGAGGCCGGTCTGCGCGAGGAGATGGCGGCTGCCGGTTTCGCCGATGTGGGCGCTGTCAGGGCGCAGCTGGAAGTGCTCGATGATTCACAGGCCATCCTGGATCGTGTTGCGGCGGCAGAGAAGAAACTGGCGGCTGCGAAATCCAGGGCAGTTGAATTGAGGGCCGCCTTCGATGCATTGCCGGCGGAGCCGGTGACGGATGAGACTCCCGAAACGATCCGATTGAAGCTCGAGGAAGGAGAAAAGCACCACGCTTCCGTCCGGGCCAGATGGGACGAAGAGGAGCGGCAACTGGCCGATTATCGTGAAGCTGAGCGTGAACATAGGGAAATCCTTGCATCCATCGCGGTCCAGGAGAAGCTCGTGGACGAGATCCTCGCCGAACAGAGGGTTCTCCGCGAACGTGACGCCGCAGAAGCACAGCGGAGAAGGCAGCGGCTCATGATGACTCGGCTTATCGACCAGACAAACGAGCATTTAGCCCTGCTGAGCGGCCGATACCTCTTGCGCTCTGTTGAAGGAAACGGGCTTAGCATCGAAGTGGAGGATTCCCTGCAGGACCGGACCCGCCGACCGGTCAGGACTCTTTCGGGGGGAGAGTCCTTCGTGGTGAGTCTCTGTCTCGCCCTGGGGCTTTCGGAGATGGCTGCCAGGCATCGAAAGATCGAGTCGCTTTTTCTGGATGAGGGTTTCGGCGCCCTGGACGAGGAAATGCTTTACAGGGTTGTGGCAGCCCTTAAAAATCTGCGTGCCAACGGGAAGATGGTGGGCATCATCTCCCACGTGAAGCGGCTGGCCGACGAGATTCCCACGCAGATTCGGGTCGACAGGATTCCCGATGGCTCCAGCTGCATTTCCATCGTGGCCTGACATGATCTATTGGAGGTTCTAAGATAAGTCCATGCCTGAGCTTGATGATGTGAGAGAGTCCCTCCTGGAGAGGGGCATCGAAGTTTGGGAATTTGCAGACCCGACACCCAATTCGCAGGCAGCTGCGCGTGCCGTGGGGTGCACAGTGGGCGAAATCGCCAAGAGCATTCTGGTCCTCGTGGGTGGAAAGGCCCTCATGGTGGTGACTTCCGGCGACGCCAGGGTGAAGAACGCCAAGCTCAAACAGGCGACCGGCCTGACAGGGAAGGTGCGCCTGCCTGAGGCCGAGGATGTGATGCGCCACACGGGTTACGCCCCGGGCGGCGTATGCCCCTTCCTTTTGCCCGGCGGGCTTCCCGTCCTCATCGACAGCTCCATGCGCCGCTTTCCGAGGGTCTATGCAGCGGCCGGCAATGACCACTCGGCCGTGCCCATCACGGTGGAACAACTTCTGGAGATCACCGGTGGAAGAGAAGTGGACGTCTGTGAGGTTGCATGTGAGTGATGGGGATACCGGGGTGGGGGTTCCTTTCATGGGTTGAACTCGATGCGCCCGTAGATCCCCTGCATGTAGTCGTTGGAGAAAGCGCCCCGCAGCACCGTGGCTTGATCAGCCGGAACCCCACGCTCGACCTCCTCCCTTGAGACGAGTTGCCCGCTGCTGTTTTTGACGAGTCCATCCGGCGGAATCTGTTCGATCCGTCCCGTCTTCTCATTCACATATCCCCCATAATCGCGGAGGTTGTCGTAATTCATCTCGGCGATGGCATCCTGCGTGTCCCAGCGGCTCTGGCGAATCTGGTCGTCGATTCTGTTCATGGTGTCGTAGGTTTCCCGAATCTTCCTGCCCGCGTACTCGTTGCCGCGAACCACGCGGTTGACGAAGGCGGGAGTGAGCTGCATCGAAGAGAATATGCGCTCCAGGACAGGGCTTTCCTGGATGAACTCATCGGAGGGGGCGCACCATCCCCGAAGTGTGACAGAGGTATCCACGGCCCGCCCCATGATGCCCTGTTCGAGGAGCAACGTGCTGATGCCCGTGACGAATGCGATGGTGATGGGCCTCCCCTCAAGCTGGCCTTCGGCAAGGCAGTCGTAAACGGTCACATCCAGATTTCCTGCATTCATGGCTGAAAGGAAACGGCCGACATCCTGCATCAGCTGCCGGAAGATGGTGGTGAGTCGTTCGTTGGGCTGCATCCTCGTCAACCGGGCTCCCGGACAGATCTGGCCCAGGGAGGTCGTGGCGCACTGCTCGGCACTCTGGAAGACGGCCGTCTGATAGCCCTGAATCTGGTAGTTCGGATGCCGGGCCAGATCGGGGGTACAATACTTCGGGCACCACTGAAATGCACGGCTGAGCGGACGATTGGGGTGATACGTGACCCAGTCGATGTTGTCCTTGGGGTTGAGTCCATCGGAGCTCTGAACCTGCCAGCCATCGGGGATTTTCATGGTGAAGCCGCCGGCGGGTGACTGATAATCCACCCATCGCCCTCGGGGCAGCGCAAATCCGAAGCCTTGAGCAATTCGCTGCAGGGTCGGGAGCTCGCGCTGGAGCTGACCCCGGGGAGCCATCACTCCGATGACGAAGGCTTGAGAACCGCCCGTTCCGACGATGGTGCAGTATTTCCCCTCAACGGGCTGCCCGGAGACGACACTGGTGAACTGCGAGACCGCTCGATCGCGGCTCGGCTGTCCCAGCACCGTAGCCTTCAAGCGCGGCTCGGTTTGGGCCACGAACCGGGCGAAGCTGTCGGCAAGCTCTGCAGCAGCGGCCCCCGCGCGGGGGCGGAAGGTTATCATGAAGGCCGCCGTGGCGGGGTTGAACTGCTCTTCCACGGTCAGCATCACCCCGCCATGCAGCCTGACCCAGTAATTGGGCGGCACATGAGCCTGCATGCCGACCATGGGATGGTTGAATTCACTCCATCCGGAGGGGCATGGCGGCCGTGATTGTCCCGAGGATCCCGGAGGTGGGGCAGGGATCACGCTGCCTGGCTGCCCCGGTAAAAGCTGCGGCGATGTCTGTGGTCCGTATGGAGCGCCGCGCGGTGCCGGAGCAGCGCCCTGACGGATGAACTGAATCCAGTTCTCAGCGTCCTCCCAGAGTTCCAGGGTGTTGGAATCGGGCATCCTGACCGTGAGGTGGAGGACCTCATCATCCTGGTCGACGCGCACCTCCATGATCCCCTGCGAAATGCGGCAGGAACCGTGGATCGTTTCGGTCTCCTGAGCGGTTCGGGTAACCCTGGTAAATCGACCATCTGGATTGAAGTCTACGCGCATCTCCATCTGCTGATTGCGCATGAGCCAGGTTCCCGCGATGTCTTGGATCGTCACCTGGGCGGAGGGTGTCACACGTGAAGCGGGAGGTGACGGAGGAGGGAAAGGAACAGGCGGGGTCGAAGCTGGGGGTGATGGGGACCAAGTGGGGGAGGGAGGCGGAGGCGCAGGGGTTGGGGAGCCCGATGGAACCCTGAGAGCCGTATCGAGGTCTTTGGGCTGGATGGGAGCATCGACCCGGGCGCCGGCCGTCGTGAAAACCAGCGTGGTGATGGGCAGGGGCTCGTTTCGTTCTGCCGATCGGAACCCCTCCTTTCGGGCTGAATTGAGCTGGATGGCATAGGTGATGCCGGGTTTCAGGGGGCCTATCTTGAGCTCGGCATAGCGTGCATTGACCCACGGACTTGAATCGGAGCTCGCCAGGGGGGGCAGCTCACCCTGGTCGCTCTGCCAGAAGGTCCAGCCGTTTTCTTTCATATTCTGATCGAACCAAAGCCTGATGACTCCGTAGTCCGTGGGGACGTCCCGGGCCTGGTGGGGTGGATCACTGCGCAAGAGAGAAGGGGGAGCCGCCAGGGCGCTGAAGGCGACAGCCACAGTCAAACAAACCGCGAGCCAGATCGATTTCATGGGTTACCCCCGGTCTTTCGTTGATGAACGTGGTTCGGATGTAAACAGGGCTGGGTGTGGTGGAAATTCACCATACAATCTACCACCGAGTCCCGGCGTGACCAAGCAGAATGCTGGGGCTTTCAGCCGTCCTCCAGGTTGGCCTCACGCCGTGTTGGAGATGCACTTGACGGTCTTCCCAATCGTCCTTTCGCTGCAGATACGTGATCAGCCCAGAGCTCAGTGCGCTTGAGTCAAGAGGACTTTCCTCATTCTCTTTGCCTTTTTCTACGCCTTGGTCGTATGATTTCGGCAACCGGAAACGTCCATCACCCATTGGGGACCAGGAGAACGGTCCCACTCCCTGAGAGGGTTACAATGACACTGACGTACTCAAAATACCTCAAACTGGATGAACTCCTGGCGCTCCAGGAGCCCCTGTCCGAAGGAGAGGCTCACGATGAGACTCTCTTCATCATCATCCACCAGGCCTATGAGCTGTGGTTCAAGGAAATTCTCCACGAACTGGACCGCCTGCAGCGGCTTCTGCAGGCCGCCGATGTGGCCCGTGCCCAGCTTACCCTCAAGCGTGTCAATGCGATCATGCGAGTCCTCATCGACCAGTTGGATGTCCTGGAGACGATGCTGCCGCTCGATTTCCTCGCCTTTCGCGGGTACCTCGCGTCGGCCAGCGGATTCCAGTCTGTGCAATTTCGTGAGATTGAATTCGCCCTGGGGCACAAAAAGCGTGAAGTTTTCGAGTGCTTTGCCGAGGCTTGCGAGGCCCGGCAGCGGCTGGCGAATCGTTTTGAGAGTCCCGGCGTATGGGATGCCTTTCTTGAAGGGCTGGCGCGCAGCGGCTTCAAGGTGCCGGAGGAAGAGCTGGTCCGGGATCACACCCAACCCATAACGCCTTCGCCCGGCGTTCAGAAACTGCTGATCGAAATCTACGCCGGCTCTCCTTCCACGGTCGGGCTCTGCGAGATGCTCCTCGACCTGGACGAAGGCATTCAGGAATGGCGCTACCGGCACGTCAAGATGGTGGAGCGAATGATTGGAGCGAAGGTCGGCACCGGCGGAACGGAAGGGGTGGGATACCTCAAGGCCACTTTGTTCAAGCCGTTTTTCCCCGACCTGTGGGCTATCCGCACAGAGTTTAAGGTGCCATGATCGTTCCGGATCTCTGCTACCGGTCGCCCAACGCTTTGGCAGCTTACTACCGAAGGGCTCGCGTGAGCGAGCGGCTGCTGCTCACCGGCCACTCGCACCAGGCATGGCCGGATTGCGGAATGGACGGGCAGAAACAGGCGTGGCTCGATGCAGCCGAATTCCTGGATCGAAAGTGGGAGCGTGCCTTTGCCAAGGCGGATCGTGTTCGTGAGGGATATGCCCGTCTGCTGGACGACCTCAATGGGTATATTGCACTGGGTCCTGCTACGCACGATCTGCTGATTCGGTTCTTCTCGGCGCTGCCCTTGAGGGCTCGTCCCCGCGTCGTGACGACCGATGGTGAATTCCACAGTTTGCGACGACAACTGGACCGCATGGCCGAAGAGGGACTGGAGGTGGTGAGGGTGGCCTCCATTCCCGCCTCCACGGTGGCCGAACGGATCATCGCAGCAGTGGATGAGTCCACTGCGGCCGTAATGGTTTCATCGGTCTTCTATCATACGGGACAGATCGTTCCAGGGTTGGGACCGGTCCTGGAACGATGCCAGCGGGTTGGGGCCGAGCTCCTGGTGGATGTCTACCACACCCTCAATGTTGTGCCGTTCTCACTCCGCTGCGAGGGTCTCGAAGGGGCTTTTGTGGTCGGAGGCGGGTACAAGTACTGCCAGTTGGGGGAGGGCAACGGGTTTCTGCGCTTTCCGCTGGAGTGTCGACTCCGACCCATCGTTACGGGATGGTTCAGTGAGTTTGGGGTTCTCGAAGCCGCGAGCTCGGGGTCTGGCGTTCTGTACGGGGAAGGCGAGGCACGTTTTGCAGGCGCGACCTATGACCCCACCAGCCACTACCGGGCTGCGGAGGTTCTTGATTTCTTCCGGGCCCAGGGGCTTACCCCTGAGCTCTTGAGGACAATAAGCCAACACCAGATTGGACTGATCGCCTCCATGTTCGACGATCTGGATGCGGATCCCAAGGTGATCACGCGCGATCGGACCGTTTCCCTCGAAGCCCTCGGAGGATTTCTCGTCCTGCGTACGCCGCACGCCGGCGGGATCTGCCGATTGCTGGCGGAACAAGGAATCCTGACTGACCACCGCGGGGACGGGCTTCGGCTCGGCCCCGCCCCCTACCTTTCGGACGACCAGTTGAGAGAATCCATGGACATCCTGGGCAGCATCCTGCGACAAATGGGCGCTGCTTGATGGACCGACGTGAGAGCTTCGTCCTGAAGATGGGCTCTTGAGGAGCAGGTATGATCGCCACAACCTGCCGGAAGCTATACTCATTGAAGACGAAACATTTATCTAACAAATATAACCGCTTAGTACAGCTCATCACAATAGAGTGTCCACCTCTCGAGTCGTCATTCCGGCAGTCT
>CAZLCS010000056.1:0-39330 GCA_964557955.1 uncultured Syntrophobacteraceae bacterium
TTCTGGGAAGTCGTCTACGAAGACCCGGCGTTCAGGGAGGAGATCAAAAGGAGGGTGCTGGAGGATTGTGCCAGTGGCGACCCTGAGCGCATGTTCTGGGAGGATGTGCCGATCACCCGCAAGGGAGAGAAGACGGCCTTCATCACCGCCCGGAACATACCGCTCCCCGAGAAGCACCTGGTGATCTCCACGGTCTGGGACGTTACCGAGCGAAAATCCCTGGAGTCGCAGCTGCTCCAGGCTCAAAGAATGGAAGCAGTGGGTCGGCTGGCCGGCGGGGTGGCCCATGACTACAACAATATCCTCGGCGTGATCATCGGCTACGCCGAACTGGCCCTGCTCAAAGTGGATCCCGCCGACCCGCTCCATGCCGACCTGAAGGAAATCATCGCCGCCGCAACCCGTTCCACGAATATCACCCGCCAGCTGCTGGCCTTCGCCCGCAGGCAGACCATCGCCCCTGTAGCACTGGATCTCGACCGGACCGTGCAGGGCATGCTCAAGATGCTTCGGCGGTTGATCGGCGAAGATATCGATCTGGCCTGGCTTCCCAAGGCAGACCCCTGGCTGGTGAAGATCGACCCGGCCCAGGTCGACCAGATCCTGGCCAACCTGTGCATCAACGCTCGGGATGCGATCTCGGGAGTGGGCAAGATCACCATCGAGACGGGCAAGAGCACCTTTGACGAGGCCTACTGCGCCGAGCACCTCGGTTTCATTCCCGGCGAATTCGTCCTGCTGGCCGTGAGCGACAACGGCTGCGGCATGGACAGGGAGATCCTGGAGCACGTCTTTGAGCCCTTTTTCACCACCAAGGGCATGGGCGAGGGGACCGGCCTGGGACTTTCCACCGTGTACGGGATCGTCAAGCAGAACAACGGGTTCGTCAACGTTTACAGCGAACCGGGCAAGGGATCGACCATCAGGGTCTATTTGCCGCGATTGGCCGGCGAGGCTGCAGAGGCTATCGTGCCGATGACGTCCGAGCCTCCACCCAGCCGGGGCGAAACCATCCTGCTGGTGGAAGACGAGCAGGCATTCCTGAAGGTGAGCAAGACCATGCTGGAAAGGCTTGGATATCGGGTGCTGGCCGCCAGCACCCCCGGCGTTGCCCTGGAGCTGGCCAGGGAGCATGCCGGAAAGATCCATCTGCTCATCACGGATGTCGTCATGCCGGAGATGAACGGCCGGGAGTTGTCCGAGCGGCTGCAATCCCTTTACCCCCAACTCAAGTGCCTGTTTATCTCCGGCTATACTGCCAACGCCATCGCTCACCGGGGTGTGCTGAAGGAGGGCGTGTGCTTTGTGCAGAAACCGTTCTCCATCCAGGAGCTGGCGACAAAGGTCAGAAAGGCGCTGGGCTGAAAAATGGGCGGCCAGGCGGAGCCTTGAGCCTGGCGGAACGCACCGGCCCTGCATTTGCCGTTGATTGTTCCGTGCATTAAATATGGTTTTAGAAGCCGGTGTGTGACCCGGTGCAATAAAAATCCCACTTCGAGCGTGGAAAAGGATTGGCGATCTCATGGCTGGTCTCTCAGGTGATCATCGAAAGAGCTGGGACCCGGACTGGCAGGTTTCAAAGGAAGAGAGGTTCTCGACCAGGCGCAAGCCGACATGGCGCGTGGGAGCCTGCAAACAATGCTTCAGGCGTAAGTCAAACGTGTGGTCCCTGATCCCCCTGACGGGAATGATCCTGGCGCTGCTGGTGATTCAGCCGCCTCCCGTGCCGGCGCAGCCCCCGGTCCTCAGCGCCTCGGAGATCGACTATCCGCCGTTTTGTATCGTCGACAAGGCTGGACGTCCCCAGGGTTTCTCGGTCGAGTTGATGCGCGCTGCCCTGGCAGCGATGAACCGTGAGGTGACCTTCCGCACGGGGCGATGGGAGGAGGTGCGTGGTTGGCTGGAACGGGGCGAAGTCCAGGCTCTGCCCCTGGTGGGACGGACCCCGGAGCGCGAAGAGCTGTTTGATTTCACGTTTCCCTACATGGCGCTGCACGGAGCCATCGTGGTCCGTCAGGACAGTTCCGGCATTGTGGACATTGGAGATCTGCGGGGCCGCCGGGTGGCCGTGATGAAAGGCGATAACGCCGAGGAGTTTCTTCGACGGGAAGATCGCGGCATCGAAATCCACACCACGGGCACCTTCGAAGAAGCTCTGCGGGAGCTTTCCGAAGGCCGGCACGACGCCGTGGTCGTTCAACGGCTGGTGGCCCTCCGGCTCATCGCGGAAGCCGGGCTCAGGAACCTGAAGGTCATCGACCGACCCATCGAAGGATTCCGCCAGGACTTCAGCTTCGCGGTCAGGGAAGGCGACCGGGAGACCCTGGCGCTCCTGAACGAGGGTCTCGCCATCGTGATTGCGGACGGGACCTATCGCCATCTGCACTCCAAGTGGTTCGCCTCCCTGGAGCTGCCATCCGACCGTCGCATCGTGGTCGGCGGCGACCACAACTATCCGCCCTTTGAATTCCTCGACAAGGATGGGCGCCCGGCCGGTTATACCGTGGACCTCACGCGGGCCATCGCGCTGGAGATGGGGCTCGATGTCGAGATCCGCCTCGGTCCGTGGTCGGATATTGTGGAGGCACTGGAATCGGGAGAAGTCGATGTCATTCAGGGCATGTTCTATTCGCCGGAGCGCGACTTGAAGTATGATTTCACGCAGCCTCACGCGGAAAACCACTACGTCGGCATCGTGCGCAAGGGCGAAGGCCCTCCACCGGCTACCTTCGAAGATCTGACGGGGAAACGCATCGTGGTGCAGCGGGGAGATGCGATTCACGACCTCTTGATCGACAAGGGACTGGGGGGGCAGGTGTCCCTCGTCGAAACGCAGGAGGATGTCCTGCGTGAGCTCGCCGAGGGCAGGCACGACTGTGCCGTTGCGGTCCGAATCAGCTCCCTGTACCTGCTCAAAAAGCAGGGCTGGACCAATCTCCGACTGGGGACGAAACCGTTCGCCTCCATGCAGTACTGCTATGCCGTTCCGAACAATCGGAAAGCGCTCCTGGCGCAGTTCAGCGAAGGGCTGAATGTGCTGGAGGAAAAAGGTGAATACCACCGCATTTTCGAAAAATGGCTCGGAGTATACAAGGAGGAACCCCCTTCCCTGCTCGTTGCGCTGCGTTATTCGGCCATCGTTCTGGTGCCTTTGCTGCTGATTTTTTGCTTGGGCTTTGTCTGGTCCTGGTCACTGCGCCGACAGGTGGCGGACAGGACCAAGGAGCTGCGGGAGAGCCTGGACCGGTTTCAGTATGTTTTCGAATCGGCCAACGTGGGCAAGTCTCTCACGCTTCCGACAGGCGAAATCAATGTGAACCGGACGTACGCCGAATATCTGGGATACGCGCCGGAGGAGTTGATCGGCAAAACATGGCAGGAGCTCACCCCTGCGGAGGACGTTGAATCCATCGAGCAGAAGTTGGCCCCGCTTCTCCTGGGCAGCGAGGACTCCGCACGCTTCGAAAAGAGATATCTGCGCAAGGACGGCTCGTGCGTCTGGGGGGATGTGAACGTCAAGATGCGGCGCGACGCAAACGGCCGGCCGCTTCATTTCGTGACCACCATCGTGGATGTCACCGAGCGCAAGCGCAATGAAGAGCGGATCGAGCACCTGGTCCAGGTGCTGCGCGCACTCCGCGATGTCAACCACCTGATGCTGCATGAAAAGGACCGTGATGCGCTGCTGCATCAAGCCTGTGCCATTCTCATCGAAGCACGCGGATATCGATCCGCCTGGATCGGCCTTCACGATGGCGCAAAGGGTATACGTGCCGTGGCCGAATCGGGCATCGGGGAAGAGTTCGGTGCCGTCCGTGCGGAGCTCGAGCATGGCGGCTGGCCGAAGTGCTGTCTCCAGGCGATGAGCAGCACGGACATTGTGGTCATGCGCGACACTTCGGTGAGCTGCACTGCATGCCCCCTGGCACGTATGTACATGGACACGGCGGCCCTTGCCGCGAAACTCCACCACGCAGGACGGGAATACGGCGTGATTGTCGTCGCATTGCCCTCGGCGGTTGCGGATGACGAGCAGGAGCAGTCACTGTTCAAGGAGCTTGCCGAAGACATCGGGTTTGCTCTGTACGGCATCGAAGCCGAAGAGGAGCGCACGAAGGCGGAAAAGGAGCAGGCCAGACTTCAGGCCCAGTTGCTCCAGGCTCAGAAGATGGAATCGGTCGGCCGTTTGGCGGGTGGAGTGGCCCATGATTTCAACAACATCCTGAGCGTCATCATGAGTTACTCTGAGCTGGCCCTTTACAGGGTGGAGCCGGATGATCCGGTGCGCGACGACCTGAAGGAGATCTTTGCAGCGGCGGTGCGGTCGCGGGAGATCACCCGGCAACTGCTGGCCTTCGCCCGCAAGGAGGCCATCTCGCCCGAGGTCCTCGACCTGAATGCCACCGTGGAAGGCATGCTCAAGATTCTGCGACGCCTCATCGGCGAAGATATCGAGCTCGCCTGGCTTCCCAAGGCCGGCTTGTGGCCGGTCATGATGGATCCTACCCAGATCGACCAGGTCCTGGCCAATCTTTGCGTCAACGCCCGTGACGCCATCAGCGATGTGGGGAAGATCACCATCCAGACGAATGTGGTGAGCTTCGACGCGGATTACTGCTCCGAGCACGCGGGTTTTGTTCCCGGGGACTACGTGTTGCTGAGCGTGAGCGACGATGGATGTGGCATGGACCGGGAAACACTGGACAGGATATTTGAGCCGTTTTTCACCACCAAGGGGCTTGGCCGGGGCACGGGTCTCGGATTGGCGACCGTCTACGGCATTGTCAAGCAGAACGAAGGCTTCATCAACGTTTACAGCGAACCGGGTCAAGGAACCGTCGTCAGGATCTATCTGCCGAGGCACGTGGGCGAGGTTCCCGAGGAACGGCAGCAAACTGCGGTCCAAAGCCCGATGGGCAGAGGCGAGATCTTGCTGGTGGTGGAGGATGAGATTTCGCTTCTGAAAGTGGCCGAAAAATTTCTTACGCGTCTTAACTACAAGGTCCTGACAGCCAGGACCCCCTCCGAGGCCCTGCAAATGGCCGGGGAGCACGCCAGTCGCATTGCCCTGCTGATCACCGATGTGGTGATGCCCGAGATGAACGGAAGAGAATTGGCCAGCAAGATCCAAAATCTCTGCCCGCAACTCAAGTGCCTGTACATGTCGGGGTACACGGCTGAAATCATCGCTCACCGGGGGGTGCTCGACAAGGATCTGAATTTCATACAGAAACCCTTTTCAACACAGGATTTGGCCGCCAAGGTCAGAGCGGTTCTGGACGGCTGATCCAGACAGGGCGACTGTGTCGATCATCACGTTGCAGCACCGGTCGCCATTCCCATTTGATGTATTACAGGCGAGCCCATGAATCCAAAACGAGTTCCCATGGAGGTTGATTCGAGTCTGGCAGAATCCATCCGGTCGAGCTTTGACGCCTTGACGGCCCATATCGCCATTGTGGACGGCACGGGCCGAATCCTGGCCGTCAACAAAGCGTGGAGAGGTTTTGCCGAAGCCAACGGTGCAGACGTCGATCGCGTTTGCGAAGGCGCCAATTACCTGGATGTTTGCGACAGCGCCACCGGAGAGGATGCGGAACTGGCAAAGGCTTTCGCTTCAGGTATGAGGTCCGTCCTGGACGGCGCCGGCAACCTGTTCTCCATGGAATACCCTTGCCACAGCCCGGAGGAAGAGAGGTGGTTCTACGGGCGCGTGACGCCGTTTGTCAGCCATGGCTGCAACGGAGTGGTGGTCTCCCACGAAAACATCACCGAGCGCAGGAAGAAAGAGCGGGAGCTGCTGCTGAAGAACATGGTGTTCGATGCCAGCCTGGCCGCCGGAAGCATTGCTGACGCATCCACCCGCATCACCCATGTGAACCCCGCCTTTCTCAGGATCTGGGGGTACGGGAATGCCAGCGAGGTTGTGGGCCATCCTGTGGCACGTTTCATTGCTGATGGGGAAAAGGCGGCAGCCATACTGCACGCTCTCGACACCCACGGGACCTGGGAGGGAGATTTTACGGCCGTGCGGAAAGACGGCTCGACGTTCATCTCCCACGGCCTTGCCACGACCATCCGCGATGATTCCGGTGCCCTGGTCGGCTACCAGTCCACAAACCTGGACATCAGTCGCGCCAGGGAGCTCGAGGATCACCTCCAGCAGGCTCAGAAGCTCGAGTCCATCGGCACTCTTGCGGGTGGGATCGCCCATGACTTCAACAATATCCTAACCGCCATCCTCGGCTTCACCGATCTGGCCATCGAGGAGGCCGGAAGCCGCTCCTCCCTCGGCCAGCTGCTCGGGGAAGTGAGAAGTGCAGGGCTTCGGGCCAGGACCCTGGTTGGCCAGATCCTCGCCTTCAGCCGTTCGGGCGAAAGGATGATCGCACCCGTGCAGATTCACACCATCATCAAAGAGGTTGTCAAGCTGCTTCGGGCCACCCTGCCGTCCACCATCGAGGTGCGAAAGGAGATTCAGAGCCGCGGTTTGATCATGGCGGATGCGACCCAGATCCACCAGGTCCTCATGAACCTGTGCACCAATGCCTTTCACGCCATGAGGGAGAAAGGGGGGGTTCTGACGGTCCGGCTTACCGAGATGGAGGCGGATGCGACCACGACGACGGCCTACCCCGGGTTGGCTGCGGGGAAGTATTGGAAGGTTGCCGTATCGGACACGGGCACCGGCATGGACGCTGCCGTGAAATCCAGGATCTTCGACCCCTATTTCACCACCAAGGAAAAGGGCGAGGGAACGGGTCTCGGCCTGGCGGTAGCCTACGGGATCGTCAAGAACCACCATGGGTCCATCTATGTCGAGAGTGAGCCCGGCCATGGTACGACCGTTCTGATCCTGCTGCCCAGACTGGAAAAGGTAGAGGAACCCGCCGTCTCGGAGCCAACGCTCGATGCCTGCGGCGGGAGCGAGCGGATCCTTTTCGTGGATGACGAAGCTCCCCTTGTGAAAGTCGCCTCGACCATGTTGAAACGGTTGGGCTACCGGGTGGACGCGGTAACCTCGGGTCCTGAGGCGCTGGAGTGTTTCCGCAGGCACCCGGATGAGATCGATCTCGTGATCACGGACCTCACCATGCCCAACATGACGGGAGACCAGCTGGCGGAAGCTGTCAGAAAGATACGGCCGGATGTCCCCGTCGTCCTTTGCACCGGCAACAGGGACCGGATCGAACAGAAGCGTATCGGGGAGTGCGGCATCGATGCCCTGATCATGAAGCCGTGGGTTTGGGCGGAATTGGGGAAGGCCATCCGAGAGGTTCTGGGGAAGAAGAATGCGGGGTAAGGCTCATCAAGACTCGGAGAAGAAGCGGAGCACAGAATCACGTGGCGGGGTTGTTCCAGCGGATCCCGTGATGCGCCTTCCAGGGGACGGGGCGGCCACCATCCTCGTCGTGGACGACGATCCGTCGGTCCGCAGCTTTCTGAGGACGATTCTCCAGCGCCAGGGCTATGGGTGTGTCGAGGCGGCGAATGCCTCCGAGGCGCGGCTTTGGCTGGAGCGCAACGAGTGTGATCTGATGCTGTGCGACATCCAAATGCCCGGAGAATCCGGCCTGGAGCTGGTGAGGCGCGTGAAAGGTTCACATCCCGACATGGCCGTCATCATGGTGACGGTCATCGACGACATGGAAACGGCCCGCGAGGCTCTCTCACTCGACATCTACGGATATCTCATGAAACCGGTGGACGGAAGCCAGATCTTGATCAGCGTGGCGAATGCCATGAGAAGACGCGCACTTGAGTTGGACCGGAAGAACTTATTCGCAAACCTTGAAGAGGTCGTCAGAGAGAGGACGCTGGATCTGCAAGAGGCCAATCACAGATTGAAGAAGCGGGAAGAGGAGCTCCATACAAAGGCTTTGGAGCTCCAGGAAATGAACAGCGCTCTGAAAGTCCTGCTCAAGAGGGTCGAGGAGGACAAGAGAGCCATTGAGGAGCAGGTTCGGGCCAATGTAGAGAAGACGATTGCGCCCATCCTGGATCGTCTCAAGAAAGGCCGCCTCGGCGGGATTCAACGCAGTGATGTGGAGCTTCTCGAGACCTGCGTCCGGGAGATCGTCTCACCGTTCGTCATGGGGCTTTCGTCCACCTACCGAAACCTGACCCCACAGGAAATCCAGGTGGCCGACCTCATCAAGCGGGGCAAAAGCACCAAGGAGATCGCCGCCACGCTGGGCCTCTCCGTGAACACCATCATGAGCCACCGGCACAAGATTCGAACCAAGCTGGGGTTGAAACGTCAAAAGCAAAACCTTTGTTCATTCCTCGAAACCCTCTCCAATCAGTGAACCTCCTTCACTGATTTCCCACTGATTAAACCGCATCCGCATCCTCCCGACGGTTGCCGATAGTTAGGCCAACGGTGCTCTTTGCCGATTTCCCGCAACCCGCACGCGATTCCGCTCCCAGCGAGCCGAGTCTGAAACCGGAGTAAGCTCTGATGAAGAAGATCCTCATCGTGGATGATGAGCGCCCCGTTCGCGACCTGCTGAAGAAGATCCTCGAAGCCAACGGCTACGAGACTTGTGCGGCGGCCGATGCAAAGGAGGCCAGGGACTGCCTGACGGAAGGGGAATTCGACCTTCTCCTGACCGACATCAACATGCCCGGCGAATCCGGGCTGGACCTGGCAAGGTATGTCAAAGGGAAGCATCCGGAAACCGCCATCGTCATTATCTCGGTCCTGGACGATCCCCGGGATGCGAGATCCGTCCTGGAGATCGACGTATACGGCTATATCGTTAAGCCCTTCGAACCGAATCAGGTACTGATCACCATCGACAACGCCCTTCGTCGAAGTATCCTCGAAAAGAGAGAAGCACTCCGTCGCAAGCTGCTCGAAGGCGCCGTCGACTATCAAGCCCGCGTGTCCAGGCAGCTGATGGATAAGCTGGAGGGGGCCGAGACGGCTTTGACAGCTTACACCGCACTCATCAAGGATCAGCTGGTCTTATTGGAAACCATCCTGGACGCCGTTCCGGCTCCCATCTTTTACAAGGATACCGAGGGGAGGTACCTGGGATGCAACGCCGCCTTCGAGACCTTCATCGGTCATCCGCGCAGGGAGCTGGTCGGCAAAACCGTGTATGAGATCTCCAAGAAGGAGCTGGCGGACGTCAATTTCGAAGCGGACATGGAGCTGATTCGAAAAGAGGGCAGGCAGGTCTATGAAGGAAAGGTTGGCTACGCGGACGGCTCCATCCACGAGGTGATCTTCAACAAGGCGGTCTATAGGGACTCGCAGGGCAAGGTTGCGGGCATCGTCGGGGCCATGGTCGACATCACGCAGCGAAGGGAGATGGAGAGAAGGCTTTCGGAGAGCGAATCCAGGATGAAGACACTCTGGGACTCCATCCTCACCGGCGTCCTGGTGATCGATGAGGAAACCCACACCATCCTCGACGCCAATCCCTACGCATTGGAGGTCCTTGGTCTTTCGAGAGATAAGCTCATCGGGTGCGAGTGTCACGGTTTCGTCTGTCCCACCGAGCGAGGATCTTGTCCCGTGACGGACCTGAACATCACGATCAAAAAGGCCGAGCGTTGCTTCATGACGGGAGACGGTCAGCCCCTGCCCATCCTGAAGACCATTACCCGGACCGTTGTCGGCGGGCGAAAATGCCTTGTGGAGAGCTTCGTGGACATCAGCGGTCTCAGGGAGGCCGAGCGCGCATGGCGTCTGACTGAGGAGAAGAACCGCCACATCCTGGAGAATGTCGGCATCGGCGTCACCATGATCAGCCCTGACATGGAAATCCTGGAGATGAACCGCCAGATGCGGGAATGGTTCCCCCACATCGACGTCGAACGAAAGCCCATCTGCTACCGGTCCTTTAATGATCCCCCCCGCGAATCCCCGTGCGAGATGTGCCCGACTTCCATGACTCTCCACGACGGACAGGTCCACGATGTCACGGTTCAGGCACCTGGAAGGCCGGAGCCCCGGGCATTTCGAATCATCTCATCCCCCATCCACGACACGGACGGTCGAGTGGTCGCGGCCATCGAGCTGGTGGACAACGTTACTGAGCGCTTCAAGCTGGAAAAGGAGTTGCGGCAGGCGCAGAAGCTGGAATCCATCGGACAGTTGGCGGCAGGCATCGCCCACGAGATCAACACCCCCACACAGTACGTTGGGGACAACACGAGGTTCCTCAAGGACGCCTTCGGCGATCTCCTCGAGATCGTGAAGGATCTTGAAGACCTTCTGGCTGCGGTCAAAAAGGAAGCTCCGGATATGGATCTGATCCGCCAAATAGAGCGTCGGCTCGAGGATGCCGATTTGCCTTACCTCGAGGAAGAAATCCCGAGAGCCATCGAACAGTCCCTGGAGGGCATTGACAGGGTCACCAGGATCGTGCGTTCCATGAAGGAGTTTTCGCATCCGGGCGGGGATGAAAAGATGTCGGTGGACATCAACCGGGCTCTCGAGAGCACCATTACGGTTGCCAGAAACGAGTGGAAATATGTAGCGGACCTGGAAACGGACTTTGCCGAGGACCTTCCGCTGGTGCCGTGTTTTCCCGGCGAGCTCAACCAGGTGTTTCTCAACATCATCATCAACGCGGCTCATGCCATAGGTGAGAAGCAGAACGGGGAAATCAACGGAAAGGGTCTCATTCGCATCAGCTCGGCTCAACGAAACGGCTCCGTCGAGGTGTGCATTTCCGATACGGGGGGTGGAATACCGCAGCATATTCAACACCGGATCTTCGACCCCTTCTTCACCACCAAGGAGGTCGGCCGCGGAACGGGGCAGGGGCTTGCTATCGCCCATCGGGTCGTCATCGAAAAGCACAAGGGTTCCCTGACCTTCAGAACCGAGGAAGGGGTCGGCACGACCTTCAGAATTCTGCTTCCTCTTGAGCGCGCCACCGAGCAAAGGGGGGCCCAATGAAAAGGAAGATCCTCTTCGTCGATGATGAGATCAAGATCTTGGAAGGCCTGGGCCGCATGCTTCGAAGCATGCGGAGCGATTGGGACATGTCATTTGCCGCGAGCGGTCCCGCAGCCTTGAGGCTCATGGCGGAAAAGAGCTTCGACGTGATCGTTTCCGACATGCGCATGCCGGAGATGGACGGGGCCGAACTGCTGACGGTCGTCAAGGATACCTATCCCGATACGGTCCGCATCATTCTCTCGGGTCATGCCGAACGGGAGATGATCATGCGGACCGTTCGTCCGGCCCATCAGTACATATCCAAGCCCTGCGAAGCCGAAACGATCAAGGCAATCATCAGCCGCGCATGCGCACTCCGAGATATTCTGAGCCAGGGAGGGCTGAAGGCCACCGTCTCAAGGCTCGAATCCCTCCCTTGCCTGCCCTCGCTCTACAATCAGGTCATGGAGGAGCTCCAACGGTCCGATTGTTCCATTGACCGAGTTGGACAAATCGTTGCAGGGGATCTTGCGATGACGGCAAAAATCCTGCACCTGGTCAACTCGGCCTTTTTTGGGATGCGCCGTCGCTTCTCGGATGTCAAAAAGGCGGTGGTCTTTCTGGGTCTCGATACGGTCAAGTCTCTGGTCCTCACATTTGGACTCTTCGAGCAGTTTGACGCTGCCAAGATGGAAGTCCTCGACATGGAAAGTCTCATGACCCACAGCATGCACACCAGTGCCTTGGCGAAGCGGATTGCCGCGCTGGAGGGTCTGGAGCGCGAATCGACGGATGACGCCTTCATGAGCGCCCTTTTGCATGATGTGGGCAAACTGGTCATAGCCGACAACATGCCCGAGACCTACCGTGAAATCCTCGAGCTGAGTCATGAGGAGCAGATCTCGCTTCACGACGCCGAAAAAGCGGTTTTGAATGCAACCCACGCCGAGGTGGGGGCTTATCTCCTTGGCCTGTGGGGCCTGCCCGATGCCATCGTCGAAGCCATTGCCTTTCACCACCAGCCGGCCGACCATCCAACGACCTGTTTCGAGCCCCTGGTGGCCGTCCACGTGGCCGATGCGCTCGACAACTGGAGCTCGGTGCCAAACAAGGAAGCGGAAGGCCACCCCCGGGGACTGGATTCCGACTTTCTGTCCGCTCTGGGCATGAACCAGCGACTGCCGGTGTGGATGGAAGCGTTAAGGGAACAACAGGAGGCAACGAATTGAGATGAACGACAGAATTCTGCTCGTGGACGATGAACAGAATCTGCTGGATTCTCTGAAACGCCAGTTGCGGCGAAAATTCATGGTGGAAACGGCTCTTGGACCCCAAAATGGCCTTGCGGTCGTGATGGAAAAGGGCCCTTTTGCCGTCATCATGTCCGATCTGCGCATGCCGGGAATGGACGGCATCCAGTTTCTCTCCAGGGTCAGGGGGTTCTACCCCGACAGCGTACGCATGATCCTCACCGGCAATGCCGACGTGGAGAGCGCTATTCAGGCGGTCAATGAAGGGAATGTCTTTCGGTTTCTCAGGAAGCCCTGTGAACCCGAAACGCTGGCAAACGTATTGCGACAGGGACTCGAGCAGTATCGTCTGGTAACCGCAGAGAGGGAGCTTCTGGAAAAAACTCTGCGGGGGAGCATCAAGGTGCTGACCGACCTCCTGTCCATGGTCAATCCCGAGGCTTTCGGGCGCTCGTCCAGGATCAAGCGCTACGCATGTGATGTGGCTGCCCAACTGGGTGTCTCGGACCTGTGGAAGATCGAGACAGCCGCCATGCTCTCTCAGATCGGTTGTGTCGCTCTGCCTGAGCAGGTCTTGAGCAAGATTCACGAGAACCGGGAGCTGGCGGAGGAAGAGGTCAAAATCTTCGCATCCCACCCGAAGATCGCTGCCGGGCTGCTTTCTCACATTCCACGCATGGAAAGCATCGCCGAGACCATCCTCCATCAGTCCAGGAATTACGACGGTTCCGGCTTTCCCGAGGAAGAAGGTACAGAGCGGCAGATACCGCTGGGAGCCCGCATTCTGAAAGTGGTTCTGGATTTCGATGCTCTCGAATCCAACGGAGTGCTCAAGGGCAATGCATTGAGGCAACTGAGGAAGCGGCAAGGCTGCTACGATCCGGCCGCCCTGGACGCGCTGGAGCGTGCCCTGGGCATGGAGGCCAAATATGTGGTCCAAAGCATGCCATTGAGGGATCTCAGGGAGCACATGATCTTCGCCGATGACGTTACGACTCTCAAGGGACGGCTGCTGGTTACGCGAGGTCACGAAGTCAGCCCCCTTCTTATCGAGAGGCTCAAGAATTTCGCTCGCAATTCGGGAATCAAGGAGCCGTTGAAGGTGTTCGTGCCCTGGCAGATAGTGAAGCAGGAAAGGATTGCGCACGAAAGCCAGGCCTGATTGAACCCATGACGGTTTATCGGAGACCGTCGGGCCGACTGCAGGTTTATGGAAAAGAGATTCCACGCGGGGGGCGGTTGACATGAGATCCGCCACGGCCCAAAATCGGCTCAGTCGAGAGCGACTGTGAGCTCCTTCCAACTTTATGGGACCAACTTTCACAATGAAGGACCGGATGATGCAGCACACACTCCTTCTGGTTGATGACGAAATGTCCGTGACAAACGCGCTGAAGCGGGCCTTGCGGAGAGAGCCGTACCGTTTTCTGAGCGCAGCATCGGCCCGGGAGGCCCTGGACATCATGGCCCGGGAGCAGATTGACGTGGTCGTCTCGGATGAAATGATGCCAGGGATGCGCGGCTCCGAGCTCCTGGGCGTGGTCTGCGATCAGTACCCCGACACCATGCGCATTATGCTAACCGGGCACGCTGACCTGGAGACCGCGCTTCGGGCCATCAACGAGGGGCACATTTATCGCTTTCTGATCAAACCCTGCAACGAGATTGAATTGAAAGTCGCCATTCGGCAGGCCATTCAACACAAAGAATTGACGAATAACAGTCGACGCCTCCTCAAAAGCTTCAAACGACAGAGTGCAATTCTCCAGGAGCTTGAGACGCTTCACCCGGGAATCACTGATGTCAGCTGGGACCCCGCCGGCGCCATTGAAATTTCTGAAATGGAGACAGATACTGATATCGATGAGCTTATCGAACGGCTCAATGAAGAAGCGACAAGAGCCGAGGCGATTTACAGGCTTTCCAGGGGTAAACATCTTACGTGAGGCATGAATCCCGGGATTGTGCTCCTGCGGCAACGACCGGTGTTGCGTCTGTTCTGGACGCTCGGCGCTCACCTCAGGGGCGTGTCAAAGAAGTCTATGGAGCAGGAAAGACTGAAATGTAAAATGTCAATCCCCGAGATAGGCCTCTCGCACGCGCTCATCCTGGAGCAGGGATTCCCCCGTCCCTTCGAGCATCACCTCACCCGTTTCGAGGACATAGCCATAGTGCGCGATCTGCAGCGCGGCGATGGCATTCTGTTCCACCAGCAGAATGGTGGCGCCTCCCTCGTTGATGGTCTGGATGGTACGGAACACCTCCTGGACAACCAGCGGCGCCAGTCCCAGGGAGGGCTCGTCCAGAAGCACCAGCCGTGGGCGGCTCATGAGGGCCCGCCCCAGGGCCAGCATCTGCTGCTCACCCCCGCTCAACGTTCCCGCCAGCTGCTGTTCCCGCTCCTTCATGCGCGGAAAGAGCGAGAACACCCACTCCAACTGCTCGGCAAAATCCCGGTGGCTCTGGTTGTAAGCCCCAAGCTCGAGATTTTCCATGACCGTCAGGTTCGGGAACACCTTGCGACCCTCCGGGCTGATCCCGATGCCCATCCGGATGATCTCATGCGTCGCCTTTCGGCTCACCTCCTCATCCTGAAACCGGATGGACCCCTTGCGGGGCTTGGCCAATCCAACAATGGACCTCAGGGTGGTGCTCTTCCCGGCACCGTTGGCTCCGATGAGAGTGACGATCTGCCCCGGGCTCACCGACAGATTGACCCCTTTCAGGGCGTGGATCCCCCCGTAAAAGACGTGCAAATCGTTCACTTCAAGCATGGTGAACATCTCCCAGATATGCCTTGATCACCTCCGGATTCTTCTGAATCTCGCCCGGGGTCCCCTCGGCGATGGTGACGCCGTAATCCAGGACCTTGATTCGTTCACAGAGGCGCATCACGAATTTCATGTCATGCTCGATCAAAAAGACAGTCAGGCCGTACTTGCGCCGAATCTCCTGAACCAGTTCAGCCAGCTCCATGGTCTCGAGGGGGTTCATGCCGGCGGCCGGCTCGTCCAGGAGCAGCAGTTTGGGTCTTGTGGCCAGGGCTCGGGCGATCTCCAGGCGCCGTTGCTGCCCGTAGGCAAGCCCGCCCGCCTTCTCAGAGGCCAGGTGCGCCAGACCCAGCTCCTGCAGGAAATGCATGGCACGCTCCATCATCCGGGCTTCTTCCCGCCGATAGCTGCTCAGTCCGAGCATGGCCTCGTAGAAACGGACAGGAATCTTGTGGTGGAAGGAAACCATCACGTTCTCAAGGACCGTCATGTCCGTGAAAAGACGAATGTTCTGAAAAGTGCGGGCAATGCCGCGCGCCGTGATGGCGTGGACGGGCAGATGGGTGATCTCCTGACCCTGCCACAGGGTGCGGCCCGAAGTCGGCGTAAACGCACCGGTGATCATGTTGAAGACCGTGGTTTTCCCTGCACCGTTGGGACCGATGAGTCCCACCAGCTCCCCTGGCTGCAGCTTGATGGAGAAACGGCTGACCGCCACCAACCCCCCGAACTGCATCACCAGATCCTGTGCTTCAAAAAAGTCCTGCATCTTCCGAACTGCGCTCTCTTGACGGCGCCCTCGAGCCGGACGTCGAGGACACTCTCAGAGCCTTATTGGGAAATCCAGGTCGCCGCCAGATGGCAGGCTCAAATATCACTGACACGGCATTTCCCAGACAGGCTCTCAGCGTTCATAAACGGCAATCACCCAATACAATCCTGCCAGGCAGGCAGGCTCAAGCCCCCTCAATGTTGTTGAAATAACCTCCTTAGACCTGCATTCAGCAGGGTGCCATGAGCTAAGTAAATCTCCACACAATTGAGTGTCCAATACTTGGGTCGTCATTCCGGCGGTTCTCAAGCCGGAATCCACAAAAGAAACCGGGTGCCGGCCAAAGACTGCCGGCATGACGAGGTGAAAACGGACATATTCTTCCGTGAAACTTTACTGAGCGAAGCCTGCCCATGAATGCTTCCCGCTCTCGGGCCGGCTTCGCCTGGCCCTTGCCAACCCCCTGATTCATCAACATTGCCGGCCCCCCTGACCTCCGACACCCGAAACCTGAAAAAACGGTCATCGACGCCGTCACCGCGAAACCAGCTTCAGCTTCTCCAGCAAACCGTCCCAGCTGAGCTCGTTTCTGCCCATGAGACCCCGCCGGGCAAAGATGATCACGATCATCAGGAGAAGACTGAAAACCACCATGCGCATGCCCGGAATCCCCGGGATGGTGAAAAAGCCGAGGTCGATGGGGTTCTCGACGACTCGCAGGGCTTCCCCTCCCCAGGCGAACAGCGCAGCCCCCAGGACAGCCCCCGTCGTGCTGCCCAGCCCGCCAATGACGATCATAATGAGGAGGTTGAAGGTCAGGAAAAAGGTGAACAGAGTCGGAGAAATGGTCGTGATGAGATGCGCAAGCAATCCTCCTGCAACACCGGAGAAGAATGCACTGATGAGGAACGCCAGGAGCAGCTGTCTGAACGGGTCGATCCCCATGGCCCTGGCTGCCGTTTCGTCCTCGCGAATGGCCTTCATGGCCCGTCCATAGCTGCTGTTGACAAGTCTCGTCACCAGGATGATCGTGGTCACGGCAATCCCCCACGACCACCAAAGGTTGGTATGAGGGTGAAGCCCTTTGAGCCCCAGGGGACCATTGGTGACGCTCTGCAAGGCGTTGCAGAGCACTCGAACCACCTCGCCGAAACCCAGGGTCACAATGGCCAGGTAATCTCCTCGAACACGAAACACCGGAAAACTGATGAGAAAAGCGAAGATCGTGGCCAGGATGCCTCCGGCAAGCAACGATAAAACAAACGGGGCATGCATCACACTCAACGGCCAGATGAGCGGCTCGATGATGAACGTCATCTGCTTTTCCGCAGGGCTCAAAGTCAGCAGAGCCGACGTGTAGGCCCCGATCGTGATGAATGCGTTCGGCCCGAGATGGAGAATCCCGCAAATGCCGTTCACCAGGTTGTAGCTGACCGCCAGCGTGATGAATATGGCCATGTTGTTGAGGATGCGGACCTGATAATCCGTGCCGAAGCGGTCAAAGGCCAGCAGCACCCCAAAAAGAGCCACTAGAGCCACCCCGTTCAAGATCAGATTTCTCTTTCCCTTATCCATTCACCACTCGTCCCGTGAAATTCCTCAGCTCTTGTCGATCATGGGCTCCCCCAGAAGCCCCGTAGGCCGGAAGAGCAAGACCAGGATCAGCACAAAAAAGGCCAGGGCATCACGGTATTGAGCCAATCCCGGCACCAGGGCCACAATCAGGATTTCACCCAGCCCCAGCAGGAACCCACCCACAACGGCACCCAAGATGTTGCCGATACCCCCAAGTACCGCTGCAATGAAGGCCTTCAATCCGGGGAATACTCCCATGAAGGGATTCACCTGCGGATACTTCATGGCCCACATGATCCCCCCCGCCGCAGCCAGCATGGAGCCCAGCAGGAAGGTGATGCCGATGATCCGGTCCAGATTGATGCCCATGAGGCGTGTCGTCTCAAAATCCTTGGAGGCCGCCCGCATGGCCTTTCCCACCTTGGTACGATAAACAATGAAGAGCAGTCCGAGGAGAAGGGCAAGGGTCACCAGGGGAGTATAGATGGTGAGGACCTGGACCCGAACCCCCAGGATCTCAATGACTTTTCCAAAGACTTCCGGCCTTGGAAAACCTTTGGGAACGCCACCGAGCATCACCAGGGCCAGGTTCTCAAGAAGAAAGGAAGCCCCGATGGCCGAAATGAGGAGAGAAATGCGTGGAGCATCCCGCAGTGGTTTGTAGGCCACCCGGTCCAGGAGAATTCCCATCAAGCCCGTCAACAGCACCGCCAGCGGGAAGCTCAGAGTCCACGGAAGAGAGAAAAGCGTCACGCCATAAATGGCCGTGTATGCGGCGAACATCAGCAAGTCGCCATGGGCGAAATTGATGAGCCTCAGGATGCCGTAAACCATGGTATATCCAATGGCTACGAGTGCATACAGGCTCCCTAGGGATACGCCATTGATGAACTGCTGCAGAAGAATCGTTGAAGTCACAGATATCGCCCTCCCGATAAATCACACGCTGCCGCCACGCTCCAACACGAATTCCGGCTGCAGGGCTTATAACAAAACGTTCCGGGACAGCCAAACCCCAAAAAAAAGAAAAGCAGGGTGTGCACTGGAACCCACACCCTGCCCCGTAATGTTATCAATGTTCATGATAGGCGTTTAGGGCTTTCACCCGTTGGCGACGATGCCCCACCCACAACCGGGGGCAGGCGCCAAACAGCCGCAGCACCTCTGTGCAACCCACCTCTGCAACGGGCGCCCGGCCTCTCATTCCTCGGAACCGCCATCAAGGATTGATGGTGGTGACGTAGACGAACTTACCTCCCTGCACCTTGTTGATCACCATACTCTTGATCGGGTTCCCATTCTCACCCATGGTGATGGTGCCGGAAACGGCCTTGAAATCCTTCGTGTCGGCCAGGGCGTCGCGAATCTTGGTCCCGTCGACCGACCCTGCACGCTTGATGGCGTCTACGGCCAGGAAATACGCGTCAGCTCCCAGTGCTCCAAAGGCGTCGGCCTCCTTCTTGTTCTTTTCTTCAAAGCGCTTGATGTATTCCTTGGCACGATCCGTCGTCGCGGCCTGCTTGTGGAAATGCCCGGTGAAATAGACCTCTTCCACCGCAGCACCGCCGATTTCGATCAAAGCCGCTTCCTGAGCACCGTCACCCGTCAGGATGGGAACCTTGATGCCAAGATCGCGGGCCTGTTTGGCCATGAGCGCGTCTTCGGTATAGTAATTCGGAGCATAGATCAAATCGGGTTTGGACGCCTGCACTGCGGAAAGCTGCGCGGAAAAATCCTGGTCACCTGTCTGGATGTAGGTTGTCGTGACGACCTTGCCACCCTGCTTGGTGAACTCCTTCTCGAAGAACTTGGCCAAACCCACCGCATAGTCCTGCGCCTGGTCGATAATGAGAGCTGCCGTTTTGGCTTTGAGATCGTTCAAGGCAAACCTTGCCGCTACCTCACCCTGGAACGGGTCGATGAAACATGCGCGAAAGGCGTACTGCTTTCCCTGATTGACGAGCGGGTTCGTCGCCGTAGGGCTCACCGTGGGAATCTTGGCGGCTTCAGAGATGGGGTTCCCCGCCATGGAGTTGCCGCTGATGGCCTCACCCAGGACCACGACCACCTTCTCCTTCTCCACCAGGAGGGTCATGGCATTGGCTGCCTCGATCTTGTCGCTCTTGGTGTCAACCAGCTTCAACTCGATCTTCTTGCCGAGCACTTCCGGCTCCATCTCATTGGCGATCTGAATGCCGGCCCACTCCGATTCCCCATAGGCAGCGACAGCCCCGGTCATGGGAAGATAGGCGCCGATCTTGATCGTGTCCTGAGCCCCTGCCGGCATCGTGGTTGCCGCTGCAAAGAAGCCAAACAGGACGGACAGAACCAAACAGGTCTTTCGAGTCATCTTCTCCTCCTTCAGAGAGCAGTTACTCTTCGACGGAAACATTTCTCCCAAGCGTTTTAGACGCTCTATTACAGTAAGAGCTTCTTGGCTGTCAACCTCAACCGCACTCAGCGACTGTAGAGCGTGAAAAGCTCGGTAATCACGCCGACAATGAAAGTCGCTCATTTATCCTACCCAGCTGAATCGCTATTGACGCGGCCAGAACAGCACACAGCTCACTTAGTCAAGCATTCGCATGCTACCAGCCTCCAGACTGCAATCCTCCATGTTTCTTTCCCAATAAAGCTTTGTGCGAACTGGAGGTGAGGATACCGAAAGGATGTGAAGGGTGTTTCAATCCTGCACAGTTCGACTGTTTCGGGTTAACTGAAGACTTGTCAACTGCATGGTGGCTTAAAACCTGCCATGCAAATCCCCAGACTTGAGAGGAAGTCTGGTCCCTAATCCTGATATTCGGTAACGATCTTCTGCAAATTTCATTGCGCTATGCCCGGAGCAAGTCATAAAGATGCTCATCCCAAAAGCCTGCATTGAACTGCATGAACTAAAATGAGATGGACCTCCGAAGAAAAAGTGCCGAAAATACATTTCGAGTCAAAGGCGCTATTGACAGGCGCAAAAATCGATAGATAATGTAATTGAGTCAAAAACAGAAAAGCTTCTGGAGCTCGACAATCGACATCTTGAATCCATTGCCCAATATATGAGCAGAACGTACTTAATGGGAGGGAGGCATTATGACCAAAAAGCTTGTCGAAATTGCCGCTGAAATCGTGCAAAACCAGGTATCCACTAATCCCATGTCCTCGGAAGAGATTGTCTCATCACTCAAGAGCGTCTTCAGTGCTCTTCAGAGCATCCAGAGATCCGAGGCAGAGGGAGCTCCCTTTGAGCCGGGCAAGGCTGGTGAAGAGGGGGTTGGTGCGGAAAGAGCGGGGGAGAAGACGGACCCCAAGAACTCTATCCTCGAGGATCGCATCATCTGTCTCGAATGCGGAGCCGAAATGCGTCAGCTGACGGCTAAGCACCTGGGAGCCCACGGGCTCAGCCCTCGCGATTATAAGCAGAAATACGGCTTTCCCATGAAGCAGCCCCTTTCAGCAAAGGCTCTGACGAAGGCTCGCAGCAAGGCCGCCAAGAAGCGCGGGTTGCCCGAGAATCTTGTCAAGTATCAGGAAGGAAGGAAGCAGAAAAAACTCGAAGAGATGGCGGTAGGGATGGAAACGCCTCCGACAGCGGCCGGCGCCGCGGCTGAAGCCAAGCCCACCCAGCGGCGATCCCGTAAGAAGAAAGCCGAATAGCCGATCATCCGGAAGCCCCGTGACGCGACGAAATCCCCGAGGCGCTGCAGCCGAAGGGACGAACTCGCGTCCTGCGGCATGAAGGGTGCCGCAGCTTCATCGAATCACGAGCGCAGATAGAATCGGTATTCCTTGCCGCACAAAGAGCAACGAAGCAGACAAAAAGTGCCGTCCTCCGCCACGATGATGACGGGAGTGCCGCAGTCGTCACAGCGCTTGCGGACCCAGTAGCCCTGGCTTGTCTGTTGAGGCTTCTCATCCATACTCATGAAGTGACATTCCCTGCGCTGAAACCGCCGAACCATGAAAAAGCTTCGTTACTGCCGAGCTCCTCTTCCCCACCAAGCTCCGACAGGAGGGATCATAGCACTTTTGGGGCTCTCCACTCCACTATTTTTTCCATGCCAACTCCGAGTCCTTCGTTGCGCCTCACAGGGGAGCCCGAATCCATGAAGAGAATCCCCATGCCCAGAATCGACGGCTATCACTGCTTCGCATGCGGCACCAACAACCCTCAGGGGCTCGGCATGTCCTTCTATATCCTGGGGGATTCCGTCCGGTCCGACCTGGTTTTGAACGGCCACCACGTTGGATGGGAGGATATTGCACATGGCGGAATCATTTCGACGGTCCTTGATGAGATCATGGGATGGGCCGTCATCGCCTTCCAGAGGACTTTCTTCGTCACGCGGAGCATGGAGGTTCGGTATCTCAGGCCGGTTCAAATCCAGAAGCCCCTCACAGCAGTCGGTCAAATCGTGGGCGAAGCCGAGGCCAAAGCGAGGGGATGCAGAGCGAAGGGAGTGCTGCTTGACGCTGAGGGGAACCGGTTGGCCGAAGCCCATGCCGACATGGCTTTCCTTGCCCCCAAACGGCTGACCATGATACCGCATCCGTATCGCAGCGATATGGAACGACTCTTTGAAGAGCTCAGACGCCTTCTGGCCCCTGAGCACTCGTGAAGCCTCACCATGTCAATCCGGGATCTCTTTTCCAAACACCACATCCTCAACATCGCTCACCGAGGCGCGCGTTCCCTGGCCCCCGAAAACACCCTGGCGGCCGCGCACAAGGCACTTGCAGTCGGTGCCCACATGTGGGAGCTGGATGTCGGTATGACGAGGGACGGGGAACTGCTTGTCATCCACGATGGCACTCTCGAGCGCACCTCCAATGCGAAGGAGATTTTCCCGGGCCGAGCTCCGTGGAATGTTCATGAATTCAGCCTCGAGGAGATCAGGAGACTGGACTTCGGTTCCTGGTTCATTCGTGAAGACCCTTTTGGGCAGATTCGGGAGGGAGTCATCATTCCGGATGAGGTGGACCAGCTCCACGGACTTCATGCCCCAACTCTTGCGGAGGCGCTCGAGCTCACACAACGCCATCATTGGTCCGTGAACGTGGAAATCAAGGACCTCAGGGGAGCTCCCGGCCACAAGGTCGTGGTCGAAAAAGTCGTGTCACTCATCAACTCCATGAATATGCAGCGCACAGTTCTCATCTCGTCGTTCAACCACGATTACCTGGAAGAGGCACGCCGACACGACCCTGAAATCCTGCTCGGCGTCCTGACCAACCGCCGTCTCCGCAGTCCCCTCAAGATCCTTCAACGCCTCGGAGCCCTGTCTTATCACCCCGGGCTGTCGGCTCTCGCCCCCGAAGACATCATGCTCCTCAATCGTGAAGGTTTTCAGACGCTTGTCTGGGTTGCCAACGACATGCAGACATTCAAGCGGTTGCTTCCTCTGGAGGTCGGAGGCATCTTCACGGACTTCCCCCAGAATCTCGCTCCACTATTGGCTCGGACACCGTGAAATCCCTGACACCCTCGCCCGTACTGAGGTTCATCCTCTTCGCCGCGCTCCCGCAGGAGACCGCGCTCCTGATGCGGAAGACCGGTCCCTGGAGCCGTTTGATCCCATCACCCTGTTCCGCCTGGAAGCTTGAAATGAATGACCGCAGTCTCCTGCTGCTCCAAACGGGGATGGGCGCGAGCCGATTGCCCGGACTTTTCAAATGGGCCACAGCGTTGAGTGGATGCGACCTGATTGTCTCACTTGGCTTTGGAGGCGGACTGACCCCGGAACTGCAGGTTGGCGATCTCTGCCTCTGCGATCGTTTCTGCCGGTGGAATCCCGAAAAACGCAGCATCGACTCCCATGGGCTTGCCATTGACGGTCGAGGATGCGAGCAGGTCCTTCAGACGATTCAGTCCGCTCGCACCTGTATCGATGTCACGACTCCCGGTGTCGCATCCAAGGGAGAAATCGGACGGCAGCTGGGTTCCCTGACGGATAGGACGCCAGCTCTCGTGGATATGGAGAGCTATGCGCTGGCAGAGCTTGCTCGGGAAGCCTCCATTCCACTTGTGACCCTTCGCTCCATCAGCGACGCGCTCGGTGAAGAACTGGACTTCGACCTCGCTTCCATCGCCGACGGCCATGGAAACATCCGAGTCTGTCAACTCGCGGCCACAGTTCTTCGAAGACCCGGCCTGATCCCCTCCTTTCTTCGCCTGTGGCGCGATTCCAGGACGGCCGCCCGGTCCCTGGGTGAGGCAGCCGCCGCTCTCGTCAGCCTGCCATCCGAACAGATCAGGACCATTCTGAAGACCTCTCGGGTGGCGGCATGGGGCGCGGGTACCCAAAGTGCTTCGGAAGACTCGTCCCTGCAGAAGCGGCCGCAGGACCGATCATACTGATATCACGAATGAAAGCTGCACATTTCCGCTCAGAATTCGCAGGCGGGCCTGTTTCGCGGGGGTTACGGTTCGAACGGGATGCGAATCAGAGTGAAAGCGCTGCTCAGGACGCAGTGTCGGACAACCGATCCGGATGGACAGGATCTTCCACGGCTGTCCCTGGCCCAACAGACTGTTCGGCGTCAAGTAACCGGACAGCGGGAGAGAGGGGAAAGTCGTTCACGTGGTCGGCCACCTCGGCACGGGTGATCCGAGCCTGCTTGTAAAGGGTGAAGAATAGAGCCATGATCCCGGTGTATGAGAGAATCAGGAGACCCACGGTCCCAAGCAGGTGCTCACCGATCCAGAATGTCACCGAAAGGTTGAAAACGAGCACGCTGACATACAGAGCCGGCCCTGTCAGACAAACCCAGGGCCAGGGCTGGTAGCCGCCAGCCGTGCGGTCTTCCAGGGAGGCGATGCTGTCCAGGCGCTGTAGAGCCGCGACCAAAACAAATCCCACCAACAACCATCCGCCGAAGTTGCTCATGGGAATTCCGAAATAAATACCCGGCTGCCTGTACCCGTATATTTGCCCCAGAAACCATCTGTATCCCTGAAGGGCCACCGGATCGATAATGATATCCAGCAACACAAACAGAAAAGATCCAAGTACAAGCGTACTCCAACCCCTCCGCAACGATCGCGTTTCAAGAATGAAAACATTCCAGTCCTTGAAACAAACGGGACTCAACAGAAAGATTGCCGTAGCATAGCTGCAATAAGAGAGGAAAACATAGGACAGCGAATCCATGAATGGAACCCCCAGAACCCAGAGCTCCTTGTCCAGGGTGTCATGGATATAGTAATAGTCGCCGTAGGGGAATCCCCAGTGGATGGATGAATACTCGGAAATCCATGCCAGGCCGTATCCCAAGGGGATATAGACCAGAGTGCGCCTCCATCCCATGTGCACTGTGCCCGAAAAAACATAAACGGCCAGAAAGATGAAGACGTATGGTCTCAGAAGGATGGTGGACCCAAGCAGGGTCAAGACCTCAGGCATTCAGATTCCAGCGAATCATCCGAAGAAGGTCGCGCCCATTCATCTCCCGAACAATGGTCGGCTCGTAGCCACAATGTACCATGCACTGCGCACATCTCGGGTCTTTGCCGGAAACGAAGTGGTCCCAGTCTGTCTGAGACATCAGCTCCCTGAAAGTTGGGTAGTGACCGTCGGTGATGAGGTAGCAGGGAGACTTCCAGCCCTGCGGGTTTCGAGTCGGATTTCCCCAGGGCGTACACTTGAGAGAACGATTGCCCACGAGGAAATCGAGGTAAACGGGATTGCTGATGATGGGAAATCGATGCTGCCATCTGCGAATTTCGCGAAACTTGTCCATGATTTCGCGACGCGTGAGGAAGACATCGGTGGTCACCTCTCCATAGCTGAAGCCGGGAGCCACCAGAATACCGTCGACTCCCGCTGCCGTGAGCTGCTTGAAAAGGTTTTCCAGGTCCGCCACACTGGTTTCACGATACACCGTCGTGTTGGTGCTCACCCTGAACCCCATCGCCTTAGCCGCCCTCACTCCGGCCAGAGCCTTTCGGAACCCCCCGTCCCTGCAGATGATGACGTCATGCACGGATTCCGTGCCGTCAAAATGAACGTTCCAGGTGAGTCTCGAAGAGGGTCGGAACCGGGGGAGTGCCTCCTCCAGCAGGAGCCCGTTGGTACAGAAGTAAATGTGCTTTCCTTTCGAAAGGACCGCACGAACCAGCCGGTCCACCGGGCCATACAGCAGCGGCTCGCCTCCCGTAATGGTGACCACGGGAGTCTGTGCCTCATCCACGGACTGGAGACAGTCCTTGAGGTTCATCTCCTGATGCAGCGTTTCATGATATTCCCTGATCCTCCCGCATCCGGAGCAGGCCAGGTTGCACCGGTGAGTCGGCTCCAGCATGAGGACCAGCGGGAACCGCTCTTCACCTCGGAGTCGATTCTTCATCAGGTAACCGACCATCGACACATACAGACTGAGCGGAAAGCGCATTCCTGTTTCTCTCATTCATAGACCGGAGAATCGACATGACGAGACATCCCGTCCCGACAGCAGCAACCCCGATGGATGTCCAACAAAACCCGTCTTCTCTCACTGGAGGAGGGAGCGAAGCGGATCACTTGACATAACCATTGCACACATACCATTCCACGGCATCGATGAGCGCACGCTCAAGGGGCGTCTGTGGAAGCCCCAGCTCGGCAACGGCCTTGCCTGCATCAAAGAACATGTGGCGCCTGGCCATCCTGACGGCCTCGAGAGAGACGACGGGTTCGGCATTGGTCAGACGGGATCTCGCATGCTCCACGGCTGCAAGCATCAAGACAGCAGTGTGCGGCAGCTTCACGCGAGGAGCCTTTCGCCCCGTGAGCTTCTCCAGCAGTTGGAACATGGCCGCGAGGGAAAGGTTCCGGTTCCCCAGAATGTACTTCTCACCCACCTTTCCGCGCTCGTATGCCAGATAATGCCCCACAGCAACATCCCGTACATGCACCAGGTTGAGCCCCGTCTCCACGTAAGCGGGGATTCTGCCATTGAGAAAATCTACAATCATCTTGCCCGTTGGCGTCGGCTTGTGATCTCCCGGCCCGATGGGAGTGCTGGGGTGTACCATGACAACAGGCAGACCACGTGCAAGATACTCCTCAACCTTTCTTTCCGCCAGATACTTGGATCGCTTGTAGTGCCCCACCATGTCTGACAGGGAAACCGGCGTGTTCTCACAGGAGGATGCCCCGCCGGTCAGATGCCCCAGGGCGCCGACGGTGCTCGTGTAAATAAACCGATCCACATTTTGCGCGGCGGCCTCGGCAAGGATCACTTCGGTGCCGCACACGTTGTTTTCGTATATTTCCTCGGGGTTATGGCACCAAAGCCGATAATCCGCTGCCACGTGAAAGACGACGCTGCATCCTTTCATGGCACGGCCGACATCGAGAGGGGATTTGATGTCGCCTTCAAACCAACGCAGTCCGGACCAAGCTTCCCAAAAGCGTTTGGATGTCGGACGCTTCAAGGCATGAAGCTTCCACCCTCGACCCAGCAGGACCTCGGCGACATGACGGCCGACAAACCCTGTGGCACCCGTAATGAATGCTTTTGGCATACCTTACCTCTTACCGAATCTTTGCAGGGTCCGATACCCCGACTCACGCCCACAGGGGCCGGCACGCACGGTCAGGGGATCACAGCATCCAGCGTGTTTGAGACCCTGGACCGATACCGGTTCCCTAAATAACAGAACGACACAACGAGTGCAATGGAGAGGGGTTCAGGTGTTGGAGAACCTGACCGCGGCCGTCTCATCACCCCCCCGGTCGCCCATCTCCCCATCAGGGCTCCGGAGCCACGGAAGTCTCGATCTTCAGGCGGTAGCGTTCGATCTTGGAGAGCAGTGTGGGCCGCGACAGACCCAGGAGCTTGGCAGCCCGCGATCGATTGCCTCCGGTCAGGTTGAGGGCCTCGCGAATGAGCATGGAGGCGAACCGGTCCATCAAGCTGTCGAACACATTCTGGCCCTCAGCGTCGAAGCCCTTCCGAATCCACTGTCGAATGGCTTCATCCAGCGTCCCGTTGTCCACGCTTCGCCCAAGCCCTTCGGTGCCGATGGCCTGATTCACGGCTTCCGCATCGATGGGGCACCCGCGGCTGAAGATCAGTGCTTTCTGGACAGCATTGGCCAGCTCTCTGACATTCCCGGGCCAGGAGTAGGTCCGGAGCACCGCTTTGGCCATTTCGGTCAGACCCGGGTTGGACGTTTCCATTTCCCTGGCAAACCGCCCGAGGAAGTATTCCGCCAGCAAAGGGATGTCTCCCTGCCTCTCGCGGAGGGGGGGCATCCAAAGCGTCACGACATTCAACCGGTAATAAAGGTCTTCGCGAAATTTTCCCTGTGCCAGCGATGCCTCCAGATCGCGATTCGTGGCGGCGATGATGCGGACATCCACGGGAATCGGCTCCCGTCCTCCCAGCCGCTCGATGCTCTTCTCCTGAAGCAGCCGCAGGATTTTGGACTGGATGTTGAACGGCATATCCCCAATCTCATCCAGAAACACCGTCCCGCCGCTGGCCTGCTCGATGCGCCCTACGCGGCGCGTTGCAGCACCGGTGAAAGCGCCCTTCTCATAGCCGAAGAGCTCGCTCTCCAGAAGGGTTTCGGGAATCGCCACGCAGTTGATGACCAGGAAAGGCTTTTCAGCCCGGAGGCTGTGCTGGAAGACGGCCCGTGCCGCCAGCTCCTTGCCGGTGCCCGACTCTCCTCGAATGAGCACCGTCGCGTCCGTCGGAGCCACGCGCCCTATGGCCTTGTAAACCTCCTGCATGGATTTGCTTCGGCCAATGATAGCGTCGGTGCCCCCGCCGTCCGGAACCTCTTCCAGGTCCATTTGCACATGGGATCGCATGAACCGCCCGGCTTCGATGGCCTGCCGGATCAGATTCAAAATGTCCGGGATGTCGAACGGTTTGAGCACGAAATCGAAGGCGCCCATCTTGGTAGCCTCGATGGCCGTCTCCGTGCTGCCGAAGGCTGTCATGATGATGACAGGCAGTCTCGGTTCAATGGCCCGTACCGCCTGAAAGGCCTCCAAACCACTGATGCCGGGCAACCTCACATCCATGATGAGCAGGTCGAAATGCTGAGACCGAACCAGGGCAATTCCCGATTCGCCCGTCGCCGCAGCATTCACGGTGTGGCCTTCGTGCCGCAGCAGCTTCTCAAAGCTCTGACGCAGCAGAGGGTCGTCATCCACGATCAGTATCGCAGCCATGAACCGTCCCCTCTGCACGGAAGCGTGATGATAAATGCGGCCCCCTTCCCTTCACTCGACCTGAGATTCAGGCAGCCCTTGTGCTCCTGAATGATGCGCTCCGCAATGCTGAGTCCCAGACCGGTCCCTTCTTCCTTCGTACTGAAAAACGGCTGAAAAATCTTCTCCTTGATCGCCTCGGGGACGCCGGGACCGGTATCGCTCACCCGGATCACGGCCACGCGCCCCATGGGCTCCGTATGCCCCTCTTCCTCCCGAATGGTGATCTTGCCTCCATCGGTCATCGCGTCGCACGCATTGACGATGAGGTTGACGAGGACCTCTTTCAGCTGTTCCGGGTCCCCGTCAACCTCGGGCAATCTCCGCCGCCTGTATATCTCCACTTCGGCTCCATAAGACTCGATCCGATGTCTGAGCAGCTGGATGGTGGAATCGACCACGTCGGAGGGACTGACAGGCTGGAGCTTGAGCTTCGGCGGGCGCGAATACTCGAGGAAACTCCGGACGATGGTGTCGATGTGTCGGATTTCTTCGGAGATGACCTCGATATCTTCGCGCTGCGTGGGCGTCAGCTCCAGGGTGCGCTCCATGGAAAACAGTCGCATCTTCACGGAAGTCAGCGGATTGCGGATGCTGTGCGCCACACCGGCGGCCAGCTTGCCCACAGAAGCCAGCTTCTCTGCCTGGAGCAGATGCTCGCGGCTTTGCTGCAACTCACTGTAGGTCTGATCGACATCCTGCATGAGGCTATGGACCCGATGGCTCAAGGCTTTCACCTCGTCCAGTATGGGCTCCCCCGACTCCGCACCACCGGGCGGCAGCGCCATACGGCGGAGCGGCCCCAAAACGCGACTCATGAGCGTGTAGGAAAGGGCCAGTCCCAGGATGACGGCTCCGCCCATTGCGAGAAAAGCCAGGACATTGATGGAGCGCACCCGATTCAGGATGATGGCCTGGCCCTCCAGTATGCTCTTCCTTTGCAGCTCGTTGTATTCCTCACAAAGGCCACGGATGGCTGAGAACTGGTGCCGGATCTCCTTGTGAAGCTCCAACGCTTCGACGCGATCCCCAACCTTGTAAAGATCGATAACTCGGTCCCTCGCAAGAGAGTAACGAAGGTAGCCGGCTTCAATTTCGTTGAGCACCTTCCGGTGAGGGGCCTCGTTGATGGACTCCCTGGCCTTCCTGAGCCACTCCTCAAATTCCCGGTGGTGGACATCGAGCTCCAAGAGCCAGGCGAGATCCCCATCCTGGGCGTAGTAGGTCAGCAAACCCTTCTGCATGGAAAGCGAGGCTTTGAGCTCCTGGGAAATGCCCAGAGCCGCCGAATGCTGGTTCACCACATCGGAAACCAGTGAGCTGATACGGTTGACGGACAGCAGCGTCACAATGCCCCCAGCCAGCGCAATCCCTACAAGCATCGCCAAGCTCAGACCGATTCGCGTTCGCAGGCTGATGGGTCTTGGGGTCCAGGAGAAAGACATGAAGCGGTCCTGCCGGGTTTGAGGTTTGAATGGTATGACTCCAGGCTCCAAGTTACCGGATCAGACCAAAGAGTCGTCCGGCATTTCCTCCAAGAATCGCCTCGGCTTCCCTCTCCCCCAAACCGGCTTCAGCCACTTCACGGAAGTAGCGATCGGGGGAAAGGAGCGGAAAGTCGCTCCCGAATAGAACCTTCTCGTTCCCGACCAGCCTGGACACCGTTGAATAGATGGAAGCCTGGTAGAGATAAGGGGAAGCGGCCGTGTCGTAGTAGACATGGCTGAGGGACCCGGGCACTTCCTTCTTCAAGAGCTGATAGAAGCAAAGCCCGCCTCCCCAGTGTGCCAGGATGAGCACCATCCCTGAGGACATGCGCGCGAGAGCATAATAGAAATCGAGCCCAAAGGGCGCTTTGCCGGGATATTGATGTCCAATGGGTTCATTGGCATGCACCAGCAGCACTCCTCCGTGATCGCGGCAGCATTCGATCAGGTCCTGGTAGGCCTTCAGGGCATCCTGGGCATCGCAGGCCTGATAAACCGCCAGTTCTCCCAAACCGCGGGCCCCCGCGCTCAGACATCGGTCTGCTTCCTCCAGGCTCCCCTCTGTCATGGGGGCGACGCAGGCCAGGGGAATCAAACGGTCCGGATGCCTGGCCGCAGACTCCAGCACGTAGTCGTTGTGGCGACGGCTCAGTTCATTGTCCTGCCATGGAAATCCAAATATCACAGATCGGTCGACACCCGTTCGATCCATGTTCTCGAGGAGCATCTCCACCGTGGCCAATTTGGATTTGGAGGATTCATAGAGCAGCCGGAAAACCGGTTCGCCCTCGAAAAAACGCTCCCGCCGCTCAACCATCTCGGGGGGAAAGATGTGAGTGTGTACGTCAATCCGCATGCTCGAGCAACCTCGTCTTTCCGTGTCTCATCCAGGCTGAATCATCTTCGGGAGCTTGCTTTTCAAATGGAGCTTCATTTATCCTGGCTTCCCGAAGACGGCGCCTGCTACTCATACCATTACCGCTTGGGGATGGTCAATTCGCGGTAGAGTTGATCCGAGGATTCCGGCAGGATGCGTCAGCACCCAATTGACAGAACAGACCGGCGGCACTAACCCCCTCTTATGGAGTATGGAAGGAACTGCATTTCATGGTGAGCATCGGGGGGGGAGCTTTCAGACACTTGTGAAAATCAGGAGATTGTGTAACCCAAACTTGCCGGATCATGAATAGAAACGTCTCATTCCGGCATTCATTCCAAGGGAGGACGCCATGAAGAGACTGAATCTATACGAGGCCAACGATTTCACGGAAGGCAGCTTCAAGAGACTTCTGGTTCACGACTCTCCTTACATGAAGGTACTCAATTTCAATTTCAAGGCCGGACAGGAGCTCCCGGTGCACTCTCACGACATCGAGGGTGAGGTCAGCCTGGCGGTCATCGAAGGGGAAGGCGAATTCCTCGGCAAGGATGGGGCAACGCTGCCCGCCAAGCCCGGCGACGTTGTCATTTCCCAGATTGCTGAGCCTCATGGTTTGCGGGCGAAGACCGACTTGCGGCTGCTTGTCACCATTGCTCCGCCCATTTGATGGTCGACCCGAGCTCATACAAGCCATTTCATCGCTCCACAGTGTCGGAGGGAGATGCGGAAGTCATCCCCTGCGAGGTTGACTGAGGGCGGCTTCTTCGGTAGAGAGAATGCATGTTCGGGAGTGAGTAGGGAGGTCGGGGCGGGACAGATGGCCCATGTTTTTCATCTCGCCTCAAATTCCGTAGAACATGCCACGCGGCAGACCATTCCCCAAAACAACTGTCACCCCGTTGCGGAGCTCAGAAGATGGCGATACATCCCCTGGCGGGGCACCCCGCTCCCAAGTCCATCCTGGTCAACGTTCCACGGCTGATCAGCGCCTATTACGTGAATCGACCGGACGTTTCGGAGCCTGCTCAAAGAGTGGCTTTCGGAACATCAGGGCATCGCGGTTCCTCCTTGAAGAACAGCTTCAACGAAGCGCACATCCTGGCAACCGCACAGGCCATTTGCGACTACCGTACCATGAGCGGCATCCGGGGGCCGCTCTTTCTGGGAAAGGATACCCACGCCCTTTCTGAACCCAGCTTCATCACCGCGCTTGAGGTGCTTTCCGGCAACGGGGTGGATGTCATGATCCAGGAAGATCTGGGGTATACCCCGACTCCCGTGATTTCCCACGCCATCCTCAGGTACAATCGGGCGCGTCAGTCGGGACTTGCGGATGGGATTGTCATCACCCCCTCGCACAACCCCCCCGAAGACGGTGGTTTTAAGTACAACCCGCCCCACGGCGGACCCGCCGATACGGGAGTCACCCGCTGGGTCGAGGATCGGGCCAATGCACTTCTGGCCAACGGCAACCGGGACGTGCAACGTACATCGTGTGAGGCAGCCCTCAGGGCAGATACCACGCATCGGGTCGACTTCATCCAGCCGTACGTGGATGATCTCAGGAGCGTCATCGACCTGGAGGCCATCCGCTCTGCGGGAATCCACATCGGGGTGGATCCCATGGGGGGATCGGTGGTGGCCTTCTGGGAGCCCATAGCCGGCTACTACGGCCTGAACCTGGAAGTGGTCAATCCTCACGTGGACCCGACTTTCAGCTTCATGACGGTCGACAAGGACGGCAAAATCCGAATGGACTGCTCCTCCCCGTACGCCATGGCCAGTCTTATTCAACTGAAGGATCGCTTTGATGTCGCTTTTGGAAATGACACCGACTGTGATCGGCACGGCATTGTCACGCGCAGTTCCGGACTGCTGAACCCGAATCATTATCTCTCCGCTGCAATCCATTACCTTTTTCAGAACAGGCCCATGTGGCCGGACACTGCCGCCATTGGAAAGACACTGGTCAGCAGCAGCATGATCGACCGGGTGGCCCGATCGCTGCACCGCAAGCTTGCCGAGGTTCCCGTGGGCTTCAAATGGTTTGTCGATGGCCTGCTTGACGGCTCCTTCGGGTTCGGCGGCGAGGAGAGCGCCGGCGCTTCGTTCCTCAGGATGGACGGCACGGTCTGGACCACTGACAAGGACGGGATCATTCTCGACCTGCTGGCCGCCGAGATGACCGCACGCACGGGAAAAGACCCCGGTGAACTATATCAGAATCTGGTGGAACGGTTTGGAAGCCCCGTATATGAGCGCATCGATGCCCCAGCCACACCGGAGCAGAAAGGAATCCTCCAGAGACTCTCGCCCGAACGGATCTCCGCCTCGACCCTTGCCGGCGAAGCCATCATCGCCAAGTTGACGCAGGCTCCCGCCAACGAAGCCCCCATCGGCGGGATCAAGGTGGTCACGGAGAACGGTTGGTTCGCCGCCAGACCTTCGGGAACAGAGGATATTTATAAGATCTACGCCGAGAGCTTCCTGGGCCCCGAGCACCTCAAGAGAATACAGGAGGAGGCTCAGGCCATCGTGGACCACGCACTGTCAGGTCCTCAGTAGAGTTGCTCTCCACCTGCCCCTTTGCATGATTCACTTTCCGCAGAAACGGCATCTTGAAGGACCTGCAGCAAATGCTGGAGGTCCTTCAGTTTCTTTGGACTCCTTCCGATAGGAACACCAACTTCCGAGGGCGTCGGAGCCATCAAAACCTTTGCGGACATCACTTCCGGTGCTCCGGATGTCCCGATCAGCCTTGGACCAACCTGTTGCGGGTACGGAGTGAAATCATGCCTGAAGCCTTCAATCTTCGCCGAATGCTTGACGAGATCGTGGAGGATGAAAAGGTCAGTACGTCAAAGCACAAGAAAGTCTCGCAGGAGGACATCAAGAGACTGCTGAGCGAAAGAGACAGCAACAGGCAGGAGTCCCGGGAATCCGGGACTTTCCATTCCTTTGATCCGTCGACCCCTGCGGAACCGGTGGATCATTCCCGGGTCAACGAACCCCAGGGCGAGAAGCCCGGCTGTCCTCCGGGAGAAGAATCGGCTGCCATCGAGTCGTTCTGTCGCCTGGCCGGTGGTTTCCTGCAGGGATGTGGGCATGCAGCCCGTCATGCGGACATTTACAGCTCAATCGATGATCTCGGTCAATTTCGGTTTCCAGTGAATGCCCTGCCCTGTCGCATCCTGCTGAAATACCGTGCTATCCCTCTTCACGTGGGTGACAGGGTCATTGAGCTGGCCATGGAGAGCCCGGAAGACACCGCAGCCATCTACCAAGTCGAAACATTGACCGGAAAGCGAGTTGAGCCCGTCAGGCTTGATCCGGGATACCTCAGCCATATTCTCGATCGGTTGAGTGCCGAACGGGTGCCGGCAGGGTACGGCCCGGTGGATTCCCGGGGCTATGAAGAGGACAGCATCCTCTCTCCCCTGTTTGAGATGCTGGTCAATTCAGAGGGTTCGGATCTCATTATCACAGACGGGGCTTCCCCTTGGCTCAAGACCCCCTTACGGATGGAGCGCACCGGATTTCCTGAGGTGACCGCCATCGAGTGTGTGCGGTATGCCAAATCTTTGATGAACGAGGACCAGTGGGAACAATTCCTGGCCCGGGGTTTTGCCAGATTCTCCCGGGAGAACCGTGCGCACGGACGTTTCCGCGTCCAGGTCTGGAGAGTGCGGAGCGTTCCCTCGCTGGTCATTCGGCACATTCCCGATCCCATTCCGACCCTGGATGAGCTCGGGCTGCCCGAATGGCTGAAAGGCATTACTGAGGCAGCAAGCGGATTGATCGTCATCGCCGGACCCTCCGGTCACGGCAGGACGACCACTCTTCATGCACTGGCGCACAGGATCAACAGTTGCAGGACCCGCCATATCGTCATCCTTGAAGACCCCCTCGAACATCTTCATCGACCCGCCATGAGCCAGATCAGCCAGCGAGAGATCGGGAAGGATGTGACCTCTTACGTTGAAGGCATCAAGCAGGCACGGAGGTATGGTGCTGACGTCATTGTCGTGGGGGAGTTGTCTTCTCCGGAGGTCATCATGGAGTCACTCGCCGCCGCACAATCAGGGCGTCTGGTCCTGACGACGCTGGAGGCATGCAACACCGGGCAGGCACTCCAACACTTGATCGACGTCGTTCCCATGCCGAGGAAATCCAAGGCAAAATCTTTGCTGGAAGAGGTGCCATTTCTTATCTTGGCCCAGAAGCTGCTTATCGACGAGTACGGTGGGACCGTCCGGCCTGTTTGCGAAAAACTGGAGGGGAGCTCCAAATTGGGCGAGCTGCCGAAATCCTTGCTTTCCGGACCATCGAGATACCCTGCGGAGTGTGGGGATCGTCACTCGGAGCATGCGGACAGAGGTCGTATGTCTGACGCCTGACAACTGAAACCTGACACCTTTTTCTTGCGACAGTATTCAAGACTCGAAAGAAAGGTCTTGATCCCATGCCCCTGAACGCTCCATCGAATCCTGACTACAGCCGCCCCATTGAGCTCGCTGCGGGGGTCTACTGGGTGGGCTTCCATGATGACCAGTCGGGATCACAGGCCAATCCTTATCTCATCGTTGACGGAAACGAAGGGGTTGTGATTGACGGAGGAAGCCGCTCCGCCTTTCCTAAAGTCATGATCAAAATCCTGCAGACGGGCATATCACCCTCGGCCATCGTGGCCCTCATCTATCAGAACTATGACCCACGACTTTGCGGCAGCATTCCCCATCTCGAAGGCATCATCAACCGTCCCGATCTGAAGATCATTTCCGATGAATCCAACCACAGGTTCATCCAACACTACTCGGAAACCGCCTCGTTCCTGTCCCTTGGGAACATAGACCATGAGCTCCGGTTCTCATCGGGCAGGCGGCTCCAGTTCATCAAGACTCCCTATGCCCACTCGGTGGGGAGTTTCATCACGTTCGACGAACAGAGCGGGATTCTCTTCACGAGCGACCTGTTCAGCGGGTACATATCGGACTGGAATCTATTTTTGAAGCTCCCCGAGGCGTGCAGAGAATGCCATACCCCCGAGCCTGCATTACCATGCATGGAAAACAACGGCTCCTGCCCTATCTGGGAGATCACGAAGTTCCATCGTCACATCATGACTTCTGAGCGGGCACTCAGGCTGGCCCTGGAACAGATCGCTCAAATACCATTCTCCGTGATCGCTCCGCAGCATGGAAGCGTCATACATGAACCCGCAGACATCCTTTTGATCAGCCAGTGCCTCGCATCCCTCAAGGGGGTCGGCATCGATCACATTCTGGGCGACAGACCTTTCTGCGGACTAGGGAACATCGAGCCCATCCGCGAACGGTTCGGAAAGGGATCCCAATGAACGAGCGATTGCTCAGTGAACTGAAGAACGGTCAACTGGCCAATCCACAGGTGTGCAAGCTCATGACCCTGCTTATGGAACAGTGGGCAAAGGAGAAGGACTATGAGATCAAACAACAGCTCCTGCGCTCCACCGTGCTCCGTTACGCCGATGCCGAAAGCAAGCTCGCCGAGATGAACCGGGTCAAGAATCGTTTCGTCGGACTCGTTGCCCATGACCTGCGCAACCCCCTGGTGTCGATTCGCGGGTTGAGCGAGCTTCTCCTGAACGACCGGGGCGACCCTCTCTCGGACCAGCAGAGGGACTTTCTCACCACCATTTACAGCGCCAGCAACAGCATGCTCACCCTGGTGAACGATATCCTCGACATGGCTGTCATGGAGAGTGGAAATCTGAAACTGCAGGTCAGGCGGCAGTCTTTGAGCCGGTTGATCCGAGAGCGCGTTAAGGTCAACGCCATCGTTGCCAGGGAAAAGCGAATCTCGCTCGAACAGCACCTCTCGAGGCTCCCCAATCTCTCTTTCGACCGGAACCGCATCAGCCAGGTTCTGGACAACCTCATCGGAAACGCCATCAAGTTCTCCCCTGAGCGCGCTCGGATCGCCGTCTCCCTGTCGCGACAAAACGGGACAGCCATCGTCAGTGTGCACGACCAGGGGATGGGTATCGCCCGTGAGGACCAGGCACGGCTCTTCTCGGGGGGAGCGAGTTTGCGCAATGAGCCGACGGGGGGTGAAAAGTCAACCGGAATCGGACTGACCATCGTTAGAAAGATCATCGAAGAACATGAGGGAACATTGACGGTAGAGAGTGAAGTCGGAATGGGATCGACTTTCAGCTTCACTCTTCCATTGGAGGGCAGGCGTGTCGATTGAAGCGAGAAGGCCAAAGGTGATCGTGGCCGATGATGAGAGCCACTGCAGGGTATTGATGAAGGCTGTCCTGGCTTCCATGAACTGCGACGTGGTGGGCGAGGCTCGAACGGGCGACGAAGCCATCGAGCTCTACAGGAAATACCGGCCCAATCTGCTGCTGCTGGACGTCAACATGCCCATCAAGACCGGTGACGAAGTATTGGAGGAACTGCTGGCCGAGTTCCCGGATGCATTCGTTGTCGTGCTCACTTCCGTGACGGACATGGAAAGCATCGAGAAGTGCATCTCCATGGGCGCTGCGAATTATATCCGGAAAGATACGCCGGTCGCCGAGATCAAGATGATCATCAAGGAGACCTGGAAATCCATTTTGGACCAGCGAAAGAAGACCGTCGCGCGTTGATCGCATGAGAAAGAACCCCCTTTTCATCGAGCTCCTCACTTCCCGGGGCATCGTAAGCGATGACGCCGTCCGTCGCCTTCTCAGGCGCTATCACGACGATGTCTTCGCGGTGCTCATGCACCTGGTGCGCATGAATCCGCACCAGAAGACGCTCCTTGCCCGAATGTGGGGGGATTCCATGGGCATCGCCCACGTGGACCTGAACAAGACCCTTTTCCAGCGCGACGTGGTTCAAAAGCTGCCCGAAGCTTTCGCTCGCAAGCACCACATCATCCTGCTCTACCAGTTCGGCGACGCCATAACCGCTGCAACGGCGGATCCGGTCAATCACCTCATGCTCGGGGAGGCCCAGGCCATTCTGGGCTGTCCCGTCAGCCCCGTCTTTTCGTTTCCCGACGACATCGAAGCAGCCATCGAAGTGGAATACAAATCGGAGCAGCAGCTCCGGGACCTCTCGAGCCGTATCGTCACCGACTCAGTGGTGATCGAGGACATCAGTGAGCTCACCCGGGACGAGCTCCAGAAGATCGCCGGCTCCCAGGCCGTTGTGGAATTCGTCCAGGGGCTTCTGCTGCTCGGTGTTCGTGAAGGCGCCAGCGACATTCACATCGAGCCCGGAGAGGACAAGGTCCGTATCCGGTTCCGTGTGGACGGTGTCCTCCAGGAAAAGAGCAAGCTCGAAAAGACCCTTCTCCCTCCCCTGGTATCCCGGCTGAAGATCCTGGCCGATCTGAACATCACGGAAAAGCGGCGGCCGCAGGACGGACGACTCTGCCTCACCCTGCCCAATCGCACCATCGACTTCCGGTTCTCGTCGGTCCCCACGAGCTACGGAGAAAAGGTCGTCCTTCGGGTGCTGGGACAGATGGAGACCAAGGACGTCCCGGACCTGACGGACCTGCTCTTCTCCAGGGCCAACTTTGACGCGCTGGAGCGGGTCATGGCCATTCCTTACGGCATTTTCTTCGTCACCGGTCCTACGGGATCAGGAAAAACGACAACGCTCTTTTCAATGCTGAAGCATTTCAACAAGCCGGGAGTCAACATCACGACCATCGAGGACCCCATCGAGTACCGCCTGCCGGGCATCAATCAGATCCAGGTCAACGCAGCTGTCGATCTCGATTTTCCCGCTGCACTGCGGGCCTTCCTTCGCCAGGACCCCGACGTCATCCTGGTGGGCGAGGTCCGGGACATCGAGACCGCTGAGATCGCCTGCAGAGCAGCCCTTACCGGGCACATGGTCCTGGCGACTCTCCACACCAACAACGCTGTGCAGGCCTTGACCCGACTCAACGACATGGGCGTCCAGCCCTACATGGTGGCGCCGTCCATGGTGGGAGTTCTCGCCCAGAGGCTGGTTCGAAAGATCTGCGATCATTGTCGGGAGGAATACACGCCGGACCCTGAAGCTATCCAGAGAGTCCTTGCAGTGGATGGGCAGGAGGTGACTTTCCATCGCGGCCGAGGGTGTGTCCAATGCAGCGACACCGGGTATTCCGGCCGCATCGCGATTCATGAGCTCATCGTGATCAACAACGACATCCGCAGCCAGATCGCCAGCGGGGCTTCCCTCATGGAGGTTCACCAGAGCGCAGTCCGGGCCGGATTCCATTCCATGCGATACGATGGGATGAAAAAGGTCCTTCGCGGCCTCACAACGATCGAGGAGATCCAGCGCGTCACTGTGGCCGACGATGGAATGTGCTGAGCCAGCTTCCTGTACCCTCCCCTCATGACCCGCGACCCGATGTTCGACTCCGCATCCTTGACACCGGAAGGTCGAACCCGGGCCCGGAAACCATAAACCAGAAACCAGAAACCAGAAACCAGAAACCAGAAACCAGAAACCAGAAACCA
>CAZLCS010000057.1:0-38234 GCA_964557955.1 uncultured Syntrophobacteraceae bacterium
CTCCTTGCCCAGAATTGTACTATATAACGCTGACTATTGCAATTAAGCACTAGTTCCGAGTTTCGGGTTTATAGTTTCCGGCAATAGTCCATGGGTATGGGCAGAGCCGGGCGGAAGCCCTTATTCCCCCTCGAGGGGGGCAAGGGGGGTGTGTTCCCCGTACCCCGGCAAGGGGGGATTTCAAAACACTTGTCAGGGACTCGCCCCAATCCGCTGCCGCTAGCCATCCTCACGTCAGCCGAAGAAGTAATACAGCGACAGGAGGACCATGACGGCGAAGGTCACGAGGAGCCGCGCCTGAATGCCCCCCGTGTGAAGGAAGGCCAGGAAGCGCCCGCCTTCCACGGAGCCCTGGGCCATGCCGTCGATGCTCCCGTCGATGACCCGGTTGTCCGTCTGAAAGCACAAAACGGAGACGCCCCGGTCGATGACCCGGTCGAGCAGGAACCGATACACATGGTCCAGATACCATCGCTCCTCGAACAGCCTCCGGACCTTGGGAACCCGGTCCACAAATCCCACCCGGGGTGAGCCCTTGCGACCGAACTCGAACCATGCCATCCCGACTCCGGCTGCAGCCATCACCAAGGGCACCAGAGTCACCCAAATGCCGGTTCCGTGTGCCGCCTTCGCAGCCGGGTGGCCAGCCAGAAATCCCTTCAGGGGATGTTCGAAGAAGCCAAGGACAATCGTGAGTCCTGTCAGGACCATCAGGGGCCGGACCATGGCCCGGTATTCCTGGTCATTATGGGCTGCCTCATCCCGGGCGGAATCGATGGCGGAGCTTCCTGTTACAAGAGGCTTGGACGGCGGCAGGAAAATGATGAAAACCAGCCGGAAGGCGTAATAGGCCGTAAGGAAGACCCCGAGCACTCCCGCCGCAAACCACACGGGATTGGCCAGACCGGCCAGGTCCGCCATGATGACTTCCTTGCTGAAAAAACCGGCCAGGGGTGGCAGCCCCGCCAGCGCCGCAGCCGCCACCACCATGCAGACTGCAGGGACCTTGAGCCCACGGCAATCTTGCCCGGAAAGCTCGAAAATGTCGTTGGTGTGATACAGGTGGATGAAAACTCCTGAGCACAAAAAGAGCAGAGCCTTGAAGGCCGCATGGGTTGTCAGGTGAAAGACGCCCGAAAAGTAGCCCCCGGCCGCCAGGGCCATGATCATGAACCCGAGCTGGCTGATGGTGGAATAAGCCCAGATCTTCTTGATATCCCGGCTCACCATGGCCATGGTGGAAGCCAGGAGCATGCTGAGGGTTCCGACGGCGAGGAAGACGGACATGGCCGTAGGCGACAGGCTGAAGAACGGAAAGAGCCGGGCGAACAGGTAAACGCCTGCAGCCACCATGGTCGCCGAATGGAGGAGGGCGCTCACGGGCGTCGGACCCTCCATGGCGTCGGGAAGCCAGGTCAGCAGCGGGAACTGGGCGCTCTTGCCCACGATCCCCCCGAAAATGAGGAGGGCCGCCAGGGTGAGGGCCGAGGGAGCCATGACCAGGGTCACTCGCGGCCCGTTCATCTCCAGGATGGAAAGGTTCCCCAGGCCGAGCAGTACTACCAGGAAGCCCAGGAAAAAGGCCACGTCCCCCGTGCGGGTCATGACGAAGGCCTTCTTTCCGGCCTGGGTGGCGCTGAATCTTTCCACCCAGAAACCGATGAGCAGATACGACGCCAGCCCCACCAGCTCCCAGAAGATGAACAGTTGAAGAAGCGTGGGAGCCACCGTCAGATTCATCATGGCCCATGCGAAAAGCGACATGAAGCCGTAGTAGCGCGAATAGCCAGGGTCGCCCGCCATATAGCCCAGGGAATAGACCTGGACGAGGAAGCTGATGACGGCCACGACGGCCAGCATGAGGAGGCTCAGGGGATCCAGCAGGAAACCGAAGGGGATCTCGACGGAGCTCGAGACCAGCCACCGGGCCGTGAACTGGACGGGCTTTTCCATGCGCCAGTGGCCGGCCAGGAGAAACAGGGCAGAAGCGAGAGAGACTGTCACGGCTCCGATGGAAAGGCGGGCCGAAAGCCGGGGCCGCGACCGCGTGAACAGGAAGATCACGACGAACGCCAGGAGCGGGAGGACGGTTGCCGCTACGACGGCCGGGATCGCTGCGTTTTCAGCCCAGGACATGATCATCGTTTCCCTATTTCAACAGGTTGTAAGTGTTCGGATCGAAGGAGCCCGATCGTCTGAAGGCGTAGACGATCACCGCCAGTCCCACGGAGACCTCCGTGGCAGCCACGGCCAGGATGAACAGGACCAGGGCCTGGCCCTCCATGCTCTTCCAGTGGAGCGCCGAGCCCACGAAGGCGACGGAGGCTGCGTTGAGGGCGATTTCGATCCCGAGCACGATCATGATCAGGTTGCGCCGCGCCAGGGCGCAGAACATACCCAGCGAAAACAGAATTCCCGCCAGCACCAGGATGTGTCCCAACGGCACGATCATAGCCCACCCTCGACTTGTGATTTTCCCTTGCCCTTGCCCAGCCGCAAGGCACCCATGAGCGCAATGAGCAGCAGGAGCGACACCACCTCGATCAAAAACCAATGGTGCTGAAACACGTAGATTGCGAAGTCCCGGGGGGCGGCCCAGAGCATGCTGAGCTGAGCCTTGGCTTCCGGGGCCGAGGATACCATCAGGATGGTGACGAGAACATACACCCCGCTGAAAACTGCAGCCGGGGCCCATTGGCTCAAGGGAAACCTCATTTCACCATGGGACTCCGGTTTGATCATGATGACGACGAACAGGAAGAGGACCATGATGGCGCCCGCATAGATGATCACCTCCAGGGCCGCCAGGAGAGGGGCGCCAAGGAGGTAGAAGAGCATGGCGCTGCCCAGGAAGGAGAAAATCAGGTAGACCACCGCGTGGACGAGGTTGCGCCGTGTGACGGCGATGCCGGTTGCGGCAACGACGACCGCGGCAATGACATAGAAAAGCAATCCGTAAAGTGTCATAGTCGACCTGATCTAAATCGAGCAATCAGCTTTTGGCGGCCGGCAGTCCCTCATGCCCCTTCGGGCCACCCTGAACAATGAAAAGGCTCATGGGGGGCTGGTTTTCAACTAGAAACTCGAAACCCGTAACTCGAAACCCGTAACTCGAAACTGAAAACTTTCAGAGCCGTCAGGTGATGTTGCTCCGGATGCTGACGGGCTCATCCTCGTTGATATGCTCCCCCTTGCCCCCAACCGCCGTGACGATGCCTGCAACCCTGTAGAAATTGTAGTCCGGGTCCTTCCCCTGGTGATCCACCAGGAGATCCTCTTTCTCGTAGACGAATTCCAGAATGTCCCTCTTGCAAAATTCAAAATCGGGCGTCAACTGGATGGCTGCCGTGGGGCAGGCTTCCTCGCAAAGCCCACAATAGATGCAGCGCCCGAAATTGATGCGAAACCACGAGGCATACCGGCGTCCGTCCTCCCTCTCCGCAGACTCCATGGAGATGCAGTTGACGGGGCACACCGCCGAGCACAGGTAGCAGGCCACACAACGCTCCCCGCCGTCGGGATCGCGCGTCAGGATGATCCGTGCCCGGCTCCGGGCGGGAAGGGGCCGTTTGTACTCCGGATACTCCTCCGTGATGGGCTTCCGAAACAGATGCGCCAACGTGGTGGCGAATCCTGCCGCCAGCGCCTTGACTGCCTCCCAGGCCGATTCCATTTTCCGGGAATTCCCTCCTCAGCAGGATTTCAAACTATCAGGCCTTGCGCCACAGTGGATCACAGCAGCCCCACCGCCGCCGTGATCAAGACATTGACCAGGGCCGCCGGGATGAGCACCTTCCATCCCAGGGTCATGAGCTGGTCGTACCGCAGGCGCGGCAGGGTTCCCCGCACCCAGATCATGAAGAGGGCAACGGGAACGATCTTGAGCACGAGCCACACCACCGGCGGCAAAAGGGGGCCGCGCCATCCTCCCAGGAACAGCACCGCTATGATGGCGCCCAGAACGATCATGTTCACATATTCGCCCAGGAAGAACAGGCCGAATCGCATGCCGCTGTATTCCGTGTGAAACCCGGCATTCAGCTCGTTTTCAGCCTCGGGGAGGTCGAAGGGGATCCGCTTGGACTCCGCCATGGCGCTGATGACGAAGATCACGAACGCGACGGGCTGCACGAGAATGAAGGGATAGCTTTCCTGGGCCTCCACGATATCCACGAGACTGAACGAGCGAGCCAGCATCACGATGGGAACCAGCGACAGCCCCAGCGCAAGCTCGTAGCTGATCATCTGGGCGGCCCCCCGTATGCCGCCCAGCAGGCTGTACTTGGAGTTGGACGCCCAGCCGCCGAGCGCCACTCCGTAGACGCCGAGAGACGACATGGCGAACATGAAAAGCAGCCCGATGTTGAGATCCGCGATGACCATGGGAATCCTGGCGCCCCAGAGGGTGAAATCCCTTCCCAGGGGGACCACCGCGAACATCATGAAGGCCGTGCCTGCCACTACGGCCGGCGCCAGCGTGAAGAAGACCCGATCGGCGCCTTCGGGGATCGTGTCTTCCTTGGTGAGCATCTTGACGACATCCACCAGGGGCTGCAGCAGGCCGAACTTGCCCGCTCGATTGGGGCCGTAGCGGATCTGGAGCCGCGCCAGGAATTTTCGCTCGAGCCACACGAGGTAGGCGGCCCCGATCACCAGGAGCAGCAGCACGGCGACCAGCTTGATCATGAGCAAGATGAATCCGGCGATCCAGCTCAGCATATCTTTTCACCTGAAAGACGTGATTCACTCACCGGTCGATGTCCGGCAAGATGAAGTCCAGAGAGCCGATGACGGCAATGAGGTCGGCGATGCTGCCTCCCACGGTCATAAGAGGCATTGCCTGCACGTTGGCAAATCCAGGGCCGCGGATACGCAACCGGTACGCCGATCCCAGGCCGTCGCTCACCGCATAATAGCCCTGCTCCCCCCTCGGGATTTCGCACGCGACATACGCTTCACCCCCGGGCATCTTGGGGCCCCGCGTCACATTGACGAAATGGTGAATGAGGCTCTCGATGTCCCGGAGCATGTCCTTGCGATCGGGAATCACGTACCGGTAGTCTTCCGTCATGGTGCGCCCGGGAGGCATGTTGGCAGCGGCCTGTTCGATGATCCTCAGGCTCTGGCGCATTTCCTCGACCCTCACCAGGTAGCGGGCGTAGCAATCCCCCTCCGTGGCCGTGGGAACCTCGAAATCGAAATTCTCGTACCCGGAGTAGGGCATCTTTTTGCGCAGATCCCATTCCAGGCCGCAAGCCCGCAGATTGGCTCCGGTGACCCCCCAGTCCATGGCTTCCTCGAGAGTGAGCTGTCCAACGCCCACCGTTCGAGCCAGAAAGATGGGATTCTTCCGCGTCAACTTCTCGTACTCGTCGAGGCGCTTCGGGAAAATCCTCACCAGCTCATCCACCGCCTCTTTCCAGCCATCGGGCAGATCGGCGGCGACCCCTCCCAGGCGGAGCCAGGACGGGTGCAGGCGGCCGCCGGTAATGAGCTCCACGATGTCGAGGATCATCTCCCGTTCGGCAAAGGTGTAGAAATTGGGCGTGATGGCTCCGAGGTCGTGGGCGAAGGTGGCGAACCAGACAAGGTGGTTGCTCAGCCGGAACAGCTCGCTCAACAGGATGCGGATCACCCGGGCCCGCTCGGGGACCTCGATGTCCGCCAGCGTCTCCACCGCCAGCACGTAGGGGAGCTCGTTGGCGGCTCCCGCCAGGTAGTCCACACGGTCCGTGTACGGAATGAACTGATGCCAGGACTGCCGCTCTCCAAGCTTCTCAGCGGCCCGGTGATGGTAGCCGATGTCGAGATCGAGCCCGGTGATCTCTTCACCCACAAGGGAGACGATGCAGCGCAGCAGCCCGTGGGTGCTGACATGGTGGGGTCCGATGTTGATGACCAGCTCCTGCTCGCCTTGAGGCAGCCGCCGATCTTTTTCCATGGCCAGGATGGCGTCCAGGGGCTGCTTTTCACGCGCATCGGCCAGGGTAAAAGGCGCCATTTCCGTGGCGCGCCCGGGATGACTCTTCCTCAGGGGATGCCCCTCCCAGTCGTGGGGCATGATGATGCGCCGGAGGTTGGGGTGCCCGTCGAACCGGATGCCGAACATGTCGAAAACCTCCCGCTCGTACCAGTTCGCGGAGGGCCAGATGTCGGTGATACTGGGGGCTGTGGGATTCTCTCCGTTGAGACCCACTTTGATCCGCAGGCGGCTGGCCGCATCGAAAGAGAGCAGGTGAGCCACCAGGGTGTAGTCGGGATAAGGCCGGCGGGCCTTTTCGCCGAAACGCCCGCCGGCGCCGATGTCGGAGATGGCCTGATCGAAGCTTCGGTCCCAAATCCGATCCCTGCGCGCCGATTCGTCGACGGCCGTCAGGTCGTCCAGACGCTGAAACCTCGGCTCGGCCTCATGCTTGAGAAATCGCAGAACCTCCTTGAAGCGGTCCGGGGCCACCTGCAGACTCAGCATGTCCGAGGTTATCGGCTCTGCCGCCACATCGTCGGCGAAGCGCTCCTTCAGTGTGCCTGCCAGGGTCTGGTCGCGGCTGGTCAGCTCGATGCGCCGCGCCGGGGGAGTCCACATCGCGTCGGTGCGGCTGCCCCAGAAGCGTGGAGTGCTGACCGACGTACCCCGCTTGGGGGTTCCCTCGTAGCCAGGCCCCCTCGAGTCCCGTGACTTGGTGACTCCGTCCACAAGAACCGGCCTCTCCGTTCCCTGGCTTCCCCCGCCCAGGTGAAGAATTCTACGGCTGGGCTGCTCACTCCGGATCTTTTCCTGCAGGATGGTGAGCCCCTGAAGGAGCGCTTCGGGACGCGGAGGACAGCCGGGCACGTAGACGTCCACCGGGAGGATCTGGTCGACGCCCTGCACGACGCTGTACACATCGTACATGCCGCCGGTGTTGGAGCAGGAGCCCATGGAGATGACCCACTTGGGCTCCGCCATCTGTTCATAGAGGCGCAGCACCACCGGGGCGATCTTCTTGAAGACCGTTCCGGAGATGATCAGGAGATCCGCCTGGCGCGGTGAGGGACGGAGCACCTCGGCCCCGAAACGAGCCAGGTCGTAGCGGGCCGTGAACGCCGCCGCTTCTTCCACGAAGCAGCAGGAGAGGCCGAAAAACATGGGCCAAAGGCTATACTGGCGCGACCAGTTGATGACTGTATCCGCAAGATCCAGGAACCGGTCGTTCACCAGGCCTCGTATTTTGCCCTCCAATCGAGTCCTCCGTGCTTCCAGATATAAAAAAGCCCGACCATCAGCAGCGCGATGAAAAAGAACATCTGCATCCATCCCATCCAGCCGAGGTCCTCGTAGATGATGGCCCAGGTGAAGATGAAGGCGCCCTCTACATCGAAAATCAGGAAGAAGATGGCCACCTGGTAAAAGGGTACGGGATAGTGGAGACGGGCCGACCCGCTGGGGATGATACCGGACTCATAAGGCCTGGACTTCTCGAGGGACGGCTTCCGTTCTCCCAGCCAGGCGGCCAGGAAAAGCTGCAAAGCAAGAAAAGCCAGGATCACAATGCCATAAACGATCAGGCTGAAAGCGCCCGGCTCCCAGGGAGAAAACACCCCTGCCGCAGCAATCGGTTGCATGAAGCCTCCACGGTGCTTTGATACTTTTCACGGTCTTGTCCGAAACCTTTCGCGAATTCACTTGAACTCACTTTAAGACGATTTCGAGCTTGAGTAAATGGAAAACGCCCCTCTGGCCGGGGAGGTTCACACCAGGCCCGCATGGGAACCACCTCGAAACCGGGTGCGAGCTTCAGCTTCTGCCTCCCGGCATGCTGCTGCCCCGTGATCCTGGCCCAACAGATCATTTTTGTGCTATGGTCTGGTTCCAGGTCGAAGCGGCAGGCAAAGAGTCGATGCGCCTCAAGCAGGCTTGTCCGCCGGACGGCACAGGGATCGCGGTCGCTCATCACTTCCGTTCCGGTCAGGCAATCAAGACGTTTGGGGAGCTCACTCCCCCCGTCGGCACCCGACCGCGAAGGCCCAAAAGGAGGATACCGGCATGAAAAAAGACCCCCTCTGGTATAAGGATGCCATCATCTACGAGCTCCACGTGAAGGCGTTCTACGACAGCAGCGGCGACGGAATCGGGGATTTCAAGGGGCTCATGAACAAGCTCGACTACCTGGAATACCTGGGGATCACGGCCATCTGGCTGCTGCCTTTCTATCCTTCTCCGCTGAGAGACGACGGTTACGATATTGCCGACTACCGCGGCATCCACTCGAGCTACGGCACCCTCAAGGAATTCAGGCTCTTCGTCCGTGAAGCCCACCGGCGGGGCATCCGGGTCATCACCGAGCTGGTCATCAACCACACCAGCGACCAGCATCCGTGGTTCCAGGCCTCCCGGCGAGCCAAGCGCGGGTCGGCGCGCTGGAATTACTATGTCTGGAGCGATACGGACACCAGGTATCCCGAGACCCGAATCATCTTCACGGACACCGAAACCTCCAACTGGTCCTGGGACCCGGTAGCCGGGGCCTACTACTGGCATCGTTTCTTCTCACACCAGCCGGATTTGAATCTGAACAATCCGCAGGTCGTGAAATCCGTGACCAAGATCCTCGATTTCTGGCTCCGCATGGGCGTGGACGGCCTGAGGCTCGACGCCATCCCTTACCTCTGCGTGCGTGAAGGGACCAACAACGAGAACCTGCCGGAAACACACGAGGTGATCCGGCAGTTTCGCAAGTACGTGGATGACCATTTCGAGGACAGGATGCTCCTGGCGGAGGCGAACCAGTGGCCCGAGGACGTCATTGAATATTTCGGCAAGGGCGACGAGTGCCACATGGCGTTCCATTTTCCGCTCATGCCCCGTATGTTCATGGCTATTCGCCAGGAGAACCGGGAGCCCATCACGGAGATCCTCAAGCTGACTCCCGATATCCCCCCAAGCTGCCAATGGGGGCTGTTCCTCCGAAATCACGACGAGCTGACCCTCGAAATGGTCACGGACGAGGAGCGGGACTACATGTATCGCGAGTACGCCAAGGACAGCCGCATGCGGCTCAATGTGGGGATTCGCCGGCGACTGGCTCCACTAGTGGACAACAGCCTCAGGCGCAGGGAGCTGCTCCACAGCCTTCTCTTTTCATTCCCGGGGACCCCGATCATTTACTACGGGGACGAGATCGGCATGGGAGACAACGTTCACCTGGGCGACCGCGATGGAGTGCGCACTCCCATGCAGTGGTCCGCAGACCGGAATGCCGGCTTTTCCAGGGCCGATCCGGCCAGGCTTTATCTCCCCGTCATCATGGATCCGGTCTATGGCTACCAGGCGGTCAACGTGGAGTCACAGGAAAGGAGTCTTTCCTCCTTCTTCCATTTCATCCGGCGCATGATCGCCCTGAGAAAACAATACAAGGCTTTCGGGCGCGGGACCATGGAATTCCTGTATCCCGAGAACCGCAAGGTCCTGGCCTACCTGCGCCGCCATAACGAGGAGGTGATCCTCGCCGTCGCCAACCTTTCCCGTTTTGTTCAGCCGGCGGAGCTGGATCTCTCCAGGTTCAATGGATGGACTCCAGTGGAAATGTTGGGCCGGGTCGAGTTCCCGACCATCGGGGAGCTTCCCTATTTCATCACCCTGGGTCCCCACGCGTTCTACTGGTTTCGACTGGACCCCCCCGTTCAACCGGTGGAGATCCGTGCTTCCAGGGGAGCTGATACCGCTGGGTTGCCGGTCATCTCTCTTGAAAGAAGGGTAACGAGTCTCTTTGAACCCGAGAATCTGGCGCGTATGGAGCACGACGTGCTTCCGCAATACCTGCCGCTCCAGCGGTATTTCAGAGGCAAAGCCCGGGATATCCTGGGCTGTCGCATCCTGGACTGGACCAAGCTGGGCAGCGGATTCCAGTTTACTCTGGCGGAGGTCGCGTACTCGGATGGCGGGAAGGAGGTTTATGCTTTGCCCCTCAAAGTTTCAAGCGGAGACGAGGGGCAGAGGATCCTCGAAAACCTTCCTCAATGTGTCCTCGCCTCCATTCGAACACCGGGGCAGACCGGAGTGCTTTATGATGCCCTGGCCGACAAGACGGCGTGCACCGATCTCGTCATGGCCATCAGCGACAGCCGTCGTTATCCCATGACCATCAACGGGGAGCTGGTCGCCCATGCCTTCGACGATCCGGCGGCCGTGTGCCGGTCGTGTGTGAATTACGGGAATCTTCGCCTGTTGGAGGCGGAACAGAGCAACACGTCAGTGGTCATCGATGAGAAGCTGATCCTGAAGCTCTTTCGTCAGGTGGAGCCGGGTCTGAATCCCGACATGGAAATCGCCGCATACCTGACGGACAAGACCGATTTCAGCCATTCGGCCCGTGTGGCCGGGTACATGTTGTATCGTTCCAGCGAAGGGGTCGAATCCACGGTAGCCCTTCTGCAGCGCTTTGTGCCCAATCAAGGGGATGGATGGGTCTTCACCCAGAAGGCGCTCGATCGTTATTTTGCCGCAGTTCGCGCTCTTCCACTCCACGCCCTGCCTCCGGATGTCTCGGCAGGTTCCTTCTGGGGGCTGGTGGGTCAAGCGGTTCCGGAAATCCTCCTGCCCCTCTTCGGGGATTATCTGATTGACATCAGGAAGCTGGCGCTGCGGACCGCTCAGTTCCACCTCGCCCTCTCCAAAGAGAAGCGAAACAAACAGTTCACACCCGAACCGCTGGGAGGGGATCCCATCGAGGTCCTGGCAGAGGGGTTCTCGCAGCAGTGCCGTCACTCCATGGATCTTCTGAATGCGAAGCTCTCCGACCTGAGCGGCGAGACATTGGATATGGCCAACAAGGTGCTGGAGAAATCGCCGCTGCTTCTGGGGGTCTTTCAGAACCTTCATGAATTGAAGACTTCTGCGGTTCGCATCCGCTGTCATGGCGACTATCATTTGGGGCAGGTTCTTGTCAGCGAGGGTGACTTCGTGCTTCTGGACTTTGAAGGAGAACCTCTCAAGCCCATTCGGGAGCGCCGCGAAAAGCAATCGCCCATGAAGGACCTGGCGGGAATGATGCGCTCATTCAGTTATGCGGTCTACAGCTGGCTTCTCAGCCATACCCGGGAGGACGAGGAATCCTTCCACCGTCAGTCTCCCTGGGCCTGGGCCTGGGAGCAGTGGGTTTCAGCCAGCTTTCTCGATGCCTATCTGACGGCCGCCCGGGGAGCTCCTTTCATTCCCAGGCGCACGGAAGTTCTGGAGGCGTTGTTGAAGGGGTTTCTTCTGGACAAAGCTTTGTATGAACTGCAATACGAAATCAACAACCGTCCTAACTGGCTTCCCATACCGCTTCACGGGATTCTGAGCTTCCTGGAGGCCGGCGGAACGAAAAGGGGAACATCATGAATGAGAAGAATTCTCAGTTTCTGACGGACTACGACCTTTATCTATGGAGTGAAGGCAGCCATCACCGAGCCTGGGAAAAGATGGGAGCCCATCTTGTGGAGGTGGACGGAGTGGTGGGGACTCGCTTTGCCCTTTGGGCTCCCAACGCCCGGTCGGTTTCGGTCATTGGCGATTTTAACGGGTGGGACGAAACGGCCCACTATATGAACAACCTGGGAGACTCGGGTGTCTGGGAGCGGTTCATTCCGGAGGTCGGGCAGGGGGCGCTCTACAAATACGCCATCCATTCCCAGTGGAATGGATTCCGGGCGGAGAAAGCGGACCCCTTCGGCTTTGCCTGCGAGATTCGGCCCCAGACGGCTTCCATGGTTTGGGACATTTCAGGATACCCCTGGGGAGATGATGACTGGATGGCAAATCGAGGCTCTCGCCAGGGCATCCACGCCCCCATGTCCTTCTACGAGGTTCACCTGGGCTCATGGATGCGGGTTGAGCAAGAGGGCAACCGATGGCTCACTTACCGGGAATTGGCGCCGAAGCTTGCCGAGTACGTGAGCGAAATGGGCTACACCCACGTGGAGCTTCTGCCCGTCACCGAACATCCCCTTGACGCCTCGTGGGGTTACCAGACCGTGGGGTATTTCGCCCCCACCAGCCGGTTCGGCACTCCCCAGGATTTCATGTTTCTCGTGGACACGCTGCACCAGCACGGCATCGGTGTGATCCTGGACTGGGTGCCGGCCCACTTCCCACGCGACGGCCACGGACTGGGCTATTTCGACGGCACGCATCTTTATGAGCACGAGGATCCGCGCAAGAGGGAGCACCAGGACTGGGGAACGTTCATTTTCAACTACGGCCGACACGAGGTGAAGAATTTTTTGCTGTCCAATGCCCTGTTCTGGCTCGAAGAATACCACATCGACGGCCTTCGGGTGGACGCCGTCGCCTCCATGCTTTACCTGGATTATTCGCGCCAGGAGGGCGAATGGATCCCCAACCAGTACGGCGGCCGTGAAAATTTGGAGGCCATCGATTTTCTGAAGCGGTTCAACGAACTGGTCTATGCTGAGCATCCGAGCGCCATGACCATTGCCGAAGAGTCCACCGCGTGGCCCATGGTGTCCCGTCCGACTTATCTCGGAGGGCTCGGGTTCGGGTACAAGTGGAACATGGGCTGGATGCACGACACGCTGCTCTATTTTTCCAAGGACCCCGTTCATCGCAAATTCCACCATGGCAACCTGACCTTCAGCCTCCTGTATGCCTTCCATGAGAACTTCATCCTACCCTTCTCGCACGACGAAGTGGTCCACGGTAAAGGGTCCATGATCGGAAAGATGCCGGGAGACGACTGGCAGAAGTTCGCCAACCTGCGGCTGCTCTACGGGTACATGTTTCTTCATCCGGGAAGAAAGCTCATGTTCATGGGCAGCGAGTTTGGCCAGTGGGCCGAGTGGAACCATGAAACGAGCATCGAATGGCACCTTCTCCAGTACGAGCCGCACAGCGGTCTGCAGCGTTGGGTGCGGGATCTCAACACATTCTTTCGAGGGGAGCCCGCAGCTCACGAGCAGGACTTCCATCCCGACGGCTTTCGGTGGATCGACTGCAACGACAGCGAGCAGAGCACCCTATCATTCATGCGAAATGGGCGCGATCCGGACGATGTGCTGGTGTGCGCCTTCAACTTCACCCCAGTGCCCCGGCACAACTACCGGGTGGGAGTGCCTTTCACCGGTTTCTGGCAGGAAGTCATGAATGGCGATGCGGAGCTGTACGGAGGAAGCGGGCAGGGCAATCTGGGCGGGGTCAGGAGCACTCCCGTGGCCACTCACGGCTTTTACCAGTCCATCAGCATCACTCTGCCCCCCCTGGCCGCCCTGGTCTTCAAGCCGGTCAGGACCCCGGATGCATCCGCCGTGGTCTCTTGAGAGGGGTTGGGCGCCACTCAATCACGTTGTTCCTTGATGAATCCGTTTTCGTGGCGTAAAGTTGAGGAAAATCAACATAAACCATTCCCCATATCAGGAGGACGAACATGGATCAGGAGCCCCAGCGACAGGTCATCGTCACGGATATCCGCATGCCTTTCTGGTCGATGGTGACCTTCATGGTCAAGTGGGTCATCGCCTCCATCCCGGCCTTTTTGATCCTGGGGATGATTTGGGTGCTCCTCATGGCCTTGTTCGGCATGTTGGGAAGCATGGGAGGTTGGCGTCACTATTAACCCGATGGGCAATGGGACGGAGGCCATGGCGAAAAAAAAATCGTGGAGAGAGAAGCTGGACGGGAACCCGGATCTCCCGAAGATTCAGGAGATCACCAGTGACACGGACCCCCCGAGACTGACGGGCTGGATGGTGATCCCGTCGCCTGGGGAAGTCTATGAAATCATGAGTCAAATTCCTGCAGGGAAGCTCATCACCGTGCAGGAGATCCGAGCCATACTGGCCAAACGCCATGGGGCCGATCTAGCCTGTCCTCTGACGACGGGGATGTTCGTCCGCATTGCCGCCGAGGCAGCCCACGAAGCCGCCGAAGAGGGCGTACAGGAGACCGCGCCTTACTGGCGCACTCTGAAATCGGGCGGCATCCTCAATGAAAAGTATCCGGGGGGGCTGAACGAACAGACGCGACGGCTGAAACAGGAAGGACACAAGATCGGCCGCCGAGGCAAACAGCATTGCGTCCTCGACTACGAAGAGGCGGTGCTTGACGAGGATTTCTTCAGCGCCTGACGGTCGGATCTTCTGCCCCCCTTTTGATTATTCTCAAGCAGTGCTTAACATGGTAGCGCGTAATGGCGAGCAGGCGGCGCTTACCCTTTGAGACGGAGGGGAGGTTTCCGCCGATTTCAGTCCGCAGCGGCAACCCGCTGACGAAACCGCTTGAACGCGAGATAACGGCAGGTTCCGGCACCACAAGCGAAGCCGGATCATTTGGACGCAAATCAGGTGAGGAGAGAGAATCAGCCATGAGTCCCCAGCAGTCATCGAGCCGAGTGGAAGGCCTCGCGCGCAAGGAGGTGGAAGATCAGCTCAGGACCATATTGGGAGCCCTCCCCCACAGTGTTCCCATCTACCTCTTCACCCGTCGCGGGGAAAACGACGTGTTGAATGATGCGGCGCGGGATCTGATCAGGGCTTTCCGCAACCTGAGCGGCAAGATCGAATTCCGGGAGTTCGACCTGAGCCACGAAATGGCGAGGAAATGGGGCGTGACGACCTCGCCGACCCTTCTTTTCGATCCCGAGCATCTCTCCATCAGCTATTTGGGGGTTCCTTACGGCGAGGAGTCCCGGACCTTCATGGGAACACTGATCCTTGTGGGACATCGGGAGGCCAACTTGAACGAGCAGTCCCGAAAGATCATTGAAAGGATCGATTCCCCCCGGCGCATCCGGGTCTTTGTGAGCCCCACCTGCCCCTACTGCCCGGAGCAGGCCATCCATGCCGTCAAGGCGGCGCTTCTGGTGCCTCAGCTCATTTCCGTCGAGATGATCGACATCCAGGCCAACCCCGATCTGGCCGGCGAGTACAATGCATTCAGCGTCCCTCAGACTTTTGCCAATGATATGCTCATCGGGCAGGGACTCCAGCCGGAGGAGCTTTTCGCCTTGTCACTCCAGAAGCTGGAGCCTCAGACCGTTTTTATTCCGGAAAGCGACGCGGAGGAAGTGGAAACGGACGTGGTGATTGTCGGGGGCGGCCCTGCGGGGCTCACGGCCGGGATTTACACGGTCCGGAGCGGGCTCAGGACGGCGGTGGTCGAAAAGGGCCCCCTGGGGGGACAGATCGCGACGACACCCATTGTCGAGAATTACCCCGGATTTACTCGTGTGGCCGGCAAGACCCTGGTTGACATCATGGTGAGCCATGCGCTTGAATATGTTCAGATCTTTCAGGGTGAGGAAGTTCTCGACATCCAGCCCGAGCAGCCGGGCGGGAAGATCATGGTTCAGACCAGTCGCCGGCGCTTCATGACCAGAGCCGTTATCCTGGCAACAGGGGCCAGGCACAAGCACCTGAACGTGCCGGGTGAAGCCGAGTTGAGCGGCCGCGGAGTGAGCTACTGCGCAACCTGCGACGGCCAGCTCTTTTCCGGAAAGCGTGTCATCATCGTCGGAGGAGGAAACACGGCGGCCACCGAGGCGCTTTACCTCCGCAATGTGGGCGTGTCGGTGACCATCGTCCACCGACGAGGCGAACTGAGGGCCCAGGATCACCTGGTGAGGGACCTGGAGGCCAATAACATCCCTATCCTCTGGAACACCGAGGTGAAGGCCGTCCGGGGCAGGGAACGGGTCACCGAGGTCGAACTGATCAACAACAAAACGGGTGAAGTGTTCTCGGTGCCGGTGGACGGAGTCTTTGTGGCGGTGGGTTACGAGCCCACAGTGGACCTGGCGCGCAAGATCGGGGTTGAGCTCACCGCCGATGGATTCATCAAGCGTGACGCCCACCACCGGACCAACATTCCGGGAATCTTTGCGGCCGGCGATGTGGAAGGAGGCTACAAGCAGATCGTGACCGCCGTCGGCCAGGGCTCCGAAGCGGCGCTCTCCGTCTACGAAGAACTGATGCATCCGAGCTGGAAACAGGCCCCGATTATGGCTGAGGCGGGGTGATTCCCTCGAGAGCTTCAGCTACGGCCGAGTCATCAGGAGCTCCGCACGGGGATCATGTCGGCGCCTGTTGGCTCGGGCCCTCTCCAGACTGCTTGTGGCATAGCAGTAACTGCACCCAAAGCTGCACGTCTCGTAGGCTCCGATATCCTTGCTGACCGTACATCTACAGGTTCTTCTCTGGGCTGGGTCTTTGACCGGCTCCAGGTGAAGCCCGAAGATTCTGGACAATGCGTCAGCATCGATACAGCGGCCCGGTTCGATCCCGTAAGAAGACATATCCATTTCCAAAGCGCACGCGCTGAGTTTCATGCTGTTTTGCCGTGCTGCATCCGCCAGGTCGGCCAAGAATCCTGCCCACCCATCGCGAGAGAGCTCCATGGGCTCGGCTCCCATAGATTCCAGTCGCTTGAGTCGTCTCTCCACTTTCCGGTAGCGCTTCATGATGCTGATGACCGATCGATGCGTGGACCCCTTCAGGGCTTCGCAAATCTGCCGGTAGCGGCTCCTGTGATACGATGGGTCGGTGAGGTTGGTCAGGAATATGGGGTCATAGCGCCAGGTGATCCGGTCAGGGCCGATCCGATCGGAAAGCTCCCGAAATGTGGCCAGGGACACCGCGAGCGACGGTGCTCCCCGGTCGATGGCTCGTGGATAGCCGAGGAGAGAATATTGGAAGACATAGCGGTAGCCGAGCCGGTCCAGCTCCGAAAGATGCCTGAACATGGGCTTTGGATAGCGCGTCCAGAAGACGATGGCCTCCACATCCGCAGGATCGAGAGATACACGGCTCACCTGCCGGACATTGAATGGATTGGCCACAAGACAGGTTCCGGCCCGAATCCGGTTCATGAACCATTGGCTGTAAAATGCGGGAATATCGGTTCGCCGACTGGCGCTGATGATCATCCTGTCTTGTTTCCTCGGGGCTTCTCTGATCTACGGCTTCCATCTGACCCCATAGTATGAGCTCACACTCCTGATGTAACCAACTGTTTTTCAATTCTATGTATTAGTACAGCCAATGAAATATACAAATAATTCAGTGCTGCTTATGTATTGTCCGACGCTTTTAAATAATAATCCAACTGTAATCTCAAGCATATACTTTATGCTGTTTTTATGGTGCATTTATTGACTATACTATTGAGGCCGCGAAGGATGCTTTCATGTACCCTTATTCAAGGAGGTGCTGCCATGATCAGTGTGGTCATCAAAGACAACGTATTTGGCGGCGAGATGCGGTGTGGACTGTGTGGGAGCCTCACCAAAACGGAGCTCGGACCGGATCTCTTTCTGGAGGGCACCATGCAGGTTCTCTGTCATGAGTGTGCCGAGGACTATTCGCCGGAACTGGTACAACTGGTTGAAGGAGCGTCCCTCAGCGCGATGTGATTCAGCGATGAACTTCTCCCTCTGGAATTATCAAGGCTTCGAGCCTGAGTCCGTTACACGAGCGGACAGGTGGACTTCCCTTTCACCTGACAAGAACTTCTGCTAAACTCCACACGATTTCGTATTGACCTCGATCCAATGATTGCAGAACACCACCAGAGGAGGAAGAAACATGAACATCGCAGTACTGAGCTGCAAAAACATCAAGGATGAGACTTGCCTCGGCTGTCATCGCTGCCTGATGGGATTCGACAAGAGAGAAGGAGAATTCGAACGCTACAAGGGGATGGACGCCAGCCTCCGCGGGCTCATCCACTGCGGGGGCTGCCCGGGTACTTCCCCCGTTTTGCGGCTGGTCGGCCTCAAGACCTGGATGGCTCCCATGGGGGAAACCATTGATGCCGTTCACATCGGAACGTGCCTCCTCGACAACTGCCCCCACAAGGACACCATTGTGCAGAAAGTCAAAGCCAAAGCCGGAGTCGAAGTGATCGAGGGGACCCATCCTTATCGGCCCGTCAAGGTTTTTGGCGTTTGAATCCCACAACATCCGAGGAGGCCGAACGACGGACCCCCCTTCGGCCTCCCCAAATGCTTTGGCGCCGGCTGCCGGCAGTGAGCTGGACAGGTTCACACTTCAACTGAAGGGTTGAACCAGACGGCAGGGCCGGCGGCGTCCCGGCCCCAACAATTATCTTATGTTGAGATGAGTTACGCCGGGCCGCATTCCGGAGAATCCGGAGAGCTCTCCCTTTTCTTGGGCAGGGAAACCGTGAACGTGGTGCCCTCTCCCAGACGGCTTTCGACTTTCACGCGTCCCCCGTGACCCTCCACAATGGCTTTCACTGTGGCCAGCCCAATGCCGTAACCTTCCCGCTTCTCCGAACCCGGAGTCCTGTGGAAGATGTCGAAGATATACGGGATCTCCTCCTCCGCAATGCCGATTCCCTCGTCGGATACCGCCACATGGACCTCATCCGGGGTGTCCCTCGCCATGACCATGATCTTGCCATGGGATTTCGAGAACTTCAGGGCGTTATCCAGCAGGTTGGTGAACACACGCCGCAGACGGTTCACATCGCCTTCGATGATGGGCAACGTCTCTTCCAGCACGAGCTCCAGGATCAGGTCCTTCTGATTGGCTCTCGGTTCGTAGACGTTGAAGAGCTCGAGGAGCTCCTTGTCCAGGGACATGGCTCTGAAGTTCAGCTTGAGTCGTCCCGTCTCCAGGCGCGAGAATTCCAGGAAATCGTCCACGAGGGATTCCAGCTTGGAAGCCTCTTTGTTGATGATTTTGAGATATTCGACTTTCTTGTCTTCGTCCAGGGAGGTCGATTTGGTCAGGAGGCGCAAACCAAGCCCGTGAATTCCGGTGAGCGATGATCGCATGTCGTGGGCGAACATGGAGATGATGTTGGCCTTTTCACGCTCAAGGGCCTTCAATCCGGTGATGTCCGTTAGCACTGAGAAGTTGCCCTCGTAGCCTCCATCGGCATCGAAGAGGGGCACGTGGGAGACGATGGTCGGAATCCGCCGGCCGTCCCGCCCCTTCCAGGTGATTTCATGACACTTGGTACAGGGAATTCCGCGCTCCGCCATGCATTGCAGCCCTTTGGCGACCTCGCTGTCGTCGAGAAATTCGCTGGCCAGGCGCCCCAGGATCTCATCACGCTCGCAGCCCCACATCTGGCAGAGCTTATCGTTGACGTACACGATGACGCCGTCCTTATTCTCGATCTCGAGCCCCTCGTTCATGGTCTCGACCAACCCGCGGAACCGCTCTTCGCTCTCGAGCAAGGCCTTCTGGGCCCTCTTGCGCTCGCCGATCTCCCTCTCAAGCTCCGCCACCTTCTCCTCGAGCTCGTAGCCCTGCCGCATGAGCAGCATCTCCCGCTCGCGGTAGTAGTCGATCTTGGTCTTGAGCTCTCCCGGCGTGAGTCTCAAGTTGGCCAGCATTTCACCGTAAACCTCGGACAATTCCCTGGATTCCCGGGGACCGAAGGAGGTCTTCTGGCGGACCGCCTTGTAGGCGGCGGCCGAGCCGATGGAGCCGGCAAGGCTGGTCTCTACCTCGCTTTGAAGCTCAACGAGCTGGGTTATGGAGATCTTGTCGGCCGCTCCAATCCCCGTCTTCTCCAGGCAGCGCTCCAGCATGGCGGAAGCTTCGGCCTCAGGGAAATACTGGCACAGGAGCTCCTCCAGCTCACCAAGCTTGGTGGCCAGATGGATGAACGCTTCTCGCTTCACACTCCCCCGAAAGGCCGCCCTGGCCGAGAGCACTTCCACGAAATCTTCGGCCGCACTCTGCTCGGCCCGGGTCGGCTCGTGATACAAGGAGGCCAGCACGTAGAATCCCACGTTGAACAGCGTGCTCCACAACACGGTGTGGCTCAGATGGTCCAGTCCCGTGAGCCCGAAAAGGGCTTCCGGCCTGAGCAGGCCCCAACCCATTGGCCCCTCTGTCAAAAGGGATTCCGGCAGCCACCCGTTCCGCACGAAAGACGGGATGAGCTGGGTATAACACCAGACCAGAAAGCCCGCACTCAAACCCCAGAACGCTCCCGTGGCGTTGGCCTTCTTCCAGGTGATGCCCCCAAGGAGTGCCGGGGCCAGCTGAAAGAAGGCGGCGAAGGAGATGAGCCCGATATTGACCAGCATATAAGGCTTGAAAACGCGCTCTTCGAGCCAGAAGCCGATGGTGATGAAGACGGCTACCACAAACCAGCGGCAGTGCAGAAGATGCCTTTTCAGAGCGCCCAGTGGCGGAAGCCATTCCACCACCGGCAGGAGCAGATGGTTGGTAATCATCGTGGCCATGGTGACTGAGCTTACCATGATCATGCCGGCCGCCGCCGAGACCCCTCCCAGAAACACCAGGAGCGACAGCCACTCCTCTCCGTGATGGAGGGGCAGCAACAGCACGAAGGAGTCGGCCTTGTCGATGGGAAATCCCTTGATGAGTCCTCCCAGGGCGATGGGAAGCACGAAAATGTTGATGAGCAGCATGTAGAGGGGGAAGCACCACATGGCTGTCAGAATATGCCGTTCGTCGCTGTTTTCCACCACGGCCACGTGAAACTGGCGCGGGAGGCACAGAATGGCCGACATGGACAACAGGAGATAAGTGGTCCAGGAGACCGCTGGAAAGCCATGAACTCCCCATTCTGCAAAAAGCCCTTTCGCCGGGCTTTCATGAATTCGACTGAAGATGTCTCCCCAACCATCAAACAGGAAATAGGTCACAAAGACTCCCGCCATGAGGAAAGCCACCAGCTTGACGAGGCACTCGACGGCAAGGGCGGCGACCATGCCTTCATGCCGCTCGGTGGGGTCCAGACGCCTTACCCCCAGACCGATGGTGAAAATCACCATCAGGACCACCACCACTGGGCCCACGTGCCGCCCCACCCAGCTCATGAACGCTGTGTCGGGGGAGAGGTCGGGGGTCGCAGGCGTGGTGATGAGGACAAAGGTCGAGATGATGGCCTTGAGCTGGAGAGCGATGTAAGGCAGGATTCCCACTATGGCGATCACAGTCACCAGAGCGGCCAGAGGCTGGGACTTGTTGTATCGCGCCGAGACGAAATCGGCGATGCTGGTGATCCGATAGGTTGTCTTGAGCCGCACCAGCTTGCGAAGCACGGTCCACCAAAGGAGAATCACGATGGTTGGACCCAGGTAGATGGGCAGGAACAGAATTCCCGACGTCGCCGCTTTTCCAACGCTGCCGTAGTAGGTCCAGGCGGTGCAATAGACGGCCAGGGAAAGAGAATACACCAGGGGATGATTGGCCGGACCCTTCCCCACAGCGGATCTTTGCTCGACCCGCAGGGCAATGAGAAAGAGGAGGCACACGTAGGCCGCCAAAATCCCCAGAACCAGTGTCGCGTCCACCATGGACGAATCCTCATTTCCCCGTTGACGGAATCACGGACTCCAACAGTGCGATCAGCCTTCAGTCCCCAATTCTATTCTTGATTTATACCATAAAATTCAACTGCTTGTATTTCAAAACGTTACGCCCGCCAGGTCATGGCAATTCCACCATAACCCGCTCATAGTCCAAAGCTGATGCTTAACCGCTGAAATTAGATCGCTCGATTCAGGACGGGATCAATACGACTCGTCTTCGGTGCTCTGATGCACATCCGAACTGCAGGCTCGGTTGATCAGAAAAAGAATCATAATAATCAGAAACCAGATCACGAAGAAATAGCTGAAAATCCCTGTCGGGCTCTCGCTATGGAAAATGCTCAAGATGGGCCAGTTGAGAGAGATGAAGCCCAACACGAAAAGAAATACGTGCAGCTCGGTCTGCCTCAACAGGCGGATATATCGTCTCATCAAAAGTCCTCCATAGAGAGGATCGGTTGTGAGTGTCAGCTCGACGGCTCTGATAATATCTTAACGGCGCTCGGCGCCGAGCGCAATCGTTCAGGCTCAGAGAATGGACAATCACGAGGGGCCGTGGGCAGCCGGGAGCCAGAGGTAGTAGAATCCACTGGGCAGCACGTTCAGGCTCTCGAGAATTCCCAGGTCCATGAGTCTGAGCGGTCCTGATTCGGAGACGGCCACGTTGCTGTTGTAGAGATTGTCATCCGAATACTCGGTCCGACGATATACGACCACCCGGGCATCATCCGGAAGCTCAGCCAGCTTTTTCGCCCGGTCGATGGCATCATTCAGGTAGCCGATCTGGTCCACGAGCCCCAGGGTGAGGGCTTCGTCCGCCAGGTAGATCCTCGCGGAGGCCACATTGTGCAGCCGGACCGTCTCCAGCCTGCGGTGCGTCTCCACGAGCCTGAGGAAGCGCCCTGCCAGGCCGTCGATGAGGGACTGGGCGATCTCCCGCTCTTCATCGGTCGAATTCCGGAATGGGGAGCCCATGTCCTTGTTCTTCCCCGACTTGTCCACTTCGACGTCCAGCCCCAGTTTCACCATGAGCCCGGATACCTTGGGCTTGATAAAGATCACCCCGACGGATCCCGTAACCGTTGTTGGATGAGCCACGATGGAGTCGGCCGGAAGGGCCACATAGTAGCCGCCCGAAGCGGCAACTCCCATGAGGGAGGCCACCACCTTGGCTCCCGAGTGCTCCTTGAACCGCATGATCTCGTGGTACAACAGGTCGCTGGCCGTGACCGTGCCCCCGGGCGAGTCCACTTTCAGGAGCAGCGCCTTGATGTTTTCGTCCTCTTCGGCCTTCCTCAGATGAGACACGACTTCCTGCACGACGGAGGGTCTCGACCTCAGGAGGGATTCCCTCGGACTGTCCGCAAGTACCCCCCGTATGGGAATGACGAGGATCTTTTCCCTGGCCGATCCCTCGATCGTGTACTCCTCGAGAGGGTCACTCGAGTCCGGAAAGAGACTGAATCTGGCCTTGACGCAGCCTCCCGAAAGCAGAGGCAGGATCAACATAATCCATACGATTCGACGGATGATCATGGGTTGCGCCCCCGGTGTCCGGTCCAGCTCCGCACAGCGGAGAGACCGCAGTAGTCGTCAATCCCGCATGTCCCTGGCGGGAATCAAAGGTGCCCGGATGGGATCCCCGCCGGAAGCATGCGGGAACGTCTGACGCGAAACGAGAAGCACTCGTGCCGAACAGGTGCATCAAGCCAGGGTCCCGCCCTGGCGAATGGCTGCAGCGACGGACTCGAGAAAGGCTCGGGCCGACCTGTATTTGTCCATGCGGCGCAAATCCCGTTCCGTGGGTTGTTCGATGCGCGATGCGTCCAGGTTGTCTTCGAGGTCCGCCAGTTTAACCCGCAAGGCGATGGGATTCAGGGACAGCCGATTCAGGAAATCCTCATAGGTTTCGTCCGACCGACGCGTGAGCGACTCGACCGCATCCAGCACGCTTCTGGAGAATCCCTCCCTTTCGAGGTCCGACCGGCCCCAATCCGTATCCTCCAAGAGATCATGGAGCATGGCGGCCACGCGCTCATCGGGGTCCGACAGCCGAAGCATCACCCGGATCGGGTGCAGGATGTACGGTTCATGAGCTTTATCCCGCTGTCCCTGGTGAGCCTCGGCGGCGATGGCGATGGCCCGCTCAAGGGTGCTCATCCTTTTCCCCTTACTCCCCGCGGCCTTCGTTCCGGGTGTGCCCGATGGAACGGCTCTCGTCCGGCGCTCCTTCGCCGCCGATGGTGATCCATTGGCTCCCCAGCCTCACCCGTGCCGCTCCCCCCTGGAATTCCCGAACCTCATCGAATTGAGCCGGGATCACCATGCGCCCCTCCCGGTCGATGAACCCCCACTTCCCGCCCGTGTAACGAGAATGCTCGCCATCCATTGTCTTGACGCAGCCGAAACAGAAGGCGGCCCGCCCCCCGCAAAAGGAAGCTGCAAAATCAAACTGGGGTTGAATGACGATCCGGCCTCTTTCGTCGAAATAGCCGAATCGTCCCCCCTCCTGGAATCGTGCCAGACCCTCCTGGAAGTCATCCGGCCCGTTGTCGACGAGAAAAGGTCTCACGACCGTCCGGCCCGCGACGTCGATATACTGCCAGCCCGATTCGTCCGCTACGGGTGCGATGCCGTAACGGGAAAACTCGCCGGCAATCTGATACCTCGCGGGAATCACCACCCTGCCGGTGCGGTCGCGATATCCGTAGAAATCGAGGTTTTCATCCTGGAACGGGACAGGGAGATTGTCCATGGAACGTGCCTGAGAGCCCAGAGTCAGGACGAACCCAAACATCAAAATGGGCAGCACTTTTGAAATCTTCATGGTCGGGCCTCCCCTCCGAACCGCAAAATACCGCCCCTCATGCCATTGAACAAGTCCAATCAGCGAGACCGTCACCTTCAAGAGAGCTCCAGGGATTGCATCTTCGGGAAGGAGCGGATTCTTCAGCTTTGATACTTTACTTCTCGACGAGCATGCGGCAATATCGGTATAAATACCTAACAGGATCGATATTCCAATATAGCTCACTGTCTGACATTCTGATGCTCTGGGGACCAGGTTGTAAGGTCCTGCAGAATCCTCGATGCATCGTTGCGCACGGAGAGAGTTCAGGATCCATGAGCCATATCCTGATTGTCGACGACGACCAGAACGTATGTATCATGCTCGCCCGCATGATCCAAAAAACAGGACACCAGGCGCAGTGCTGCTACAGGCTTGATGAATCCTTGAAGGCAGCCTCTGCAAACGACTTCGATGTGGTCTTCCTGGACGTGAATCTCCCCGATGGAAGCGGCCTGGATGCCATCCCTCTCTTCACGGAGACGCGGGGGCGGCCCGAAGTGATCATCATGACCGGGGCGGGTGATGCCCACGGGGCGGAGCTGGCCATCCGCAGCGGAGCATGGGACTATTTCCAGAAGCCGGCGTCCCTCGAGAGCATGATGCTTCCGCTGCTTCGGTCTCTCCAGTATCGCGAGGAGAAGCAGGCTCGCTCCCAGGTCTCCGGTGTCGTGGCCGTCAAGCGGTGCGGTATCGTGGGGAGCAGCGTCCAGATCCTCTCCTGCTTTGATCAGGTGGCGAGGGTCGCATCCACTGAGGCCAACGTCCTCATCACGGGGGAAACCGGCACCGGCAAGGAGCTGTTCGCCCAGGCGGTGCATCAGAACAGCCCCCGTCACCATCGGCCTTTTGTGGTGCTGGACTGCTCCGCGCTCCCCGAAACGCTCGTTGAGAGCATCCTTTTCGGGCACACCAAAGGGGCCTTCACAAGTGCGGATAAGCCCCAGGAAGGCTTGATCAGGCAGGCCGACGGCGGGACTCTTTTTATGGACGAAGTGGGCGAACTGCCGCCCCACATCCAGAAAGCGTTCCTGAGGGTCCTTCAGGAGCGGCGCTTTCGGCCCGTGGGCAGTCGAACGGAAATTGCCAGTGATTTCAGGTTAGTTGTGGCCACCCATCGCGACCTTGACCGTATGGTCCAGGAGGGAGCCTTTCGGGAGGATCTCCTGTTCCGCATCCGTTCCTTCACCATCGAGCTTCCTCCCCTGAGGGAGCGCACCGGCGATATCAACGAGCTCGCCATGCATCACCTGGCCAAGGTGTGCGAACGCCTGAGGATCGGACTCAAGGGCATGGCTCCTGAGTTTCTGGAAGCACTGAACAGCTACCGGTGGCCCGGAAACGTCCGCGAGCTGCTGAACGCGGTGGAGCGGGCGGTGGCAGACGCCCTTCTGGAGCCGACGCTCCATGTGAAACACCTGCCTGACGAGATCCGTATTGCCCTGGCAAGGGATTCGCTGTCCTCGGGTGACAAGTCCCCTCAATCGGACACAACAACTCCCGGCTGGACGGAACCCCCCGTTCCCTTCAAGCAGCATCGCGAGGACCTGGACCGACAGTATTTCCTCAATCTGATGGCTTACACCCAGGGCAACGTTCGACGGGCCTGCAGCCTCTCCGGCCTCTCCCGGTCCCGCCTCTACGACCTCCTCAAACACCACCGGATTTCCGCGAGCGGGTGATCCAAACCTCCACACTATGACCTTGTGAACAGTTGATGTCCGATTTTCAGGAACATTCTCGAGAATCGGACACCCCTTGCATGCCATGCGAAGCTTCCGCACTTTCAGGTCAATCGCACAAGTTTTTGTAAAAACACAATAAATCCAGTTTGTTCGAGGTCTGGCTGGAATGGCACAGAACTTGTCTTCTCGTGTCTCCACGAAGGAGAATGGTGCCATGAATCTCATTGTTTACGCTGCTGCAGACTATCCCGACAGATCGATTCTTCTGGCTCGACTTCAGGCTGAGGTGCCGGTCGACCGCTTTGAGATGCTCGAAACCATCGAGGAGCTTCGTTCATCCCTGCTGCCTCCGCTGGGCCATGTGCTCGCTGTCCTTCTCTTCCCCTTCGACGCCACTGACCTTGCACGCCTCCCGGGTCTCGTCGATCTCCTGGCCGGCACTCGAACCATTCTTGTCCTTCCTGAATGGAATCCTCAGGTGCTGCCGGAGGCGCACCAGCTGAGGCCACGATTCATCACGAGCAGGGAAAGAGACTTCGGCGAGGTTACGGCAGTTCTGCGGAAGATGGCGGCGCAGCTTGGATACTCAGGCATTCACGGTCCGGGAAAGGGAGACGGCAATGCCACGTAAAGGATTGGAGACTTGAGGTTTTGATTGCATTGAGAATGGACAGTCGAGACACAACCACACAGAAAAGAATGAGGAGAAAAGAGCGATGCTGAAAAATGTCAAACTGGGGACCAAGCTGCTTCTGGCCTTTGCCTCCGTAACGGTCATCACCCTTTTGGTAGGACTTGTAGGGTTTTACGGGGCGACGAAAAGCGTGCAGAGTATCCACGAAGTCGGCCAGGTCAGACTGCCGGCCGTAGAGAGCCTGCTGGCCATTGCAGAGAGTGCGGAATCCGTCCGGGGCACCATGCGCACCCTTGCCATTCCCGGCCAGTCAGCTGAACTGCGCCAGCGGCAGTACAAGAACCTGGCCGATGCCCGCGAGCGGTACGGGGCGGCCTGGAAGGCGTACGAGGAGCTTCCTCGAACATCGGGCGAGGCAGAGCTCTGGAGGCAGTTCGAGGCGGAATGGAACGCATGGAGGGATGAAAACAACAAATACGTCGAAATGACCAAACATGTGGAAAGCCTCGGCATTGCCGATCCCATGGCCCTGGGGCGCCAGATTGAGCAGTTCACCAAGGATCACTATCTGCTCGTTCAACGGGTCCTCCATCTTCTGCACATGAAACAGTCGGTTTTTGCGGGCGGAGACGACCATACGGCCTGCAACGCAGGCAAGTGGCTGCCTAGCTTCAAGACCGACAACGAGGCGCTGTCCAGGGAATTGCAGTCCATTACCGGACCGCACAGGCAATTCCACGATGCAGTGAAGAAGATCAAGGAGCTTGTGGCAGAAGAGAGACTCGAGGAGGCCAGGGCCAGCTACGAGCATCAGATGGTTCCTGCGATGCAGGAGGTCTTCAAGCATTTCGAAGCCATGCTCAGCATCGCCAATGAATCCATAGAGGTCTCGCGCAAAGCCCAGGAGCAGCTCTTTGGTCCTGTAACGCAAAAGCAGCGGGGGGCGATCGACCTGCTCAAGAAGATAGCTCAGTCTAATCGCGAAGCGGCGGCGAAGGCTACGGATGCCGCCACTGCCCAGGCGCGCACCATAAAAGCCGTAGCGATCGCTGCCATGGTCATCGCCTCACTGGTTTCCATTGTGCTCGGTATCCTCCTCACGCGGTCCATCACGGGTCCCATCCGCCGCGTGATTGCCGGGCTGACCGACGGCGCCGATCAGGTGGCCTCGGCTTCAACCCAGGTCTCCTCTGCCAGCCAGTCTCTCGCTGAAGGGGCCAGCGAGCAGGCCGCCGCCATCGAGGAAACGTCCTCCTCGCTGGAAGAAATGGCTTCCATGACCCGGCAGAATGCCGAAAACGCCCTGCAGGCCAATGGGCTGATGGCCGAGGCCAAACGGATCATCGACACCGCCAACGCATCCATGGGCCAGCTGACGGAGTCCATGGCGGACATCTCCAGGGCCAGTGAGGAAACCTCCAAGATCATCAAGACGATCGATGAAATCGCCTTTCAAACGAACCTGCTGGCCTTGAACGCTGCTGTGGAAGCTGCCCGCGCCGGTGAGGCGGGAGCCGGATTCGCGGTGGTGGCCGACGAGGTCCGGAATCTGGCCATGCGCGCAGCCGAAGCCGCCAAGAGCACGGCCGACCTCATCGAAGGTACCGTGAAAAAAGTGAAGGACGGCTCCGAGCTCATGTCCCGAACCAACGAGGCCTTCCAGCAGGTGGCCGGCAGCTCGACGAAAGTGGCCGAACTGGTGGGCGAGATCTCTGCCGCATCCAGCGAGCAGGCCCAGGGAATCGACCAGATCAACAGGGCGGTGAGCGAGATGGACAAGGTGACTCAGCAGAACGCGGCCAATGCGGAAGAGTCAGCCGCTGCCTCCGAGGAAATGAACGCCCAGGCGGAATCCATGAAGGACATGGTGGGTGAGCTCGTCGTGATGGTGGGTACCGCCGGCGGAAAGAAAGAAAAGGTCGGGAGGCGGAACGCCGAAGCGCCTCGCTCCCGTGGCGCCGATGGCAGGCTTTCCCCGTCAGTCCTGCCTGCAGCGGAGCTGCCACGAAAGCGGGGAGCCAATGGAAGGGATCATGCTTCCATGCTTTCCGGCGGCGGTCGAGAGCGCAACCCCAGGGAGGTCATCCCAATGGATCATGACACCTTCAACGATTTTTAGCTCATGAAAGGTGGGAGCCCGGTTACCCGGGCTCCCGCTCATGTTTCTGGACTGCCCTCCCGCGATCTCATTCAGAGGCACAACTCCATAAGCGGGAGGATCGTTTCAAGTTTTCTGCGCATCGAGTACGCGCCGCACCAATTCCGCCAGCTCCTGCCTGACCAGCGGCTTCATGACGATCTCCGCAATGCCCAGCCTCCGGGCGCCCTCCTCCGTGAGCCTCTCGTTGAACCCCGTGCTGAGGATGATCGGCTGCTGAGGGCGCTCTTTGAATATCTCCCGTGCCAGGTCGATTCCCGTCATTCCGGGCATGGTGTAGTCGGTAATGATGAGATCGAAGGCCCGGGGATCGGATCTGAAAAGGTTGAGGGCATCCAGGGGACTGGTCTGTGATGTGACGTCGTAGCCCAGTCTCGTGAGCATCTTCGCCGCCATCCGGACAATCATCTCCTCGTCGTCCACGATCAGGATCCTCTCCGATCCCCTTGGCAGGTTCTCGAGGATGGCCATGGGCTGTTCAGCCTTCTCCTCGGCAGCCGGAATGTAGACGTCGAAGCTGCTGCCCCGGCCCGGCTCGCTCTGAACGACGATCTTTCCCCCATGCCGCTTGACGATCCCATGCACAACGGACAGCCCCAGGCCGGTCCCTTTGCCCAGTGCCTTGGTCGTGAAGTAGGGTTCGAAAATGTGCTGGACGGTTTCCACATCCATACCACGGCCCGAATCTGCCACACGGAGCTTCAGGTAAGGCCCCGCCTTCATCTCCGAAGCGACGGATGCGTCGAGATCCTGTTGATCCAAAGTCACGTTCCTGAGAGACACGCTGAGGGTGCCCTTGTGATCCATGGCGTGCGCAGCGTTGGTGCAGAGATTGACGATGACCTGGTGGATCTGGGTCCCATCGGCCACAGCGACGCCTTTCTCGATGTCCTGGCTGATCTCGATAGTGCTGGGGAGCGTGGCTCGAAGGAGCTTCAATGCTTCCTTCACCACGGAGCCGATGTTCATGGAGATCATGGGCTTTTCCTGTTCGTGGCGGCTGAAAACCAGGATCTGCTTTACCAGCTCTTTGGCCCGGCTCGCTGCCTTGAGCACCTCCTCCAGGAGCTCCCGTCGGGAGTCCGGCTCGCCCATCTCCCCGAGGGCAATCTCCGTGTAGCCGACGATGGGGGCCAGGATGTTGTTGAAATCATGGGCGATCCCTCCGGCCAGGGTCCCGATGGCTTCGAGCTTCTGTGCCTCTTGGAGCTGCATCTCGAGCCTCTCCCGGTCCTGCTCGGCCCGCTTCCACTCCGTGATGTCCACGATGATGACCAGGACAAGGTCCGTGGATTCATCTCTGACCAATGCCGTGGAGATCAAGAAGTCAACGGGGACTTCCGTGCCGCCCCTGCGGATGAACAACCGGCCCTGGGTGCCGCGAGCCCCTTCACCGGTCTCAAAAGTCTGGCTTACCCGGCTTCGTAACGGACAGAGTGCGCACGGTGCATTCGTCCCGCAGCCGTTGCCTTGAAGCGCATTGAGGCAGCGGAGCACCTCGCCGCAGAGCGCCTCCAGGAGTGTCTCCCCCGGTCGGCCCGCAAAAGCAGCCCCGGTGCAGTTGATCTGCCTGACGCGAAAGTCCCGGTCGACCGTCATCATGATGATGGGGGCACTTTCGAAGATCTGGACCAGCATTTCCCTTTGCCTTTTGGCCTCTTCTTCAGCCGCCCGGCGCTCGGTGACGTCCCGAAAAAAGCCCTGGAGGACATGCTGCCCGTTTCCCAGGTCCACCAGCCCGCCGCTGATTTCCACCGGCACCCGCGTCCCATCCGGCCGCAGCACCACGGTTTCGCGCAGCACCGGTTCGCGGCTCCGTGCACAGGTCAAGAAACCTTCGCGATCGTAATGCAGCCTCTCGGGCACGTAGATCTCGGAATAATGCAGCCCCGCGATATCCTTGCGGGGTCTCCCCAGAAGCCTTGCTGCCTCCGCGTTGGCTTCCAGAATGATGCCGCTTTCGGGATCGGCGATGAGGATGGCGTCCCGTGCCCGCTCGAAGAGGGCTGTCAGGCGTTCGTTGGCCGCCCGCAGCGACCTCTCCATGCGCTCGCGCTCGGCATCTCCCTCGAGCTTGTCGAGAGCGAATGAGACGTCGAACGCGATTTCCTCAAAAAGGTGGACCTCCCGCTCGCCGAAAAAATGCGGCTCCCCCGTACACAGGCTCAACACACCACAGACGGCGCCCCGAAACCAGAGGGGAAACGACCCGCAGGACTGATACCCGAAGCCCGCTGGTGCGCTGGCCGAAGGAAAAGGGCAGATGTCCCTGCCGCATTCGTTGCACACCACGGACCTGCCCTCGAGAATGGCCCTGCCCGGATTCCCCAGGCTTTCGGATTCGTCTTTGGCATACTGGACCACTTCCTCCAGCATCTCGTTCCGGGTTCCGTAATGAGCCACGGGGTCGATCCGGGAAGTGGCCGGGTCGAGCCAGCCTATCCATGCCAGCTCGATCCCGCCCCGCTGGACGATGATGCGGCAAACCCGGGTGAGCATTTCCTCGCGCGAGCGGGTCCTCACCACCGACTGGTTCACCTGGCTCAACACGTCATAGAGCCGGTTGAGACGCCGGATCTCTTCTTCTGCACGGTGCTTGTAAAGGGCAATCTCGATGGCGGACTTGAGCTCACGGTCGGCTACGGGTTTGAAGATGCAAGCGTAGGGCTCGGCGGCTTTTGCGCGCTCCAGGGTTGTATCTTCGGAATAGGCCGTGAGAAAGATCACCGGGAGATGAAAGCGATGGCGTATCTCCTCCGCCGCAGCAATCCCGTCCATCTCTCCCTTGATGCGGATGTCCATGAGGACGAGGTCCGGCCTCTGCAGCTCGACCAGCCTGAGACACTGCTCGCCGCTGGCCGCGCGCCCCACAGGCTGGTAGCCCATGAGCTCCAGCCTTTCGGCGATCTCCCTTGAGACCACCACCTCATCTTCGACGACCAGAATACGCGGGGTCTTCATGATGATTCTCCCGAAGCCGCATCACCACGATCAGGAAAGACAACCCTGAAGGACGCTCCAGCTCCTTGTGCCCTTTCCACTGTCAAATGCCCGTCCAACTGCCCCGCCAGGTCGCGGACCAGCTGCAATCCCAGGGTCGTGATGTTCTCAGGATCGAGGTCATCAGGCAGCCCCGCCCCGTCGTCGCGGACAATCAAGAGGAGCATCTGTCCGGGTGCACGACACAGCTCCACCACGACCTTGCCGCTGCGGCCACCCGGAAAACCGTGCTTCAAAGCGTTGGAGACGAGCTCATTGATGATGAGGCCACAGGGCACTGCCTGATCGAGGGTGAGTCCAATCGGGGCCACGCGGGTCTCGATGCCGACCCGTCCTGCCGTCTGACCGAACGCGTGAAAGATTCTTCTGCAGAGCTCCTCCACGTACGACGCGAACTGGATACGCGCCAGGTTCCCGGAACGGTACAGGGTTTCGTGGAGCAGGGCCATCGAGCGCACCCGGTTACGGGAATCCTGCAAAGCCCCCAACACCTGGGGGTGCGTCGAGCGATTGGCCTGCAGGGACAGAAGGCTGTCCACAATCTGCAGGTTATTCTTTACCCGGTGGTGCACCTCCATCAGCAGAGCAACCTTCTCCTGCAGGGAATCCCGCAGCTCGACTTCGGCCTGCTTCAGACGGGTGATGTCGATCATGGCCCCAACAATCCCGGCGACAGACCCGTCCTGGTCGCGAAAGGGCGCCTCATGAAACATGAAACGGCTACGTGAATCGTCGGCCCGCACCACTTCCGCTTCGTAAACCTGGGGGTTTCCGCTCTCCATGAGCGCCACGTCCGAGTCATGGTAAACCTTAGCCAGTTCCAGGGGGGCGATCTCGAAGGCCGTCTTCCCGATAATGTCCTTCCGTTTCAATCCCAGCACGTCAGCGAATGCCGCATTGCACCCGAGGTACACCCCCTGGCGGTCCTTGTAGAACACGGGGGCTGCGATGGCGTCGATGATGGTCTCGAGCAGCCTCGTGCTTCGATGAAGAGCTGCTTCCGCCTCCTTGCGTCCGGTGATATCCACGTGGCACCCGACCATGCGCCTGGGCCTGCCGTCCTCTGTCCACTCGATCACCCGCCCGGCGCAGATGACCCAGACCGTCGAGCCGTCCTTGTGACGATAACGCACCTCGTTGTAAAAGGGTTCCGCGCCGCGGCTCTCCACGTGCCTGTCGAAGACTTCCAGAACGCCCGGCAGGTCCTCGGGAAAGATGAGGCGCTGCCAGGTCTCGGGCACATTCGGCAGCTCATCGGGCTCGTACCCGAACATTCTCTTGAAGGCAGGGCTCAGATATTCCTCACCGGCCGGAATGTCCCAATCCCAATAACCGGCCAGGGTCGCCTCGAGAATGTCATACAGGATCGGAGCGGCGTCTCCGCCCCGACGGTCCCGCGTTTCCGAACTGGATTCAAGGTCCAATGGTCTGCTTTCCTCCGGGAAACGCCCGGTGACCCCATCCCTGAAGGGGCCTTGGCCGAGGTTTGAAGCAGTGGAGTGTTTCTTCCGACCATCAAGGATCCACGAGGAGAATAATGCTGCCGGTCGTCCATGCCTCGCACCGAAAGGGAGCCCGGTCCAGCCTGGCGCATCGCACCTGCCGGCAACGAACAGCAGCTTGGTTTAAAACATACTTTAATTCCGGTCTCTTGAGAAAGGTAAATTTCAGGTAGGTTAATAGTAGTATTTAACTACCCTACCATGCTTTGGAGGGAGGACCGAAGAAAGGATTGAAGATTGACCTTCTCTCCCTTAAGGCCGAGCTTCCTGCGGATATTCTTGCGGTGGAAGGACACGGCATTGCTGGAGACGGCGAGCAGTTCGGCGATTTCCTTGTTGCTTTTCCCGTGTCGCACCAGGTCCGCTACCCTCACTTCCGTGGGTGTCAGGCCGGTGCTTCCTGCGGGGAGCATTCTCAGGAGATCGGCCGCAAGCAGGTTCAGGTTGCTCTCGGCGATCTCGAGCAGCGTTTTGCCTTCGGACGCAGAAACCCGAGACCTGGCCTTCTGGAGGTAGGGCAGGATGAGCTGCTGCATGTTCGCGTGCATTTCCTCCACAAGCTTTCGCTTCTCGTATTCACGCCGATCCAGCAGGACTTTGAGCGCCGTGTTGATCTCCTCGAGATGGCGTGCCTGCTCCTCCAGCAATCGCTTCTGGTCCAGGATCTCGGCCTCGGCCCTCTTGCGGCTGGTGATATCCATGGAAACGCCATTCCACAGGATATCTCCATTGGGCAGTCGTTGCGGGTTGGAGTCGACCCGAAACCACCGGACCTCTCCGTGAGCATCCATGATGCGATGTTCCACGGCGAGAGTTTGAAGTGTCCGGGCCGAAAGCTGGATAGCCTCCTGAATCAACTGCCGGTCTTCGGGATGTATCGGACCGAAGATCAGTGACGGTTCCGCCATGGCTGCTTCCGCCGGAATTGCCGCATATTCCATGATTCGCTCATTGACATAAGGAAGCGCATACGAGCCATCCGGGTGCAGGACAAACTGAAATACCATTCCGGGAATGCTCGCTGCGAGTCCGCGGTACTTGTCCTCACTGCGCCGAAGCGCCGCTTCGGCTGCCCTGCGCTCCGCGCGCTGCTTCTGCCGAAGCAGCCTGGAGTGGAGGAGCGGTGCAATGTATTCGGCGATGGACTCCATTCGCTCCTGATCCTCGGACGTATAGTCCGACGCCTTGTTGGCCACGGCGATCTGGCCGATCACCTCGCCCTGGAGGAGGATTGGCGTGACCAGGGCACGGTGAAGCGGCAGGTGGCCATCCGGTGGAGCCAGGTCACGGTTGGCGGTCAGCGTGGTCTTCCCCAACAGCGAGCGGCCCCACAGACCTCCCCAGCAGTCTCGTGAGAACCGGACCTCTTTCCCGGGAATCCTGCACTGATCCCAGATCGCTTTCGTCATCGAGGGGCAGACCAAATCCCCCCGGTCATCGAGGTAGCCCAGGTAACCTATGGGGCTTTCCACTTGCTGCAGGATCAGGTCAAGGAGCTCGCCGCAAACCTGCTCCTCATGGGCGGTCAGGATGATATTGGCGATTTGGTGGTTCAAGGCGATTTCTTCGTTCGACTTCCAAAGCTCCAATTCCGCCCGCTTGCGCTCCGTGATGTCCTGGTGATGCCACAGTCGACCGCAACGTCTTCCTTCCAGGAAGAGGGGGATGTAATCGCGCAGGCAGGTCCGCCCGTTGCGCAGCGCGACCTCCTCGACTCTGACAGGCATGCCCCGCTCGATGATGTGGTAGATCCGCTCCACGGCTGCGACCGGATCTGCATAGACATGGCGGATTTTCCTGATGACCTCCGAGGAGGTCAGGCCCCGCAGCTCCTCGGGCGCAAGATTCAGCTCGAACAGGTCACAGAAGGCCTGGTTGGCGAATTCGACGCGCCAATCCTCCCCAACGAGGAGGATACCGGCATGAAGGTGGGACAGAATGTTGTGAAAACGGTCGAGCTGGGTCCGCTGCAAATCCTCGATCGGCAACTCCATGGACAACTCCATTGAGGGGTGGGACTGGGGTATCCTTATGAAATCGTGCAGATATATAATGCATAAGACCAAAGAGTGCAAAGCAGCCGGCCCTGGGCCTTCCTCCTCCCGTCCGACTTCGAGATGGACAGCCGATTGTCGGGGAGGCGATGATGCGGCATGGGCTCACAAAGCTCAGGGCTGCCTTGAGCATCTCCTCCAGGAGCTCCCGCGTGCCGAAAAAGTGCGGCTCCCCCATGCACAGGCTGACCACGCCACAGACGGCGCCCTGAAACCAGAGGGGAAACGACCCGCAGGACTGACAGCCAAGCCCGCTGGTACGCTGGCCTGAGGAAAAGGGCAGATGTCCCTGCCGCATTCATAGAACACCAGGGAGCTGGTATCGAGAATGGCTCTGCCCCGATTCCTGAGGCATTCCGGTCCGTCTCTGGCATACTGGACGACTTCCTCAAGCATCGCGCTCAATGCTGAAACACATGAGCCAGGCAAGCCATGAGAGTGACCCCGGCTGCGAAACAGCTGAAGTTCAGCAGGGCTTTGCGGATTTCCGGACTGGCTTTGATCTCGGGAATGAGATCGGATGCCCCTATGTAGATGAAGTTCCCGGCACCGAACAGGATCAAGCCGGCAACTTCAAACCGGAATGAGGCGGCCAAAGCCGCCAGACCTCCCAGGAGAAAGGTCAGGCCGGAGAGCAGATTCCAAATAAGTGCGCTTCGGCGATTCCAGCCCCCGTGGACCAATGCGCCGAAATCACCCAGTTCCTGGGGGATTTCGTGGGCTGCAGCGGCAAGCCAGGCCGTGATGCCGACCTTGTGGTCAATCAGGAAAGTGCTGGCAATGCTGAGACCCCCCAGGAAATTGTGCAGTGCATCTCCCAGGAGAATCAGATATGTCATGGGACTCCGGCACTCAGCCGACGCCCGGCGGCAGTGGTGCCAGTGAAGAAACTGCTCAAGGGCCAGGAAAGCCGTAAACCCCCCCAGAAGCCAGAGTCCTCCGCTCAATGCCCCCAGCGCTTCGAACCCCGCGGGGATCATGTGCAGAACAGCACCCCCCAGCAGCGTGCCGGCCGCCAGGGACACCATGGGTAGAACCAGACGCTCCAGGGCGGCAGGCTGCAGCACGGTTGTAATGCCTCCCACCAGTGCGATGGCACTCATCAACAACCCACCTGCGACAACCCATCCGAGGTCGCTCATCTGATCTCCGGCTGACCGGTTTTGTTCTGTCCGGTCGCTTCAACTTTCCATCCAAACGGTGAATGACAGAGAGCAGAATCACCCGGTTTGCCGAAAACCGTGTCGAGGTCCAAAAAAAAGGGACATCCGGCCGCTGGAGCTCAGATGTGAAAGACATCGCGTGCGGAGACTGCGGGAGAATGAGCGCCAACCCTCAAGCTAATGAAGTATAAGACGATCATCCTCCCCCCATTTCTCCATCGTGGATCTCCTGCTTTCCGCATACCGAGCCCGCTACTTCTCAAGGGGCTCCTTCTTCGCGCATTCCTCGCACAGCTCCCCGTACCCCGGTTTTTCATGACTGATCAGCACATCCTGTTCCGTGGGGTAGTTGGAGCAGTCCCTGCACCAATGCCACCGTTGACTGTTCTGCCGTCTTTTGAATTCCTTCATGGCCTTCCTCCTTGCTTCGGGTTCTGCCTTCCGTACCGCTGAGGAAGAATGGGTGAATCTTCACACCCCGATCCTCAGCACGCTCCGACCCTTCCTGTCTGATTTCGGTCAGTTGGAGAACCTTGGTCTGGAATCCTTCCGCATACCCTTCAGGGGGCATCATGACGGGGAGAGCCCCCTTTCTTCTCGAGCCTCTCCCTGGTGGAATACAAAAACAGGCTGCCTCCCGATGGGCATCCACGCGATGTCTCGCTCTCGGTCCATCTGCTGTCTATCTACAGTCCTGCAGCGCCTTCGCCAAGCAACTGCCGAAATTGGCCGCCGAGGGACCGGGAGAATATATGGAATATGGAGTGCTGGCTGATTGTGAGAGTCGGTGTTATGAGCTGGCTGAAATATCACGAATTCTTCATGAGCTTCCTTCGAGTGACAAGATCTGCGCGACAGGAATCACCCGACAGCACATCTGGAGGCGTGATCGTATGTATTAGTAGAAAAAGATTAATCATTAGCATGGAACATGTAAATCCGTCCGAGAACTGACATGGACTGGCTCCCGAACGTTTGGCACACCATCTCACACCACTTTCACATCGCAAAAACCCTTTCATAACCTTCCGGAAGGTATCGTCCCCCGGTGGAGGAGACGCATGATCCGAAGCAGACGGAACGGGGACACCGGGGGACGACAGGGTGGAGACTCGACAGGCGCTGGGGAGCGGGGAATGGCGGCCGCTTGTGACGCCTGTATCACCTCCACCAGCTAGAATAAGTCTCGAGTTCCGAGTTTAGAGTCTCGAGTTGAAAACCGGCCATGCTGGGGGCCTCTCACACCCAATGGCCCTCCACATCCGGAGCCGTTGCATAGGAGAGCTGCCCTTTCACGAAGCTCTGGACAGCCTCACGCACTGTGCCGCCCACACCCACGACGATGGGGATTCCCGCCGCCTGAAGAGTCTTGAAGGCCTTGGGGCCGCAATGACCGGTCAGGACGGCCTCGGCCTTGGAGCGGGCCACAAGGGTGGCCGCCTGGATGCCGGCTCCCTGAGCGGCCTGGTGATTCTGCTTGTTTTCCACGGCGTCGAAGTTGAGCGTCTCCGTATCGACCATCAGGAAGAAGGCGGCACGCCCGAATCTCGGGTCCACTTGAGCATCGATATCATGGCTGCTGGCGCTGACGGCAATTCGCATTGCATCACTCCCTGGAAGGAAAGGTTTCGAGTTTCAATTTTCGAGTTTCAAGTCTCAGGTTTCAGGTCTGAGGTCAAAGAGCCCACAGGTCCATGCCCATCAGCCGGGCATGTCGATCGGGTACCCTTGCCTTTCGATCATCTCTCCTTACAACGAACATACCAATTCATCGCTGACGGGATGATGCGGGCCGGTTGCAGGAAAAAACGAAAACCCCATCGTGAATGCGTCTGGGGGCGCTCTAAGTACAGCTCATCACAATAGAGTGTCCACCTCTCGAGTCGTCATTCCGGCA
>CAZLCS010000058.1:0-37274 GCA_964557955.1 uncultured Syntrophobacteraceae bacterium
CGCCAAGATATCCATGCCCGCGTACAGTACACAAACGAATCGATCTTGTCCCGAATTTTTGCGGGAATACCTCAAATTTTTCAGATCCTCGCTTCACAGGCTCTGACCCCTGTGGGAATGTGACAAAGTAGAATTAACGAGGCAACTCGTGAGACCAGGCGTGACGCCTTCCAGCACATTCCGATGGAGCAGGGGGCCCATGAAGTGGAAAAAGCCGGGCTCACTGGCATGCAGCGGCCCGGCTTTCAATACTTGGGTCTACGACGGGATCCGTCATCCTCCCGAAGCGCAGTCATCCGGAGGGAATAGCGATGCCTGTCTCATGCGTCGCTACACCTGTGGTCTCGGGTAGAGGCCGGCGCGCTCGACGATCTCGGGGACCTTTTCCTCCCATTCGATGGCCATGATGTGGAAGCCCCTGACACCCTTGACCGTTTTGAGCTCCTCGACCTGCTCGATGAGGATCTTGATGCCTTCCTCGGCCTGGTTTTCCTTGGGGACGCCCTGGAGACGCTTGATGATCTCGTCGGGAACATCCATGCCGGGGACACGGTTCTTCATGTACTTGGCCATACCGACGCTCTTCATGGGGGTCAGGCCGGCCATGATGTAGACCTTTTCATCAAGGCCCCGATCGCAGATGCCCTGCATCCACTGCTTAAACTTGGGCATGTTGTAGATGCACTGGGTCTGAATGAACTTGGCCCCAGCCGCCACCTTTTTGGCGAGGCGCGGAACGCGGATCTCAAACGGGTCGGCGAAGGGGTTTTCGGCGGCGCCCACGAAGATGTTGGGTTTGACCTTCATTTCATGGCCGCTCAGGAGTTTCCCGTCGTCGCACATGAGGCGGACCGTCTGCAGCAGCTGAGTCGAGTCCAGGTCGAAGACGTTGGCGGCGTTGGGGTGGTCGCCGAAGCTCTGGTGGTCGCCCGTCAGACACAACATGGTGTTGATGCCGAATGAGGCGGCACCCAGAATGTCAGCCTGGGCCGCAATGCGGTTGCGGTCGCGCGTCACCATCTGCAGCACCGGCTCGAGGCCCATCTGCTTGATGCGGATGCAGGAGGCCAGGCTGCACATGCGCACGACGGCGGTCTGGTTGTCCGTCACGTTGATGGCGTCCACGTAGTCGCCAATCATTTTGGCCTTTTCTTCCACCACTGCACCGTTGCAGTCGCGGGGCGGACCGCACTCGGACGTGACCCCGAAATGGCCCGCTTTAAATACTCTTTCCAGTCGACTCATGGTTCCGTTCGTGCTCATATCTGCGAGACCTCCTTGATGATCCTGCGCGGTCCACCGTCACGGCTCTTGGCCCAGTCCTTGGGATCCATGGGCTTTTCGAAGCGATCCAGCTGGTTCAGCTCTTTCAGTCTTTCGTAAATGAGATGCCAGCCGCAGTCGGTTTCCTTGCTCACTTCGCATTTGCCGCTGGCCGAACCCCCGCAGGGGCCGTTGGACATGCGCTTGGAGCAGCGGGCGATGGGGCAGATGCCGCCCGTCGAAGCCAGAAGACAGTCGCCGCAGGCCTGGCAGCGCTCGGTCCACTCGCCCTTGGCTTCAGTCACGCCGATGAAGCAGGTATTCACACCCGGAAGAACGGGCTTGCCCCGGTAGGTTTCGGCCATGAACTGGATTCCGGCGCCGCAGGCCAGGGACACCACGGCATCGTACTGGGAGACGGTGTCGGCGACCCCGTCCACGTAAGGGTGGTCGCACTGACGGGTGAGGCTGATCTCGTCCACCACCGTGTCCTGATTCGCCTGCTTGAAATACATGCGCAGGGCGGAAGCCAGGATCTGGGCCTCCTTCATGCCGCCCGCCTCGCAGACGGTCACGCAGCCGTCGCAGCCCGCCACGAGGACCTTCTTGTGATCTTTGACTGTGTCGATGATCTCCTCGATCGGTTTCATTTTCGCGATGATCATGCAATTTCCTCCGTGAGCCGCTACGCGGCCTTCTTCTTGGCTGTCTTCAGGGGACTGGGCCCCAGCTTGCGAATGATTTCAGTAAACTCCCGAGCGATCTCCGCGAACCTCGGACCCTGCCCGGCGGAGAGGTTGTACATGGCCACACGCTCACTACCAACACCGATCTTGTCCAAGATCTCTTTCACGTAGGCCACGCGCTTCTTCGCCCTCAAATTTCCCACCTGGTAGTGGCAGTCGCCCTCCAGGCATCCCGCTACGTAAACGCCGTCCGCTCCATTCTCCAGCGCTTTCATCAAGTGGATGATGTCCACTCGGCCGCTGCAGGGGAGCTTCACAATCCGCACATTGGTCGGGTAACTCAACCTCATGGAACCTGCCAGGTCCGCTGCGGAGTACGCTCAGTAGCTGCAGCAAAACGCAACAATGATCGGTTCAAAATCTTCCATTACATGACTCCTTCCAATAAGGCCTCAACGTTCTCCAATACCTGGTCGTCTTCGTAATGGGACAGCTGGATCACCTTGGCCGGACATTCCGAAACACAGACACCGCATCCCTGACAAAGGGCCTCGTTGATTTCGGACACATTGTTTTCATTGATCTGCGGCACCCCGTAAGGGCAGCTCATGACACAGACCAGGCAGGCCGCGCACTTGGACTGATCCACGTGGGCCACGGCGCCGCCCACGCTCAGGTACTTGCCTGCCAGGAACGAGGTGGCCCGGGATGCGGCAGCCAGCGCCTGGGTGATGCTCTCGCTGATGAGCTTCGGCGCGTGAGCCGTACCGCAAAGGTAGATTCCCTCGGAGGAAAAATCCACAGGGCGCAGCTTGGCGTGAGCCTCGATGAAGTATCCGAAGGCGTTGCGAGGCGTCTTGAGCTGCGTCGCCAGCTCGTCCGTATCGGCAGCCAGGGTGGCGGCGCTCAGCACCACCGCATCGGCTTTCATCTTGACCGGCCGCTGCAGCACGTGGTCCTTGAAGGTGACCTCGAGTCCGCCGCCGTTGCGGCTCACCTCGGGCAGCTGCTCCAGGTCAAAACGTGAGAACACGACTCCCTTGCGGCGAGCCTCGGTGTAATAATCCTCGAGCATGCCGTACATCCTCATGTCGCGATACAGGATGTAGACATCCGTTTCCGGGTTGAGCTCCTTGATCTGCAGGGCATGCTTCACGGCGCTCTGGCAGCAGATGCGGCTGCAGTTGGGGTTCTCTTCGTTGCGGGAGCCAACGCACTGGATCATCACCACGCGCTCCCACTTGGAGGGGTCCTTCCCCTCCACCTTGGCGTGCAGGAGATGATCCAGCTCGAGCTGGGTCATCACCCCATCCTGGCCGTATCCGAATTCCTTGGGCTGGTATTCCTTGGCGCCCGTGGCCACGATGGCCACACCGTGCTGGATGGTGTGCTCCTTCTGGTCGGCGATGGTGAGCACCTTGGTTGTGAAATTGCCCTTGTAGCCTTTGAAAAGCGCGACCTTGGCGTTGGTGAAGACCTTGATCTTCTCGTTGGAGGTCACGTCGGCAACGAGCTTGTCGATGTATGGCTGGACTTCAAGTCCCTCGATGGTCCGGGACACTTTGCGGGCCAGGCCGCCAAGCTCCATTTCCTTTTCGACGAGGGTCACGTCGTAGCCCTGCTGAGCCAGGTTCAGCGCCGCGTTCATGCCCGCAATGCCGCCGCCCACCACCAGACCGCTCTGCTTGATCTCCACCTTCTTCTCTCTGAGGGGCTTCAGCAGGGCGGATCGGGCCACAGCCATGCGCACCAGGTCCTTGGCCTTGTCGGTCGCTTTCTGCTTATCGTTCATGTGCACCCAGGAATCCTGGTTGCGGATGTTGGCCATGTCGAAAAGATACTTGTTCAGACCGATGTCGAGCAGCGTTTCGCGGAACAGGGCCTCGTGGGTGAGCGGCGTACAGGCCGCCACCACCATGCGGTTGATGCCCTTCTCCTTGATGACCTCCCCCATGCGCACCTGGGTGTCCTGGGAGCAGGTGAAGAGATTGTCCTCGACGTGCACAACGTGAGGCAGTGTGCGGGCGTATTCGCGTACCGCCGGCACATCCACGAAGCCGCCGATGTTGATGCCGCAGTTGCAGACGAAGACGCCGATCTTGGGCTCTTCCTCACTCACATCGCGCTCGGCAGGAAGCTCCTTGGTGCGCGTGAGGGTGTAGCGGGATTCACTGAGCAGCGCGCTCGTTCCCGCGGCGGCTCCCGAGGCTTCCATGACCGACTGGGGAATGTCCTTAGGGGCCTGGAGAGTCCCGCACACGTAAATGCCGGGGCGGCTCGTGGCGACGGGCATGAAGCCGTCCGTGGCTGCAAAGTTGTGCTTGTTGAGGTCGATTCCCAATGTGTTGGCCATTTCGATGGTCTGCTGCCCCACCTCGAAGCCAACGGAGAGAACCACCATGTCAAACACTTCCTCTTTCTGCAGGCCGTCCTCCGTCGTGTAGCTCAGACGCAGGTCGCATTCTCCCTCGGGCTCGATGGAGTGCACCCGCGACCGGATGAAGCGAACCCCGTGCTCCTGCGCCCGGTTGTAATACTGCTCGAATTCCTTCCCATAGGTACGCATGTCCATGTAGAAGATGGCCGTGTCGAGCCCGTGGTGCGCGTGCTCCTTCGCGATGACCGCCTCCTTGATGGCGTACATACAGCAGACAGCCGAGCAGTAAGAGTTGTCGCAGGCATTGATGTTCCGGGAGCCGACGCATTGGAGCCAGGCGATCTTCCTGGGCTCCTCCCTGTCGTAAGGCCGCATGAGGTGGCCGCGATAAGGGCCGGAAGCGCTCAGGATGCGCTCGAATTCCAGGCTTGTCACCACGTTGGGGAAATTGATGTAGTTGTAGGTATCGAACTTGGACGGATTGAAGACGTCGTTCCCGGGGGCCAGGATGACGGAGCCCACCTGGATCTGCTGAGTCTTGGGCTGGTCGTCATAGTGGATGGCTTCGGCCAGGCACACCTTCTCGCAGAGGCCGCAGCCGATGCAGACATTGCGGTCGATGGCAAAGCCGCGCGGAATGGCCTGCGGATAGCGCATGTAAGTCGCTTCGCGCAGGTCCAGCCTCTCGTTGAATTCATTGACCGCCGTGGCCGGGCAGACGGAGCGGCACTGGCCGCACGCCGTACACGCTGCAAGATCGATGTAGCGCGGCTGCGATTTGAGGGTGACGGTGAAGTTCCCGGCATCGCCTTCGATGGAGTCGATCTCGCTGTTAGTGATGATGTCGATGTTGAGATGCCGACCCACCTCGACCAGCTTGGGTGAGATGATGCACATGGCGCAGTCGTTGGTGGGAAAGGTCTTGTCCAACTGAGCCATGATGCCGCCGATGGTGGGCGACTTGTCGATCAGGTAAACCAGGTAGCCCGAGTTGGCCAGGTCCAGGGACGCCTGCATTCCGGCGACTCCTGCACCGACGACCATGGCGGCCCCTATCTTTTTGTTTCCTTGCTGTGCTGCCATATTGATTCCTCTTCTGGAAGAAGCCTTTAGCTACTGGGCATAAGCCGTCAGCGGCGACTGGCGGTTAGGCCGCAAGCCTCACAAACTTGGCCGTAGTACCTTCAAAACCCTTGAGCTCGGCCTGCCCTCTCCGCTCGAGATCGTTCAGGCGCAACGAGACCGCATAAACGGGGATGCCAGTTCTGGTCGCCATTTCACGAACCGAAAGGGGACCTTCCTTCAACGACTCGAGGATCAGCGCCTTCTGATACTCATCCTGCATCGCCTGCCGAGCAATCCTCTGAAATTCCTCCGGGTCGATCTTGTCGCCGTAAACGTTTTCATGCTCGGTGATATGACGATCCATACCCGTGAGCCAGCGCATGCGTGGGGCGCGGATGACGCTTTCAATAGCGGCCAGCTGCATGCTGTACCGGCTTGCATCAAAAGGCCCCAGCGCCTTGGTCGACTCGGTCAGCTCGCTCACGATGTTGGCGAACAGCTGGCCCTCGGCGGCGCTCACCCATTTCAAGGCCATGCGGTCACGGCCGATTCCCGACAGATCCAGAAGCTGCTGGACCAACCCCATCCGCTTGGACGCATATACATTACCTTCCAGGTAATGGCAGTCGCCGATGTGTCACCCGAAGACCGAAACCTGATCGAATCCGCTCTTCAATCCCTCGATGACATAACTGGGGTCCACCCGACCCGAGCACATGGTGCGGATGACCCGGATGCTGGAGGGATACTGGAATCGGGACACTCCAGCCAGGTCGGCCCCGGCATAGGCACACCAGTTGCACAAGAACGCCAGAATTCTCGGTTCAAACGCTTCACTCATTGGCTGTCTCTCCCTGTGAGATGTAAGGGCCTCAGGTGCGGGAAGCGCGCGGCGGCTCACGCCTGCGAGCGCTCCGCACCTGTTGTCTGACTCCATGCCTTGCAGAGTCTACTTCTGACCCCCGGCGTGAATGACTGCTCGGATCTGTCTGTCACGGAAATGCTTCATATCGATGGTCTGCTGAGGGCATGCCGCCGCACAGATGCCGCACCCCTTGCACGATGCGGAGATATTTTCGGCGCGGTAGCCCTTTCCGTGGACCTTGACCAGTCGGATGGCGTTGAATGGGCACGAAGCCACGCAGAGCCCGCAGCCGATGCAGCCCTCCTGGTCCACCACCGAGACAATGGGCTCGACCTCCACATTCTGCTGGGTCAGCACACTGGCGGCCCGGGATGCAGCAGCCTGGGCCTGAGCAACGGACTCCTCGATGGGCTTCGGATAGTGTGCGAGCCCTGCGACAAAAACGCCGTCCGTGGCAAAATCCACCGGGCGGAGCTTCATGTGAGCCTCGAGGAAAAAGCCGTCCGAGTTCAACGGCACCTTGAAAAACTTGGCAAGCTGTTCCTGGTCCTTGGAGATGATGGCGGTGGCCAGGTTGAGGTAGTCCACATCCAGGTTCACCGGGCGGCCCAGGATGTGATCTGTGACCGTGATCCGGATCTTCTCCTTGCCATTCACCGTGGCCTTCGTGACGACGGGCTTGGCTTCGAGCGAATAGCGGATGAAAATGACGCCAAGCTCCCGCGCCTTCTGGTAAAGCTCCTCACGCTGCCCGAAGGCGCGCATGTCACGGTAGAGGATGAAAACATCCAGGTCAGGGTTCTTGTTCTTGTATTCGATGGCCTGCTGCAGCGATGCGGTACAGCAGATCTTGGAGCAATAGGGTCTTTCCGGCTCACGCGAGCCGACGCACTGGATGAAAGCCAGGGCTTCGGCCTGCTGGAGCCGCTCAGGCTCACTGGCGAACATGGCCTCCAGATCATGCCACTTGGTCACTCGGTCGCTCTGGCCGTAGAGGTACTCCTCAGGGGTCAGGGAATGAGCGCCTGTCGCGAGAATCGCGACACCGTGCGGAATCTCCCGCTCTGCACCGTTGGTTTTGACGGTGGTGAAGAAGTTTCCCACAAAACCGGAAACGTTGGTCACGGTGGAGCTCAGCAGGATATCGATATTAGAGTGTTTCTGAACACGGTCCACCAGATCCTTCACATATGCGCCGATGTCTTCACCCTTCCAGGACTGCTTCACCTTGAGCGCGTGGCCCCCCAGATAATCCTTCTGCTCGACAATGGTCGTCCGGAATCCCTGATCGGCCAGGTTGAGCGCCGCGTTCATGCCGGAGACTCCACCCCCTATGACCAGCGCATCATGGTTGAGCTCCACCTGAAGCTTCTCGATGGGTTCGAGGAGAGCCACCTTGGCCACAGCCATGCGAACGAGATCTTTTGCCTTCTCCGTGGCCTTCTCAGGTTCCGCCTGGTGCACCCAGGAATCCTGGTCGCGGATGTTGGCCAGCTCGAAGAGGTACCGGTTCAGGCCGGCCTCGCGAATCGTCTCCTGGAAGAGCGCCTCGTGGGTCCGCGGGGTGCATGCGGCCACGACCACCCGGTTGAGCCGGTGCTCCTTGACCGCTTCCCTGATCAGGCTCTGGGTGTCGGCACTGCAGGTGAAGAGGTTGTTCGCCACATGGACCACGTTGGGAAGGGTGGCCGCATATTGACGAACGGCCGGTACATCCACCACGCTGGCGATATTGATGCCGCAATGGCAGACGAAGACCCCGATGCGGGGCTCGTCTCCTGAGACGGGAACTTCATCGGGATAAGACTTCTTCTGAGTCAGCGTGTCTCGGGCTGAAGACAGTGTCGCAGCTGAAGCAGCAGAGGCCGCCGAGGCTTCCATGACCGAATAGGGGATGTCCTTGGGACCCGTGGCGGCGCCGCACGCGAAAATGCCCGGCCGTGAGGTGGCCACAGGCGAGAAGGAACTGGCGGCAACGAAGCCATCGGCGTCCAGCTCGATGCCGAGCTTCTTTGCGGTCTCCTTAAGCTCCGCATCCACCTCCAGTCCGATGGAGAGGACCACCATGTCGAACACTTCGCTCCTCATCTCGCCGCTGTCGTCGACATAGGTGATCTCGAGGTCGTCCGAGCCAGGGCTCGCAGCGTCGATACTGTGGACGCGCGAGCGGATGAAGCGAACACCCGCCTCACCCCTGGCACGGTCATAATATCGCTCGAATTCCTTGCCGTACGTGCGCATGTCCATGAAGAAAATGGCTGTATCCAGCTCTCCGTGGCAATGCTCCTTGGCGATGACGGCTTCCTTGATGGCATACATGCAGCACACGCCCGAGCAGTAAGGATGCGCCCCGTGCTGGAGGCCACGGGATCCGACACACTGGAGCCAGGCGATCTTTTTGGGGGCCTGCTTGTCCGACGGACGGACCAGGTGACCTTCGAAAGGACCGGACGCACTCAATATGCGCTCGAACTCCATACTGGTGACGACATTTCGGAGCCTGCCGTATCCGTAAGTGTCATACTGGTGGGGATCGAAAGCCTTGAAGCCAGGAGCCATGATGACGGCACCCACCCCGATCTCCTTTTCCACGGGCTGTTCGTCATGCATGACGGCCTTGGCGAGGCAGGCTTCCACACATTGGTAGCACTCGGAACAGATCCCGCAGCTGAGGCAGCGTTCCGCCTCTTTTCGGACCTGCTCTTCCGTGAAACCGAGCTGCACCTCGTCAAAAGACTTGACCCGTGCTTCAGGTGCGAGACGCGGCATGCGCTCCCGCGGGATCCGGTCATAGCCTTCGGTCCTGACATCCTGGACGGCCCTCCACTCTCTTTCGCGCCCTTCGCGAAGATCCTTGCCCTGAAGGAATCTGTCGATGGAAATTGCAGCCTGCTTGCCTGCTTCGATGGCTTCGATCACCGTTGCAGGTCCCGTGACGGCGTCGCCGCCGGCGAAAATGTCGGCATCGTCACTCTGCATGGTCACGGGATCCACCCTCATGGTGCCCCAGTCGCTCAACTGGCAGGTGCATTCGGGGGTCAGACAGGCCCAGTCGGATTCCTGGCCGATGGCGGGAATCACGGTATCCACTTCGATGGTAAAGTTGGATCCCTCAATGGGGATCGGCCGACGCCGTCCACTCTGGTCGGGCTCGCCCAGCTCCATCCTCACACACTCGATGGCCTGGACCTGGCTCTTCTCCCCAATGATCCGAATGGGATTCGTGAGGGTCATGATCTCGATGCCTTCCTCCTGGCACTCCTCGATCTCCTCCTCGTTGGCCGGCATCTCCTCCATGCTGCGCCGATAAATGATCATCGGCTTGGACGCTCCGCAGCGCAAGGCACTCCGAACACAGTCCATGGCAACGTTTCCGCCGCCGATAACCGCCACTCGATCGCCCAGCTGGACCCTTTCTCCGAGGTTCATGTCGCGCAGGAAGTCGACTCCCGGATAGACTCCCCTCAAATACTCCCCTTCAATGTCGAGGCTCTTGCACTCGTGGGCGCCTATACCCACGAAGAAGGCTTTGAAGCCCTGGTCCCGGAGCTCCGGTATCGTCACATCCCTTCCGATTTCGACGCCCGTTCGGAACTCAACGCCCATATCCTGAATGACCTGGATTTCTGCTTCGATGATGTCCCTCGGGAGGCGGTAAGAGGGGATTCCGACGGTGAGCATACCGCCGAGCACGGGAAGCTTCTCAAAAACCGTCACCTGGTAGCCCTCGATGGCCAGATAGTAGGCACAGGTCAAGCCCGCCGGACCCGAGCCGATGACGGCCACCTTCTCACTCCGCTTCTGCTTGATCTCGGGGACGAAACGGGTTTCCGAGTGAAGCTCCAGATCTGCCACGAACCGCTTGATGGAATCGATGGCGACGGGTTGGTCCAATTCGCCACGCTTGCATATGGACTCACACGGGTGGTGACACACGCGCCCGCATATCGAAGGGAGGGGATTCTCCTCCTTGACCAGCTTCAAGGCTTCCAGATATTTGCCCTCAGCCGCCAGGGCCACATAACCCTGCACGGAGATGTGGGCGGGGCAGGCCACCTTGCAAGGGGAGGTCCCGGATTTTTCGATGGCAAAGGTGCCGGGTACGGCCTGAGCGTATTTGCGATAAGCCGCCTTGCGCTCGCTCAATGCCATATCGTATTCGTTGGGACGTACAACCGGGCACACACTGGCGCACTCGCCACACCCCGTGCACTTGGATGAATCGATGTAGCGGGGTTTCTGGATCACCTTGACCTTGAAGTCGCCAGGAGTCCCTGTGACCTCCTGAACCTCCGTCAGCGTCAGGAGCTCGATGTTCAGATGGCGACCGGCTTCCACCAGCTTGGGAGAGAGGATGCACATGGAGCAGTCATTGGTGGGGAACGTCTTGTCCAGCTGCGCCATGACGCCGCCGATGGCGGGAGTCTTCTCCGCCACATAAACGTAATAGCCGGAATTGGCCAAGTCCAAAGCGGCCTGAATCCCGGCGACGCCTCCTCCCACCACCATGACGGAGCCGATGGTGGTCCCATTGGTTCCTGCCTTAGGAATCTGTTGCTGTTTCACGTCTTTTTTTGTGTCCATCATTCTCTTCCTGTATGGGATTCAAAAGGTGAAACGTTTCACTCCTGTTCAAAGCCTGAGTCTGTCGTCTTGGAGAGGGTATGTGGCCGGTGTAACGAGAAGAAAACACCTACAACTATACCATTCATGAGGTCATCGTTCAAGGAGTAAACACCAGTTTGCACAACACCTCGTATCATCCTGCCCCAATTTACACAAGCAGCATGGATAGGGGATACGGCGGGCGACTCATGGGCCAGAGATGGAGTCGAAGCACAAGTGAGGTGGCGGAGTCGGCTCTATAACTGCTCAACACTTAGAAAAAATCGTGTAACACTGAACAATTTTGCACAATGTCCTTATAGTCAAATCCACCCGGCAGATCAAGAGCCTATACGCATTTCCAGAAGTTTCACACTTGCAAAAAGCCGGAAGCGTGAGCAGCATTGCAGATGCTTATGAACGATCTTGATTTAACATGCGTTAAGATGATGTAAAGAACTGATTTGGGATCACCCAGCAAGGAGGTCATTTCATGGACGAATTCGATCGCGAATCCCTTTCACGTTATGACGGAAACGACGGGAGGCCGGCTTATGTCGCCTATCAGGGCAAGATTTACGATGTGTCGCGCAGCAAGCTCTGGGCCCGAGGAACCCACATGAAGCGGCACAGTGCGGGCGAAAATCTGACGGAGGATATGGACGACGCTCCTCACGATCCCGAAGTGCTGAAGAGGTTTCGTCAGGTGGGAGTGCTCAAGGATTAGACCGGCTTTCAGCCGGCCTTATCCGTCCCTCCGACAATTCCGCTGACTTCAGCTGGCGGACCGGTATCAATCGGCTCGCCAGCCGTTGTGGGGGCAGGCTCGGGAAGAATCACCCGACTTCTGACGCGCTGCGCGTGGCCCCGGCACCCTGTTATGTCGCAGGGGAACCTTATACCCGTCCTCCTCAGACTCCGCTGATGGGCGCCATGGCTTCTTTGCTGACTTTGACGGCGCAAAGTTTCCCGCACATGCTGCACGCATCCCGGTCCTGTGTGACCTCCAGCCTGCGACGGACCAGGTCCGGGTCGATGGCCTCGGCAATCATCCCGTCCCAGTCCAGGTTCAGACGGCACGTGGACATGCGCCGGTCCCACTCCGCGGCGCCCGGCAGCCCCTTGGCAATGTCCGCCACGTGGGCCGCGATGCGGGTGGCCATGACCCCCTGGAAGACGTCGTCGACGTTGGGGAGACCCAGGTGCTCGGCGGGGGTCACGTAGCAGAGGAAGTCGGCGCCGGCCGCACCGGCGATAGCGCCCCCAATGGCGGCCGTGATGTGGTCGTAGCCGGGAGCAATGTCAGTTGGCAGCGGGCCCAGGACATAGAACGGGGCGCCTTCGCACAGCCTCTTCTGCAGGACCATGTTGGCCTGGATGTCGGGGAGGGGCACGTGCCCGGGACCCTCGATCATCACCTGAACGCCCCGTGAACGGGCACGCCTCGCCAGCTCACCCAGGATGATCAACTCCTCGAGCTGCGCTCCGTCGGTGGCATCCACGATGGTGCCGGGGCGGAAGCCGTCTCCCAGGCTCAGGGTGACGTCGTGGGCGTGTGCGATGGAAAGGAGGTCGTCGTAGTACTCGAAGAGCGGGTTTTCAGCACCGTTCTTGCGCATCCAGTGCATGAGGATGGACCCCCCGCGGCTGACGCAGGGCATGAGCCTCTCGTAGGATTCAAGCCGTTGAACCGAGGCCCGTGTGACCCCGCAGTGAACCGTGATGTAGTCAATGCCTTCGCTGCACTGCCTCTCGATGCTTCGCAACAGCTCCTCGCCGTCCATCTCCCTAAGCTCCCTGCCCTGGAGGACCAGTTCGGTGGCGAGTCCGTAAATCGGCACGGCGCCGATCATGACGGGTGAGTTTTCGAGGAAGTAGTGACGCAGCCGCCGGAGGTCTCCACCGGTGGAAAGATCCATGATGGAATGCGTTTTGGCGTCCAGAGCCGCCTTCAGCTTCGAAGCTTCCAGCTCCTCGCTGAAGCATTCGCCGCTGCTTCCCAAGTTCGCGTTGACCTTGGTCTTCAGGCCATGTCCGATGGCGTGAACGTTTGAAAACGAACGGCGCCGGTTTTTGGGCAAAACGGCGAGGCCCAGAGCGATGCAGTCCCGGAGCTTTTCCGGCGTCATCGGCTCGTCCGACACGGCCCGGGCCATCTCATCGGTAACGATTCCGGCTCGGGCGAAGTCGAGTTGAGTATTCATAGATTCCCTCCGTCAATACAGGATGATGGACCAGGGAGCAGTGGATCGGAAGGCAGGGGAGATGGCAAAAATCGTTGGTGACGCTGAATGAACAAATGCGAGGAGCGATTTCTGTCGCATACGCCGATTCCTCCGCCAGCATGACCTGGTTCAGGTTCAAAGGGTGTAATCTCAGCCCTCGTTCGGAGAGCACCCCTTCGGCACTTGAGCCCACATAAAATTTCCTATACTTTTACTTTATAAATTAACCACAAAAATTGCAAAATGGGAAGGGCGGGCAATAGTGCATGTGCAACGCAAGGCAGACATGAGAAGCATGGGCTCGGTGTCGGCATGAGCCTCCTCAGGCATCATGCCATCGGCGTATTCGATTCGGGAGTAGGGGGGCTGACCGTAGTGCGGGCGCTCATGGAGCGGCTGCCCTTCGAGAACATCATCTACTTCGGCGATACGGCGCGCGTTCCCTATGGGGTGAAATCCGTTGAAACCATTGCCTCTTACGCAAGGCAGATCACGGAATTCCTGCTCCAACAGCAGGTGAAGCTTCTCATCATCGCCTGCAACACCATGGCTGCCGTGGCTTATCAGGTGGTGGACGACCTCTCTCCTGTCCCCGTGCTGGACGTGATCGATGCGGGTGCCCGGGGGGCCGTCGAGGTCACCCGGGTTCGCTATGTGGGCGTCATCGGCACACCGGCCACCATCAACAGCAATGCCTACGCCCGCGCCATTCACCGCTATGATCCCGCGATTCGTATTTTCTCCCAGGCCTGTGCCCTCTTTGTACCGCTGGTGGAGGAGGGCTGGCTGGATCACCCCGTCACCCGGCTCACGGCCCAGGAGTACGTGAAGCCCGTCCTGTGCCACCGGATCGACACCCTGGTGCTCGGATGCACGCATTACCCTCTCCTCAAACCGCTTCTCCAGGGTGTGGTGGGTGGTGCCGTGCAGTTGGTGGATTCAGCGGAAGCCATGGCCGACCGGACGGCCGAGGTCCTCGAGCAGAGAGACCTGTCCAATCCGAGCCGGGAGCCCCCGGAGTACGTCTTCTTCGTAACGGACGTGCCGCTTCGTTTCCAGACCATCGGCGAGCGTTTTCTGGGGAGAACGCTTTCCAATGTGCGGGTCGTCAAATGGTGAGGAGGGATGAACGGGGGCTTGACAAATCATTCACAATCTAGAATGGTCACTTCAGGAATGGTTGCGGAGCAGGGGCTGAAGACATACATGGACGAGTATAACAGGACTCAGAGCCTGTTTGGGAAATGCCGTGTCTGTGATATTTCGGGAGGGGATAAACCCCGCCTGAGCCTGCCAACAGGCGGCAACCTGGATTTCTCAAACAGGCTGTCAGGCTGCGGTGGCACTGGTTGAGGAGTGATGCGGGATGAGGGAATTCGAGATCCAGGAACTTGCCGCGTTCGATGGGAAGGACGGTCGGCCCGTATACATCGTACACGATGGAAAAGTCTATGATGTTTCGGAGAGCAAGCTGTGGAAAGGTGGAGTCCACATGCGACGCCATCATGCGGGTGGAGACCTCACCATCGATATCCAGGCAGCGCCTCATGGCACCGAAGTGCTGGACCGTTACCCGCAGGTGGGAGTGATCAGGTCGCGTGATGCCTCGAAAGCCCGGACGCCCGAGCTCCTCGATCGGCTCTTCAAGCGCTTTCCCATGCTTCGAAGACATCCGCATCCGATGACCGTCCACTTCCCCATCGTCTTCATGCTGTTCACGACGGTCTTCAACCTGCTGTACCTGGTCACCGGGCACAAGCCGTTCGAGACGACGGCTGTCCATTGCCTCGGGGCGGGTCTCCTGTTTCTTCCGATCGTGATCCTCACCGGCCTCCTTACCTGGTGGCTCAACTACATGGCAAAAGCCGTGAAACCTGTAAATATAAAAATATGTGCATCCCTTGTGCTGTTCGTTTTCAGTCTGATCACGTTCACGTGGCGGATGGCGCGGCCCGACGTGATGGACAATCTGACCGGCCCCGGACTGGTCTACCTGATTCTGATCATTTCGCTTGCACCGCTGGTCATTGTGATCGGCTGGTTTGGAGCCCAGCTCACCTTCCCTTATGAGAAGGAATAGCAGGAGAGGGCGAGTGTGTGCAAAACCCGGTAGCCCATGTGCAGAAATGGTGTCCGGCCCTGCTCTGCAGAAAGGAAAGGTGTTGGTTTCTGTTGGGAACAGCAGTATAGTTCTGTTGGCATGACGATTGCTTGTTGCTGCAGGTGGAAGGTCCAAACGATTATTGGCGCGGGTCAGTCGGTAACAGATCAACCCCCTTTCGAGTGTTTGGCATTGACCGGGGGGGAATCGTTGGGAGGGGAAACCCCAGCGATGCCACAGTCAATAGGTGAGGACGAACGAGAGATGAAATATCAATGCATCAAATGCCTGGTGACCTGGGGAGATGGCAACCCCGAAGAGGACGGGTATTCCCACGGCCTTTGCCTTGCTTGCGTCAAAGAGGCTCTGGTTCCTCTTTATCGCAGACGACAGATTGAAGAGGGAAATTTTGACTGCTTTGCACGGTCGTCGGGGTACTGCGACCAGTCGGCGTGCAAGTACCGGGAGCTTTGCGTGCAGCGAGTGGGAGCCGTGGGCACAGCGTCCTGATGAATGATATCAATTTGAATTGAAGACTTTCGATTCGTTTTCTGCTGTTTATACTTGAGAGCGGCATCCGGCCGCGATGGTGAGTCCCCGTCGCGGCCGGATGCCGCTCCTGCACTTCATGAACCATTGCACTGAGGGCGACTTACCTGCTTTCACTGGACTGCGTGAACCTTTTTCCCTGCTTTCCTCCCTGAATCTACCGCGATCCCCCTGCAGATTTCACAAGCGGACATTATAATATTGGGTATGAAATGATTTGATGTGATGCCTCATATGAGCCGGTCGGTTCGTGAGGATACGGGATATCAGCTGAGAATCATGAAGCAAGGAGGGCCCTTCTATGGAATCCGGTTATGAGTTCGAGACGGCGGGAACGGCCGTGTGCGGTTGCTGCCGGTTGAGTGAGGATAAGGCAGGAGAATTGTCCTGCGAAGAGCGGAGCAAGATCTTTACGGCCAGGGAAATGGACATTCTCCAACGGATTCGGGAACATGGCGAGCGCGCAAGAGAGCTCAAGGTGCGCATTGAAACGATGAATGGTCACTCTGAAAGCCTCACGCTCAAGAAGAGTGCGCTGGACGAGCTCGAACGCCTGCGTTCCGAGCGTGCTTTGCTCGAGGAAGAGCGCCTGGCTGCTGCCGAAGAACGCATGAGGCTGTTGGGATATGCGTGAGCCGGCGCCGAGGGGACGGGAAGGCGGGTGGAGTTGCCCGCCTTTCTTTTTGCCGGTATGTGGTCCGTTCAATCCGGAGTCGAATTAGTGAAAAACCTTGCCAATCGATGCAATTTGTATTTTGTTGAGCCCCAACGATTCGATGCAGAGACTCCTATAAACTGAACCCAGCGAAAGGATGGTCATGACCGAAGAGAAGAATCCGGTGGTCATCATGGAAACGTCTGAAGGAACGATCAAAATCGAGCTCTGGAAGGACAAGGCCCCCGGCACTGTGGCCAATTTCCTGAGATATGTCGATGACGGTTTTTACAGCGGCACCATCTTTCATAGGGTCATCGCGGATTTCATGATCCAGGGAGGTGGAATGACTCCGGACATGAAAGAGAAGAAGACTCGTGATCCCATACGCAATGAAGCCACTCCTGAACTGAAGAACATGCGCGGAACCATCGCCATGGCGCGAACCAGCCTGATTCACAGCGCAACCGCTCAGTTCTTTATCAACGTGGTGGACAACGATTTTCTGAATCAGAAGAACAAGACGCCGGCAGGATTCGGGTACGCTGTTTTCGGTCAGGTCATTGAAGGAATGGACGTGGTGGACAAGATCAGGGCTGTGCAAACCGGCAATTTTGGACCGCACGGTGATGTCCCTCGGCAACCGATCGTGATCACGAGCGCGCAGCGCGCGGAATGAGAGGTTGCTCAGACTGGAGTTCAGTCGGGTGCAGGCACACCTGAACGGTTCGAAACGAGGGGCAAGCGCCAGAACGTTTCTATAGCCAATTGTCCTCCGCATTGTGCAGGCGTGGAAGTCTGGGGCGGCATTGCCACTACTTGTTTTCCCTGCGGCCCGGGTTGATGGAAATCGGCCTGGGCCGTTCTGTCGCCACGTCATTCGATAACTCCCGGAATGGCATTCCCCGCGCGGGGATGGTCCTTGCGCCGTTTCTTCTGCACAGTGTTCATCGCCATTTGTCTCCGGACGTTCGACGGTGATGCGAAAGACGACCGGATTCTCTCCAACGGGTCGCAGTCTGTCGACATGAGCCAAGTCTTGAGCAGTTTGCAGCACGGATCGGCTGGGAGGCCCGTGATGCGCATAGCCATCTTGTCCGACATCCACGGAAACTATGAGGCGCTTCAGCGGGTCCTCGAGGACGTTGAGCGTTCGGCTGTGGATTGCTCAGTGTCGCTCGGCGACAACGTAGGCTACGGCCCGGATCCGCAGGGAGTGCTGGAGAGTCTGGGCGAGCTGAAGATCCCGTCGGTTCTGGGAAACCATGAGCTGGGATTGGTGGATCATTCGTTTCTCTCGTGGTTCAATCCTTCAGCACGCCAATCCCTGGCCATCACCAGGGCCCTGTTGACGCAGGACTCCATTGAGATGATGCGGGGCTTTGAGCGGAATTTGATTCGCGGCTCCGCCCTTTTCGTCCATGGCTGCCCACCCGATTCGGTCACCCGTTACTTCTTTGAAGTGTATGATTCAGAGTGGATGCGGCTCTTGAAGAGGATGCCCCAGGAAATCTTTTTTGTGGGGCACACGCACGAGCTGGCGATGGTCGAATATGATGGGACGGGAGTGGTGCAACGGTCCCTGGCCTGCGGCAGTCACCATCTGGAAGCAGGCCATCGTTACGTCATCAATGTCGGGAGCGTCGGGCAGCCCCGGGATGGGGATCGCCGTGCGAAGTACGTCATCTGGGACGATGAGCGGGAACTGATCGAAATCCGTTGCCTGGTCTACGATGTTGAGAAGACCGTGAGGAAGATCCTCGACCTCGGATTTCCTCAGATCAATGCCCGGCGTTTGCTCTGATGAGTTTCGGGTTTCAGGTTTCGAGTATCTGGATGAAGACCCGCCCCTCATGAGCTTTTCATGGTTTGGGGTGCTGCGATGGGGCATGAGGGAGTGCTCCGATGGCGTCAGTATCGTGATGAAAACCGTCGGAAAGTACATCATTCAGGGACTTCTGGGGCGCGGCGGAATGAGCGTCGTCTACAAGGCGGTGCTTCCCGTGGTGGATAAGGTCGTTGCGCTCAAACTGATGAGCCCGCATCTCACACTGCTGGACCTGTGGGGAGAGGAGGCCATCCGCGCACGGTTCACGAGCGAGGCCTCCATAATGGGGTCCATCCGACATCCTCACGTGGTGGAGATTCTCGATTTCGACGTCTTTCAGGGGCGACCCTTTTTCACCATGGAGTACCATTCCAGGAGTGTGGGTGAGCTTCTGGGAGAGGGGCTTCGGACAGAGGCTGCGTGTCGTCTCCTGCCGGTGGAGCACGCCATCCGCTATGGGTGCGAGCTCCTCATGGGATTGGGACGACTTCACAGGGCCGGTCTGGTCCACCGGGACATCAAGCCTCACAACCTGCTCATCGACGACGAAGGACGGCTCAAGATCAGCGACCTGGGTCTCTCGAAGCTGCGGGGGGAGATTTCTGCCGGTACACCTCCCAATCTTGTTGTAGGCTCTCCATTCTATGCAGCTCCCGAACAGGTCAAGGATGCCGATGCCGTCGATTTCAGGGCCGATCTTTATTCGGCCGGCGTAGTCATCCACCGAATGATCACGGGCCAGTTTCCTGAAGACCTGATGGGCAGCCCGAGCCGGATGCATCCTGACACGGACCCGGCCTGGGACGCCTTCCTTTTGAGAGCGGTGCACAGGGAACCCGAGGGAAGGTTTTCGGGGGCGGACGAAATGCTTGGTGCCCTGAATGGGTTGAGCATGTCGTGGAAAGCTGCGAAGACGCGGTTCTGTGAACAGTTCAGCTCCAATGAAGAGATTTTTGGCCGTGAATCATCGGATAAGGGACCGCGGCGTCTGAGGAAATCGGCGATGAAAGTGGCGCCAGAAGAAGCTCCCGGAATCTTCGCCTGTGACGCTCTCTGGAGACCCAGACAATTTCCCGATTCACGCCCGTTTGAGCGTGTGGCCCCCGGGGTCCTCTTTGACAGCAGCACCGGTCTCACCTGGCAGAGCAGCGGATCCACGGATCCCATGAGCTGGCGTCATGCTCGGGGCTATGTAGAGCGCCTGAATGCAGATTCCTTCGCCGGCATTCGAACCTGGCGACTTCCCACGGTAGACGAGCTGTTTTCGTGTCTCGATCCCCCTCTTTTGAATGCAGCCCGGTGCGGGGACTCGCATTTCGATCGGGCGAAAACCTGCCTCTGGACCTGTGACAAACGATCGTACGTATCCGCCTGGTATGTTGATGTGGAGTTGGGATTTGCCGGCTGGGGGGACTTCTCGGCTCTCTTTTTCGTCCGTGCCGTGAGCGGACCACTCTGAAGAACAACCGTGAAGCCGTCAGTGTGTTACTTCTATATCGCTCCAGGTTGAAAGGATGCCTTCCAAGTTGTCAACAGCAGGCCACCTGTAGATCTCTGGCTCTCATCGACCGGGTGGTGAAAGATCGGCGGGAAGAACGAAACAGCACCTCTACGCCAGCAGGCTTCTCACGTACGCTTCGTATTTTCGGTAGACCTCCCCCGTCAGGTCGCCCAAAGCATTCTCGATGGCTTCCGGGCGGGGGAGGGAGAGTGGCTCGGGGATTCCGAAACGCTCGAACATGATGGGGGGCAGATAAAGCTTCTGGTCGATGGAGGCCATTTCGTCGGCGGTGAAATTCTCGCCCAGATACTGCTTACGCTCCAATTCGCCGGTGTCCATGCTCTTGAGGAAATTCAGGATGGTCAGCAAATCAAAGTTCTTCTGAAACTTGGAAATGTTTGTGTTGACCGCCTTGCATTCTTCCATCAGGTTGGCATAGGCCTTCCGGTAGTCTTCCATCCAGTGGTACAGCCGGTCATAGGCCTCCAAGGTGAGCTTCTTGAATTTCCCCTTGTCCGTGAAGGCCCGCACTCGAATGAAACGGGCGCCGCGGCTGAATTGTCGCTCGGTAAAGGTTATCCAGACGGAGTCGGGTGGGATTTTCAGCAGGCGCACCAGTTTCTGGGTCATGTCGGGATGGGTCATGAGGTAGGCGAGGCGGCTCAGCCGAACACCCGTTCGAGACGCCATGATCTTCACGTCGTCAGCCTGCCTTTGAATGTCTTCGATCTGCAATCCAACAATGCATCTCTCGGTAAGGTAATTCTCGATAACCTCTTCTTTTACCTGGCGCGTGAGGCTGCAGATCAGATCCTCTTCCATTCACATTCCCTTCGATTCCGAAGCTGCATTCAGGTAATTCATCATTCTCTCAGGACCAGGAGACTCTGGATGTCCAGAGTGACAGGCGCATGCTCCGGATTGTATACATCGTCATTCTTCAGCGCCTTGACTCGAACCGCGTTGGGTACCGGCTCGAGGAGCAGAATGGAGTGGAACAGATGATCCAGGTCGTGGCAGGGGTAGGGGATTCCACGCGCGTTGACCGTGGGGATGTGATTGTGAGTCCTCGCGGACAACCATATGGCCACTCCATGTTTCTTTGCGAGTGAGGAGAGGGCTTCCACGAAACCGCCGGGCTCGGCGTCGAAATCCAGCCCGTCGACAATGAGAAGTGTGGGATTAAACCCCGTCTGCTCCTTCAGATTAACAATGCTCTGGTCCAGCTTTTCCGGCGAGAACGATTTGTTGAGAAAGGCCAAAATGAATCGGTGAGGTTCAATGCGGTATTGCAGGTCAGTCAGTTCGTCGCCGGTCACTCCCGTGAACATATGCTTGAAGAACTCATGATACCAAACCTTGACCTTCTCCGGTGGGTCATCGATACACACGTGGAGCACCGTGGCCCCTTTGAGAATCTGCTCGAGTGCGATATGAGTCAGGCATCCGGTCTTTCCAACGCCGGTTCGGGCCATGAGCGCTCCGAGCTTCCCCGGCGGGAGTGGTGCGCCGAGGGCGCGCTGGATCATCTCGAGCTTTGAGAGATTTTCAGGTGAGACATCATTATCCATCGAGTATTCTCCTTAAAATGGCATCCTGACCGGTTTCGCAACGGAAGGACGCTCTCATGTTTCAATATACACGAAGACGAAAGACATGAAAAACGTAATGAGGCTGCCGTCATTACTTCTTTGAAGTCCTCTGTTCTTCCCTCTGCTTCTTGATCACTTCCTCGGCGATACCCCGGGGCACGGGGTTGTACCGGGAGAACTCCATGGTGAACTCTGCTTTTCCCTGGGTCGATGACCTGAGGACCGTCGAATAGCCGAACATCTCCGCGAGAGGAACCTCGGATTCCACAACCGAAAAGGCTCCGTCCTCCGACGTGCTGATGATGATTCCCCGTCGCTGATTCAAGGTCCCCAGGACGGCTCCCTGGAATTCAGAAGGCGTTTCGACCGCAACCCTCATGAGCGGCTCGAGCAATATGGGGTCGGCCTTCTCGTAGGCCTCCCGAAAGGCGCCGATGGCCGCCTGTTGGAATGCCATATCGGATGAATCCACAGAGTGAGCGGCTCCATCGTTAATCGTGACCTTGACTCCGACAATAGGAAACCCGGCCAGGGAGCCTTTCTGGAGACAGGCCTGGAACCCCTTGTCGCAGGAGGGGATGAATTCCGTGGGGATCACACCGCCGCTGATCTGGTTGACGAATTCATACTCCCCTTCGGGATTGGGTTCGAGAAAACCGGCCACTCGCCCGTACTGGCCTGAGCCTCCCGTCTGCTTCTTGTGCGTGTAATTGAAGTCGGCCACCCGTCTGATCGTCTCACGGTAGGCCACCTTGGGCATACCGGTTTCGACCTCAGCCTGGTACTCACGCCGCATCCGCTCAACATAGACATCGAGATGAAGCTCGCCCATGCCACAGACAATAGTCTCGCCGGTTTCCTCATCCAGATAGGTCCTGAACGTCGGATCTTCGCGGGTGAAACGTGCCAGGGCTTTGCCCACGTTCATTTCAGCCTTTTTGTCTTTGGGTTTGAGAGCAAGAGAGATAACCGGTGCCGGAACGTGCATCGAGGTCATGGCGTAGTTGACCTGCCCATCCGTGAAGGTGTCCCCCGAGGCGCAATCGATGCCGAAAAGCGCCACGATGTCGCCAGCTGTGGCATGCTCGATGTCCTCCATCTCGTTGGCATGCATCCGAATCAGTCTTCCTACCTTGGACTTCTTCCCCGAACGGATGTTGATGATGGTGTCACCCTTCTTGAGGGTTCCCTGATAGACCCTGACATAGGTGAGCTGACCGTAACGGCTGACCTCCAGCTTGAAGGCCAACATCACCAAGGGCTTTCCGGGATCGTTGTCCATGACCACGGGAGCCTCGTCCCGATCCAGATCCAGAGCTTCACTTCGAATCTCAATGGGATTGGGAAGGTATCGGCACACGGCGTCCAGAAGTGGCTGAACCCCCTTGTTCTTGTAGGCCGAGCCCATGAGGACGGGCGTGAGTTGAAGAGAAAGGGTGCCGGTTCGGATGGCGTCGTGAATGAGTTCTTCCGTCACAGCATCTTCCAGGATGGCCTCAGTCAGTTCATCCGAGAAGAGCGAGATGGCGTCGAGCATCTCTTCACGTTTTTGGTTGGCCAGCTCCATCGATGCTTCCGGGATTGGACCTTCGGTAATTTCATCTCCATGGCTTCCCCCGAAGTGGATCGCACGCATGGTGATGAGGTCGATGACCCCCTCGTGGTCGGACTCAAGCCCGATAGGGATCTGCAGGGCGACCGCATTCTGATTCAGCCGCTCTCGCAGCTGACGGATGACTCTGAACGGGTCTGCGCCTGTGCGGTCGCACTTGTTGATAAAGGCGATCCGCGGGACCTTGTATCGGGTCATCTGCCGATCGACGGTCACCGACTGAGATTGGACCCCACCCACTGAACAGAGGACGAGTATGGCGCCATCGAGCACTCGCAGCGCTCTTTCCACCTCGATGGTGAAGTCCACGTGGCCGGGTGTGTCGATGATGTTGATGGAATGGTCATTCCAATCACACCGAGTGGCTGCAGATTGAATCGTGATGCCACGCTCCTTTTCCAACTCCATGAAATCCATGGTAGCGCCCACTCCATCCTTGCCCTTCACGTCGTGGATGGCATGGATTCTTTGGGTGTAGAAGAGAATCCGTTCGGTGAGGGTAGTCTTGCCCGAATCAATATGAGCACTGATTCCGATGTTCCTGAGCTTCGTCTGTTGATTGGCAGTCATGTTTCCTCAAAATCTCCTATCTTACTGAAAGCAATTGAGTAGCCTCCGGACCTGGCAGTTACGGCCGACAGGATAACCATCATCTCAAAATTACATGACGTTTTCGTCTCAAAACTGCAAAGATTCGGTGATGAATGATCCATTGTGCGCCAGGGAAAGCCCCTCGACGCTGGGAAACGGCTTGGAACCGCTGGATCCCAAACCACTCTCGCAGTCAAGGTCAAAGAAAAACGAAAACGGGCACACCTTCGGGTGCCCGTTAAAGGTAAACCTTATAACAAATGCTTCTGACGATGAAAAGCCTAATCTTGAATCTAATTGACCTTTTTGATCGACACCTTGATGTTCTTGGCTATACCGGCTGAAGGTGTTGATTTGCTGGATGTGCTGCTCGCAGGGGGAGGGTTCTTGATAGCTGCGGGTTTTGAATCAGGGAGTTGGCCTGGGGCGGCCTTCGAGGACCTGGTTTTTGCCTCCGCTGAGGTCGGAGCCTGCCTCGATTTGTCTGGAACTGCCGTCGCGGTTGAACTCTTTGGAGGGGGGCCTCCTTTGGTCTTAGTAAGCGTGCTGGCGGTTTGGGCTGTTGAATTGACCGTTACGTTCCTGGCCGTGTCGCTCATCGATCCCTTGGCAGTACCATCCTTGGCTCTGTTTGTGGGCGAGGCTGACGCTGAGGGCACTCCTCCAGCAGTCCTCTGAACCGTGGGCTTCGTGTTAACGCTGGCGACGGCTGCGGTGGATTTGCCTTTGATCACTTTCTTACTGCTGGCGGGCAGCTCACAGGAACCAGGGGCCGATGGAACCTTCATTCCGGTAAGACTGATCTTCTGGCCGGGTTTCAGTGCGCTCTCAGGTTTCAAGCCGTTGGCACTTGCCAGAACTCTGGCATCGATGCCGTTCCGTCGCGCGACCTTCTCGACACTGTCACCGCGCCGGGCCTTATAAGTAAAGGTGACAGCATCGGACGACTTCTTCTGGCGCGGTTGATAAGCACGCTCGCGTGAGGTTGTGCCGGCGTCGGAAGCCGAAGAGCTGGAAGGTCTAAGGGCTGCGTACTGATAGGTCGGGGTTTCCGGAACAGAATCGGGCTGAAGAGACTGAGCCAGGTGAACGGGTTCGAACTCGAACCCACGCTTGTAGAAAACAAGGCATTTTCCGGGGCTCAAAATATCCCCGCCGCGAATCTCATTCCATCGGCACAGATCGTTTCGATGGACACCGAAGCTCTGAGCAAGTGCATCGAGGCTCTTTTCATTGCCCTTGGCGTAATAATAAACCTTTTTCGGCAGGTAAGACTGCTGGGCCATTTCTATGACAGATCGCTTCTGTTCATCGAGGTCGCTCACCTGAGCCGCCATGGTCGACCAGGGTGTGTAGAAGCGAATATGCATGTGGTCGACATGATTGCGGACGTGCTGGATGACAGCTCCACGGTTGTTCGCGAAGAGACGGTCGAGATAGGCGGCATCCACGCCGCGGCTCAGGGCATAATCGTACAAAAGGTTCTGGATCCTTCGATCGACGAAAAGATACTGGACGCGCTGGCTGCACAGCAAACTTTCTATGAAAGCCCATGTTCTGGGCACGTCGAGATTCTCTTCATTCATTGGAGCGAAGGTGTCCAAGGCGCGATTCCCCTTGGCGTACATTCCCACGTCCACATCGCGACCATTCTGATGGGACCGGTGACCACCTATGGGACCGCCGCCTGGCAGTGAGAAATCGCCAAAATACATATTGGCTGTTCCGGGGAACTGCTTTTCAACGTTGTCTATGGCATCCAGCATGGCGCCGATAACTTCGGGTGTCGTATATGTCCTGCTCTCATCACGCAACTGATACCCACTGAACTGCCTCGGGAACGGAATGCCGTTCACAAGGCGGCCGTGGTAAGGCTGTCCGAAAGATGCGGTGAGTGCTTGGCTGGGGATTGGTGTGAGGGAGATGCTGAAGAGGGCAAGAGGGGCGAAGAGAAAAACAGTTGGGTTTGGCCAACGTAAAATCTGCCTCATGGATCTCCTCCATTTGTCAGGGAAACATATGGTCCGCCGATGTGGAGCGAGCCGGGGACCTCATGGGCTAAGTTTCACTAGCTTAAAAGAAAGCTGGTGTCAAAACCTTTTTTCCCATGACTTACGGAGAGTATTTATAGAAACTCTTTCAACCTCCTGAAAATATATAATAAAGTTGATAAACAGGGCCTTCAGATTCCATCAAGGCCAACTTCTTTCAAGGAAAACACTATCTTATCTTAGATGTATTTAGATGACCTGTATCAAGATGCAGACATGCAATTAACTTAGATTGAAATTCCAAATAAATATGCAATTTTTAAGAATGATTATATGGCAATGCCGGGCAGTAGTTCTTTTCAAGGCCTGCAACAACCGCAGGCCTTGCCTTCAACCTTTGGAGGGTGCAGCATCTTTGAAAATGCCGTAGACGTCATTGCAGAAAACCACATGCTGGCCGTCGCTCGAAGAAACGGGCACGTATTCCACAACAATGGGAACGGGTTCGTTGAGCTTAAGATGGGTGGGGCGTCTTCCCTTGAAAAGCTCATTGAATCTGCCATACGCGGGATGCTCGTCGTCGGCCAGGAGCGTCTGAGCCAGCCTTTTGGCATCTTCAACCCGAATGCAGCCGTGAGAGAAATCGCGCCGGCTGCGCTCAAATAGATGCTTCTTGGGAGTGTCGTGAAGAAATACGGCATAGGCATTGGGGAATTCGAACTTCACCTGGCCAAGCGGGTTGGACGGTCCAGGCTCCTGGAAAACTCGAGGTGCCCCCGAAGAGTAGACTGAGGACATCTGGACGTATCCATGACGAGAAAAATAACTGGGGTCCTCAGAAGCACTTCCCGCAAGCTCACGCCAGATGCGATCCGTGACGTACCAGCGAGGGTTGACGATGACCTGCTGTATGGAGCTTGCCAGTGGAGGGGTATGGTTTTCACCGACCACCCGACCGTGCAGCTTCACTTTCCTGCCGGAAGCCTTACCCACGATGACTCGGTGGACATCCTTCACCTTTCCGTCTTTGATGTATTCCAATTTGAACTGGGGAATGTTGATACGGACATATTTGTCGTACTGACGAGTTTGGCTCTCGCACAGCGATCTCATGCTCACTGCAATCATCCTGGCCTTCTGCTCGTAAGGGATGTTGAGCCATTCGACGGTGGATTGGCCCACAACTCCATCCGGAGCCAAATTGTGAGACGTTTGGAAGGCCTCCACTGCATGCCGGGTTTCGGCGTCGAACGATCCGTTGACCTTCCCTTGGTAAAAGCCTTCCTGCTGCAGTCGTATTTGAAGCTCTCGAACATGGCTTCCGGATTCGCCCGGACGGACAGTCGTTCCACCGAGTCTGGGTTGCCGCGGATACTCCTGGGCCAGTTTGCGGTATTTCTGAAGAGCCGCTTGAAGGGCTTTGTAGTGGGGAGACTGCGGGATCAGGCTTCGCAGGTAATCCTGCATGGGCTTGCGACCGGTCAGTGCCTGGAATTGTTCGTCCTTGGCGAATGGATTCATCTGACTGCTGTACCGCAGGAAATCCTGGGTCAGCTGGATGTCCACCTGGCTTGCAGCAAGGAAAACGTCTCGAATCCTCCGGTCAATTTCCCGGCTGCTGCCTTGGGCCTGTGGGGGAGCCTTGGGGCTTTCCGTGTCGGTTTGCACCGGAAGGACGGGGTTATGTGCGACTTCTTCGTAGTTGAAGGCGCCGGCTTCCGGCAATTGAGCCAAACGATCCAGGGCGTTCGGTTCCACTGCCTGGAGGGTGATGCGACACTGATCCAGGCGCTGAAGAAGGGCGCTCAGCTTGTCCAGTTTGAAGCTCCTGGGATCCAGAGCGTGCTCCTCGGAAATCCTCAGCCTGGCGATGAGCTGGGAGGCGCGTTCGTTCACTTCAAACTGGCCGCTGATGAAAAACGGCTTCCAGTCGTTTTGCTGATACGCGTCGAGCAGGGGTTGCTTGGAGGTATCCGTGAGCCATTCCGAAGGTATTGCTTCCCAAATGAACGCCCGCCACAAGGGTGAGGCGGCCGCAGCAGGATTCATCGGGTGGTCGTCCACCACGACCTCCGGTTTTCCCTGCGCCGTGTCTCTGAGCACTGCTAGGGACTGAGCATCGCAATCCGTACAGAGAGTGAACAGCACGGCCAAGGTACATGCCAACTGCAAAATCTTCCTCAGATCTGGAGTCTTGATACTGAAACAGCCGACTCCCCGCGACCCTTCCCAGGCAATTCTCCCCTCACTCATTCTACGTTGCACCCCTGTTGATTTCTTCGTATAAGCGGATCTGCTCGCGAACACTCAATTTCCGCAGCGAAGATCCCCGGCAGCCGGTCTTATCCCCTCGGCAGGCCTGGCATCTGGATTCGGAACAACCCTGACAAAAATGGCAGTCTGCGCACTTGTGCTTCTTGGGCGCTCCTGACTGCTGGCAGGCCGGATCGAAAACCATTCTGAACCCGGACACAGATTGAAAAGGACCATGACACACAGGATCTTGTGATTCCATATTTCATCCCTCCTCACACTCGTTCAAAGGAGGCTGTCTACTATAATGACTCCCGGCATTGCCGCAAACGCAAACCCTGAGGAAATCTTTTTTGCTCGGCTCTGAGGTGGAAGTCCAGAGTTTCCCACTGTAAACAAATATCATATTAGTAAAGAGAACCCTGTCAATTCCTGATGAAGGGCGATATAAAAAAATGCATGCATTCACGTCATGCCCCGGGACACAATATGTTAAGGCTTCATTCAACTCCGTCGTCAGGAAGGGACATGCACAGACTGTGCTCATATTTCGGAATCAGCCTTGAAAAGATCGCGTCTGCAGTTCTTTGAGTTGACCGTGATCACTCACATTTCGTCCAAAATAGATTAGCCCATGGTCAGCTGTCGCGCAAGGGGGCCTTTGCGAAAACTTCGCCGATTTTCAGGAGCAACGGTCGTTCGCGAACCGCCTCCGTTCAAGGGAGCCTTTGGGAGGAACCCGTCTGAATTCACATGAATCATACATGAGGATTGCGCTCGAGGAGGCGGCTCGAGGGGCTGAGCGCCAGGAGGTGCCCGTCGGGGCGGTCCTGGTGGACGGTGACGGTGATGTGATTGCCAGGGCGCACAACGGTCCTTTGGGCCAGTGTGATCCAACGGCGCATGCTGAGGTCCTTGTCCTGAGGAGGGGATCGCTGCTGGTGGGCAATTACCGGCTGCCGGGCACCGCGCTCTACGTCACTCTTGAACCCTGCGCCATGTGCGTCGGGGCGATGCTCCACGCTCGTGTGCGCATGCTGGTCTTCGGAGCGTATGATCCAAAATCCGGTGCCGCGGGCAGCGTTGTGGACTTGACAAACGTGCCCTCTTTCAATCATTATATACAGGTTGTTGGCGGCGTGGAGGAACAGGCCTGCGCGCAATTGCTCCGGGAATTCTTTCGCCTGCGGCGACTGAACGTGTGACAGCGATTACGGGGAGAGGTACCGAAGTGGCCGTAACGGGGTCGACTCGAAATCGACTTGTCCTGTGAAGAGCAGGGCACGTGGGTTCGAATCCCACCCTCTCCGCCAAAGACTTTGCATAGATGTGTGAGGATTTGATCCATATAAAGCCTGTTTCATGCGGAGAGATGTCCGAGCTGGCTGAAGGAGCACGACTGGAAATCGTGTGTATGCCCAAAAGGTGTACCGAGGGTTCGAATCCCTCTCTCTCCGCCACACCTGAGCCAGCCCCTGTTGCGAATCCGATCGGGCGCCCATTGACACATCCCGGCTTCTGACCAGTCAGCCTATTATGTCGTATCTTGTCCTTGCCAGAAAATGGCGGCCCCAGACTTTCGATGAAGTCGTGGGGCAAACCCATGTGACACGCACCCTGCAGAATGCCATCCACGCGGGCCGTGTGGCTCATGCCTATCTCTTTACGGGAGCACGCGGCGTGGGCAAGACTTCGGTCGCGCGCATTCTGGCCAAGAGCCTCAACTGCGAGCCGGGAGTCACCGTCGAACCGTGCAACACCTGTTCGAACTGCAGGGAGATCACCCTGGGCCATTCGGTGGATGTGCTTGAAATTGACGGCGCTTCCAACCGTGGAATTGACAGCATCCGTGAGCTTCGGGAAACCGTGCGGTACCGTCCCTCCAAGAGTCGCAACAAGGTATACATCATCGACGAAGTGCACATGCTGACCACGGAGGCTTTCAACGCGCTGCTCAAAACGCTTGAGGAGCCTCCCGAGCATGTGATCTTCATTTTTGCCACAACGGAGCCGCACAAGATCCCCTCGACCATTCTCAGCCGCTGCCAGCGATTCGATTTCCGCCGCATTGACACGTCAAAGCTGCTGGAGCACATGAAGACCATCATTGCCCGGGAGCAGGTCAACCTGTCGGAATCGGTGCTTTATTCCATTGCCCGGGAAGCTGATGGAAGCATGCGGGATGCCCAGAGTCTGCTGGAGCAGCTCCTGGCCTTTTCGGGGGATGGATTGAGTGATGACGAGATCCTGGACGTGCTGGGCGTGGTCGACCGGGTCAGCCTACAACAGGTGGTTGCGGCCATCCTTGATGGGGACACGGTCGCCATTCTCCGAACCGTGGATGACGTCTACCGTCGAGGGATTGACAGTCGAAGATTCTGCCAGCAACTCTGCGACTTTTTTCGGAATCTGATGTGGCTGGCTATCGGCCGGGGCAATCCCGGGGGCATACTGGATCTGCCCGAGACCGAAGAGCAGTTTTTAAAGGAACGGCTGGACAGCGTCAGTCCTGAGTCGCTGCATCTTTACCTTCAGACGCTTCTCAAGGGAGAGGAGGACATCAGGCGTTCATCGCTCCCGCGGCTCAGCCTGGAAATGCTGCTGCTCCGCATGAGCCAGATCCCGAGGCTGGAAACCTTGAATCAGGTGGTGGACCAGGTGGAGCGGCTCGAGAAGGTGCTCTTCGGGGTCTCGAATCTTGTTCGGAGTGCTCCGGATATCGGCGGGCTTTTCGAGACTCCAGATACATCAGCGAAGGGGCAGGCTGTTGCCGGGCCTGAACGTGACCCGCATCCCGACGAGGTGGATGAGCCTGTCGTTCCCTCAACGGTTTCCGATGTTCGGGCGGAAGAAGCCTTCTCACTGCAGCCTGCCACACCCGAGGAGATGGTCGCGGGATGGGCCGCCTTCGTGCAGTGGGTGCAGGCAAGGGATGAAAAGTTTGCTGCCAGGCTCGGCCAGAGCTCCCTGAGGGCGGTTTCGGATTCGACCGCCGAGCTCGAGGTTCTGGAGGTCTACGAAAACCTGTTTCAGGACAAGGATGTTGCGGCACTGGCCGAATTTGCAGCGGAATATTTCAGGGTGCACCTGGAATGGCACATACGCACCAGATCTTCCCTTCAGGGGAAGTCTGGGAAAGAGAGCCACAAATCCAGGTCCCGCAAATCAAATCCGCGACGCATTGTCATGGAGAGCGCGGCGGTCCAGCAGGCCATCGAGATTCTGGGAGGTGAGCTCATCGAAGTCCGGGGTCTTGAAGGGGATCGTCACACCAGGGGCAGAGGCCAGGGATCCCGAACGAACGAATGAGCGGAGCGTCGGGTGGTTCTCGCGGCCGTTTGGAACCAGATCAGGTCCAGCGGGGTATCAGCGGGGGGCTCTGTGAATACGCGGAGCAGGCAGTTCAGAAAACGGAACCGGGATTCCCGATACCGAACCCGAAAATCTGAAAGAGCCGTGCCTGAATCTCATTGACGTCGACGCCCCGACGGGAGGTTGAGATGGCTGGCAGGCGAGGAGGACGTCAGTGGTCAAAGGCTTGAATCCCATGCAACAGGTGAAGGCGCTTCAGGACAAGATGGCGAAGATGCAGGAGGAACTGGCCCATAGAACCGTTGAGGGCAGCGCCGGTGGCGGCATGGTTTCCGTGGTCGTCAATGGACGGCAGGAGATTCAGAGTATCAGGATCGAACCTCAGGTGGTCAACCCGGAAGACATCGACATGCTGCAGGACCTGGTTGCGGCTGCGGTGAACGACGGATTGCGAAAATCTCAGGAGATGGCCGCCCAGGAGATGGCGAATCTCGCCGGCGGGTTGAACATCCCGGGCCTGAAGATTCCCGGACTGTTCTGATTCCTGTTTCATCTCTCATTGCGTTTCGGTTCGCTGACGTCATGGGCGTATACCCTTCCATTCTGTATGAGCTCATCCGAATGCTGAGCAGGCTTCCCGGCCTGGGGGAGAAGAGCGCCACCCGAATTGTGATGCACCTGCTCCGCCTTCCCAGGGAAGAAGTGAAGGTTCTGGCTGCCCTCATTCATCGGGTGCGTATGGAGATCAGAACATGCAGCCGCTGTTTTCACTTCACGGACTCGGAAGTATGCGACCTCTGCCGCGACCCGAGCCGTGATACGGGTGTCCTGTGCGTCGTCGAAAGCACCGCCGATCTTCTGGCCATAGAACAATCGGGCGCCTTCAAGGGGCGCTATCATGTCCTGCAGGGAGTGCTGGCTCCCCTGGATGCCATGGGACCTGAAGACATCCGGATACGGGAGCTCCTGAAGCGTTTGGACGAGGAGTCCATCAGGGAGGTCATCATCGCGACGAATCCCAGCGGAGAGGGGGAGGCTACGGCCCATTACCTCTCGAAACTTTTGAAGGGCCGGCCGCTCCGCATTTCTCGCATTGCCTACGGAGTGCCCATGGGGAGTGATCTGAAATACATCGATCGCGTGACCATCGAACGGGCGCTCAAGGGCCGCCAGCCGTTCGAATGAGCAGACGTTCGGGGCCTGATCTTCGGTCGGGCTCATCCCACCTTGTTATACCCCACCCGGGTCGTGGACATCCTCAACGGTTTGTTGTAGAGAATACACCTTGACCTTTTTTGCACGTTCCTGTTAGATTACCGCGATAATCAAGTGATTCCTTTTCGTGAATACATTGATATCATTCAGGAAATATGCTCTGTCCCAGAGAGGGTGAGGGCTCCTGCCAGAGGACTGTGTTGAACGAAATCAATAAAACTGGAGCGAAGAACAATGGTTGAAATTCGATTTCATGGTCGAGGTGGGCAAGGCGCCGTGACGTCGGCGGAGCTCACAGCTCTGGCCGCCATCGAAGAGGGGAAATACGCACAGGCTTTCCCCAGCTTCGGGCCCGAGCGCCGGGGGGCTCCCGTCATGGCGTATGTGCGGGTGAGTGAGACGCCGATCCGGACGCGGGAGAAGATTTATGCGCCCGACGTCGTAATCGTGCTGGATCCGTCATTGATGCAGATCGTCAATGTGGAGACGGGTCTCAAGGAAGGTGGGCTGGTCATTCTGAACAGCAGGAAGAGTGCTGATGAAATTCGCAGTGAAACGGGGCTCAAGGCCCGCCTGGCGCTGGTGGATGCATCCACGATCGCCATGGAGACCATGCGCGTTCCCATCACCAACACCACGATGCTCGGGGCTCTGCTCAAAGGGACGGGTCTGATGAGCATCGACGCTCTGCGAGGTCCGATCCACGAGCGTTTCGGCCCCATCGCCGAGAAGAATCTGAAGGCCTGTATGCGGGCCTTTGAAGAAACCACAGTGGAGGGATGATCCGTGGCTAAGGAAACGGGGATTGTCAGTTGGAAAGATCTGGAGTTGGGAATCTCGATCCACAAGCCCGGGTCCGCCGGCGAGCTCAAGACCGGGGATTGGCGTTCGGCTCGCGCGGTGACGGATTTCGACAAGTGCATCAAGTGCGGGCGCTGTTACATCTTCTGCCCGGACGTGGTGTACTCACGAAACGACAAGGGCTACTACGAGCAAAACTACTATTACTGCAAAGGGTGCGGGATCTGCGCCAACGAGTGTCCCGTAGACGCCATCACGATGGTGCAGGAGGGCGACTAGCATGGCCAAGCGAGTTGGAATGGAGGTCTCCATTGCCGCGGCGGAAGCCGTGGGCCTGGCGGACGTAGACGTCATCGCCGCATATCCCATTACGCCCCAGACCCATATCGTGGAGCATCTCTCGGAACTGGTGGCAAGCGGCCACCTGGATGCCGAGTTTATTCCGGTGGAGTCCGAGCACAGCGCCATGAGCACCTGCGTGGGCTCATCGGCGGCCGGTGCCCGCACGTTCACCTCGACGAGCTCCCAGGGTTACGCGCTGATGTCCGAAATCTGCTACATCGCGGCCAGCCTTCGCCTGCCCATTGTCATGGTGACGGCCAACCGCGCCTTGAGCGCTCCCATCAGCATCTGGAATGATCACGCGGACCTGATGATGGCGCGAGACACGGGCTGGATCCAGACGGTGGCCGAAAACGGTCAGGAAGTGGTGGACCTGATCTTTCATGCATTCCGTGTGGCCGAGGATCATCGGGTTCTCCTGCCCGTCATGGTGAATTTGGACGGTTTTATACTGAGTCATATGATCGAGCCCATGATTCTTCCGGATGCGGAGGAAGTGAAGGCGTATCTCCCTCCGTATGTGCCCAAGCTGCGGCTGGACCCCAAAAATCCCGTGACCATGGGGCCGGTCGGCATGCCCGATGTGTACACCGAAGCCAAGAAGGCTCATGACGAGGTGCTGAAGAATTCCAGGACGGTTATCGATGAGGCCTGGGACGGCTTCGAGGCGCAGTTCGGTCGCCGTTACAGGGCGGTCGAAACTTACAAAACTGAAGACGCCGATACCGTGATCATCGCCATGGGCAGCATTTCCGAAACGGCCATGACGGCCGTGGACGCCATGCGCGAGCAGGGCGGGAAGGTCGGTCTGGTGCGCATTCGGCTGTGGCGCCCCTTCCCGGCTCAGGATTTGTTTGATGCCGTCAAGGGAGCCAAACAGCTGGCTGTGGTCGATCGCTTCGTGAATCTGAACGGAATCTGCGGTCCAGTTTGCGGAGAGATCAAATCGGTGCTTTTCGACCGAAGGCATGCTCCCTATGTGCAGAACTACATTGCCGGTCTCGGAGGTCGGGATGTGACCGTTCAGAACTTCACCGAAATGGTGGAAGCGGTGGCGGCGTCCGCCCAGCGCGGAGACCCCATGGGCTACGAGATTATCAACCTTAGGGAATAGTAAATCTCATCAGATGAGGATCCGATATGGGCAAGGAAACAGTTGAAAAGCTTAAAGGGTTCAAGGGCTTCCGCCTCACGCACCTGCCGGCGGATGAGCCGCTGTCACCCGGGCACCGGGCGTGCCAGGGCTGCGGCGAGATCGCGGCGTTGCGCATGGTCATGAAAGCCCTGGGGAACAACGTTGTCGTGGTGAGCGCAACGGGATGCATGGAGATCGTGACGTCTCCCTATCCGCAGACGGCATGGAACGTACCCTGGCTGCACGTGGCCTTCGAGAATGCTTCGGCCGTGGTGAGCGGGGTGGAATCGGCCTACAAGGCCATGATCCGGAAGAAGAAGATCGAAGATGAGGGAACGGTCTTTCTGGCCTACGGCGGAGACGGTGCCACGGCGGACATCGGTCTCCAGTCCCTGAGCGGCGCGCTTGAGCGCGGCCATAACTTTTTGTATGTGTGCCTCGACAACGAAGCCTACATGAATACGGGCATCCAGCGTTCGTCCTCCACCCCCTACGGGGCCATGACAACCACGAGCCCCCCGGGAAAGAACAGCATCGGTCAGTCCACATGGAAGAAGAACATGCCGGCCATCGTGGCTGCGCATGGCATTCCTTATGTGGCGACGGCTTCTCCCGCCTTTCCGGTGGACCTCATGAACAAGGTGCGGAAGGCGGCCATGATGCCCGGACCGGCCTATATACACGTCTATTCACCCTGCCCCACGGGGTGGCGGGCCAGCCCCGAGACGAGCATCGAGCTGGCCAGGCTGGCGGTTCTGAGTCGCGTCTTCCCGCTCTATGAGGTGATCGACGGCAGGTGGATTCTGTCGCAGCCCGAAAAGGCGGCTTGCGGGGCAGCCTGCCCGGCGGGGATCGACATCCAGGGTTTCGTGGGACTTATTGCCGGCGGGAGGTTCCTGGATGCCCTCAAAGTGATCAAGCAGGACAACCCGCTTCCGGCTATTTGCGGCCGCGTGTGCCATCACCCGTGCGAGCTGGTTTGTGGGCGCTCCCACGCCGATGGAGCCGTGGCCATCGAATACCTGAAGCGGTTCGTCGCCGACCTGGATCTCAAGAGTGAAAAGGTCTTCATCCCGGAAAAGAGGGGAGAAAAGAAAGACAGGGTGGCCATCATCGGAGCGGGTCCGGCCGGTTTGACCGCCGCGTACTTCCTGGCTGTCGAAGGCTATCCGGTCACGATTTTCGACAATATGCCGGAGCCCGGCGGATGGCTGGTTTACGGCATCCCCGAGTTCAGGCTTCCCAGAGACATCATGAAAGCGGAGATTGATGTCATCCGCAAGCTGGGTGTCGAGTTCCGCATGGGGGTCGAGGTCGGCAAGGATGTCACCCTCGAAGACCTCCGCAACCAGGGGTACCATGCCTTCTTCGTTGCCGTCGGAACCCAGCGAAGCCTGAAGATGAGGATTCCGGGCGAGGATCTCGAAGGGGTCTTTGCTGGAGGCGATTTCCTGAAGAAGGCCAACATGGGACAGGTAGCCGGTTTGTGGGGAAACCGCGTGGCCATCGTGGGCGGCGGCAACGTGGCCATGGATTCGGCGCGCATGGCCCTGCGGCTCGGAGCGAAAGAGGTCCACGTGGTGTACCGCCGCAGCCGACAGGAGATGCCGGCTGGGGAGGAGGAGATCGTCGAGGCGGAGGAAGAAGGGATTCAGTTCGATTTTCTGACGGCCCCCGTTGAGATCCTGGGGGACGATAAGGGCAAGATCCAAGCGATGCGCTGCATTCGAATGCAGCTCTGCGAGCCCGATGAAAGCGGTCGGTGCCGCCCCGAGCCCATCTCGGGCTCGGAGTATTCCATCGAGGTGGATACCGTCATTGCAGCCATCGGCCTGGGGACGGACCTCTCCATGTTCGGCAACGGCTCATCGGCCTGGCAGCCGACGCTGACGGACTGGGGAACGATTGAGGCCGATCCCGTCACATATGCCACATCGATTCCAGGTCTCTTTGCCGGGGGCGACGTGGTGACCGGTGCAGCGACCGTGGTGGGGGCCATCGAGGCCGGCAAGGAAGTCGCTGTTTCCATCGACCGTTACCTGAGCCGTAAGGACTTGGCCAAGGGCCGGGCCAGAACCGGCGCGAGGAAAGATCTGCCGGTTGAAGCCTCGGCCTTGAAGGGGCGACGGGCTGCCATGCCCCGGCTGGCCGGCGAGGAACGTAAGCGCACTCAGGACGAGGTCCTTATCGGCTTCAGCGAACAGCAGGCGGTGCAGGAAGCTCGATGCTGCCTCCATTGCGGCGTGACGGGAGGTGAGGATCGTGTGACTGTGGCCGACTATTTCAAAAAGCAGCGCCGTTTCCGCCATCTTACTGAAGTGGAAGTGGGCAAGATCCAGAAGCGTGTGGACGAGGAGTACGAAGCCCTGCTCGAACGTTGTGGCCTGAGGTAGTTTTGCGTGGTGGTTCCAGGTCTTGGAACTGCGTCAGTGGCGGCCGGGAAGGATTGCCTCATCCTCGGCTGGTTGCGGGATCTTGCGGAAGATGCGGCCATGCGGCTGCATTTGCCCGGTGAGCACCCTCTCAGGCGGGAACCTTTCTGTTGACAACCCAGAGGCCTTCTGTTACAGAAGGCCTTCGTTTCACACATGTTCCCCGGTAGCTCAACCGGCAGAGCGGGTGGCTGTTAACCACTAGGTTGGCGGTTCGAGTCCGTCCCGGGGAGCCAAAATTCAATCCGCTGATTTCAGCGGTGCTTAGTTAACGCAAG
>CAZLCS010000059.1:0-36030 GCA_964557955.1 uncultured Syntrophobacteraceae bacterium
TTTAACTTAGCAGGCAATCTGAGAAAATCGGAGGTGGTCGGAAATGGTCGGAAAGTGAGAGTTGGTGCGGTTATAATGGCGCGGGGCTAAAAATGAGAAAATGCCCTCGGGAAGGGCATTTTTTGCAGGCAATATGAGAAAATGCCGAGGTCAAAGTTGTGGGTATTTTGGGTCAGTTTTGCGCGCCTGGTCGCGAAGGGCTTTGAGGTGATCGAGGTCCTTGCCTGACAGTCTAAAATCCTTGGTTTGCCTCCCGTTGAGCCTGATGTCGATGATGCCTTGGTCCAGCAGTGTCTCGAAGACCGACGGAGGAATCACGAAGGCGCAGCGCTCCATTACATTTGAACCATAGACTACCTCGCGCTGCGGCTTATATGCCTCAGTGGCCACATAGGGCTTGCCTCCCACCAAAAGAGTCATGTCGTCCCAAAAGACCCACCCGTCCCCGCTGTATGTCCATGCGAAGGCGTATTCTCCGGGAGCATCCTTATAGATATAGTAGCGCGGCTCCATGTAGATAAAGCTCGGATCGATGAAGCCAACCGTCTTGAGCTTGAGAAGAGTGGTGGCGAGCATCGTGCAGTCCGGAACGAACTTGTCCTGGACGGCGACGACCTTGATGTCCGGATTTCCGGTGTCCAGAAAGGCGTAGGACTTGGATGGGTCCGTGGCAACGCTATGGCATGCCAGGAGAGGGACAAGCAAAGCCAGGACCAGAGCGTATTTCGAAAGTGATGTCGAGTTCATACGGCATCCTTGAGCTTGGTGAGGAGGGTGTGGAGGTGGGAGCGCTCATCCTGGGTGAGAGTGTCGTTATCGTCGATGGCGGCCAGTATGCGCTCGAGCGAGTCATCCTTCCTTTCGGAGAAGATGGCTATGAAGTTGCCGGACACGTTGACGCCGAAGATCCCGTTGCCACCGGAGCCGCATCCCCTGTCCTGGCTGTTTCCGTTGGTTGGCGGTGTTTTGATTACCTGCATAAAGAACCTCCTCCAGTGTGAGCCGTCCTGTGAATGAGTAGACATTTGCACCCCTTGGTTTTCAATGATGCAGTTTCCCCCCTCCTTCCAACCGCGACAGGTTCAGGCCCAACAACTCGACAAGGCAGGTTTGATGGGCAAAGAATATTGCACAAAAACGCCACGCTTTCAAGTCATGAGATAAGACGGAGAAAGCGCTTCGCCTCAGCCTTGAATGCCGCCTCGTTTTTCGCCCTGGTCCCCATGTCGTAGAGATACAGCAGTAAGTCAGCCTTTTTTTCCGATGAGACGACGGCACCGCTCTCCGCCAGCTCGTCCTCCAGGAACATCAGCGCCCCGGTCAGGAGGCCCCCGTCGATGGCGTCCGAGCTTTGCGACAGCTCAGGGTTGGGGCGGATCTCGCCAATACCCAGCAGCAGCCAGTTGGCGTCGACATTCTCCTGAAAGCACAGGTCCTGAAGGAATTTGATTTTCGGTGGATAGAGGTCCCGCTCATATCTGGAGAGGGTGTCCACGTTCATTCCGTAGCTTGCCGCGAACGCCTTCTGGTCCCTGCCAGCCCTTATGGTCTTGATACGATCTCCCATCGACATTTCGGCAATCCATCTTTTTAGACGGCATTTTTACGGTTCCGGCATTTTTTGAAATGCCGGAACCAAAAGCCGGAACCACCGCAAGCAGTTCCATCGCACATAAGAGTGCGATTATTAAGAGTATAAGCAAAACGTCGGTATCCACCGCATTTAAAAATGCCGGAACCGCATTTTTGCCTTGACTGAACGACAAAACTACGGTTTACTCGACAACCAGTCAAACAAGGTTGCACGTGTGAGCAGTAGCGTACAGGGACCTGGATCGTCAACGCAATAGTGTGGTTCGGATAGTCAAAAATGCGACAGTTACCTCTTTTTGGACCATCGTACAACGTGACCCCGAGGCTCAAGGCCGCCATGAGAGAGGCGCTTCGAAAGAGCACCCTGAGCCGGGATCAAATCGTGGACAAGATGAAGGCCATCGCCTCCCACGAAGGGCTGAACGGAGGGCGCGGATCGACAATCACGGTGGCCAACCTGGACGCCTGGGTGTCCGAAACGAAACCCAACCTGATACCCATCACCCTCCTTCCCCTCTTCTGCCACATCACACAGGACATTGAGCCGATGCGCGTCATGATTGCTCCCCTGGGTGGCGAGATCGTCGACCCCAAGGAGAAGCAGCTTCTGGAGTGGGCCAAGATCGAGATGCAGGCGAAGCAGCTCGCGAAGCGGAGGAAGAAGGTGCTTTCGGAGATCGAAAATGAATGAAGGACGCAAGACAAAGGCTCGCCTGGTCGAGCTGGGGATTCCCATGAAGGCGATCGCGAAGCAGCTTGGCGTGAAGCCCTGCAGCGTGAGCCTGGCCGTCTCCGGCAAGCGGAAGAGCCGGAGGATATCCCACTATATAAAGGAAGTAATAGAGCGCGGCGCCCTTTAGGCAGGGACTCCAGGGACGAAAGGGACCCAAGGGAGGCGCAGCGCGCAGCCCGATGGTCCCGAGGATGGATTGGGACCGAGGATGAAGGCTGCATACACCTCCAAAGAGCTGAGCGAGACCCTGGGGCTGAGTGACCGTGCCGTGCGGAAGCGGGCGAAGAAGGAAGGGTGGCCTTACGCAGAAGTGTCGGGACCTGGCGGAAGAGTGAAGGAGTTTGAGGCCAGGGGGCTGCCGGCGGACGTGCGGGACCGGATCGCGGCGCGCGAGATGGACGAGGCGATGGCGCGGTTTCGTGCGGAGGCTGGGGCGCTGGTGCCATATGAGGCGCCCGAGGTGGTGGCGCCTCAGAAGTCGGACCGGGTCGGGATGGCGAAGTACCAGGTGGTGACGGCCTGGCGGGAGATCGTCCAGAGCCAGCCCCGGAGCAACCGTGGGCAGGCTACGGAGGCTTTCCTCCTGGCGTACGCGACCGGGGAGCTGCTGCCGGGGGCTCACCAGGTGGTGGGGGAGCTTTCGGTGCAGACGCTCTACCGGCTGGACAAGCGGCTGCGCGAGGCCGGAGGCGACTTTCGGGCGCTCTCGGACGGCCGCGGCGGGTGGAAGAAGCACGGGACCACGAAGTGGAAGGAGCGGCAGCTCTCGGTCGAGGCCCAGGCGGCCTTCCTGCGCTGCTACCTCAACCCATCGAAGCCGAAGGTGGCGCTCGCGATCCGTGCGGCCAGGGTGCTGCTGGAGAAGGCCGGGATACGCGAGGAGTCGTCGGACTCGGCCTTCCGCCGGTGGCTCGACGACTACAAGAAACGCAACCAGCACGTGATCGTGCTGGCCCGGGAGGGTGAGAAGGCCTACAAGGACACGGTAGGCCCGTACATCACCCGCGACTCCGGCAGTCTCGAAGTCGGCCAGGTCCTGGTTGCCGACGGGCACACCCTCAACTTCAACAGCCGCCATCCGGAGACGGGCCGACCGGTGCGCCTGAAGCTGATCCTCTTCTTTGACTGGGCCTCCCGCATGCCGGTGGGCTGGCAGATCATGCTCCAGGAGAACACGGTCGCGATCCATGCGGCGCTCCGCATGGCCATCCTCACCCTCGGCAAGATCCCCCAGGCGATCTACCTCGACAACGGCAAGGCCTTCAAAGCGAAGATTTTCACGGAGACGGACCCGGACTTCGACATCCTGACCGGCCTCTATGGGCGGCTCGGGATCGGGGTGCAGTTCGCCATGCCGTACAACGCGCGGGCGAAGCTGGTGGAGCGGTTCTTCCTCACGATCTCGGAGCAGTTCGAGCGGCTGGTGCCCTCGTACTGCGGCGCCTCGATCGACGACAAGCCCGCCTGGATGATGCGGAACGAAAAATTTCACAGGGCCTGGCAGGAGGCGCGGTCTCAGGGCTGGATGCCGGACGTCCGGGAGACCGGGCACCTGGTGCAGACGTACTTCAACTGGTACGCGCGGCAGGGACACAGTGGCCTGGGCGGAAGGACGCCCATCGAGGCGTTCGAGGCCGGCCGCGGTCCAGGGGTGGACGTGGCCGAGCTGGACGACGCCTTCCTCTGGGAAGAGGTCCGGACGCCGCGGAGCTGCCGGGTGACGCTCTTCGGGATCGACTACGAGTCGGACTGCCTCCACGGCCTGGGCGAGAAGGTTCGGGTGCGGTTTTCGACGTCGGATCTCAGCAGCGTGCAGTGCTGCACGCTGGACGGGGAGCACCTGGGCGAGGCGTACCCGGTGCAGGCGCTCCAGCCGCTGGCTCGGCTTTTCGGGGACCAGGTGGGCGTCGACCAGGTGCAGGCGGCACTGAAGCGGCAGCGGAAGCTCGCGAAGGATACGAAGCAGTGCCTGGCGCAGCTGGGGATCGACGGCGGCGCGTGCGGTGGTGATGAGGGACTGAAGGTGCTGCCGTGGGCGCAGAAGGTTGCGGTGTTGGACGGTGGTCGGAGTGATGGAGGGACACAAGGGACTGGAGGGACGAAAGGGACGAAAGGGACGGCGGCAGGCGGTGGTGAGGAAGTGCCTTACGAGGACCGCAGGCGGCTGGAGCTGGTCTATGCGCGGGTGGAGCGGGAGCATCAGGCTGAGGCGGAGGCCGCGGGTCCGGAGCTTGCGCGACCGGAGTACTTCGACGGCGAGCTCAGCCGCTACGACTGGTGCTTCCGGGCGAGGCACCAGTACGACCAGGCGCTCAGCAACGAGGATGCTGCGTTCATGACGTACTTCGAGGCGACGGCGAGCTTTGAAAGCAACCGGCAGCGCTACGCGGATCTGCTGGAGCTGTTCGAGCTGTTTGGCAGGGACATGATCGGGGTGGATTGATGTAAACGTGGGAGCGATAGACGTAAGGCATATATACCATATATGTACGATACATCTATAGCGCGATGGATTAAAACAAGAACGGGGACAAGAAGGGGGAGACGGGGGAATGAAGAGCGTTTTTCTGGAGACGAGGAACGTGCAGGCGGGGAGGGAGGCGCTGGATCGGCTGGAGGACATCGAGAAGGGGCAGCCGGGTCTGGGGGTGTTCTGGGGGCAGGCCGGGCGGGGGAAGACCTTGTTCGCCCGGGAGTTCGCGGTGCGGACGGGGGCGGTGTACCTGCGGGTGATGGAGGACTGGACGCCCAGGGCGATGCTCGCTTCCCTCTGCCGTGAGCTGAACGGATCGGAGCCTCGGACGGTGGAGTCGGCCAAGACCATCGCCTGCAAGCAGCTCGAGAGCATGCCTCGGACGGTGCTTGTGGACGAGGCGGACCGGCTGGCCATGAACCTGGTGGAGCACTTCCGGGACATCCACGACCTCACGGGCGTCCCCGTGGTGCTGATCGGGGAGGAGCACCTGTACCCGCTCCTCAACGCCAGGCGGAGGCTCTGGAGCCGCGTCACCCAGTCGGTGGAGTTCGGTCCGATCGTCTCCGAGGACATCATGCTCTTCGGGATGAAGTCGGCCGAGCTCAAGATCGAGCCCCAGGCTGCGCACCGGATGGCGGTGCGGGCGAGCGGGGACTTCCGCCTGGTCTGGCAGGATGTTTTCGACCTGGAGCAGGTGTGCCGGGCGGGTGGGCTGAACGTGGTGGACGTGAAGATGGTGGAGGCGCTTCCGGCCCGAAACCGGGCACGGAAGAACGGGTCGAACGGCGGACGGAACGGGGGGCGAAGCGGACGATGACGGCACGACAGAAGGCATCGAAGGAGAGCAGGGGCAAGAACATCGAGCCGGTGCGGCAGTTTGCCGCGGCGAACGGCGTGGTGAGGAAGAAGCAGGTGGCGGATGCGCTCGGGATCACGGTGGAGCAGGCGCGATACGCCTTCGAGACGCTCGTGAAGCAGGGACACATGCGGAAGGTCGGGCTCGGGAGCTACGAGTTCGTCGAGCAGCGGCGCGACGTGCGGGAAGCGCCCCTCGAGGACAAAATCTGGCGGGCCATGCGGATCAACCCGACGTTTTCCTCCTCGGACGTGGCGATCCAGGCCGGGACGACCAAGAGCTACTTCTACAAGCGCCTCCGCGAGTACCGGGCGGAGGGCTTTGTCAAGCCCGCCGGGGTGCGGAGGGTGCCCGCCGGGACAGAGAAGCTCTGGAGGATGACCGGCAAGGGGCGGGACCTGCAGGACCGGCCGCGGGTGGTCGAGTTTCGCGCGGATCCGCTGGTGGTGCTGGCGGTGAACCTGAACAAGCTCATCTGCACCGGCCGGGCGCAGCGCTACGAGGACGCCCGGCACGAGGCCCAGCGGCTGGCGGCCGAGATCATCTCCGAGCTGGGGTGCATCCGGGACCGGTTTGTGCGGGGCGGCGAAGGGACTGAAGGGACGCAAGGGACGGAGGCGGCCGGGGCCGCGGGAGGTGGATTGTGACCTGGGGGCAGATTGTGGCGGTGGTGCTGGCGGCGATGTTCGGGGCGTGCGTCGGGCTGCTGGGGGCCGGGCTGGCGGTGGCCATCCGCCGGGCGGACGATGCGGCGTTGGGAATGCCTGGGCTGGACGGGCTGGAGGATGCGGATGGGGAAGGTGGAGATAATGGTGAAGCCTGTGAATGTGTGGGATCTGACCGTTAAGCAACTGCACGCCATGACCAAGGCCAGTGGCGGAGAGGTCATGATGACCAATTTGGTCCGGAACGGCGAGAAGAAGGTGGCACTTCTGGTCATGGTCCTCGGTGAGGCTGAATCGGCCGAGGCAGAGCAGGAGATGCTGAGGCTCATCGAGCTGTGGAGAGCGAAAGACAGGGGGAGCATCCAATGATTGAGGACAAACACATTGTCATGACGGACGAGCGGCTGGAGATGCTGGCGGACCGGTTTATCCGGCGCGAGGTGAGGGAGCTGCTGCACATTTCCTTTGCCGAGTACATCCGGGAGCCGTATCAGTACGACGCCCTGGTGGACGCCCTGGAGGCCGGGCACGGGCTCGTGGGGATACCGGTCGGGGGCGGCAGGGTGGCGTTCCGGGTGGCGGCGTAGGATCGGGCTGGGGCGAAAGGGGGCTTGGGCGTGGCGAGAGTCGAGAAAATCACACTGCATTTTGCGGAGCAGTGGCGCCGGCGGGTCGGGACGGAGTGCCCGGACGTCGAGGCGCTGAACGCCATCATCGAGGACAGCCTGGAGATCCGGTGCGGCCGGTACGTGTGGGTCCGGCGGGCGGTGCGCCGCTACGAGCGGATGTACCTGCTCCCGGACTACCTGTACTGCGAGCGGGGCATCGTGATCCGGGTGGACGACCGGTGCGGGGCCGCGGTCACGGTGTTCGCGGACGAGAAAGGGGTGCTGCATGGGCTGCGGAGGCGGCAACATCACGAAACAGCAGATCCGGTACGTGCAATGGTATCGGAGGGCTCGCGGGATCGACGACGAGACCTGGGGGCAGATGAAGGAGTCCGTTGGCGCCCGGTCCACTCGGGACCTGGACCAGCGGCAGCTGAATGCCCTGCTTTCTCGGATCGAGGGGCGCGCGGATCCGCCGGAGGTGGAGCGGCGGCCGTGGAAGCGGGTGCACAAGTCGGCAAAGAAGTCCGGCATGGACAAGCCCCCGCCAACGGATCGGGCTGCCATGCTCTCGAAGGTGGAGGCCATCCTGGCGGAGATGAAGCTGCCCTGGAGCTACGCGGACGGAATGGCCAAGCGCATGTTCGGCAAGGAGAAGCTGCGGTGGCTGGACGGCCAGCAGACGTACAAGCTGCTCCAGGCGCTCACGGTGTACCAGCGGCGGCTGGAGCGGAAGCAGCTGAAGGAGGCCGCCCATGAGCTCACAGGTGGGGCTGGCGAGCCCGTTCAAGCGGGGGCGTGCTCCGGACAATGCGCCGCGCTTCCTCACCATTGAGCGCGGGGACACGATCCGGGTCGGAGACGAGGACTACAGGGTGATGAAGGTGATCCGGGACGGGCGGTTCATGATCAAGCCCATCCGGAAGCAGAGAGAGGAGGCCGAGGCATGATGTACCGTATTCCGGGCCCGGACGGCGGGGAGGCCTTCGTTCGGAAGGTCCACCCGTATCGGTTCGAGCCCACGCGGACGTACCGGCAGAAGAACGGCAGGAAGTACATGGTGCCGCTCCTGCCCCACAAGCCGACGAGAGAGATGGCCGAAAACTCCCTCCAGACCTACGCGCTGCAGAAGGGGTGGGAATGCGTTTAGTGTGCCCGGCATGCGGCGCGATCGCCTCTCTCGAGGCGTGGGCGAACGACCCGGCCTGGCGGCAGTTCGCGGACCTGCTGATCAAGGTCCCCTGCAGCTGCCAGGACCGGGTGATCCCGTACCTCGGGCTCTTCCGCCAGGGCGAGCGCGGGCTCACCCCGGTGCGGGCGGCCCGGGTGCTGAAGCAGCTTGTCGGCCTCCTGGAGCCGGAGACAATCCGATGGGAGGGCGGAGAGGAGCGGCCCTGCCCTCCCCACGTGTGGGCCGAGGCACTGGACGCGACGCTCCAGAGGAGGCCGAAGGGGCTCAAGAATCACAACTACCTCAGGCACGTGGCCTGGGAGATGGCGGCCCCGATGGCGGCCAAGACCGAGCGCGACCGCGAGCGGGCCTGCGCCGGCCGGGAGCACGTGCAGCCGCAGGAGCCGGAGATGTCACCAGAGGAAAAGGCCGCCCTGGACGAGCAGATCAAGCAGTTCCGGGACCGGTTCGGGAGGTGAGCATGGCTGAAAACATTGCCTCACGCGGAGACGCAGAGGCGCAGAGGAAAACCAACCAGAATGCAGAAACCGGGAACCAGAAACAGGAGTTGAAGCCCCTGGAGGAGCAGTGCCTGGAGATCATCCTGCGGCACAAGGGGAAGGCTGACCCCATCAGCTACCAGGACCTGGCGGCGATGCTGGGCAAACAGCCGCGCAACGTCCGGACGGCCGTCGAGCGGCTCATCCGGATCCACCGGCACCCCATCTGCTCGAGCTACGACCCTGAGGCCCCCGGCTACTTCTGGCCGGAGAACCGGGACGAGCTCATGGAGGTGCACGACCGCCTGGTGCAGCACGGGGTGCGGATCATCCAACGGGCGCGGCGCCTGGTGCAGTCGAGCGAGGAGGAGATCCTGGGGCAGGTGCGCCTGCGGCTGGGCGAGGACGGTGAGTGATGCACTGCGACAAGATGCACGCCACCATCCGGGTGGCTGAGTGCCTCCGGAGACAGAAGACCGTCGAGAAGAAGGACCTGGAGAGGCGGTTAGATATCGTCTCCTGGAGCTGCAAGGGGTGCGAGACGGGCGCCCTGGCGCGGGCCGGGGCGCTGAACGACGACGACGTCGAGGCTCGACTCGACGCGCTGAGGGCTGAACGGGGAATGGAAGAGATTTTCATGGCGAGAAAGAACGTGAACCGGGCGGAGGTGGTGGAAATGAGGGACATGGTTGAGCAGGTGGAGACGATGACAGAAACGGCGGGTGGGGCGGTGGTGGAAGCTCCGGAAAACGGCGGGAAGAAGCAGTGCAGCAAGTGCCGGGAGTGGAAGGACCGCTCGGAATTCAGCAGGCACAAGAAGGCGAAGGATGGGCTGTTCTGGCAGTGCAAGGCGTGCAAGTACAAGACGGAGGACGAGTGGCGCAGGAAGAGCGCGCTGCATGCGGCCGATGCACCGAGCGCCCCTGCCGGTCAGCCGCCCACCGGAGTCACGAAGGCGAGGTTCGTGCCGGGGGAGATCCTGGTGGAGGCGTGCCCGGAGCACATCCTGGTGATGGACTTCTCGGAGCACCAGGACGCCCTGGAGAAGCTGCGCGAGGTGGCCAAGGCGGAGCTGCGCACGCCGGCTGCGCAGCTGATGTACAGGTTCATCCGCGCCAAGATCGCGGGTTGAAAGGGGGGAGTGATGAACTGCAAGGTTTGCGACAGGGAGATCCCCCCCGTGATGCTGAGCGCGCGGTACTGGGACCTGGAGACCGACGGGTCGGTGGTCGAAGTGGTGGCCAGGTGCCCGTGCGGTGCCAGGTACGGGGCATGCGTCGCGGAAGACGATTTCGAGCTGATGGAAATCGGAAAGGAGGTGGAGCATGGCGCGCAAAAAGTTTGAGCCGTCGCTCGTGATCCGCGACCTGGACCACGCGGACGAGGTGCTCCAACAGCTCGGCGAGGTCGGCCGCGGCATCAAGACGATCGAGATCCAGATGAACGCGGCCATCGACGCCGCGAGGGAGGAGGCGGCCAAGCGCAGCGCCCCCCTCATCCAGGTGCAGAAGGAGCTGGAGGCGGCGATCGCGGCCTACGGGACGACCCACAAGGAGGAGCTGTTCAGGCAGAAGCGGTCCATCGAGCTGACGTTCGGCTCCATCGGCTTCCGGCTCTCGACAAAGCTGGCGCCTCTGAAGGGCCTCACCTGGAAGCAGGTCTTCGGCCGGATCAAGAACCTGGGCTTCCTCCAAGGGATTCGCGTGAAGGAAGAAATCGACAAGGACAACCTCCAGACCTGGTCCGACGACCGGCTCACCCTGGTGGGCATCCGCAAGGTCCAGACCGACTCGTTCTGGATCGAGACGAAGGAAGAGGCCGTGCCGGCCGAGGGCAAGGCGCGGGTGGCTGGATGATGAAGGCAACCTACCTGATAGGGAAGCATCTCCCGCTGGCGGATGGATCGCCGCTCCACAACCCTTGCGTGCTGTGCGGGGCCGAGCCGGACGGGTCACTGCGTGCCCTCCCGTCAAAGGAGGTGATCCCCGACAGTTTCACGGACTGCGATTATCTGAGGCCGGGGACCGAGATCTGCGTGTACTGCGCGGCGTGCCTGGGCTACGGCCAGAGCCGGACGGAATGGGTAAAGAACCACAGCTGCCTTGCGACTCCGGACAGGCTCACGACACTGAAGCGCGAGCACCTGTGGGATGCACTCGTCGAACATCCGTGCGAGGATCAGTTTGTTTTCTGCGCCACTTACAGCCACAAGAAGCACACATCGTTCAAGGCTCGGGTGAATTTACCGGGGGAGCGCCCGTTCTCCGTGCAGACCGAGAACAATCGAGTGGACGTCTGGCCGGAGCAGGTTTCGGAGCTCACAGAGATTATCCAGGGCTGGTATACGGTCTGCGCAGATACCGCTGCCGAGCCCACATGGTTTTCGAAGGCGGACATCCTGGGCGGGTGCCGCAACTACAAGCGGATCGATACTTACGGGTGGAATAAGTATCTGAGGGAGGACGCCGTTATCCGGCCCTACCGAAGTACGGCCCTCCTGGAACTGTTGTGCCATGCACTCAACAAGAAAAAAGGGGCGGGTGATGATTAGAATCGAGACAAGTTTTGCGGCGCGGGGGCCGCTGCACACCGGGAGCGATATCAGCTCGGGGACGCTCAAATCGCTGCGACGCCAGAGGTGTGTGCTGCGCAATCCGGTGGCGTACACCAGCAGGCTTTCCGAGGACGCCAGGCGGGACGCCATGACCCACATTCTCCTCGGGGTGTGGTACCGGATGGACTGGGACTCCATCAAGGGCAAGCGGCTCATGGGGATCTGGGATGAGTTCGCCAACAAGTTGGCGGCGGCAGGGCGGGCGGGGGACAAGTACAAATTTCTCGACACGCTCTGCAGGAGCTGGGGCATCGAGAGCCTGATCAATCCCAACGTCGCCGTGGCGCTCGACGCCTTGTCGGACTACGAGCTCTTCGACATGGTGCGGAACGAGAGCCTTTACCTGGTGCTCAAGCTCAGGGCGCTCAAGGACCAGGCCAGGGAGCACAAGGGGGAGGACGGGAGGCTGACGTTCGACCTGCCTCCGGTGCTTCCCGGAGAGCCGATCGCGGTTGTGCGGACCGAGGACCTGGTGCCGTGCATCTCGGGCAACAGCATACGCGGCAAGATGCGCCGGCTGGCAATGGCTGACTTCTGTCGCCAGGTGGGGATCACCCGGATGGACAAGCGGACGTATCACACGCTCTTTACAGGGGGATTTCTGGACCAGTCCACGACCTACGAGGATTTCGACCGTATGGAGCAATTCGTGACCATGTGCCCCATGCTGGGAGTGCTCGGGGCCGCCATCGGCAACATGACGATAGAAGGAGAAGCCAAGATCGGATGGGCCTACCCTCGCTGTCGGGAGCGCGGAACGGGGCTGGACTCATATTGGCAGGTGCTGGATACCGTCTTCCAGACGCGGAAGGATTCGAGCAAGACCGAGACGGAGCTGGAGCTGACGGGTGATGATCGAACGCAGCAGATGAAGTACGAGTATGAGGTCTTTGCGGACGGCACGGTGTTCGACTGGGTGCTGGCGTGCACATCGAGAGACGATCTCCTGACGTCGGCCTGGTGGCACATGTTGAGCCTGTTTGACCGGTCGCCCTACATTGGCGGCATGGGCAGCGTCGGAAACGGCGAGATATCGCTGGACTGGGAGTTGGTGCATGCTGCCGGCGACAGCTACCTCGACCACCTCGCCGTCCGGCGCGAGGAGATCAAAAATTTCTGGGAAACCACGGTGGTCTGAGGGGGGTGGCGAATGGATTCATACCGGGTGGATATCGAGTTCTACTCTCCGTGTGTCTACTATGAGCCTCCCACGCTGGACGCCGCCGTCTCATGGTGTCTGGCTCGGGAGCACAACATGCGGAGAGGTTTTTTCCAGATGCCGATGGCCACGCCCGAGAAAAACCGCGGGCTGAATCTGCTCAACAAGGTGGTCGAGCACAAGGTCGGCGGCTACGGCGTGCCGGTATCGAGCTGGATGATACCGGCCCACGATCCGCTGGAGTTTCTCGATGCCTGGAAGAAGCGTTTCGAAAACAAGTACGTCGATCTGGCCGATTTCGGAAGGGGGCGGAGGCGTGTCAACACCTCCAGCGGAAAATACAGGAGCCATAATTTCCCTCTGCCGGCGAAGGCCGTGCAGGCATGCTGGTTTTTCGTGCGGGGCGACGGCGAGTGGATCCAGCGCCTGCTCGAAAACCATTTGGTCGGCCTGGGGAAAAAGGTGAGCGAGGGCTTCGGCTGGATATCGAACCTGGCGATCAGCCCCGTGGACCTTGGCTGGAGGGAGATCCTGGCCCTCCGGCCCGTGCCCGTCCGCCTGGCGCCGGCCCTGGCCATCGAGACGGCGGGCCGCAAGACAAAGCTCTGCGCCTGGAAACCGCCCTATTGGATGCGGCGCAACACGGAGCTCTGCCTGGTTCCGGAGGTGGGTGCATGAGAAAATTCGAGCCGCACATGGACCTGCGCCTGGCCGGACGGTGGCACATGCTGACGGGCGCATTTGCTCGGCGGTACAACGCCGCCGTCGAGATCGCCATCCAGGGATTTCGGCGCTGCGAGCGGCCCTACGTATCGGTATCGGGGGGCAAGGACTCGGTGGCGATGGCCGCGGTGGTGGATGGCGCCGCGCGCAGCCTGGGGCGAGACTACGTGCTCTGGTGCCACGTGAGCGACGCCAGCTTTCCGGGCACGGAGGAGGTGGTCCGGGAGCTCGCCGATAAGCTGCAGCGTGAGCTGGTCATGGATCGCTCGCCCGTCTCGGCCTTCGCCGTGGTCGGGCAACAGAGCGCCCGGCAGTTTGGGAAAACGGGGTATTTTTTTGAGGCCATCCGGCGCTGCGTCGAGGAGGGGGGCTACGACCTGGCGTTCGTCGGCGTCCGGGCCGCCGAAAGCCTGCGGAGGACCAGGGCGCACCGGGTCTGGGGGCCAATCTTCGAAACGACCGTGCCCGTGTGGCATATCAAGTGCCACCCCATAGCCCGGTGGAGCATCGAGGACGTGGCCGCCACCCTGGTGGCCCAAGACCTCCCCATACACCCGATCTATGATAAAATCCCGGTCGGGCAGCGGTGCATCCGCCTGGGCTACGTGACCGCCCTGGACCTGCTCGACAAGGGCACGGCGGTATTTCTCAGGCTCAACTACCCGGATCTTTATGCCAGGCTCGCTGCATCCTACCCGCAGGTAGCTCAGCACACGTAGAGCGAAAGTCATTCCACGGGGCCGGTCAATTTTTTTCATGGCCGGCCTCATTTTTCTCTTGACACCACGCTAGCAATGCGCTAGATTGCAATCAAGACGAAGGGACAAACCAACAACAAGGAGGGCATGAAATGAGAGAGAAAATGAGCTTGGAACGAATGAACGATCACCGACGGATCCTGGGCCTCGATCCGGTCCCGGTTGCGGTTTGGAACTGCACCTCCCCTGCCAGCGGACGCCGCTACAGGGTGTGTGCTTTTAACCCGAAAGACACGACCCCCGCCCTCGTGATCAGCAGGATGGAGCGCGGATGGAGAGTGCGCAAGTCCGTATTGATCGAATGCGGGATTGACGACCTCAATCCTGGCGGGTTTTTTGCCTTTGCCGATCTCGATCCGCACCCCGGTCAGACGCAGAATCAGGCAGCATACTGCGAGCGCATGTACCGCAAGCATATCGATATCCTGACGAACTGACTCCAAGCCGAGCCCGGCCGGATAAAGTCGGGCAAGGAGCAGGATCATGGCAAAGCAGCCCGTCGGGCCACGCATCAGCGAGGCCGCCGCAAAATACTACTCGGAGCTGTTCGACACGCTGAACCAGGGCGCGGCATACGCCCTGGAGAGCTTCCCCCAGCTCTACCGAGCCACCCTCGCCCGGGAGCTGCGCGGGAAATTCACCGCCGGCGAGCTGTCGGCAATTCTCGAGAACGTCAACGGGCTCATGCTTTCCCCGGAGGCGGCCGGACAGCACCTGCCGTTCAACATCGAGGACGGCATCGCCCTGGAAGCCCTAGACGAAAAATGGGGCTTCGACGGGGCGGGCCTCCTAGAAAAACTCAGGGCACTCAGCCTCTTCCAAAGTGCAACCCTCGAGCTGTGGGCGCGCGCCTTCTGGGTGCAGCACACGGACTCCGATTCCCCTGAGTCCTTCGAGTCCTACGTGGCGAGGATGGCCTCAAAATAATGCTTGCTTTTTCTCACATTGTCTGCGACAAGTGGAATTGTCCGCAAACATCGCGGGGGCCGGGATGCCGGTTGCATCGGAGATGCGGGAATCGACCCGCCTTGAAAAAGCCGTGTGAAGTCTGCCCTTCGGGGCGTTAAGCGCCTTCGAGAATACTCCAAGGCCCGGCTCTCTCCACCTGGGGAGAGCTGGGCCTTTTTTATTGCCCTCCGCTCCCCGCCGGTTCGTTTCGTCACAGATCGTCGCCTGAAGCGGATCTGTGAATCCATTACCCCCATTACTCAGCCCCATTGGAGGTGCGGACCAACCCCGCCGCACCTCCAAGCCAGGCAGCGAGGTGGCGACATGCTCCAGCAGATCCCATGCGGCATCGATGAGATCATCGCGGTTTTCGGAGACATCGACGACGACGACTTCGAGCGCGAGAACATCGTGCTGTTCGAGCTCCCGTACCCACTGCTCTACCGCTCCAATGTCGTCACCAAGTCGCGGGCGCATCGCCTGGCGGTGCCCCACTTCGAGCGAGCCCTCTCGGAGATCGAGCGGGCCGGCCTCATCCACGAAGCTCGCAACTACTCCGGCATCTACAACCCGAGGCGCAAACGCGACAGCGCATGGCCGTCCACTCACCACTGGGGGATCGCCATCGATCTCGAGGCGGCAACCTATCCCCTCGGGAGCAAAAAGCGCATGCCGGATCGGGTGATCGAAATTTTCGAGGCGGCGGGCTTCACCTATGGAGGAAATTTCAGGCGGAGACCCGATCCGATGCACTTCCAGCTCTGTTCCGGATATTGAGGTGAAAAAGAAAGGAAAACGCGCATGCGTGATGCGAAAAAAGCGATAGCGTGCCTGGTGCTCTCGGCCGTGCTGCTTGCTGCCGCGGCATCCTGCGCCACTCTCCTGTCGGGGACCGATCCTGCGAACGTGGAACGGCACGCCGCCATGTGCCTCGATGCGAGAGTCGGGCTGGCGGTTGCCGAGGCGGCCCTCGGTGCCGTGGGCCTCGATGGAGAGGCGCTCCGATACTGGTCGGCGTTCGAGGCCGGTTGCCGCACCGCGATCACCGCCTACTGCCCCGTGGGAGCAACGCCATGACGGATCTCGTACTGTCCCTCGCGGCGGTGGCGCTCATCCTGTCTTCGCCGATCCCGATCACCGGCATCTGCTGCGCCCTGGTGCTCTGCATCAGCGTCCCGGCTCGGATGAAAATCGCGGAGCGGCAGGCAGCCGCAAGGCTGGAGAAAGTGAGGCGCAGATGAGAGGCTGGAAAACATGGTTTGCCGCCGGCATGATGCTGGCGATCGGAGTCTACCAGGTGAGCGAGGGGAACAGCGAGGCCGGCATGGCGAGGATATCCGAAGCCCTGGCGATCGTTGGCATCGCCCACAAGATCGAAAAGGCCGGACTGTGATGGAGTGGCTCGACATCAAAACGATTCTCGGACTGGCATCACAGATAGGGTTTCCCGGAGTGGTTCTGATCATGTGGTGGCTGTCGGATCGGCAGCACCAGCGCACGCTGCAGCACTACCGCGAAGACATGATGAAGCAGCAGCACGACGCCGAGACCAGGCTGAGTGCGGTGAGGCAAATGTACGTGGACAACGTCGAGCTGGTAAAGATCACCCAGGGGCTCGCGAGCGACAACCGGGAGGTGCTGCTCATGGTGTGCAGCGGGATGCAGGCGATGAAAGACTCCATCAACACCAACCAGTTCTGCCCGAACGTAAGACTCAAAAAAGCAGCTGAGGGGCAACAGGGATGAGTGAAGACCGTTTGATGGCCGAAGGAATGGTGAGCCGGCTGAGGGCCGAGGCCCAGGAACTGAGGCTCAGGGCACAGGCTCGCCGCGCAACGCTGCGTGCCCACATATCGGCAGTCGTGGACTGGGACCGGCTGGACCCCAAGGGGATCGTCATCGCAGCCACCGAGTTTTCAGCTCTCGTTGAAGCAGAGCGGAAGATCCAGGCGCGGGTTGCCGAGATATGCGACGAGAACGGCATCAAATGAACCACCGGGAGCTGGTGCTGGCCGCCGACAAGAAGGCCAAGTTCAAATTCCTGAGCCTCCCCGAGGAGCTGCAGGACGAGGTGGTGGAGGGCCTGGACGGTCAGACGCTGACCATCGAGGCGGCCCGCGACCTCATCCGGGCGAAGGGCCACTCCATCGGCCATGACGCCGTATCCGGCTACTACCGGGCGGTGCGTCGGGAGCGGAGGCTGCTCGAGGTCAACCAGGCCCTCGGCCGCGTCATCGAGCAGTTCGCGGACCAGCCCTACGATCAGGCCTTGAGCAGCCTGGTGAACGTGCTCATCGCCACCGCCATGAACGGCCTGGCCGACGGCTCCGTGGGCATCAAGGACGTGGACCTCGGCAAGGTGCTGGCGGCCGTGGGCGGCAAAGCCCAGCAGCAGAAGGGCAAGGCCGCCGAGGCCTCCACGGAGGAGCAGCCGGGCAAGAAGGGACCTCCCAATGCGGAGGACCTGAAGCGCATCCGGCAGGAGATCGGGCTTTAATTCCACCGCAGAGGCGCAGAGGTCGCAGAGGAAAAACTTGGGAAACGCAAAGATTCAACCCGCAAACCCGGAGCTGCTCTTTCTCGACTTCCAGCGACGCTGGATCGACGACACGAGCAGGCTCAAGCTCATGGAGAAGAGCCGCCAGATCGGCGTCTCCTGGGCCACGGCCTACGGGTGCGTGGAGCGGACGGCGCCGGCCGAGGCGCGGCACGACCAGTGGGTCTCCTCGCGGGACGAGATCCAGGCCAGGCTTTTTTTGGAGGACTGCGTGAAGTTCGCCAAGCTGCTGAACGCTGGCGCTGATTACCTCGGGCTCCAGGTCATCGACCCGGACCGGAAGATCAGCGCTTACGTGCTGCAGTTCACGAACGGGAAGCGGATTCACAGCATGTCCAGCAACCCGGACGCCCAGGCGGGGAAAAGGGGCGGCAGGGTGCTCGACGAGTTCGCCCTCCACCCGGATCCGCGCAAGCTCTACTCGATCGCCTATCCGGGCATCACCTGGGGCGGCCAGATGGAGATCGTGAGCACGCACCGCGGGTCCGCCAACTTCTTCAACGAGCTGGTGCAGGAGATCAGCCACAAGGGCAACCCGAAGAACTTTTCCCTGCACCGGGTGACGCTCCAGGACGCCCTGGACCAGGGCTTCCTCTGGAAGCTTCAGCAGTCGCTCCCGGCCGACTCTCCCATCCAGGAGATGGACGAGGCGGCCTATTTCGACTTCATCCGCAGCGGGTGCGCCGACACCGAACAGTTCCTCCAGGAGTACATGTGCGTCCCGGCGGACGACGAGGGGGCCTTCCTCACCTACGACATGATCGCCCGGTGCGAGTACGGCATGGCAGAAAAATGGGAGATGGATTCGCTGGGCCGGTTTGAAGGGCGGCATCTGGCCGAGCTGTATGTCGGAGTTGACATCGGCCGCAACCACGACCTGACCGCCATCTGGGTGCTCGAGCGGATCAACGGCCGGTTTTTCACCCGGCTCCTCACGGAGATGAAGGGGGTGAGCTTTTCGACGCAGGAGGCCGAGCTTTACGCCCTCCTGGACCTCCCCATGATTCGCCGGTGCTGCATCGATGCCACGGGCCTCGGCATGCAGCTGGCCGAGCGGGCCGTCGAGAAGTACTCCTACAAGGTGGAGGCCGTGCGCTTCACCGGCCCGGTGAAAGAGGCCCTGGCCTACCCGGTGCGCTCGGCCTTCGAGGACCAGGCGGTCAAAATCCCGCACAGTAACGTGATCCGGAGCGATCTCCGGGCCGTCCGCAAAACCACGACGGCCGCCGGCAACATCCGCTTCGACGCCGACCGCGGCACCAACGGCCACGCCGACCGCTTCTGGGCGCTGGCGCTCGCCATCCATGCCGCAGGCAATGCCGGCCCCATCGCTTACGGGTCGTCCGAGCCGGAGACGTGGGAGCCGGACTTTCGAAAGGCGGTGCGCGGATCACTGACGCCGGGTGGTGATGAGGATGGCGATATCGAAGCGCCGAGGAGCGGGGCTGCGCGCCTGTTTCAGGATGCCGGGCGCATGATGAGGAGGATCGTGAATGGGTAAGGTCGCCAGGCGCATCAAGAAGTGGCTCTCTCCGGACCTCATGACCCGCGGCGAGGTGGAGACCCTCGTCGCAGACCAGGTCCGTGCCGCCCGCCAGGCGCTCCCCATATCACTCGACTACGACCCGAAAAACGAAGGATACCGCCGGCTGACCGGCGTCGACGGGCTCCTCTCCCGCGACCTGACCCCGATGGGGCAGGACACGATGATCGAGCTCGCCTACTACCTCTACGACACGAGCGGCCTGGTGAAGCGCTTTGTCCGCGACTCCTCCAATTTCGTCCTGGGGGAGGGCCTCACCCTCGACGTCAAAAACGACGACGACCAGGGCACCGCTCAGCAGTGGCTGGAGGACTTCTGGGAGAAAAACCGCCTGGAGCTCCGCCTCCGGAAGCGCATCGAGTTTCTGTGCCTCCTCGGTGAGCAGTGCTGGCCGGTGCTGGTCAACCCGTACAACGGCCGCGTGATGCTGGGCTACATCGACCCCTCCAACATCGACACGGTCGAGGTCGTGACCGGCTTCCCGGAGATCCCGCAGCGGATCGTCCTCAAGGGGGCCACCACCGGGCGCGGGCAGTCCTTCGCCGCCATCCGGGAGGACTGGGACCCCATGAGCCGCACCGTCGGCCGCATGGTGGGCGAGTGTTTCTATTACAGCATCAACAACCCGCCCAACGGCACGCGGGGCCGCTCGGACCTCATCCAGTCCTTCGATTTCATCAATGGCCTGGAGGAGAGCCTGTTCGACGAGATCGACCGCATCAAGCTCATCAAGGCCTTCATCTGGGATGTGACGCTGAACGGGGCGACGGACGACGAGATCGCAGATTTCCTCAAGAAAAACCGCACGCCAAAGGCCGGTTCCGTCCGGGCGCACAACGACCGGGTGACCTGGCAGGCCGTGGCGCCCGACCTCAAGATGCAGGACAGCAAAACCTTTCTCGACTTCATGAAGAGCTATCTCGCGGCCTGCCAGAACCGCCCGGACTCATGGTTCGGGAGCGGAGGCAAGGTCTACCAAAGCGAGGCCGAGCTGAACGGCGAGCCCACCTTCAAGGACCTGGGCACGCTCCAGCTTTTCGTGCGGTGCATGCTCGAAGATGTCTGCCGGTTCGTGATCGACCAGGCCATCATCCGGGGCACCCTGCGCGAGTCGAAGACCGAGCCGCTCAGGACGTGCATAAATATGCCGGAAATGGTGACCCGGGACCTCAAGGCCATCGTCGAGTCGCTGTTCCAGCTCGCCCAGGCGCTCACGGTCGCCGAAACCCAGGGGTGGCTCAGCAAGGACACATCGACCGAGCTCTTCGCATCGGTCGCCGGCCGCTGCGGCTTCGATATCGACGCGGCCGCAGAGATCCAGAAGCGCGCCGACGAGGCGACGGACGTGGACGGCCTGACGGAAGATTATCGGAAAAATAAAGACCCGTTTTCGCGCGGAGATGCAGAGGCGCAGAGCGAAAACTTAAAACCCGGTAAAGCCGCGGCATGACCGAGCGTGAAGAGGCCTACATGCGAAAGATTCAGGACCTGATCGACGGCGTGGACAGACTCACGGACGACGCCGTGGAGCGGGTGCTGAAGATCCTGGCCGAAGCCCGGCGGGACGTGGCGGCCCGGGTCGCCGAGACGGAGTGGCAGATCCACTTCATCCCGCAGCTCAAGGAGGCTGTCGGACGAGCCATCGAAGGCATGCGGCAGCGCTACGGGGTGGAACTAAAAGACGCCTCGACGAATATGTGGAACGCCGGCGTCGACTCCGTGGACTGGCCGCTCCGCTACGTCGGCCTCGATGTCGCTGCGCCGGAGATCGGGCGGACGACCCTCGAGATCCTCCAGGGCTTTTCTGCGGATCTCGTGACGAACGTGTCGGCCGACGCCCTCAAGGCCATCAACAGCGAAGTGACGCTGGGCATCATGGGGCAAAAAAAGCCCTACGAGGTCATGAAGGCGGTCGGACGCAACCTGAAAGACCCCGGCGTGTTCAAGAGCATCGCAACCCGGGCCGAGACCATCACCCGGACAGAGATGGCGCGAGTGCACAGCTCGGCGAGGGAGGCGCGGATCCAGGCGGTGGTGAAGTCGCAGCCCAAGGTGAAATGGCTGAAGAAGTGGATCCACTCGGGGAAGCACCATGCTCGCCCCCACCACGCGGCACTGAACGGGACCACGGTGGGAGTGGACAAGAAGTTCCCGGGAGGCATCGCCTACCCGCACGCGCCAGGGCTTCCTGCGAGGGAGTCCATCAACTGCGGGTGCAGCCATGTGCTGACCCGGGCCGACTGGGAGGATCTGCCCTCGGAGTGGAGCGAGCAGGAGTACGCGCCCAGGGCGATCTGGGACTGATCGATGACCGATGACATGGATTTTCTCATTTTGTGCGGAGGAAGTGGGATGGCTGACGAAGCGGCAAAAACGAAGAAAGGCGACGATCTGGTGGCCCAGTGCCTCAAGGCGTTCGGGATCGAGCAGCAGTTCGTGGCCGGCTCCGTGGTGCGGGATGACGGGGTTGTGGTGGTCTGCACCTCTGGCGGAGAGAAGATCGAGTGGCGGCCCGGGGACGAGCCAAGGGCGATCGATCCAGTCCGGATCACGGGCGTGAACCCGGCGGCAGCGAAGCGGAAACCCATCACGGGCGGAGGCAAGAAGTAGATGCCCTACAGCATGACCAACCCGCCGGCGTGGCTCGGAGGCCTGCCAGAAGGAGCCGTGCGCATCGGCATCGAGGCCTTCAACGCCGTCTATGCCGAAACGCGGGACGAGGAGAAGGCGCGGAACGCCGCCTGGTCGGCCGTCAAGGCCCGGTACGAAAAGGCCGAGGACGGCACCTGGAGCGCCAAAGAAGGCGACGGGGCGAGCGATCGCACGGAGCCCATCCGGTTCCGGGCTTCCCAGGACGCACCGACGGGGCTCAAGTGGGAGGTCATCGTAATCGAGCCGGGCCTGAGCCTCAGCTCGCCGCGGTTCATGTGGACCGACGAGGTGCTTGAGCGGGCTGCGGCCGACCGCGTTTTCGACGGCGTGGACGTCAACGCCTACGAGCTGGGTCCGGATTTTTTCACCCACCTCCCCATCCAGGACGGACACGCCCTCCAGGACGTGAAGCGCTACCTCTCCGGCCACAAGGTGGGGTGGATCGAGCGGACCTGGTTCGAGCCCGGCGTCGGGGTCAAGGGCGAGATCCGGTTTCTGCCGGTGCACGCCTGGCTTCCCGAAGCCATCGCCGCCGGCATGTCCGAAGGCAACGACGAGGTGCTCGGCCTCAGCATCGACAGCCGCGTGCGCGGCTTCGATGTTCAGGCCGATGGAGTCGAGATGATCTGGGTCACCCGGATCGCAGGAGCGAGCAGCGTGGACGTGGTGACGCGCCCCGCTGCCGGTGGAAGGTTTTTGCGGGCCTTGCAGGCTCAAAACGAGGAGCGAAAGATGGACAAAGCAAAATGGATCGAGCTCATCCGGAGCAAGCGGCCCGAGCTGCTGAACGGCAAGGACGCGGAAGCCCTCACGGATGACCAGGTGTTCGAGCTGGCGCGGCAGGCGATGGAGCCGGAGAAGAAGGAAGAGCCCGACGACAAGCCCGCGCAGCAGTCCCAGGGCATGACGCCCGACCAGGTCGAGGAGATGATTCGGAAGAAAACGGACGAGGTCGAGCGGCGCGCCGCCTGCGGCCGCATGCTGGATGCGACCCTTGCCGGCTCCGACCTGCCCGACTTCGTGCAGAAGCGGATCCGCACCCAGTTCGACGGCAAGACCTTCGACCAGAAGGAGCTGGACGACGCCCTCAAGGGCGAGCGCGAGGTCCTCGGCCAGATGGCCGCCACCATGAACAGCCCGCGCTGGGGCGACCAGTCCCGCGTCACCGGTGGCCTCGGCAGCCGCGACAAGATCGAAATGGCGGCGGACATGATGCTGGGACTGACCGTTGATAACCTCAAGAGGCTGGCCTCACATCGCCGCCTGGATGGACAGCCGAGATTCGAGGGCATGCGGGCCGCCCAGGATTATGACGCAATGGTTGGCATCCGTGCGCCGATGGGCCTGACCGAACTATACGTCCTGCTGACCGGCGACAGGGACGTCAACGGGTTTGGAACCTTCATTCCAGCCAACATCCCCGCAGACGTGAGGGCATCTCAGGATATCACGAGCGCCACGTTTACCTACGTGATGGGGAACACCCTCAATCGCAGGCTCGTTTCTCAGTACATGGAGATGAATTTCCAGGAGAACCTGCTCATCTCCATTCGCAAACCGGTTCGCGATTTCAGAACCCAGGAAGCCACTCTGGTCGGCTATTTCGGAGATATCGAAACAATCGACCCGGAAACCTCCGACTACCAGGTGATCGCTCCGGTCACGGATGAGGAGGCGACCTACACGGTGGGCCAGAGAGGAAATATCTGCCCGATCACCCGTAAGGTTATCATCAACGATGACATCAGCGTGGTCCAGCGCATCGTCGACAACCTGGCCAGGGCCGCCAGGAGGACCCATGCTAAGTTTGTCTGGGCCTTCTTTAAAGACAACTCCAACTGCTCCGACGGGACCGCGTGGTTTACCAGCGGACATGGCAACTACACCACCAGCGCCCTGTCATTTTCGACTGCCGTTGCAGCCTACCTGGCTTTGGCAAAAATGACGGAAAAGGACAGCGCCGAGAGAATAGGCCTGCTGGATTGGGGCGCCGTCCCAACCTTGGTCTATCCGATCGATCTCGCTGAGACCGCCGAAAAGATTGTCAATGACGACCACTACTTCTCCTCCAACGACCTCACGGCCAAGACTCGTAACTTCCTCAAGGGGAAAATCAAGGGCGCTATGGTGAGCAATCTGACGGACGCCACCAACTGGGGATTGATCATGCCGTCGAACCTCATCGATATCGTAGAGGTCGGCTACCTGAAGGGGCGCGAGGAGCCTGAGTTTTTCCTGGCCGACAACCCCCTGGCCGGGCACATGTTCTCGTCCGACAAGATCGAATACAAGATCCGCCACGAATACGGCGGAACCCTCATCGACTACCGCAGCGGGTATGGAGGTGTCGTAGCAGGCTAGTAGGGGCAGTGACGAGTGACGAGTGACGAGTGGGCCGGGCTGGTGCCCGGCCTCGAGTAAACTGAATGCAGGGAGAGAAGCCCATGAAAGTTTTTCGGTGCAATCGAAACAGCTTGATAGCGGCCGTGCTGGCCGTCCTGGTGGTCATGCCCTTGCTGGCGCCGCAGGATGCCTCGGCTTACACCCTAAAAAAAATCTGGTCGCGGTTTTCGGCAACCGCCGGAGAGACCCTCGCCACCGGACAGGCGGTCTCCATCAGCGACACCGACGGCTACGCCTACAAGGCTGACGCAAACGACGCAGGGCTGGTCCCTGCAGTCGGGATCGTCGGCAAGGGTGGGGCCTCCGGCGCCAAGGTCGAGATCGTCACCCACGGCATCTTCAGCGGATGGTCCACGCTCTCGGAGGGTACATACGGCTACCTCTCGGAGACGGCCGGCGCCGTGACCCAGTCTTCTCCCAGCTACTCCCAGCCCCTGGGCGTGGCCATCAACACGACCGACTACTATTTCAACATCAAAAACTACTTCGACACCTCGGCCCTGACGGCCCTGGGCGTCCTTTCCGGGGCGACCCCCATCATCCTGGAGGGGGCGACTGCCGACGCCTACGAGACGACCATCGCACCCACCGACCCGACGGCCGACCGAACCATCACGCTTCCTGACCGCACGGGGATCGCGGCCCTGGAGACGGTCACCGTAACGACGGACAATAATGGATCGACGCTCACGGCAGCGAACATCGGGCAGATCCAGGTCTGCACCGGCGCCGGCGTGACGAACCTCCCGGAGGCCTCCACGTGGATCGGCGGTACCATCCCGTTCGTGGTCAACGCCTCCGCAAACTGCGACGTCAACCCGGACGACGCCGACACCATTCTGGGCCTGACCAATGCGGCAGGGGATGCCGTCCGCTGCGCGGCCATAGGGAGCACCATCATCTTCAAGGCCATTTCGGCCTCCGAGATTGTGGCCTTCGGACCCAACTGCGTCGGAGGCTCCTGGGCCGACGTCAACTAGCCATCCCTTTCGCAGGGGCGGGGATCATCCCCGCCCCTGCGGACTGGTGATCGCAGGAGGAGCCATGTACACCCTCGAAGACTACATCATGGCCATCCAGATCCTGGTGCCCGGGGACTCGCTGCCCGTGGGCTACGACCAGCAGGTGAAGGCCGTCAACAAGGCTCTGGTCCTGCACAGCAAGCACAGACCGAGGCGGGTCATTGAGGACGTGAACGGGGACGGTGGATTCGATTACGTCCTGAACGACCTGCTGGAGTGGGTGGACGACTTCTCAAGGGTCGTCGAGGTGGAGTACCCGGTGGACGACGAGAGTCCGGAGCCCAGCGTGCTGGATCCTGAAGCCTGGACCGTCTACGAAAAGCCAACAGGAAAAGTGCTCCGCTTCATCGAGGACAAGCCCGGCCTCTACGAGGAATTTCGCGTCACTTACACGACGGTGCACACTTTCGCGGAGGGACTCTCCACCGTGGCGACCCAGGACGAGGAGGCCGTGCAGGCTCTGGCCGCGTCGTTTTTCGCCCGCATGATCGCATCCTACTACGCCCAGGCGGGGGACACGACCATCGGTGCCGACAGCGTGGACCACAAGTCCCGCAGACAGGAGTACGAGGCCCAGGCCGCCCGCTACCGCAAGGAGTACGACGAGCACATGGGCAACCTGGACGGCAAGCCCAGGCCGGCATCTGCCAACCAGGACCAGGACGTCGTCTACCCCTTCGGATGGGACCGCCTCACCCACCCCAGGCGCAGGAGATAGAAGGCCGTGAAGATGAGCGTGACGATCGACATGGGGGACGTGCAGCGCAATTTAAAGGCTTCTCCGCAGATCATTCGCGAGGAGCTGAGATCCGGCCTCGACGTCATGGTCGCGCGCACCGAGTCGGAGGTCGTCTCCGTCACCCCGCGCGGCGTGGGCGGCCAGGCCGGACTCGCCGGCTCCATCCACGGCCAGGTCGTCTCCTACGGCGAGAGCTACATGGGAATCGTCGGAACGCCACTTGGATATGGGGAACCGGTCGAGCTCGGGCGCAGGCCCGGAACTATGCCGCCCGTTGGTCCCATCGCCCTCTGGGCTCGGAGAATCCTCGGGATCCCGGAGAAGGAGTCGCGATCCGTAGGTTTTGCGATCGCCATGAAGATCAAACAGAAGGGCACGAAGCCGGCCGAAATGTTCGGGAAAACGCTGAAGAAGCTCAGCTCCTGGTACAACCGCCAGGCCGCTGAAATCGGGGAGCGCATCGCCCGCAGAATGGGAGGCCGCTGATGGCATACGCGCAGATCCGCGCCGCCGTCGCGTCGATCCTCTCCTCCGTCCCCGGCATGGGAGTCGTCCACCAGTACGAGCGCCACGCCGCGGACTGGGACAAGTTCCTCAGCCTTTTCAGGCACCAGGACAAGATCAACGGATGCACCATCACTCGGCGCGGCGTTTCGGCAATCCGTCCGGCCAGATCGGTCGAGGACAGAAATCACCGCCTGCTGATACGAGCCTATTACGGAATCAACGATTCCGCAGGGAGCGAGCACACGTTTCAGGCTCTGGTGGATGCTGTACTGGATGACTTCCCGGATGAAGTGCTGATCGAGGAGACCGTTTACGATTTTGGGCCCGTGCAGGTTGAGACGATCGAGCCCAGGCTGTTTGGCAGTGTTTTGTGTCACTACGCAGAGCTGGCCCTCGATGCATCGGTGCGCATCGGGTGACGGCATTGGAGGGGACGATGGACAAGGTTACTATGGACAAAAGTTCGGCAATTCCGGCCCCAGGCATCCCGGACGAGGAAGCGATGCGTATCGAGGCGTTGCTGAATGACGTGATTCGGACCTGGTGGTCGCAGCACATCCACAACTCGCCGGTGGCGCAGAATACCGCAGCGTACAACCATCTGCACTACAGCATGGCGGCGCTGAAATCGGAGCTGATCGCACGCCTGGCTGAATAACCGAACAGACAAAAGAAAAGGAGCAACGTATGCGCCACTTTTTCAGCGCAGGCTATCTCATCGGCATCCGGAACGATGTCGACAACCCGACTCCGCAGCGATTCGGAACACTCCAGGACTGCTCGGTCGACATCTCGTCCTCCATTAAAACGCTCCACGGAGAAAACGATTTCGCCGTGGACGCAGCCCCCGGCGAAAAAAAGGTGAGCGGGAAGGCCAAGACGGGCAACATCGACGGTAAAATCTTCAACGAGCTGTTTTTTGGCATGACCTCCGTCGCGACGCGCAGGATTCCGATCATCGATGAAAGCGGAACGGTTCCGACGACGCCCTTCACGATCACCGTCGCCAACGGGGCAACGTTCGCCGAGGATCTGGGGGTCCTGAGGGTGTCGGACCAGAAAATCTTGACTCGAGTGGCGAGCGGTCCGGCCACCGGACAATATTCCGTCAACACGACGACCGGCGTCTACACGTTCGCAAGTGCCGACACCGGCATGGCCGTGAAGATCAGCTACATCTACACCGGGCCCAGCGGAGGTTTCACGTTTACGCTGAGCAGCCAGCTCATGGGGTCCGGCCCCACGTTCATGCTGCACCTGATCAATCAACGCGGCGGAAACGGCATGGACCTGACTCTCAAGCAGTGCAGATCCAACAAGCTCAGCCTCCCGTTCAAGCAAGGGGATTTTTCAGTCGCCGAGCTAGACTTCGAGGCCTACGCCAACGCTTCTGGAGACGTGCTGACCTGGTCGCAGAACGACTAAGGAGGACTGTATGCCGCAGGAAATGATCGACGGATTCGAAATCCGCATGGGCGGGAAGGCCTGGCTCATCCCGCCTCTGAACACGAAAAGGCTCCGCAAGTTGGAGTCTAAAATCGCCAACGTGCAGGGCGGGTCGCTCATCACCATGCGCACGAATACGTTGTTTTCAGCAATTTCGATACTCCAGGAAGTCGTATCTAACGAAGCAGAAGGCCTTTCCACCGAGGACCTGGAGCAGCTCACGTCGCTGATCTCCAAAATTCAGCTGACGACCTCGAAAGTGAAAGAAAGGGAGATGGCCATCGTCGCCGATGCCATCGAAGTCATTCACTCAGCCCTGTCCCGCAATTACCCAGAGCTGACGATCGAGGACGTCGAGGAACTGGTCGACCTTGGCAACTTCAGCGAGGTTTTCCAGGCAGTAATGGGCGTTAGCATGCTCAAAAAAAAATCGAAGCTGGACCCACAGAGCCCATCGACTGGGAGCAGCTCTACGCCCACATCGCCACCGGAACAGGCTGGACCTACCGAACCATCGACGACATGATCTGGCCCGAAGTCATCGGGTTGCTGGATTACTGGGAGAAATCGCCGCCGCTGCACATAGCGGCGGCCAGATGGACAAGTGTCTGACGGAGAAAATTCATTGCGCCGGAGTCTGATTGACCCTGAAGCCCGTAGATTCGGTATTGGTTCCGCCCTGGCTGTATTCCTTCACGGTCCCGTCGGGGTTGTAGGTGATGGTCGTGGTTGTTTCGTGGACGCGAGAGCCCCCGACGAAGGCGCCGGCGATAGGAATGAAGGACTGGCCCTTCACTCTGGCATGGGCATAAACGTAACACTCGATGCACGTCCCGTCCGACTTTGTTTCCCGGCGGGACGGCGTGCCCAGGATGGAGTGAACCTGCTCCCGCGTGGTCACGCCAGGCTTGATTGCGGCCAACTGGCTAGGGTCGATCTGATGTCCGACGGTAGCGCAGGACGAGAGCGCAATGGCCAACAAACAAAACACAACTAACGTCTTCATGATGCGCCTCCTTGGTGGATGGGTGGTTTAGGGAAATATATCGTGCCGGACAACAAGGTGCAAATCATACTCGAGGCCGACGCCAAAAACTTCCGCGGCGGCATCACTGAGGCCCAGCAGGCAGTACAGCAGGCCTCCCAGGCCATCACGCAGTCCTTCGAGCGGATGAGCGAGAGTGTCCAATCCTCCAGTAATCGCGCAGCAGCTTCCATCTCGGGGCGATCCGGAATCCGGCAGGGCCTCCGCGACACCGAAGATCAGATGCGCGGCACCGAAGTCGCCGCGCGTGCTCTGAGCAGGGCGATGGCTGCCGTGATCAGCGCAGCTTTCGCAAAGTCCGTTTTCGATTATGGCCGCAGCCTGGAGGGGTTGGAGATTTCGTTCAAGGCCATCACCGGGTCCGCCGAGCAGGCGAAGCGCGAGCTCGGTTTCGTGCGCTACGAAGCCGATCGTCTCGGCCAGGTCTATTTCGATCTGGCGGAGGCCTACAAGGGTATCATGGCGGCCGGCCAGGGAACCATTCTCCAGGGACAGGCCATCCGCGACATCTTCAGCGCGGTTGCAGAATCCGGGGCCGTGCTCCAGTTAAAGGCCGAGGACGTGCGCGGCACACTCTGGGCGCTCTCCCAGATCATCAGTAAGGGCAAGGTGGAGGCTGAAGAGTTGCGTCAGCAGCTGGGCGATCGCATGCCCTACGCCATCCAGGTCATGGCCCAGGCCCTGGGCGTCGGCACCCGGGAACTGGAAGAGATGATGAAGCGCGGAGAGCTCACCATCGACGTCCTGATCAATTTCGCCAAGACCCTCCACGAGCGCAACGCCGGCAGTGTCGGTGAGGCGGCCAACAGCATGTCCGGGACACTCAACAAGGCCACCACGGCCTGGGGAGATCTGAAGCAGTCCCTGTACGACACGGCGAGCGCCCTCGGGCTGAGCAGCATCATGAACGGCCTGGCCACAGTCTTCAGGTCTGTCTCGATGGCCATCGAGGTGGCCACGACCATTCTCAAGCAATTCTGGGAGTACGCCAAGGCCGGATTCGAAACGCTGGGCGCTCTCGCATCGGGCTACGGCGAAAGGATCGGCGGCCTGGTTTCCGCCGTGCACAAGCTGGGCACGACCGACATATGGGATGTAAAGGGGGCCAAGGAGGCCCTGGGCGAAATCGGCCAGGCACTGGATGGAATGAAGGTCGCGCACAGCGAAAGCCTGGGAGAGATCACGGCGATTTGGGACAGGGCGGACGCCAGGACCAATGAACTGGTTTCCAGGCTCAACGAGCGGCTCCGGGAGATCTCCGGCGCCAGCATCGAAGCCGGTCCACCCCCTGCTATGGAGGGCTTTCACGGCCCCCCCGCGCCGAAATCCATAACCGATCCCCAAAAGTACGTGGACGAGCTCAAGGACAACATCCAGGCGCAGCAGGATGCGCAGATCGCCGACGGCAAGCTCAAAAAGGAGTCCGCAGCCCAGGAGGTGGCCTTCTGGCAGGAGCAGCTCAAAACGGCAGCCCAGGGAACGGAAGGTTATCGGCTGATCCTGCACGAGCTGGCCCAGGCAAAGGAGCGACTCCACCGCGAGGAGGAGGCCTCCAGAAGATCCGGTGCGGCGGCCGGCAGAAAAGCCGCCGCTGAGGCCCGCAAGGACGCCCGCGACCAGTACCAGGCGGACATGGCCGAAATGCGGCTGTCGCTCGAAGAATATCGCAACAACGGCGAGCGCCGCATCGCCATCGCCAGGCAGATGGCCGATCGAGTGGCAGCCATATACGGAACGGAATCGCGCCAATACAAGGAAATGCGCCGCATCATCGAGCAGGAGGAGCGCAAGCACCAGGAGGAGATGAATCGCCTGGAGGAGGTCGAGATCGGCCGCAGGCGGGATAATGCGGCCGGCGAAGTGGATCTCCAGATCGCCGACCTCAACGCCCGGCGCCAGCTCGGGCAGATCACCGCCCAACAGGAGCTGCAGGCGCTGCTGCAGCTCGAAGATCGCAAATTCCAGATCGAAATGCAGTCCCTTCGGGAGCGGTTACAGCTCAAGGGCCTCGAGGTCATCGAGCAGGCCCGGATCTACGCCGAGATGGAGCAGCTGGAGCTGAGGCACAGACTCCGCCTCCAACAGGTCAACACGCAGATCCGGGTCGAGGGCCAGTCCACCTGGCGCGCGATCGGCAACACGATGACTCAGACCGTAGGGAGCGCCCTGCGCGGCCTGGCCAGCGGCACCCAGAGCGCTATGGATGTCGTGCGAAACGCTGTGGGCTCCGTCTTTGACATGCTCATCAATCTGGCCATCCAGTGGGTCCAGACCTGGATCGCGGGCCTTGTAGCCGGTCAGACTGCCGAGAAGGCGGCAGGTGCGACGAGCGCCGTCGTGGGAGCGGTGAAGGCGGGAGAATCGGTGGCCGCCATACCTGGCTGGGGCTGGGCCGCCGTGGCAGCCGTGGTGGCTGGGACGCTCGGCATCCTCATGGGCACCCTGGCATCGGCTGAGAGTGGATACGATATCCCGCGTGGAGTCAGCCCCCTGCTGAAAGCGCATCCCGAGGAAATGGTGCTGCCGGCCCACCTGGCCAACCGCGTGCGCGCCATGACCGAGCCGGACGGCGGCAGAGTCATCAATAACTGGACGGTCAAGGCGATGGACAGCCGGGACGTCAAGCGCTTCCTCAAGCGACACGGGTCCGCGCTGGCCGGCGGCGTCAAGGCCGCCCATCGCGACTATCGGTTCCGCGGAGCCCCAGCATGAGCAACGCCGTCTTCCCGCATTTCGTGGGCCTCAAGTGGGGCCGAAAGCGCTCTCCGGTCTTCGCCAACCTGGGCCAGGTTGCCATTTCGGGGCGCAGGGCCAGCGCTGCGCTCTGGCCCTACCCGAAGTGGCGATGGGAGCTCTCGTATGAAGTGCTTCGATCGGCTGTGGCCTATGGAGAGCTGCAGAGTCTGCTCGGATTTTTTCTGGCGCGCCAGGGATCGCACGACTCCTTCCTGTTCTTGGACTGGGAGGATTATGCGGTCAGCGGGCAGGCCATAGGCACCGGCAACGGATCACAAAAGGTATGGCAGCTCGTTCGGACCTACGGCGGATTCACCGAGCCCGTCTACGACATCAAGCTGACGAGTCCGGTTCCGGCTGTCTACGTCGCTGGTCAGCTGCAGGAGAGCGGTTATACGGTCGGATCGACGGGGCTGCTCACCTTTGCGAGTGCTCCAACGAACGGGGCGGCCGTCACGGCGACTTTCCAATACTACTGGAGGTGCCACTTTCTCCAGGATGAGACAGAGTTCAGTGCGTTCATGTATCGCCTGTGGGAGTGCCGGAAGCTCGAGTTCGAGACGGATTGGACCTAGCCATGAAAGCGATCCCGGCCCCGCTGCAAGCCATCCTCGACTCCGGGCGGTTCTATGTCGCGGACCTCTACACGATCACCCTGGCATCGGGCACGGTGCTGCGCTACACCTCCGGGCCGTTGCCGGTAAGTGATGGCGTAAATACGTGGACGAAAGGACCGCTCATCGAGCGTGGATCCCTCTCCTGGAAGGTCGGGCTCGAGGTGGATACCCTGGAGCTCGAAATCAAGCCGCGATCGGCCGACACGGTGGGAGGCCTGACTTGGCTTGAAGCCGTTCGCCGGGGACTGCTGGACGGTGCCGAAGTGGAGCTGCGGCGGGCTTTCATGGCGACCTATGGAGATGCTTCACCAGGAACGGTGCTGCTTTTCGCGGGCCATGTAGGAGATTGCGACGGCGGACTTTCACGAATCGAAATGACGGTAAACCATTTTACGGAGGTGCTCAACACGAAGCTCCCGCGCAACCTCTACGGGCCGAGCTGCATTTACACGCTTTTCGATGCCGGGTGCGGGGTAGTCAAGGCCTCCTTCACGTTCGTTTACAGTGTCGGATCCGGAGCCACGACGACGCAGATCCCCGTGCCGTCGACGAGCAAGGCAGATCACTATTTCGATCAGGGCGTGCTGACCGTATCGGGAGAGGAGCGAACCATCGTGGTTTGGGATAATGATGTCGCGGTCGTCGCTCCGCCGCTCTCGGCCGCACCCGCGCAGGGGACCACTGTCACCATGATCCCGGGGTGCGCCAGGACCCGCGGGGTGTGTGAGGATACGTTCGACAATCTGGATGCGTTCAAGGGTTTTCCATACGTACCGCAACCCGAGGCCGGCGTATGATCAGCCCCCACACCATCGAGCGGCTGTCACTGCTGAAAGAGGCCATATCCTGGGAGCGCACGCCGTACCACCACAACCAGGCGCTGAAGGGCATAGCTGCGGACTGCATCCGGTTTGTGGAGGGGGTGTTCGTGGCGGCCGGCTTTGCCGAGCCATACGGTCCGGCCGAGTATCCTCCCGATTGGCACTTGCATCGCAATGAAGAGCTGCTCCTGAATGCGATCGAGCAGCAGTGTATCGAGGTGTGCGTTCCGCTTCCGACCGACATCGCAGTGTTTCGGCTCGGGCGCTGCTTTTCCCATGCCGCGATCGTCACGGCTTGGCCTTGCGTGATCCATGCCTGGAAGCCAGCCGGCTGTGTGGTGCGTGACGATATCAGCAAAATGCAGCGGCTCCTTTGGCTCAATGATGGGGTGCCCAGGCCCAGACGCTTTTACCGCCTGCGGAGATGGTGCGACTGATGGGATTTCTTTTCGGGGGCAGCACGGGCAGCACCAATGCGAGCGCGCAGAAGCGGGCGGCCGGGATCCGCGTGCAGACCTCGATCTACGGCACGCCGATCGCCCTGGCCTTCGGGCGCGTTCGCCTGGCTCCGAACCTCATCTGGTACGGGGACTTTCAGGCCGTGCACCAGGAGAGCGAAAGCGGTGGCAAGGGTGGGGCGCCGGATGCCGGCGGCGGCGGGCAGTGGAACTACAAGGCCAGCCTGCAGCTCGCCCTTTGCGCCGGGCCGATCGCCGCCGTTGTCCGCGTTTGGGAGTCGAAGGGCCGCAAGCTCATCACGTCCACCGATTTCGTAGTCCACCTCGGGACATACCCGCAGGACCCGTGGACGCACCTCGTGTCGAACCACCCGGACGATGCACTCCCCTACCCTGGTGTTGCGCACTGCGACTACGTGAGTTATCGGCTTGGCAATTCGGATATTCTCCCGAATTTCAACTTCGAGCTGGATGGCCTGTGTCAGCTCGCAGGGGGCCAGGACTGCGACCCTGCCGAGGTGGTCGAATTTTTGCTGACGGATTCCAAGGAGGGCGCGGGGTTTCCATCTGCCCGCCTGGCGTCGCTGCAGGCCTACAGCGATTATTGCCTCGCGGCAGGACTGATTATAGCCCCCACCTATTCGGAGCAGGTAGAGGCCAGCCAGATCCTCTCCGATATTATCGATCTCACCAACAGCCAGTTTTACACCTCGGAGGGCGAGCTCAAGATCCGACCTCTCGGCGATGAGGATCTCGCAAACGATGGCGGCAGCTACACGGCGCCGACCGAGCCGGACGCCGAAATCGGTGTGGACGACATCCTCTACGCTGATGGGGAAGATCCGATCCGGATACGGCGCAAGCGCCCGGCGGATGCCTACAACCAGGTGAGCCTGGAATTCGTCAACCGCTCGAACGACTACAACGAGGAGCCTGCGACCGTAAAAAATCAGCAGGCGATCGACGCCTACGGGCTACGCCCCGAGGAGTCCGTCGACGGCAGGATATTCGCAAATGCGAACGCGGCCTATATGGCTTCCGGGTTGCGGCTGGCACGCCAGAAAGTGCTCAACGAATATGAATTCATCCTGGGCTGGAAGTGGATCTGCCTGGACCCCACCGACATCATATCGGTAACCGAGCCGAACACGGGGCTCGTAGACCAATGGATGCGGGTGAGAGAGATCAGCGAGGACGAAGATGGGAGGCTCACCGTTCTTTGCGACGAATACGTGCAGGGTGCGGGTTCAGCGCGCGTCTATCCCTACGAGATCCCGGAGGGCTACGTTCCAAGCCGTTACAACGATCCAGGCAACGTATCCACACCTCTTATTTTCGAGCCACCGGTGGAGCTGACCGGAGACAAGGAGCTTTGGGTTGCGGTCTCCGGCGGGGGCGACTGGGGGGGATGTGAGGTGTGGGTGAGCACCGACGATGCCCACTACAAGCGCATGGCGACTATCGAGGCTCCGGCTCGCTACGGCGTCCTGCGATCGACGTTTCCGACCGGGAGTGATCCGGATACGGACAACGAGATCGAGATCGATCTCAGCATCAGCAACGGGGACCTGGACGGCGGCACCCAGGCAGACGCCGACGCCGAGGCAACGCTCTGCTGGGTTGGCGGGGAGATCTGCTCATACCAGAGCGCAACGGTTGTGGCGAATCACCAGTACGACCTCGGAACCTACATCCGGCGCGGCCTCTACGGGACGACCATCGCCTCCCACGCCGGCGGTTCCGGTTTCGCCATGCTGGATGACAGAATCGCCAAAATCCCGTTCAAGAATAAGCTGGCGTCGGCTCAGACTTTGTACATCAAGTTTGTGAGCTTCAATCTGTTCAAAAAGCAAAAACAGGCCATCGACGACATCACGGCTTATGAGTACGGGAACGCCGTAAGCCTGGCATCGATGGCAGGATACGCCCCTACCGTTGCGGCCTCCAGCAAGGGCATCGACGTGGACTGGGCGAGCTGGGCCGAGCCGCCCGACATCAAGCAGTATCGGATTTATTGCGACACCAGCAACCCGCCCACGACCCTCAAGGCCAAGTGTGGCGGAAGCCACAAGCGCCTGAATATCAAGGTCAAGCCCGGGCAGGTCTATTATGTCCGGATTTTCCCCGTCGGAAAATTCGGCCAGGGTACAGGTTCCAGCATCGTCGGAACTGACGGCAGTGTGCGGGACCTGCAGGAGCAAATTGGAACGATCGTCGGGGCGTTTCGGGAGACATTCGACTCTCGGGATATCCTTGCAACGTGGGACGACAACGATTCAGATCCGACCGTGACTTACACGCAGAGCGGCGTTGCTGGCGGCGTTGCACTGCAGAGCGAGGATCTGGTCTGGCGTGTTTCCCCGACAGCGATCCCGTTCGATCGGACGAAGCTCTACCGGATGCGCGGCCGGATTCGCAAGACCGCCGGCACTCAGGGCACCACGGCGTATATCGGCCTGGTGGGCGTAGCGGCTGACGGTGTGACGCTGGTGAATATCTATGGGAGTGATTCGCTCGACTGGCAGCATTACGTGTGCATCGCCAACGCAAACCCGGGCGTATCGAATGAGTGGTCGGAATATACCGGCTATTTCAAGGGCGCGGCATCAGGCGATGGGACGCACTGGTCATCTCCTGATGCAGCCTCGCCGGGGCAACTCCACGCTGACTGCCGTTATTT
>CAZLCS010000060.1:0-33179 GCA_964557955.1 uncultured Syntrophobacteraceae bacterium
TATTTTAGGGTTGCTTTGGGCAATCCGGGCAGCCATTTGCGCCCGGCTGTACTAGTTCATGGCTTGGGGCCAGGGGCTGAGGCCGGAGACGATGTGCTCGAGTTTGCCGGAAATGTTTCTGATGGGCAGCCCCTCATGCCCTCCAGGAACACGCCAGAGTATGAACAAGTCCATAGTCGGGCTGATTTTGACTCGAGACTCGAAACTCTTCGTGGCGAGAAAGCAGAAGATATCATGAACGGTGAAGAGACGGCTCCCTTGAGCGGGCCGACCATCAGGATCGTGGGGTTTCTGTGCAACTGGTGCTCCTACGGGGGCGCCGACACGGCGGGGGTCTGCCGGTTCAAGCAGCCCACCCACCTGCGGATCATCCGCATCCCCTGCACGGGACGCATGGATCCGCTGTTTGTGGCCAAACCCCTCATCTACGGGGCCGACGGTGTGCTGGTCTCGGGCTGCCACCCCAAGGACTGTCATTACGCGGTGGGGAACTTCCATGCGCGCCGGAGGCTGGAGGTGCTCAAGCATTTCCTGCCGTTCATGGGCATCGACGAAGGCAGGTTTCAATACACGTGGGTGTCGGCATCGGAGGGTCAGCGCTGGCAGGAGGTGGTCACCCGCTTTTCGGAGCAGATCCACGCCCTGGGTCCGAACCCCGGTGTGGGGCTTCCAAACCAGAAACCTGAAACCAGAAACTAGAAACCAGAAACCAGAAACCAGAAACCAGAAGACAAGCACGCGATGAACCAACTGCACAGGACCATCGAGGCCGAATGGCCCAATCTGGAAGTGGTGATCGGCTGGGGGGCGGGCTTCGACCCCTACCACACCCGGCCCCTGTTCGTGAGGAGTCCCGAGGACATCTCCGGGCTGATCTGGAATCCCTTCTGTGTACAGAACCTCACTGGCTACCTGGTCAAGACACCCGCCCTGCAGCCGACGGACAAGGCCAAAAAGGTGGGGATCTGTGTCAGGGGCTGCGACAGCAGATCGCTCGTGGCCCTGATCCAGGAGAAGCTTGCAGCCCGCGATCAGCTATTGATTTTCGGCCTTCCCTGCTCGGGCACGGTGGACTGGCGCCGCATTGCGCTGCAGAGTCCACTCTCGGGTGTAACGTCGACGGGGTTCGAAGGGGATCTCCTCCTGGTGGAGGACAGACAGGGTGTCCGAAGGTTTTCTCCGGAACAGTACCTGGCCCGGCGGTGTCTCCGATGTACGCACCCCAACCCCATCCTCTACGACGTGCTGGTCGGCGGGCAGGTCGTTCCGCGCGTCACGCCTGGAAACCAGTATCGCGACTTGGAGGAGATCGAACAGCATAGTCTCCAGGAACGGCTGACGTTCTGGCAGGAAGAGCTGGATCGCTGCATCCGCTGCTATGCCTGTCGCAACGCCTGTCCGCTCTGCATTTGTCAGGACCGGTGCATTGCCGAGACGCGGGAGCCCAAGTGGCTCACCCAGTATATGGGCGTTCCCGAAAAATTCCTCTTTCACTTCATCCACGCCCTGCATCTGGCGGGACGTTGTACCGAATGCGGCGAATGCGAGAGGGTGTGCCCCATGGAGATCCCGGTCACCCTCATGAAAGAAAAACTGGGCCGGATCGTCGGGGATCTCATGGGATACGAAGCGGGGATCGACCCCGGAGCCACGCCGCCTCTTCTCACTTTCAACCCGGCCGAGACGGGAATATGAGAGCTGTCAGCTGTTAGCTGTCAACTCAAAGGCTGGCAGATCAAAGACAAGGACCATTCATGGGAACCATGGTTTTCATCCGCTCGGAACGGCTCGCAGCCGCGCTGGATCGACTCGCCGAGCGTTTCGACCTCCGGGTGCCGTCGGCCTCCTCCAGAAACGGAGGTGGCGTCCGATTTCGGCTCTACAGCCCCGGCACTACACCCGTCCTGGACCGGCTGACCACCCTTTCGCCCAAGGAAGCGGTGCAGCCCCAGGTGGAAAGTCTCATTCGCTTCCGGTACACCAAGGCAGAGGAAGATCCCGGCGCCGTTCAGCTCTCCCTCGACGACCGCATCGACGTGAAGCCGGCTCTCGTCTTCGGGGCCCGCCCGTGCGATGCGCGCGCCTTTCTACTCTCGGACCGGGTGTTTCTCCAAGGGCCTTATGGGGATGTTTACTATCGGGCGCGCCGCGAGAGGACGCTCCTCGCCGTCCTGGTCTGCCGCGAAGGAGATTCGGCCTGTTTCTGCAGTGCGGTGGGCGGCGGTCCGGCCGACACCGCCGGAAGCGACCTGCGCATCATCCCCGTGGAGGGTGGGCTGGTGGTTGAACTGCTGGAGGAGCGAGGGGAGCCGGCGATCGAGGGACTGGGGGAACCGGTGTCCGATTCCATCAGGGAAGCGGCACATCAGGTCGTGGAAGAGCTCTCGGGGGCGTGCGTGGGTGAGCTCGACACGGGCGGTTCCATCGAAGATTTCAGAAAAAGGTTTGAAGATCGCGACTACTGGCGCGAGGTGGCCGAACGCTGCCTCAGTTGCGGGGTCTGCACCTTCGTGTGTCCCACCTGCTATTGCTTCACCATCACGGATGAAAAGCAGGGCATGCAGGGCGAGAGGCTGAGATCCTGGGATTCCTGCATGTTCTTCCAGTACACGCTGGAGGCCAGCGGCCACAACCCCCGGCCCACGAAGCTCGACCGCTACCGAAACCGCGTCGGCCACAAGTTCAGCTACTTTCCCGAGAAATACGACGGACAGTTTTCGTGCACCGGATGCGGCAGGTGTGTTCGTTCCTGCCCGGTTTCCATCGACATACGGCGGGCCGTGGCCGGACTGAAGGAGAATCTCTGTGAATGCCCCTAACCCTTACTGCCCGGAACTGGCCACGGTTCGAGAGGTGATCCAGGAGACGGCTAATATCCGAACGCTTCGCGTCACTCTGAACGACCCGGACAAGATGCGGCAATTCTCTTTCCAGCCGGGGCAGGTCGGTCAGCTCTCGGTTTTCGGGGTGGGCGAATCCACCTTCGTCATCAACTCGCCCCCGAGCTGCAGGGACTATCTCCAGTTCAGCATCATGCGGGTGGGCGAGGTGACCCAGAGGCTCCATCAACTTTCAGTGGGGGACCAGCTGGGCGTTCGGGCGCCCCTCGGCAACGCCTTTCCGGTTGAAGCCATGGAGGGGAAGCACATCCTCTTCATCGCAGGCGGCATCGGCATGGCGCCGCTCCGCACCCTGCTGCTGACTCTCCTGGGCGAGCGGGAGAGGTACGGCGACATCACCCTGATCTATGGGGCGCGCTCGCCCATGGATCTTTGCTACCGGTACGAATTCGAAGACTGGAAAGCGCGCGGGACCGAGCTGGTGCTGACGGTGGACCAGGAATTTCCCGGCTGGAAAGAGCGGGTGGGCTTCGTGCCGACGGTGCTTTCCGAGGAGTCCCCCTCCCCTCACAACCGCATCGCCGTCGTCTGCGGCCCTCCCATCATGATCAAGTTCGTGCTGTTCGGGTTGAAGGAGCTCGAATTCGACGACCCCCAGATCCTCACAACCCTGGAAAAGCGCATGAAGTGCGGCATCGGCATCTGCGGACGGTGCAACATCGGTTCCAAATACGTGTGCGTGGACGGCCCCGTCTTCGATTTCGACCAGCTCCGCCACATGGTGCCCGACCTGTAAGGGCAAAGTCTACATGTCCCTGTCGACAAGGATGATCAATCAGCCAAATCGTGGCTGTCCCCTTTGAGCTTGTCATGTCTACTTCCGAACCTGAAGCTGGTGAACGTGTCAAAGACCTCGGGTAAATAAATCATTGACCTGCTGAAGGGTGCAGGCAAGGATGAACCCCGCCACTACAGTGCCCGGTGGCTATTGTCCGCAGGGAAAGCGGGTTCTTTCTGTTCCATCGGCTTGAATCTGCAGCCGGGCCTGCCTCCGGATGGGAGGCGTTGCTGACCGGACCGGAGCTGATCCTTTGCTTGGCAATGCTCTCGGGGCACAGCGTCTCGTTTCGACGGTTCAGGGGAGCTCCAGAGGACGGTCATCACGGTTTTCTGGCGCCGAATTGAGCAGACCTTCACATGTCGAGGAGGATGAAAGATGGCCACAAAGAAAGGGAGCCGGAAGAGATCCGGCGAAGGCAACGGCAATGGGAACCCCAGCCACTCCAAAGCATCCCCCGGCTATACGGACCCTGGTGCGCAGGAACGGCGAAGCGGCTATGCGCTCAAGGATGACCTCGTTGAACAGGCTTTGATTACGGGGGAGCATCGGGATCTTCTCGAGAACTATTTTGGTGAAGAGTCTTACGAGGACCTGCGCACCATGGCCACCCGTGCCCGGACCGCACTGACGCGGGGCGGCCCGCGGGTGCTGATCCTTCCGGGCATCATGGGATCCAAGCTCGGAAAAGAACGGTTCCTCTTTGACGACACCATCTGGATCGACCCCGTCGACATCATCGCCGGGCGACTCCGCCAGCTTTCCCTGGTTGGGGGCAGCAAGGACATCGAGCCGCTGGGCGTGATCCTCCTCGCGTACCTCAAGCTGAAACTTCGCCTGAAGCAGGCGGGCTTTGATGCGGACTTCCATCCCTTCGACTGGCGCCGGAGCATCCCGGAGCTGGGGAAGGAGCTGGCCGCCCGGATCCGGAAGGAAACCGGGCAGGGCACCGGGCGCCAGGACCTCTACGTGGTGGCCCACAGCATGGGGGGCCTCGTCTCGCGTGCAGCTTTCAGGCAGCTCAAGGACAAGGGGGACTCCGGCAGGGTGCGCCGACTGGTCATGCTCGGCACTCCCAACTTCGGATCCTTCTCACCGGTGCAGGCATTTTCGGGGAGTCATTCCATGGTCCGAAAGGTGGCCGCCCTCGACCTGGTGAACAGCCTGAACGATCTCGTCAACAATGTCTTCAACACCTTCACGGGCCTCTACCAGATGATGCCGGCTCCTCAGAAGTTCTCCGGAATCGACCTCTACAGCCTGGCCAACTGGCCCCCGACGGGCATGGCCCCGCGAGCCTCCCTGCTGGCGGATGCACCCAAAGTGTACGAGGCCCTTGCAGCGGGAGAGGAGTGCTTCACCCTGATTGCGGGGATCAACCAGGAGACGGTGGTGAGTGTCCGCAGACAGGGTGACGAGTTCGTCTACACGACTTCCAACGAAGGGGACGGAACGGTGCCGCTGGCCTTCGCCCAACTGGAAGGCGTCACCACTTACTTCATCGACGAAGTTCACGGAAGCCTGCCCAACAATGCCGACGTGGCGCGGGCGGTGATCGACCTCATCGAGACGTCGACCACCAGCGTACTGCCCACGTCCTGGACGCCCTCACGGCGCGGGGTCCTGCGCGAGGTGCGCGGGCCGGAGCTGGCCCCCGAGCCTTTCGGCGGACGCCGGGGCGCGGAGATCAGCCCCGGTGAAGTCCGGCAGATCCTCAGGGATTTTGCAGCCCCTCCCGTCCGAACTCGGGAGGAGGCCCCTCCGGCGCCGGCCATGGGCTTCGCCAAATTGACGGGCGAGCCCATCGTGGTCGGCCGCAAGCGCCAGCGGCGGATCGATCTGCGCCTCGCTCGCGGCAGCCTGACCCAGGTGGATACACGGGCCATCGTGCTCGGGCTGTTCCGGGGAGTTGCTCCATCCGGGGCGGCCAGCGCCATCGACGAGCAGCTGGGCGGGGTTATCACGGACTTCACCGAGCGGAGGATGATTGCGGCCAACGTTGGTGAGATCTTCATCATGCCGGCCAACCGTTACCGAATGGGAGCCGATATGGTTGTGTTCGCCGGTATGGGATCCTACGACCACTTCAACGAAGAAGTCCTTCGAATCGTGGCCGAAAACGCCGCCCGAGCCCTGGCGCGCACCAAGGTCGACGAGTTCGCCACAGTGCTCATGAGCACGGGCAGCGGCATGCCGGTGGGCCTGGTCCTCGCCAACCTGCTGCAGGGATTTCTCAGGGGCCTCAAGGAAGGGGACCTGGATGGCCGCCTTCGCCGCATCACTCTCTGCGAAACCGATTCGGATCGGTTCGCTCAGCTCCATGCAGAACTCCTCAGGCTTACGACGACCTCCCTCTTCGACGACCTGGAGGTAACCGTTGAGATGAGGGAGCTTCCCCCGGCTCCGATCACGGCGCCCGCGGCTCCGGGTCGGGCGGCGCTGCCTGCGATGGACCCGGTGTACCTCATCGTCCGGGAAATGACGGATTCCAGGGACCAGGAGACCAACACGGCCCCTGATGCGGACTTCACCCTCCGCGCATCCCTGCTTACGGCGGGGAGAAAGGCAACGGTGATCACGGACACCATCGACGTCAAAGGCTCGGAGCTGACTGAGCAGCTCGATCTGATCAGAGGCCATTCGTTTGATTTCGAAGGGTTGAGCGAGTTCGGCGGAAAGCTGGCCGGGATGGTGTTGCCGGAGCTTGTGCTGAAGGTGCTCCCCAGCATGAAGGATCATCAGCTGGTGGTCATCCACGATGCACGCGCCGCTCGGGTTCCCTGGGAAACCGTGTGCATCGACAAATGGTTCCCCGCCGCCTCCCCGGGTCTCAGCCGCAAGTACGAAGCCGAGGACCTCTCCGTAGCGGGCTGGCTGGAGGAGCGGCGGCTTGCCGACAGGCTCCGCGTTCTCCTTATCGTGAATCCTACTCGTGACCTGCCCGGCGCCGAGAAGGAAGGCGAACGCATCAAGGCGCTCCTGAGCGGCGACCCGGCCTTCCAGGTGGATGAGCTACGGCGCGAAGCCGCCACCTGGAGCGCCGTTCGGGCGCGCTTCCGATCGGGAGACTACGACGTGATCCATTACGCGGGCCACGCTTTTTTCGATCCCAACAACAGGTCCCGGAGCGGAATACTGTGCCACGGACACCAGGTTCTATCGGGAGCCGACCTCGTCCATCTCGAGAAGCTGCCGGCCCTGGTCTTCTTCAACGCATGTGAGGCGGGAAGGGTCCGGGGAGCCGAAGAAGCGGAGCCTGGAGAAGCCCCGGAGCCCACAGCCCGGAAGCTTGAAAAGAGCGTCGGCCTCGCCGAGGCCTTCCTGCGCGCGGGTGTCGGGAATTACGTGGGAACCTACTGGCCCGTGGAAGATGCAGCCGCAGAGAAGTTTGCCGGGGTCTTTTACAGGGCCCTGGTCAATGGAGATTCCGTCGGCAACGCCCTCCAGCAGGGACGCAGGCAGGTGCTTGAGATTCCTTCGGTCGACTGGGCCGACTACATCCACTACGGCAGCCCGGGCTTCGTGGTGAAGCGGAGGACATAGGGTGCTCAGTCCTGAATGGATATCCCGTGGGCTGGCTCACCTTCCAGCACTTCCCTGACTTTGCCCGCGAGGTCAATCCTCCTGAAGGGTTTGGGGATGAAGTGGACATGCTCGTCCAGGATACCCCGATGGGCGATCATGTCCGCTGTATAGCCCGAGGTGTAGAGGCACTTCAGGCCCGGTCGGATGGAGTCGATGCGTGCAGCCAGCTCCAGCCCGTTCATTTCCGGCATGACCACATCCGTCACGAGCAGATTGATAGCACCCGGATGGTCCTCGGCGAGGCGCATGCCTTCTTTCGGTGACGGCGCAGCAAGAACCGTGTATCCCAGGCTCTCGAGGATTCCTTTGGAAAGAGTCAGAAGTGCCTTATCGTCCTCTACCAGCAGGATGGTCTCTTTTCCTCCCGGAGGTTTCCGCGTCTCCTCGGCATCCATGGCCTGGGCCGGCCTCTCATCGTATCGCGGCAGATATATCCTGAAGGTCGCTCCCATTCCCGGCTCGCTCTCCACATGGATGTATCCGCAGTTCTGTTTCACGATGCCGTAGACGGTGGCCAGCCCCAAACCGGTTCCCCTGCCCATTTCCTTGGTGGTGAAGAAAGGCTCGAACACCCGATCGAGCGTTCTCCGGTCCATGCCCTGTCCGTTGTCCCTAACGGAGAGGAGCACGTAGTCAGACCCGGCATGCTCATCCGGGTCGAGAAAATCCGATGGCGGGATCGCAGCATTTTCGGTCTTGAGGCATATGGTTCCCGCTCCTGATATGGCGTCCCGAGCATTGACGACCAGGTTGACAAGGACCTGGTCGATCTGCGAGGGATCGACCTTGACCTTCCCTGTTTCATGACCGGGACTCCAGACCAGATCGATGTCCTCCCCTATGAGCCTTCGGAGCATCTTGAGCATCCCGGAGATGATGTCGTTCAGATCCAGGACCTTGGGTCTGACCGTCTGTTTGCGCGCAAATGCGAGCAACTGCCTGGTGAGATCGGCCGAACGTTCGGCGGCTTTCTGAATCTCCGAAAGGTGCTGGTGGAGAGGCTGTTCAGGCGGAAGGAGCTCCAGTGCCATTTCGCAGTGGCCGATGATTACCCCCAGCATGTTGTTGAAGTCATGTGCCACTCCACCGGCCAGCCGGCCAACCGATTCAATTTTCTGAACGTGAAAAAGCTGGCCCTCCATCTTCATCCGTTCGTCTTCCGCCCGTTTGCGCTCGGTAATGTCAACATCCATTCGGAAAACTTCCACCACCGTCCCGTTTTCAATCAACGGCCAGGATGATGAGTAGACCCATCGCAGCCCCCCGTCGCGAGGTCTCACCGTGAGCTCCATCGGATGCGACATGGTCCGGGTGTCCCAGACCCTGGTCACAGCGTCCTCGAGTGCGCCCGGGGCCTCAATCGAGCTCAAAACCTGTTGATAAGGCATCCCGATGGCCTCTGAAGCCGCATAGCCATACAAGCTCGCGCTGGCGTTGTTCCAATGGCAGATCACTCCCCGCCGATCGATCCCCTGAATGGCCACAAGAGGAGCGTTTTGTATGACCGACTCGAACCGGAGCAAGGCTTCATGCCTGCCGCGCTGGGATTCTTCCAGAGCGGTCAGCATCTTGTTGATATTCGCGGCCAGGCTGGCGATCTCGTCGCTGCCGTCTGAGACCACCCGCATGCTTGGATCGGCACCTGCAGCAATGTCTTTGACACTTCGGTCAAGCCTGAGGACACGACAGAGGACAAGCCTTTCCAAAAGGAGAAAGGTCAGCACGAGAAAGATGAAGCCGAGGAGGAGGACCGAAACCATCAGGTAACTCACACTGGTTTCGCCGAGCCGATGGATCTTTCGGGGAATCTCCACATGCAGCAAAAGGGCGGGCTTTCCGTAGGCATCGCGGAGAAGACCATACCCGGCGATGATATCGTCGGAAACCTGGCGTACCAGAACCTCGTCGTCCCCCGGGGCAGTCACCGGAGCTTTCGAATCCAGGGCCGGTGGGCTTGCCTCGTACCGATGAATACTGAAGGTGAGGTGTGTCAGGCTGGAAATGAGCTGGACCTGGTGCTCATCGAAGGCGCGTCCCATGATGAGCAGCCCGCGTGCAGACCCCTGCCCCCCGGTGGGAAGAATCGCCCTGGAAGCCAAAAACATGGGGCCTTCGGGCAGAAGGATGACGCCGGCAGTGCCTGTACGGACGCTTCTTTCACGATCCAGGTGCAGGCGCATGAATTCCCGGGTGGCAATGTGATCCAAAACGCCCTGGGTAACGCTTGTGGCTTTCTTCGTTTGCAGATCAAAACCTGTGCCGAAGACGAGTTCTCCCTCAATATTCAGAAACAAGACAAGGTTGAGTCGAAGCTCGGAATAGGTGGTGTCCGGGAGGTTGCGCTCCACAAACTCAGGATCTCCATCCCCTATAAAGGAATAGGCCTCATCCCAGACGGCCCAGTCGTTCACCTGACTGCTCAGGTTGTTGATCTCGTAGGCGATCGTGTCTTGAAGGCGCTGCAGCTTCTGCCTTACGTCATGGTCCTCCACTTTGGCAAAGCCGCGCTTCAGAATGTCGGATGACACCGCGAAGATCATGGCCCACAATCCAAGAAGTGTGATCCCCACGGTCAAAAGCATTTTCTTTCGAAGACTCAAGCCTGTACCCCTCTGAAAGGAAGAAAGCGTCACAAACACATTTCGCCATTTCGACGCAATAACTTGAGTCCGCCATGTCCGATCTCCCCCGATGAAAATCCAATGGATGAAAAGGCCCTCCGGATGGTATGTAGCAGTCTCTCATTCCCCTGCGACGCACCCTGAACGATGAAGAAATCACCCAACGACTCCATCGGAAGCGAGGCTATCATGTCCATCAGAATGAAAATCATGTTCCCCGGAAATTACTCGGTTGTGACCCGGTACGCTGGCCTGGAAAAACGGGAAAGATGCCAGAAGCTCACCATTAGGGAACTGACGGCCGACGAAAGACAGCACCTGGAACAGGGTGGCGGCGGAGACGATGCACCCACCCACCAGATTACCTTTTACGATTTCGGCTGCAAGAGACTGCTGAACGCCAGGATCAAGGAAGACCTGGAAGACAAGGCCGTATTTGAAACCCGGGGGAAGGAATACGAATTCTCCCCCCTTCGGCCCGCTCGCAGGGAGGAGTCCGCCAGGGCTTCAGCCTGAAGCATCTGGGGAGGCCGAGCCATCGATCCACCACGACTCATGCTTCAGCAAGGACGCAACCATGCCTTACATCAAACCGGAAAGGCGCAAAGCATTCGACTCTTATCTGGAGGCCTGCGCCCGGGAAATCGAAACTGAAGGCGAGCTCAACTACTGCTTCTTCAAGCTGTCAACATTGCTCATCCAGCGCATCGGAGAGAGCTACGACAAGCTGAGCATGTGCTCGAGCGCCATGGAGCATGCCAAGCTGGAATGGTATCGGACCCGGCTGGCGCCCTATGAAGACGCCAAGATTCGAGAACATGGAGAGATTTGAATCTCAGGGGATCACTGCGCGTCGATTGGGCAATGGCTGAAGAGGAGGCGGGGAAGGGGGGCCTTCATCTCGGCCCCCCAGAGGCATTCCGAAGGGAATTCACGAGTAGATTGCGAATCACCTCCAGTAGCCGGGAACCCAGACGCCATAGCCGCTGTAATAGCCGGGAACCCAGACCGGCCCGCAGGGGTACGGAGCAGGGCCATAGACCACTGGCGCCGGCGCATAGTACCCGGGGTAGGCAGGTCCGGCCGACGCCGCTGAAAGGATGGCTGCAGTGCCTACCACAGCCCCTGCCACGGCCAGCGGGACAAGCGCCCTGTTGTAGTGATGGTGATGGCGGTGATAACGCCCCGCATCGGCATTGACGGGAGCAAAAGCCACCACGAAGGCCAGAGCGATACCGAATACGGCTATCCTTTTGATCGTTTTCATGTCTCTCCACACTCCCTGGGTTCAGGTTTTGAGAAGGCTTTTCCGTCCGATAACTCTTTCACTGAGACGAACCGCCCCTCAAATCCGTCCACACAATCCTCTCTCCACACATCCAGTTGCCGCGAAGAGAGCCCGCGATTCTCGCCATGGAGAATGAGGGATTTGCCTCTGGACAAGCATCGCACTTGCGTGCTCTCATCTCCATTCAGTGCCCCATGAGGGGCAAGAGGCATGCCAGTCTCCAAACGCCCATAGGAAAAGGGATTCCGAGTCAATGCCCCAATCCGGCCCTCGGTTTTTGGTGATTTTACGGAAATATCGATAAAGTCTCCCCTTCTTTCTTCCCTGGTCAAACCCTGTCACAAGGCCTCGACCCCCTCCCCCCCAAAGGGTGTGGAGGGACCTGGACCAGTATGTTTCTGAAGCTCGGCGGTTTCACATGGCCACGAACTGGAGTGCATTGGGAAGGATGTTCAGTTCAACAGGCGTTTGGCCTACCAGCTCCCCTTCCGCCTCCACGTACGCGGATGGGGCGGCTTCAAACCGGAGATGCCTTGCGAAGCGGTTTCGAACGATGGGGTGTTCCAGATGACGGCCCTGATAGACCCTCGGAAGAAGACCCAGCAGCTCCAGACGCCTCCCCCCGTCTGACCAGAGGACCTGAAATCGGTCGCCCGCAGGTGAGGCGCCGGGGGCAATCATCATGCCGCCCCCGAAATAACGCCCGAGGCAGGCAGCCAGCATGATGCTCTCCGCTCTCAGCGGCTCGCCATCGATCTCTCCATGCAGCTGGTAGGTTTTCAGATCGACCAGCTCCCTCAGGAGGCCGAGTACATAGGCGGACTTTCCCCGCTTCGGCCGCCCGCTTCGCTTCATGCGAAGGGTCACGCTGCCGTCATAGCCCGCTCCCAGAATGTTCAGAAAGACCCTCCGCAATGGGCTTCCGTCCAAACCCCTCAGGGAGGCCGCTCCCACGGCCACACCCACGGCAGGATTCCTCAGGGCACCCAGGAGCTCCTGAGCAGGGTCCCGAGCCGGCCTGAAACTGCGCAGGTAATCACACGCGGTCCCCAATGGAACCATGGCCAGAATGGGAAGCCTGCCATAGGCCTCCCACCAGAGGCCGTTCAAGACCTCGAAAAGCGTTCCATCCCCGCCGGCCACAATCACCCGCTCGAATCCCTGCCGTCGAGCCTCACCTGCAAGCAGCTCCGCATGCCCGGGACCCTCCGTAGTCCATGTCACCAGTTCGTTCGCTCCTTCGGGCAGCCCGGACAGGAGCTGAGACCATAATTCCACCCCGTCGCCCCGCCCTGCAGTGGGATTCACGATAGCTGCAACCTTTACCATCATGCGCTCCTGACATTGGGAATGCAGTCGATCCTATCCGGCCCGCAAAGATACCCTGATCCACGCCAAGGGATCAATGTCATGCTCTTGAGGTTGCCTGGACGATGAAATGAATCCCATTCATTCCCGGATGTGTTATACAGTCGATAATGACTCGACGATTCAAAGGCAAAGCCGACGCCTTTCCCTCGCTTGCTCATGCTCCAATTCTGAATACGGATAACCTCAGCTCCACGTGCGCGTAAACCCGTTCATCACTGTTCCAAGGAGTCGAAAATGTCGGATCGTGAACCATCCAGAGAGCAGCTCCTGGCCGAATTGCACGAATTGCGGCAGCGTGTCGCGGAATCGGAGAAAGACAGGGAGGAGCGCAAGCGGGCCGAGCAGGCGCTGCATGAGTCGCAGCGGATGCTCCAGTCGGTCCTGGATACCATCCCCGTGAGGGTCTTCTGGAAGGACCTCGAATCCATTTACCTGGGATGCAACCGCCCGTTCGCCCTGGACGCCGGCCTGCAGTCACCGGACGAGATCATCGGAAGGAACGACTTTGAAATGGGCTGGGCGGAGCAGGCGGACAGTTACCGTGCCGACGACCGTCTGGTCATGGAATCCGGCAGGCCGAAGCTCGGATACGAGGAGCCGCAGACAACGCCGGAAGGCGGCAGGATCTGGCTCCTCACCAACAAGGTCCCTCTCCTCGACGCAGACGGCAGGATCAAGGGGGTGCTGGGGACCTACGAGGACATCACGAAAAGCAAGCACATGGAGGAGATGCTCAGGACCTCCGAAACCAAGTACAGGATCGTTGCCGATAACACCTACGACTGGGAGTACTGGATGAGTCCGGAAGGTCGATTTCTCTACACGTCCCCGTCGTGCCGGAGGATCACCGGGTATGCTGCGAGCGAGTTCGAAGCGGACCCGGGCCTTTTGCTCCGCATCGTTCACCCCGACGATCGGGCACAGTTCGATGCTCACCGGGAGCACGAGCCGACGCTCGGCGAAGCGAACGAACTGGAGTTTCGGATCGTTCATCGCGACGGCTCGGTGCGGTTGATCGGACACGTCTGCCAGTCCGTGTTCGACAGCCAGACCCGTTACCTGGGGCGCCGTGGCAGCAATCGCGACATCACCGACCGGAAGAGGGCGGAGCAGGCGTTGCAGGAGAGCTCGGAGAAGCTGAAGCTGTTTGCCTATTCCGTCGCCCACGATCTCAAGAGTCCGGCAATCGGCGTCTACGGCCTGGCCAGGCGGCTGAGCAAGAGCTACAAGGCCGTTCTCGATGAAAAGGGCAGAAACTACTGTGATCAAATCCTGAGAGCTACAGAACACATCGTTGAACTGGTTGATAAAATCAACATGTACATAGCGACAAAGGAAACTCCTCTTTCCATCGAGCTCATAAATATCAAGAGGACCCTGAACATACTCAGAGAAGAGTTCTCAACACGATTGAACATTCGACGCATCGAATGGAAAGAACCGGAAAATCCCCCGGAAATCAGGGCAGACCGCCTGTCCATGATCAGAGCGTTCAGAAATTTTATAGATAATTCCTTAAAATATGGAGGAGAGAAGCTGACGAGAATTTCTATTGGTTATGAAAACTCGGATCATCACCATATTTTTTGCTTCAGCGATAATGGCAGGGGATTGGAAGAAAAGGATTCCGAGAAAATATTCGCCGCATTTCAACGAAACGGAACATCCAGAGGAATTGAGGGAGCAGGCCTCGGCCTCACGATTGTCAAAGAAATAGCCGAACAACATGGAGGCCGGGTATGGGTGGTGCCCGGCAAGAAAGAGACCAGGTTCTACATCTCCATTTCAAAGCACCTGTGATTTGCTCCATTCAATCAAACTGTTGATCAAGAGGGTCCGGCATGGATATAGAGAAGGCTGCCGTTCATGATCCTCTCCACGATCTCCTCGACCTCGCCCGATGAAACCGCAGGGCATCCCCAGCTGCGCCCTGTTCTCGGCTTCAGGAGACGAGCCCTGTTGCTGCTCACGTACCGAGCCCCGTGAATGACGATCCTCCGCTTCCGGGCATTGTCATTGACACCCTTTTGCAGTCCGTGCAGCTCAAGGGAGGTCCCGTGCATTCCGCTATACCTGCGGCCCGTCAGGAAGAATCCATTGCAGCTCTTCAGGGAATCGACGCGGTTGGAGAAACTGGTGGCATAGACGTCGCCGGAATTCTTGCCATGAGCGACGTAATATTCCTGCACGTCACCCGTGGCTAGGTCGTAGACATACATCCTCTTGCTGCTGGATGGCCTGGTGTAGTCCACGATAGTCAGGAAACGCCTGTTTCTGATCTTTGCCCGGTGCGTGCTGAAATACTGGAGGGCTGCACGAAAGGCTTGTGCATTGGGAATTTTGGGGTCAGGCCCCCACATGGGAAAGAACTTGATCGCCAGCGGACAGGACTCCTGCGGAAGCCCGCTGGGATAGAGCAGGCCGACCATGAGGCAGAACAGGAGCAGGTAAGGCGCGAGTCGCCTTGACCTTTCAATGACCCGGGGTCGGCCGAAAGACACCCCATCCATTTCAGGGTCGTACGGTATCTGCATTGTCTCAAGCTCTCCCCTGCGGGACTTGCCTTTCACTTCCGTGTCCGGCCGCCTGCTCCCCCAGGATCGATGCCAGCTCAGCCGCCCGGGATGCGTGCACCACGGCCAGGACCTCGTCACCCGGCTGCAGCACCGTGTCCCCATGAGGAATGATGAGCCGCCCCTCCCGGATGACCCCTGCCAGTATACACTCTGTGGGGAATTTCAGCTCCACAACCTTTTTCCCGGCGGCGGCGGCGGCCGGATGCACCTTTTCCTCCACCAGGGAAAACGCTCCCTTGGAGAGCTTGAGGAGCGTCATCATGTTCCCGAGGGACATCTCTTCGGCGACCAGGTGAGCCATGAGGTTCGCCTGGCTCAGGGCCACATCGACGCCCATGACCGCTGTGAACATCCACTCGTTCCTCGGGTCCTTGACACGGCCTATGGTGCGGGGGACACCGAACTCGAACCGCGCGAGGCTTGTGGCGACCAGGTTCGTCTCATCCATTCCCGTTACGGCCGCCAGGACGTCTGCACCCCGGATCCCCGCCGATTCCAGGACGGCGGGGTCCGTCCCGCTCCCGGAGACCACCGTTCCGGCGGGAAGGTCGTCATGGAGATGCCTCACCTCCTCCTCCCTCACCTCCACCACTTTCACGTGATGCCCTTCGGCCAGGAGCAGCGACGCCAGGTGAGTTCCCACCTTTCCTCCCCCCACGATGATGACGTTCATCCCCTTTCTCCTTCAGATCGGCGTCAGGACGGCCCGAAGCCGCTCGACGGAAGCCGTCAGGACCGCGATATGCACCGAATCGTCTTTCTCGAACACGGTCTCCGACGACGGGAGGAAGGCCTTCCCCCGGCGGCTGACGGCAACAACCCGGATTTCTCCGGGAATGGTGATGGCGCTGACCTTGTGTCCCACAAGCATTGGAGGCACCCCCACTTCCACGATCTCCACTTCGCCGCCGCCGAGGCTCAGGACCGCATCCAGCTCGGAGTAGGCGAGCAGGTCCGCGAAGCGGCGGATTGCCCAGGAGATGGGGGCCACGATCTGCACTCCCAGACGGTGATAGATTTCAGCCTTGCGGGGCTCCACCAGGCGGGCCACAACCCTCGGAACCCGGAAGGTGTGCCTGGCCAGGCGCGCCATGACGAGGTTCACCTCGTCACTGTCGGTCACGGCCGCAAGACCATCCGCCTGCTCGATGCCGGCCCGCAGAAGGGCGTTCCGATCGAAGCCGGATCCTGCGACGGCCTGTCCGGGAAACGACTTCTCCAGCCCCGCCAGAACATCCCGGTCCTGGTCCATCACGGTGACCGCGTGGCCGCGCAGGCTGAGGGTGCGCGCCAGCCCCGCTCCCATGCGTCCGCAGCCGACGACGATGAATCTCATGGCTCACCTCCATGATGCTTTCTGCGTTCCCAGGAGCGCAGCAGGAGCTTACGGCACTCGTCGGCGACGAGGAGCAGCGGCGCCCAGGCAAACAGGAACAGCCAGTTTTCCGGATCGAACGGTTCCGTGCCCACAATGGACTGGAGCGGAGGCGCATAGACGATCAGAAGGATGATCGCGAGCTCGCTGGCGATGCCGACCCACAGCAGCCGGTTGCTGAAAAGACCGACCTCGAGCACCGACAGCCGTTCGGTGCGCTGGGCGAACAGGTTGCCGATCTGGGTCGTCACGACACAGGCGAGGGCCATGGCCGTGGCCGATGCGTACAAAGGGCCTTCCGACGGCAGTCCCAGCCACTGCCCCCAGTATCCGTGGGTCCAGTATTGGAAGTAGAAGGCGGCCATGACCGCCAGGCTCTGGAGGGGCCCGAGAAAGAGGTAGGCGCGGGCCAGGAGGGCCGGCGTGATGACGTGCTCCGTCCGGCTTCGCGGAAGTCTGTCCATGATCCCCGGCTCCGCTCGTTCGGCCCCCAGCCCGAGGGCCGGCACGAGGTCCGTCCCCAGGTCGACGGCCAGGATGTGCATCACGTTGAGCGCGAGCGGAATCCGCCCGCGGCTCAGGGCAAAGAGGATAAAGGGGACGGCCTCGGGCGTGTTGCTGGTGAAGATGTAGCCCGTGAATTTCTTAATATTGGCGTAGACCGCCCGCCCCTCTTCAATGGCGTTCACGATGGTGGCGAAGTTGTCGTCGGTCAGGATCATGTCGGCGGCTTCCTTGGCGACGTCGGTTCCCGAAAGGCCCATGGCGACCCCGATGTCCGCCTTCTTGAGGGCGGGAGCGTCGTTCACCCCGTCTCCGGTCACGGCCACGACGTGGTCCATCTCCTGGAGCGCCGAGACGATGCGCAGCTTGTGCTCCGGGGCCGCCCGGGCGAAGATCACCTCCTCCCGAAGGGTTTGCATCAGTGCCTCATCGGTCATGGAGTCGAGGTCGGCGCCGGTCACCACCGCCGGCCGGTCTCCCTGGAGGATGCCGATCCTGCGGGCGATGCTCTCGGCCGTGAGGCCGTAGTCCCCGGTGATCATGATGATCCGGATGCCGGCGCGGCGGCATGTCTCCACCGCCCGCGACACCTCCGGGCGCGGCGGATCCATCATGGCCGCGAGCCCCAGGAAGGTAAGATCCCGCTCGACGGCTTCGGGCGTGATGCCCGTTGAGCCTTTAACAGCACCCGGCGGGCCTTCGGAAGGCATCGTGCGCCGGGCGACGGCCAGGACCCGCAGTCCATTGCGCGCATACGCGTCGTTGGCCGCCATGATCTGCTCGCGCGCGGAACCGCTCAAGTCCTCTTCGCTCCCGTTCACAAGGACCCGCGTGCACAGGCTGAGCACCTCCCTCGGGGCGCCCTTGACGTGAGCGACGACGGATTCCTCGACAGCCGATGTCACAGAATCGAACCGATCGATTCGGGCAGGGGAAGGCCCGGCCCCTGCTTCTCTCAACGAGGTCCTGCCGGAGAGGCGGGGCGTATCCACGCCCGGCGCCGCTTCCGACCTCCCTGAGCCGCCGGCGCCGGTTCGGTGGAGGGTGCTCATCCGCTTGCGCCTCGAGTCGAAGGGGAGCTCCCGCAGGCGGGGGCTTCTGCGCTCCTCGAGATCGAGGTCCAGGCCGGCCTTTCGTGCCAGAACCCGGAGGGCGCCTTCGGTCGGGTCTCCCAGGATGGACCACCGGGGGTGCTCGGAGTCGGGGGGCGCCAGCCGGGCATTGTTGCACAGGCCGGCGGAAACGAGCAGCGCGCGCAGGTCGCTTCCTTCGGGGGCGTCCTGCGGCCGGCCTTCATCCAGGATCCGACCTTCAAAGGCATACCCGGTCCCCGTGACGGTCAACCGTCTGCCGGCCACCCAGATCTCCCGGACGGTCATCTCATTCTGGGTGAGGGTCCCCGTCTTGTCCGTGCAGATGACCGACGTGCAGCCCAGGGTTTCGACGGCCGAGAGTCGCTTGATGAGGGCATTCCGTGCCGCCATGCGCTGCACGCCCATGGCGAGGGAGAGGGTCACCGTCGGGAGCAGCCCCTCGGGCACGAAGGCCACGATCATCCCCATGCCGAAGATGAAGGACTCGGCCGGGTCGATACCGGCCAGGGTCACGGCCAGGGCGAAGAAGGCGCATCCCGCGCAGACGGCGATGACCGTGACCACCTTGGTGACCCGCTGCATCTCCCGCTGGAGAGGGCTCAGGTCGTCTCCCAGGCGCTGGGTGAAGCCGGCGATTTTTCCGAATTCCGTCTCCATGCCGGTGGCGAAGACGACAGCTTTGCCGGCGCCGGAAACCACGCTCGTTCCGGCAAAGATGAGACTGGGGATTTCCGTGCGGGCCAGGCCTTGCGCCCGGACCGGTTCACCGGTCTTTCGAACTTGCGCCGATTCCCCGGTGAGCGTCGACTGGTCCACGCGGAGCTCGGCTGTTTCCACCAGGCGGGCGTCGGCCGAGACCCGGTCCCCTTCGGAAAGCAGGAGGACATCTCCCGGCACCAGCTCTTCAGCCGGGACCCGCTGCACCGCGCCGTCCCGCATGAGGCGGGCGTAGGTAGGGAGCAGGCGGCGCATGGCCTCCGTGGCCTTCTCCGCCTTGAATTCCTGCCAGAAGCTGAACAGCCCGTTGATGACGTTGACAAGCCAGATGGAAACGGCGAGCTGCGGCATCCGGGCCGCGAGAGCGACCCCGCCCGCGATCCACAGCAGCACGGCCATGAGGTGGGCGAAATTGGCCAGGAACCTGGCCAGGAGCGACCTCCCCCGGATGGTCCGGATGGCGTTGGGCCCGCAGCGATCCAACCGCTCCCGGGCCTCATCCGCGCTCAATCCAGCCGGCCGCGTCGCGAGCGCGCCGTACACCGCCGTAGCCGGCATCGTTTCAATGCCCGCCGCGCCTTCCATCCATTTCTGACCGGCCGAAGCATCCATACAACCCATCAACCATCACCCCAGCCCCCAGCTCGCAGGACCATGGGAACCGACTCTGACTGCCGCATGGAAACCGCCTCTCAGCGCTTGTTTGGGAAATCCAGGTTGCCGCCTGATGGCAGGCTCAGGAGGGGATAAACCCCGCCCCTGCGACCACCGCCCATGAGGTTTTCGTAGGGGAGGGGTTTATCCCCTCCCGCAATATCGCAGACGCGGCATTTCCCAAACAGGCTCTCAGCGGCTCAGCATACACCCGGAACGGATGCGGTTCATGGGAAAAATTCCCCAGGGGGCTGTCCACAATGGCGTTGACCTCAGTACAACTCCACAGAAAAAGATGTCCATTTCGCCGCTCGTCATTCCGGCAATCTTTACCATGGAAATAGATTTCCATGCATGGGGGTGAGCGCCGCGGATGCTCATGGCCGTTAAGCCGGCATCCAGCTTTTTTGTGGATTCCGGCCAAGAGACTGCCGGAATGACGACTCGATATGTTGACACTCTATTGTGATGAGCTGTACCGAGGGGTGGCACGGGCCAAACGAAGCTTGTCCGTGGTGGACAAGTCACGCATGGGCAAGCTTCGCTTGGCCCATGGCACCCTCCAGGCATGAACAATGAGCTCAAATAAACCCCCATGGGCCAACGCCCACAACGAAGGATGAAAAGGGAGCTCACTTATCAGACAAACAGCATTGGGAGCTGTCCGAGAGCACCTTCCCGTCGTTTCCAGTGGAGCGCAGCGGAGAGAGAAATCTTCTACGCTCATAAGGGCTACAACGAACGAGATTTCTCCCTGTCCCTCGAAATGACGGCGCATGGAAAGCCTCCTGAAGCCGGGATTCACGCAGGCACCCCAAATGTCCGGTCCCACCGGATAAGACACATTGGGGCCATTGAAGAATTTTGACCGTCGAGAGCGGAGTGAAAAACGGCAGGATCTGCTCCCAGGATGCAGACGTCAGCGGAGCTCGCAGAAGCATAGTCCGTTTTCAGGTCGTCATGCCGGCGGTCTTTTGGCCGGCATCCAGGGTTCTCTCGTGGATTCCGGCTTGAAAACTGCCGGATTGCCTCCCCTAGTGCTGGACACTCCGTGGTGTGGACCTGAGCTCAATACCCTTCCAGGCCGTTGAGTGTACGTATTCATTGTCATTCCCGCATGTCCCTGGCGGGAATCCACAGGCATCAGATGTATGAATCCCCGCCAAACTCGTCCCCGCAGGCTTCAGGCGGGGATCCTGCGGGGATGACGTCCAAGGAATATGATCACCGTATTCTGTTGACCTGACCTTAGAAGTCCAGCGGGCTCCTGGCCTCTTTGAGGGTAACGCTCTTCACGGTGTGGGTGTAGATCATGGTGGTCCGCACATCGCTGTGCCCGAGGAGCTCCTGGATCGTCCGGATGTCATAGTTCGCCTGGAGCAGGTGACTGGCGAAGCTGTGGCGGAATGTGTGGGCCGATGCGCGCTTGCAGATCCGGGCCTTCCCCACGGCCTCTTTGATCGCCTTCTGTACACGCGTTTCATGCAGGTAGTAGCGCCGAAGCTCTCCGGTCGACGGGACAGGGGTCAATTGCATCGCCGGAAAGAACCACTGCCAGGTGAAGTCCTTCGCCGCGTTGGGATACTTCTTCTCCAAAGCATTCACCAGAAACACGCCCGCATAGCCCCGATCCAGGTCCTGCTGGTGAAGTGCCTTCAAGGATTCCAGGTGCACCCGAAGCTCGGGGAGGATGGTCCTGGGGAGGGGCACCGTCCGGTCCTTTCCCCCCTTGCCGTCGTGAACGGTCAAAACCTCCGCGTCAAAGTTGAAGCACTGGATGCGAAGATGCAAACACTCGAACAGGCGGAGACCGCAGCCGTACAAGAGCTTCACGACCAGGTCGAACGGAGGTGCTAGATGCTCCATGATCGCAGCGATCTCATCGCGCGACAGCACCACCGGGATGTAGGGCTTCCGCTTCGCGCGCACAACCCCCTCAACTCTCCCGAAGTCCTTTTTGAGCACATGCCGATGGAAGAACAGCAGTGCGTTGAAAGCCAGGTTCTGGGTCGAGGCCGACACCTTCTGCTCAACGGCGAGAAACGTGAGAAAGCTCTTCACATGCTCTGTGCTGAGCGATTTGGGGTCCTCGCTTCGGACAAAAGTCTGATATTGTCGTATCCAGTGGGTGTAGATCTTGAAGGTCTTTGGAGAGTAGTGGCGCAGCATGATTTCCTCCCTCAGCCGGGCATATTCATCCTCCCATGAGAACCCTTGTGCCAGAGGTCTCCGCTGAGGCTGAGAAACGAATGTCCGACGGGGTGCAGCGGCAATCTGTGCGCCCCGGCTCGGCCCGGAGGGGGATGAGCCCTGCCCTGATGCTGAGTTGCCTGAAGGTATGATGCCTGGACGAAGGTTCTCCGCGGTGATCCTTGCCTGTGAAGGAGAGAGGGGGCGGTCAGGCGCCTTGGGCCGAAGCAGTTCAAAATAAAGCACAATCGCGTGCCGTGCCTGCTCCTGCTGACGCGGCGATTGCTTCTTCTCCTGCAATTTCCGCAGGAAAGGGACGATACTGCTTCCGTGCCCATAAGGCAATTGGTATTTGCCACAGAAGTCGAGGTAATAGCGGAGCCACTTCAAATAGTATGAATGCGTACCGGCCGGAACCATCTTCTGCTTCAGATACTCGATGTATTTCACCTTGAGTGGCGAAGGGATAGATTGCATGCAGGGCTCTCCAGTTGCTGTAAATCCTTCAAATCGGCATGTTTTACAAGCAGACGTTCTCGTGCTTTCGGAATATCCTTGCATGAGCCTTAGTCCTAAATTAGAGTGCCAAATCAGGACGTTGGGGCAATCCCACTCTCACCGCGCCCCCATGAACCTCCGGTTCTCCTTTGCCTCGCTGTCGTTCACTGCTCCATCCCCCGTCCCGGACTTTTACAGAAACTATAAAATCACTGGTTATGTTTGAGAGATAGAGCAATGGAACCAGACAATACACAAGCAATTATCGATGATATCAAGCGCGTGGCTCATCGCCTTGGCAAGGAAACATTGAGTCGCAGTGAGTACTATCAAAAAGGAAAATTCACTCACTATCAAATCTATGACGGAGGACAGAACTGGACTACTCTTTGTGAACTGGCTGGAATCAAACCCGAAACTAAACAGCCAGTTCCTGATGAGATCTATTTCAAGCGTCTTGCCAATGCGACAGAGGCTCTGGGGCGATATCCGAGAGCTTCAGAAAGAAAGAAATTTGGCCTCAACATGAGCAAGCGTCGATATCCCACTTTGACTGATTTCATCAACAAAGCAATTGAGCTTGGCTATGTTGAGGATTTCCGCGAAGACAATCGTCATGGCGCATCCGCATCAGAGGGTAAAGACGCACCACCGGAGATTGTTGAGCTCATTAAGAATACGCTTCACAATAGGAGGCAGGAAGAACGCCCTGTTCCCCCAATTCCACGCAATACCAAACGATCAAAATGGGAAAGAACGGGGCTTTCTGGATTTCCTTACGCACCACAAGAGGAACAAGGAGTTCTTGCTCTGTTCACGATACTTTGCTCAGAACATATTCTGCCTTGGCAAATTCTTGACCTTTGTGCTGGCAAGGGAATTGATGCCACCTGTTTTGATGAAACCGAGAAAAGAGAAATCCAAGTTGAACTGAAGTACATTCTCTCAAAGGGAAGTTGGAACCACCCATTGGATGATCTTGACTATGTGGTCTGTTGGGAGAATCGGTGGCCCGATTTCCCAAAACCAGTAATCGAAATATCTAAGCTGATAAGAGAAACATAACAACAGCGTCAACGCGGACTGGCAATTCCGCTGCGCTTCATTGCCAGCCGGTTACGCTGATCGTTGTGCAAAGAACATGGATAAGAATGTGAACCAACCTCTCCCTGCTCTCCCGGGCAATATTGAGCCCCATGCACCGTTGCTCACGGTTCCGCACGAGGATCAGCTTCTGTTCAAGATCGTGACCATCGAAAACTTGGTAAGGTCAGTTGCGGGTTCTTATCTGCATTTCAATCGAGTTGACTCCTATGCTGACTTCCCAGAGGCAGACCCACACGATGGGCAGCAACTACCTGAAGACATTAAAGGCAACAGAATGACCCGGTTCGAAAAAGCCCCTGAGTTCTCTGCCGCAGACTACTACAACCGATCGCGGGAAAGGACATATGCCTGCTGTTTCTCACTGGAGAATTCTGATTTCATCTGGAATAGCTATGCCAAGAACACGATGAAAGGCAAGGTGTGTCTGGTTTTCCATTTTGGGAAGCTACGCGCCGCCCTTAACGAAACCTTCACACCGGAGAATGCCTTTCTCGACTGCAATGGCACAAGGTGCCTTCAGATCTTCTCCGTCAATTATGGATTAGTTGAATACGTCGACTGGAATACCCACCAGTTGAACCAGGCGCGGCTTACAAACCCCATCAACTACACATATCTGAAAGACAAGAGGTTCCTTGACGAAAAGGAGCTAAGAATTTCGTTGTCAGCTATGGGCATAGGACAGTACGTCTTGAACGACGGGAGTGCTCTGGGATTCCCGCCCAGTCTCCATGCTGGCTTTGGTTTCAAGAGGGCCATTGCCGATGGTACGATACAAGAAATCCAGTATGCACAGAATGCGGACCATGGCTTTTTGCAAGGCGAGTTGTCCAAGCTGGGTATCGTACCTGCTCCACCATTAAGCGGGTGAGACAAAGCGAAAGCGAAGCACTGCACAACAAATTAATGGAGCCGACTCCTTACAGTCGCGGCTCATCATAGTGTTGCAGGAAAGGGAAAATGACAAATACAGAGCAATTCCCGGAGAGCTTTCGGATCGCCCATCCATGCGATTCGATGATTCGCATCTTCGTAAGCCGCTTGGAGTACATGCCCACCTATTGGCTCATGAAGCCATCTCTGCTCCGGGAATTGCTGCAAGCCCTGTAATTGCAGAAATTGTACTTTTTTGGAGTCTTATAATAGAATGGTGCTGAGATTTCAAGAAATCGTGCTTGTAAAAGGTGAGTTAATTAGAAATAATTATTTAAAGGAGATACAATAAGAAATGAAATTAAATACCAATATAAGAATAGTAGTATATTTATTAATTTTTATAACAATGTATTTATTCCTGCCTTCGTGTACAAAGCCATATTGGCGATGGTCGAGCGAAACTGGCCGCCAGTGCTTTTATAAATGCCAAAGCAGTTATTATCAATGCACCGCTTATTGTGGTGGAAATTGGAGTTGTCTCAATAGTTGCGCTAATGCAGAGACTGCATGTTACAATTCTTGTCCTGACCTTAGATTCGATGGATATAGGTAATCTTTGTAATGGTAATCGTTTTTCAACAACAATAACTCATGCTACGCCGCAAGAATAGAAGAATGGCGGCCGGGGTCGGCGCCAGCTGGCCAGAATGGAGACGAACGGGGTCGGACCAAGCCAACATGCCGATTAGCTTACGAAAAACTCAAGAATCAGGCCCCATTTTGGTTTTGAACCTGCGTTTTTGGGGGCTGAAACTGCAGCTTTAACCGTAGGATATACTATCGACGCGTGTGCTAACCCAGGGCTGGAGCCGAAGCGGGCCACGCAGGAATGCTACGAAAGCCCGGGGTGCCACGCCCGCTCGGCTCAGCCCCAGCGTTGGATGTAACTGAGAATGATGAGAATCGATACTAGAGCAAAGCACTCGTTAATTGATCTTGAGAATGACGACTTAGCGATCTATCGGCTCGTTCAAGTCCACCATTTGTTTGAACTATTTGAGTCGCGATTTCTGACTTTGGTGGCACCGAAATTATGGGACGATCCCTACGAGAACCTCCTGGGGCATTGCTACGGTGTGGTGCCCACTGAACCCAACTGCCGACACGATTACAGCGGCTATGCAAAACTCATATTTGGCAGTTGCTGGACTTTAAACCAAGACAATGATGCGACTTGGAGAATCTATTCACCAGACAAACGCCGGGTCAAAATCAAAACAACGGTCGAGAAACTATACAGTATGGTCAGCCAAATTAATGATAAATGGTTTCGCTCTTATTTAGGCAAGGTTTCCTATTTATCAGAGTCAGAAATCAAATCCAACATTTCAAGAGCCATCAAAGCTCGCACATTTTTTGTTGATGACATGATAAAGGATTTTTACTTAAAGAAGCGTGATACTTTCACAGAAGAAAGAGAAGTAAGACTCTTGGTGAAGCTTGTTAGGCCAGAAGAGAAGGTTGTTAATGCAAATTATCAAGACCCTGAAAACCTTGATGTTTGCCGGTTACCGATCAGAGATCCTGCTGACTTCATAGATGAGGTTGTCTTTGACCCGCGAATGCCCGATAGCTTGGTGAGGGCCTATACTGCCTATTTAAGAACAACTTTCAATTACGCGAAGAACTGCTTCAAGTCTAAAATATACGAAGCGCCGAAACTGAAAATTGAAGTTGAGAGGAAATATTAGACATCCAACAAGGCTTTTGCAACGGAGCGCAAAAAACCGCGCCCGCTGAAAAGCAGCGTTAGCGTGCTGAGCCTTACTAGCGACTCGATCAGCCTACTCCACTTCTGTTGGGGAGAAAGGAACGCCCAGATGAAACAGGAGATTCATCGATCAAGGAGGGGGTAATGCTACATTTTGATCCAACAACTCTGAGTAATGAAAGTGACGTGGAACAGAAATTTGTCATGCCCTTCTTGAAAGAAGTTCTGGGCTATAATGACGAGGAAATAAAGACAAAAGAATACCTTGTCCCAACCGAAATCGACAAGGGTGCGGGAAAGAAGATCGGGTATTATCCTGATTATCTCATCTATATCGGTGGAATTCCTTGTATCGTACTTGAGGCTAAAGACCCGAACGACAATACGGACAAGGGATACAGAGAGGCTAGACTGTATGCCAGCGAGATTAATAAACGATTTCAAAAAGATATTAATCCAGTCAAATATATCATATCAACCAACGGTTATACATTAGCCTACAGCCCATGGGATTCAGAGATAGAATTAAAAAACGTCAAAATAGACGACTTGATAGAGAGTACTGTAGTTTTCGAAGAACTGAAACTCACATTAAGCAGAGGATCTCTTCTGGTCCACGCTAACAAGATAAGAGCAACAATTCATCCTACTAAAAGATACAAACCTCTCCTCCTTATAGGCGGCCCAAGCCGTCAGAATGCTACACTGTCCCCAAATACATTTGCCTCAGATCTCGTCCCTCTCTTAAGAAAATACTTTGATCCTGACGAAACAAAATGGTCTCGAGAAGTATTGGAACGTGGATATTGTTCATCTGATGAGATTACTCAATACAACTCTACATTAGAGGCTTTATTAAAAGATAGAATTCTAACGAAAAAAGGGTTCATTCCTATTGAAACAAGTAAGAAAGCTGCTCCAGCTTTCAACGATGTAATCCAGAAAGTTGTATCATCGAAAAAAGATATACCTGATCCCTTTATCCTCATTGTCGGAGGAGTAGGATCTGGCAAATCGATGTTTATCGAAAGGTATCATGAATTTCTTGCGGATTCCCAGATAAAGTGCAACTCCCACTGGGCTAACATAGATTTTAATAATGCATCGGAAAACCTTGATAAGTTAGAAGAATGGATTTGCCAAGAATTTATGAGAGATTTTGCTATGCGAAATGGTGGTGAAGATTTTCTGTCACCCGAGAACATCAATCGGTATTTCGCTCCTGACTTAGCCCAAAGGAATAAAATATATAAACTATTGAAAGATGATGATCCACAGGAATATGCAAGGAGGATTACAGATGATCTGACCAAGTGGTTTGATGATCCTGTAAAGCTCTCTTCTGGTATTATAAGGTATTATTCAAAAGATAAAGACACACCGGTTATTGTGGTTTTTGATAATGTAGATAGGCGTGATCGAGATCAACAACTTACGATATTCCAAACAGTACAATGGTTCAGATCTCAAAACAAGTGTTTCACTATATTATCCTTGAGAGACGAGACCTATGACGCATACAAAGATTCTCCTCCGCTTGATGCATTCCTAAAACCGTTTGCATTCAGAATAGTACCTCCTAGGTTTATCAATGTAGTAAAGAGAAGGCTTGAATTGGCGATTGAATACCTCTCCAGCAACAGCGATAAAGTTTTACACTACACACTTCCGAATGGATTTCAAGTTACATATCCATCAACAAAGCTTGGCAGATACCTGCTTAGTATTTACATTTCGGTATTTAATCCGACCAGAAAGATAAGGCTAATACTTGAATCTCTTTCGGGCCGTAACATCCGAAGAGCTTTAGAGATGTTTATGGATATACTTATCTCAGGATATTTCAGCGAATCTAGAGTATTATCGATAACGGAGGGACGATCGCGAGAAATTCCTGAATGGCTCATAATAAGAGTTTTGATGCGAACTAATTACGAGTTCTTTTCAGATACGCATGGATATATACAGAACTTGCTCGCCATCCCTCCCGAGAGCAAAACAGCGAACAATTTCCTTTTACTAGAGGTACTGGAATATTTAGCCTCAAGGAGAAAGAGCACCACAAGTTACAACATAGAAGGTTATCTTTTCGTCAATGAAATATTGAGTCACACTTCTAAGCTTGGATTTACGAAAGAGGATACCATGTGGGCATTGGAGGTCTGCCTTAATAGAGGACTGATTATGGCAGACCACCAGAGAAGCAAAGGAATCAATGAGGATGATTACGTTAAAATATCTGCCTCTGGATTTTACCACGTCCGGTTTTTGAACACCAGGTCAGAATACCTTGGAAATATAGCCATAGACACTTTCATTTCAGATGAAGATATCGCCAAAAGAATAGCTGCAATACCGTATGATTTTAAAAAGCAACGGACGGAGCGGCTTAAACTATTAGCGAAGTATCTCACTGATGAATACACAATTTACGGAAAATTAATACCTGAATTTATAGCTAGCCAAGAGGCAGCAAATAATCAGATAGAATCGATAAATACGGCTATTGAGTTTGAATCAAAAGTAGATGATGGGGAGCAATAAGATAATTCAGTACGTCACAAATGCTAACAAGGGCATCCACGCGGACACTGAACCACGCGGTGCAGATTTGGCGGCTTTATCCTGTGACTCCTTGGCCCGCGTGGTTCGGTGCCGGTGATGCCGGGCGTTGGCCCTGAGCGGAGGATGCAAATGACGATTCAGGATCCGAATAGGCAGATCAATTACCTACAACAGTGTCTATCCACTGACAAAAAGCCTCTTGGCCTTTTCCTCGGTGCAGGTTGCCCTATGGCCATAGGAGTTGGCGCCGACGGAAAGACACCGCTCATCCCCGATATCTCAGGAATGACAAAGATGGTTCGCAATGACTTGGCGAAGTGTGCGGAATGTGGGCCTCTCCTCGATGTTGTTGATGGGCACTTCAAGAACGATGGACGTAACGATGCTACTGTGGAGGATATGCTTACCCATATCCGTGCGCTTCGAGCCGTCGCGGGTAAGGACGAGGTGCGCGGACTATCGGCTGAGAAACTAGACAAACTGGACGACACTATCTGCCAGTTCATACACAAAGTGGCGGACAAAACCCTCCCAAATACCGAAACTCCTTACCACCGCATCGCCGCATGGGTGGACGCAGTTCGCCGAGAGAATCCAATTGAAGTTTTTACAACCAATTATGACCTACTGATGGAGCAGGCATTCGAAGACTCTCGCGTTCCCTACTTCGATGGATTTGCCGGAGTACGAAAGCCATTCTTCGATCTTCGGGCAATGGAGGAAGACATGCTTCCACCACGTTGGGCGCGGCTATGGAAACTTCACGGCTCGGTCAACTGGTATCAAGTGGCAGACAAGGGAGTGTTTCGTGGTACAGCCAATGATGATGGCGGGACAAAGCGAGTCATCCATCCCTCGCACCTAAAGTATCAAGAAAGCAGGCGGATGCCATACCTCGCCATGATGGACCGGCTGCGGGCGTTCCTCAAACAATCCACCGCAGCGCTCATCCTGTGTGGGTACTCCTTCCGAGACGAACATATCAACGAGGTCATCGTACAAGGGCTCCAGTCAACCCAGACCGCAATTGCTTTCGGACTACTCTTCAGCGATATCAGCAACTACACACAGGCAGTCAGTCTGGCCACCAAATGCTCTAACCTCAATATTCTGGCACGTAACGGCGGGATAATTGGTGGACAAGAATCCAAATGGCCAGAAAAAGATGCAGAGACGGTTTCTGAAGACAAAGGCAAATGGATCAGGTGGAAACCCATTAGGCCAGAGAACCAGGATACCAAGCACGCGGCTACATTCGCCCTTGGAGACTTCGCTGTTTTTGGGCAATTCCTCCATGAACTGGTCGGCCAAGTTCGAGTAACGCCGGAGGGTCCCAATGCCAAATAACCCAACCTTTCTTGGTACCGTTCAGGACGTCCAAGGCGCGACGATCAGCATTGCGCTTGACAAGGACACTGTGTCCGGGCTGGCTTTTATTGAGGGTCAGGGCTATCGTATCGGCCAGATTGGAAGTTTTGTTCGCATCTCCATCGGTTTCACGGACCTATTCGGGATCATATCGCAAGTCGGCGCGGGGGCCGTTCCCGAAGCATTGGCTAAAGTGGAACCGTACGGTTATCGCTGGCTAAAGGTGCAGCTTATAGGAGAAGGTCAAAGGTCTGGTGACTTCAAACGTGGCATTTCACAGTATCCAACAATCGGCGATGAGGCACATCTCGTAACGGAACAAGACTTGACCCGAATCTACGGCAGGCCAGACGCACCCAACTTCGTCCGCGTGGGCAATTTAGCGAGCGCAGAATCCATTCCTGCGTTAGTGGATGTTGATCGTTTGATATCACGACATAGCGCTGTAGTGGGAACGACTGGAGCGGGCAAATCCACTACTGTAGCTAGTCTCCTCGCATCCCTTTCTGATCCCCAACGGTATCCGTCGGCGCGCATCATCGTATTGGACATCCACGGTGAATACCATGCCGCGTTGGGCGATCGGGCAACGATCTTCCGAGTCAATCCGGACGAGGCGCGAGGCGAACGACAATTGTTCATTCCTTATTGGGCCTTGAGTCTCGATGAACTTCTTCGAGTAACCCCGTTTCGGGGACTGAACGATGCGGATCGGGCGGCTTTGGTCGAGAAGATCAAGCAATTGAGACTTGCTTCTCTTCAAGCTCAAGCTCGTAATGGCGTTAATGCCGATACCATGACGGTGGATACCCCCATCCCGTTCAGCATTCACCGTCTCTGGTACGAATTGCACCGTTACGTCTGTTCTACACATACCGCCCAAGGAGTGAATCAGAATGAAACTACGGAGGCAATTGAAATAGGGCAGAATGGGCAGCCGATGGTTGGTGACATCATGGGGGTAATTCCGCCACGATACCGTCCGATCACATCGGGCGGTCCCAACCGGGTGTATCTAAGCGGTGCGCCACTTAATATCCGTCGCCAGATCATGGCTACCGAATCGCTCCTTCGCGACACTCGGTATGACTTCATGTTTCGCCCTGGGCCTTGGTGCCCCAATCCAAGCCTCCAAAACCTCGATGCTCAACCAGCTCAAGACCTCGATGAATTGATCATGTCCTGGGTAGGTGGGGACAATCCTATAACTATTCTCGACCTTTCAGGCGTACCGGTATCCATTCTGATGGAACTTGTTGGCGTCCTCGTTCGCCTCTTATTCGACGCGCTCTTTTGGGCGCGTTATCTCCCAGAAGGTGGCAGGACGCGCCCCCTACTGTTCGTGCTCGAGGAAGCTCATGCCTATTTGAACGCCGGCAATGAGGGTGCAGCGTCCATCGCGGCCCGTCGGATCGTCAAGGAAGGCCGCAAATATGGTCTTGGGGCGATGATTGTAAGCCAAAGACCAGCGGAAATTGACCCAACCATCCTTTCTCAATGCGGCACCATCTTTGCCATGCGGCTTGCGAACTCTACCGACCGATCCCATGTAACCAGCACGGCGAGCGACAACTTAGAAGGACTTTTCAACATGCTCCCCACATTGCGTACCGGGGAGGCTATCATCGTCGGCGAGGCAGTCCACCTCCCCCTCCGTGTCCTCATAGACGCGCCAGCCAAGAACCGCCGCCCTGACAGTCACGATCCGAAAATCTTTGATCCCGACGCTAATGGTGGCTGGAATCGCCAAAAACAAGCTGAGAATTATGCCCACGTTCTTGAGACATGGCGAAGTGAGAATCCTAGAAGCACAAACGATCCGGGAGGCATTTCATGAACAGAACGTCAGTTCAATCCTCAAACGTGGCATCCATTGGATACGATCCAGGCACCTTGACCCTAGAAGTGGAGTTCACGAATGGCGCGGTATACCAGTATTTCGATGTGCCTGAGGTGGAGTATCAGAACCTGATTGGTGCCGAATCTGTGGGGAGCTATCTTAATCAGAATATCAAGAACAACTATCGCTATGCGAGAATGTGATGGGAGTCCACCTGCAAATCAAAGGGCCAACAAAGGGCTCCACTGGATGGCCATTCCGCTGCGCTCCATAGCCACCAGTGAGCTTGGTCGTTGGCCTCAAAGATCATGAAGTAGTAGAGGAGCCTTGTCGACATGGCTATACCTGATTATCAGACTGTCATGCTGCCACTCTTGAAGTATGTTGCCGACAACCGAGAGCACTCTCTCAGGGAAGCCATTGATTCTCTTGCCACCGAATTTTCGCTGACCGAGGCGGAACGAACCGAAATGCTTCCGAGCGGCCAGCAAGCGATCTTCAACAATCGAGTGGGCTGGGCAAGAACCTACCTGAAAAAAGCAGGGCTGATCGAGTCCACTCGGCGGGGCTTTTTCCGCATCGCTGATCGCGGCAGGAAGGTGCTCGCCGGGGCACCTAACCGGATTGACGTCAATTTTCTGGAGCAGTTCGATGAATTCGTTCAGTTCCGGAGCTTCCGCAGGGAGAAGAGTCATCTGGAGGAAGCTGGTGCGGATGTTGCCGATCAGACTCCCGAGGAGTCGCTCGAATCTGCTTACCAAAAGCTTCGCGAAGGCTTAGCCTCTGAGATCCTCCAGATTACAAAGAGCTGTTCTCCGGCCTTTTTCGAGCAGCTCGTCGTCGATCTTCTGGTCAAGATGGGGTACGGTGGCTCCCGTCGCGAGGCTGGCCAGGCACTCGGTAAATCAGCTGATGGCGGCATCGACGGAATCATCAAGGAAGACAAGCTTGGCCTGGACATTATCTACATCCAGGCCAAGCGATGGGATGGCGCTGTCGGCCGACCAGAAGTGCAGAAGTTTGCCGGTGCGCTGCAGGGGCAACGAGCCAGGAAAGGCATTTTCATTACCACCTCTGCGTTCACGAAAGAGGCCACCGAATATGCAGCGTTTATCGACTCCAAGATCATTCTCATTGACGGAGTCCGGCTTGCTGAATTCATGATCGACCACGGTGTAGGCGTAACTACGCAGACCACCTACGAGATCAAGAAAATCGATTCAGACTACTTCACTGAAGGTTAGGCTGGGCCAATCGGCGCACGAACAGCCCACTGGTCGCAGAAGCCGGCGGTACTTTCACCAGTCTCCAAATACCGCGATCGCCATGAAAGGAAGATCTCATCATGCCCATCATCTCCACTTTCTTCGGCATTATCATCAGGATGTATTATGATGATCATAATCCGCCACATATCCATGTAGAGTATCAAGGCAGTAAGGCTCTCCTGGATTTTCGAGGCAACATTTTGAAAGGCGATCTGCAATCGAGGACTGCTTTG
>CAZLCS010000061.1:0-32765 GCA_964557955.1 uncultured Syntrophobacteraceae bacterium
AGCAATATTTTCATGGTAAGACTGCCGGAATGACGACTCGAGAGGTGGACACTCTATTGTGTCGGCCTGTAATAAGTGATGTCTGGCTGGGATTGGTTGAACCATCGGCGCAAGGTGCGCCATGGCACAGGGTCAGCATCATGGGGATGAGCCGGCCCCGGATGCTTCGGTGTCCTGGAGAATGCGGTCCACACGCTCCTGGGTTGTGCTCTCCTGCTCCGAAGGCCGTGCCGCCCGCCTGCGCCTCTCACCGCCGGCGCCTCCCCTTCCGCAAGACCGCATCATCCCTTTCACCTCCTCGTCTTCCGGGGAGATGAGCAGGTAGCGCTCGAAGTACACCATGGCACTGGCACAATCCTTCCGCCCGGCATACTTCTGGCCGGCCTCCTTGTAAAACACCTTCATGTCTTCAATGCGATTTCGGGCCACCTCATTATTGGGGTCGAGGGCCAGAATCGTCTGGTAAATGGCATAGGCGTTCTTGCCGATGGGAGTCGTGTAACGCTTTGCCGCAAAATGCTCCTCCGCCTCGGCCATGAGCTGGTCCAGGGGCAGAGCTGTGACATTCTCCCTCTGGTACGCTCTCCAGATATGGCTCAAGGCCCGCTGGGCCTCGTCATAATGGGGGCTTTCCTCCGTGACCGAGGAAAACTCGCGCAGGGCCGCCGTGGGATCTCCGCCGATTTCGAGCTGCTGGCCATATTGCAGTCGTAGCTGATCCAGCCGCGCCTGGACGGGGTCCGACTCCTTATCCGTCCCATACCTCGCCATAAAATCGCTCAGGATGGATCGGGCTTCGGCGAATTTGCCCTCAGGCACCAGTTGATCGGCCTCCGCAATGGTGGCTGCCGCCAGGAGTTCCAGGCCCTTTCCACGGTTTTCCTCCGTGAGCGGTTGGGCCAGGAACTGGTTCAAACGGGTCTGGATCCCCGATGTCTCTCCCGCACTCCACTGCTGTGCCAGCTCTTGGAGCTGCCGTTTCTGCTTCCAGGGCAGATAGATGTGGTGGAAGCCGAAATAGGATGCCCCCATGAAGACCGCCAGAATGAGGGACAACCAGGCAAAGAGCGCGCCCCGGCGCTTCTTGAGGATGATGCGCTCATCTGCAGTCCTCAAGTCTTCTTCGCGATCCGAAACGTAGCTGATTCTGAAGGGCCCGATTTGAAGCTCGTCACCGGCGCGGAGCTGCTGGTCCGCGACCTCTTTCTGGTTGAGCAGCACAGGGTTGGTCTCGCTGAGCCGGACCACATGGAAATGGTCGCCGCGCTTTTCGACGCGTGCATGCTTCCGCGAGACCATGGAGTCGGCGAGCCGGATATCGACATCGTTCGCTCGGCCAAGGATAGTCGCCTTCCGCATCAGGTCATAGGCTTCGGTACGGCCATCGGGATATAAGACTACCAGTCGCGGACCCTGGCCTTCCGGGGAGTGGGGGGACTGGAACACCACCGTCATCTCGGATTCCGGCTGCATCTCCTCAGGAAGGGCATCACCGAACACATCCACAGGACTGTCCGCACGGAAGACCATTTGTGTCTTGCCGAGCAGGACCATGTCCCCGTCCTCCAGGGCAGCCCTGTCCGTGCGCTCAGCATTGACCAGGATGGGATTGCCCCCGATGTTCTGGATGATGACCTGTTCGCCGTCCTTGTAGATCCTCGCCTGGCGCCGGGAAATATAAGGGTCGTCCAGCCGGATGTCGCAGGTTTCGGAGCGTCCGACGATGACTTCGGATCGATCCAGAACATGGCTCATGGCAGGTTCCCTGCCATGCACCAGTCGTCCGTAGGGTTTCACAGGTCGCTCTCCTCCGTCGAAGGCCCCTCAACTGTCGAATGCCCTGGAATTTCAAGGAATCCACATTCGACACAGTCTCGAGCCAGGGTGGATAGGGGCGTGGCCAGTGAATCGGGCTCGGCCTCCAGACTCGCTGCCATTGCCGAAACCAGCTCGCCCAGTTGACGGGTACCGTTGCACCGAGCCAGGAGATTGGCTACCGGCACATCGGCCCGGACCGTGTAAGCCAGCCCGGAAGTGCGGGACAGCTTCACTTCCTCTGCCTCCCAGCCATCGGGCCCGGGGCGAAAGGTCTGTTCCAGTCGAATCTCGGGGTTCAGGCGAAATGCCGATGCCAGCCAACCACGCTCGTCCGCCACCTGCTCCATCCAGTCGCGGGCTGCAAAGGCTTTTTCAATGTCCCGGCCGCAAGAGCCGAGCATCTTTTCCGGGGCTTCGTCGGCCCGAAACCAGCAGCTGCTGTCGGCCCGCCGTCTCATGGTGATGAGGCCGGCGCCAACGGATTCGATCCGTTGATCCTCATAGTAGCCCATCCATTCATCGAAACGCTTCACAAGATGCTCGGGCAGGTCCCGCTCGGTGTGCTGGATCCAGGTCGAAGCATAGGTTGCGGCATCGCGACTCTCGGACCGCATGACCCAGACATCGCAACCGGTGTCTTCAAACCAGCCGCCCAGCCGCTCACGCCAGTCCTCGCCGGCAAACTGGCACCAGTTGCACAGGATCTGGCAGAAGCCCCCTTCGTTCAGAAATGCAGGCGCCTTCCGGACGATGCTCCTGCAAATCTCGTCACCGGCCATTCCCCCGTCGCGATATGTGTAGCGAACCTCGGGGGAGATCACAAAGGGGGGATTGGATACGATGAGGTCGAAGAGTCGGCCGGCAGCCGGTTCAAAGAGGTCTCCCTCCGCCGTTTGAACGTTCTCCAGGCCATTGAGCAGAGCATTGAAAGCGGAGAAGCGCACGGCTCGCGGGTTCAGGTCGACGGCCAGGATCGCTTGGCTGTGACCTGCAGCCAGCAGCCCCTGGATTCCGCACCCACAGCCGAGATCCAGGGTTGCCCGCGAGGACCGGCGGACCGTAAGATTGGCCAGGGTGAGCGAGCTCCGACCCAGCCCCATGACATAGTCCCCTTTCTCAGGAGTCTCAAGCCTGCGTGGAAGATCGAAGGCAAAAAGCATGTGTCGAAAGGGGATGATTTTGACACCGGCCAGGGCTTCACCCCCCCGAATCTCGATGATCCCCGACGCACTCAGCACCTCCAGAGGGAACGGATGGATGGCATCTTCGAGGAGCTTGAGCGGCACAGGAACTTCCACGAGGAACAGGCGTACGAGGGTCTCAAGAGGGCTTCCGCCCCTTGTTCGATGCAACAGGAGCGGGAGGTCCTTGCCGCGCAGGGCTGGGAAGTCCTGCACTCCCAGGAGCTCAAGAATCCGGGCGTCCCGGTAGCCCGCACGCTCCAGGGCGTCGCGCAATTGGCGTGCATGCTCCGGCTTTTCGAAATCGAGGAATTTGGAATCAAGAGTCTGTGGGATCATTTAGCCATGCAAGACCTATTGTTTACAGGTCATCGCCACTGAATTCACCAGCTTCCCCCGGTCCCCTCATCGATTCTTCTCACCGCTGCACGGGCCATAGCCTGGAGAGATCCCTCCTCTGCCTGCGCCATTTTGTAGAGCTCCGGCAGAGCTCCGGCGGCATCGGGACCATAACGGGCGAGAGCCATGACGGCCGCTTCGCGCACCTCGAGCTCGGCGTCCTCCAGCCGCTCAATGAGCACAGGAACGACCTGCCCGGGATCGGCCTGGATTCGGGCCAGGGTGATGGCTGCAGCGGCTCGAACGGCGGCAGCCGGGTCCGAAAGCGCCTGGAGGACGGCCTCGATAACCGGGGCAGAAGCCTCCCCCAGATCTCCCATCCGCTTCAGGCAGTCTCTGCGAAGCTGGGGGTCTTTTGAAGCGAGCAGTCCAGCCAAGGTCTCCAGCAAAGCGGAAGGCTCCCCGCTGATCTGAGCCCGGGCTGCGCTGCAGGCCAGCCTCAAACTCGGTGCGGGATTCGACTCCTGGAGGGCTTTCAATGCCTCGATCGCTCCGAAGGCTTCGGGACCGATCCTCGATAATACATTCAGGGCGGCCAGCGCCACGTCCTCTTTCGGACCATGAATCATAGGCTGCAGGAAAGGGACCGCTCCCTCGCCCATTTTCGCCAGGGCAGATCCGGCGTGAAACCTGAGAACCTCGTCGTCACCCGCCATGCATGCGGCCAGAGGGCCGGCTGCGTCCCGAGGAGAGGAACTCATGCGGGCCAATGCCGAAGCTGCCGCCACTCTGACCGCCGTCGGCTGATCGGCCTGCAGCGCTGAAATCAACGGGGCAGCGCCGTCTTCACCACAGCGCAGAAGAGCCTCAATGGCGAGGATCCGAGTGCTCGGCTCCGGATCGAGAAGGCGTTCGGAGAGGGCTGCCGCCTCTCCCCGCGACAACTGTTCAACCATCAGGCATTCAGCCATGGCCCCCAGCCTGACCCCGGGCTCCCCATCCCTCAGGCGTGAAACGAGGGACGGTCGTTCTGAATCGTGGGCTTCTCGCTGCTCACCCGTCATACGATGTTCCCGACGCCCGGCGAATAGGACGGTGAGACGACACCCACCGAAGCGATGAGGGTGGTGCACTGGACCACTCCCGTCACCGACAATATGCCCGTGCTGAAAGATATGGTTCCAGCCGTTACGGACACACTGGGAGCCGTGATGGAGACGGGGCCGGCCGAGTTGATGGTGAGCCCCGAGGCTCCGATGGTGACGTTGGCCCCCTGCATCCAGTTGATGGTCACCGCCTGCATGACGGTCGTGTCCTGCTTCCCCTGAACCGTCTTGGTGGAATTGTTCATGATGGTGAGGGTTCTGTCGTGATTCACCGTATGGTTTTCGTCGTTTCCCACCTCGATGGTCTGGTCTTTCTCCGCGTGGACGTAAATCTCTTCCTGTCCCTTTTTATCTTCGAAGCGGATTTCGTTGTAGCCCCCACCGCCGATGGTGGAGTCCGATTTCACCGTAGACCGGGTCTTTTCGCCCGGAAGGCTCAACGGCGGCTGATTGGACTGGTGGTACACGCAGCCGATCACCAGGGGGCGATCGGGATTGCCTTCCAGGAACGCTACGATGACCTCCTGGCCAATGCGTGGGATGAAGACGGCGCCCCATTGAGCGCCGGCCCATAGCTGGCCCACCCGGATCCAGCAGGAGCTGTTTTCATCCTTCCTGCCCTCACGGTCCCAGTGAAACTGTACCTTGATGCGGCCGAGCTCATCGGTGTAGATCTCTTCTCCTGACGGCCCTACCACGACCGCCGTTTGCGTCCCATGGACCACCGGCTTCAACGCACGACGCTCCGGGCGAAAGGGCACATCGATGGGAATGCATTTGAACCGGTTCGAGTACGAGAGTCCTCCCTCCCCACGGGCACCCGGGAAATTGGCTCCCTGGCTTCCCTCATGCTCGATCTCCGTCAGGACATAGGCCCGATTGTTCCAGTCGTTCCGGTAATGGTCCTTCAGGGTGAACCGGTATCCGGCGGTGAATGCCCGGCAATTGCTCGATCCCTCGATGGTCGTGATGCGCGCCTCTTCCTCCTCCATGCGAACCGTCGTCAACTGCTGGCCCCGCCCCTTGTTGGGATAAAGACCCGGGAAATCGTAGACCTCGCGTTCGCCCTGTCCCAGGACCTGCCGGCTCGAAATGCTGTTCTTCAGGTCCGTATTGGGCATGGTGTAATTGTAGTCGTTGAGGGTCATCTTGGCCGGTTTGACCTCCTGGGCTTTGACCAGACCCTGGATGACGTCCTCCTCGAGGGGCATGCCGGCGCTGATCTGGTAGCGGGCGGATTCCTGGTGAGGGCAGTTCTTGTGCTCAGAGGGCGAATCCGCCAAAATGAGCGTGTGCTTGCCCCGCTCGTGCTCGAAGTAATAAAATATGCCTTCCTCCTCCATGAGCCGGGACACGAAGTTGAAGTGAGTCTCTCGAAACTGGACGCAGTAATCCCTTTTGTCGTAACTGCCGCTCAGCTTGATACGGAAATCGTTGAAACCGTTCTCCCTGAAAATCTTCTCGATGATGTCCGGAGCATTGAGCTCCTGGAAGATGCGCACGTCCGCCATGTGCTGGAGGAGCCAGATCCAGGGAACCATGGTGGCCGCATAGTGCGAGAAGCGCGGGTCGCTGCCTTCCTCGCCGCCTCCCCGTCCCTGGCAGAAGCGGGACACGATACCGTTGAAAACCCTTTGCTGTCCATCGGCCAGGGCCACTGAGACGGTCACGTTCTTGCCGATGATGCTCTCGAAGCCGATGTTGTGGTTTTCAGAGATGAGGCTGAGCTCGAAGCTGAACGGGGAGGACACGGCCTCAGTTCCCCTGAACCCGGTGAGAAGCAGGACGTCCCTTCCCAGCGGGGTGTCTATGGCCATCAGTCTGTTCTCCTGGGTCAGACGCATGGATCACCTTCTCGTGTTGACAGTCGGCGCCGGAAGTTGCCGGCCGACATGGGGGGTCAGCAGGGGACCGTTCTCCGCAAAGACAGCGCCGGATAATGGCTCATAGCTCTCGACGACCGAGCAACGCCGTCAGAAGATCAAATAGAGGACCATCAGGATCAGTACCAGGAGCAGGGTTGCGCCGAGGGGAGTGAGCCTCCACCTGATGCCTCCGCCGAGGATCCGCTCAGAGAAAATCCTCATGGCCTCCCAAGACGTTCTGCACTTGGCGACCGGCTCTGAGACGCTCTTCAGGGCCTGATGCTCGGGCAGAAGAAAAGTCATATCCGGATCGAGGTCTGCATCATCGGAGCCTGATGACGCATCCGAAATCATGGGTTGAAGCATGAAGACCAGCTGAGTCCTGCCGAAGAGGATCATATCTCCACTTTGCAGGACGGACTTCTCAATGCAGTCGCCGTTGAGAAGAACAGGGTTGCGGCCGAGGTTTTCAATGCGCGCGACCCCTTTGTCCATGACGATAACGGCCTGGCGTCGCGATACGTACGGGTCATCCAGGCGAATATCGCAATCCTCGGATCGACCGATGACGGTTTCAGGTTGTTCAAGGTCAAAGGAAATCTCATGGTTTTGGCCATGGACCAGCCGCCCGTAGGGATTCACCGATCACTGTCCTCCATGGAATTCAGTCTCAACTCCGGTCCGGAGATTTCATCGAGCCGGGAATTCGCGGCTCAGCTGAAAGGCGCTCCGGTTTGTCAGAGGGGCCTCTCCGATGTCTCATACCCGGGGAGAGGCAGCCTTTCTCATATCGCTCTTATTTTACCTTATAACGTCGGACAGATTTTTTCACGTATTTTGGAACACCCACCTGGAGTTTTTGCGGATCCCTCGTGTTGCAGCCTGCTCTGCGGCCTGGCTGGCTGAAGGCCGCAATTCCGAAGGCTGCAGCGGTGCCGTCAAGTTCTTATATTAATTGAAGGTGACTCAAAAATGCAGACTGATGTTCGATTCGCTGAGTCCTGACCGTCGTTTGGTAAAGACGAAAGATATGCTTCACGTCCGCCGGAGCGGTTTGGCGAGGCCGGTTCCCGGCACTTCCGGATTGGGCCTGCCATGTGATAACTTGTTGTAATCATATGTAAAAATATGGCGGAATCGCGTGAAGTTGAAAGGGATGCTGATGAATAACCTGTCACGCTCTTTGTGGTTGATGCTTGCAGTCCTGGCAATCGGATTCAATTTCCACGCACCGACGGCCAGTGCAGCGCCTTCTGAAGGCATACTGGTCGGCCGGGTGGTTCTGGTGGAAGGATTGCTGCTGCGCTACGTTCACGAGTCCGAGGATTGGGTAGCGGTGGTGGAGGATGCTCCCTTCGGCCTGGATGATGCGCTCTACTCCGATGAGAACGCGCGAGCTGAGCTCTCAATGCCCAACAGGATGCGGATCCGAATCGGCAGCAACACGCAAATCCAGATGATCGCTCTCAACGAGGAGCTCACCTCCGTGGATGTCGCATCCGGGATGGCCAGGTTCATGAACAATGGTGAACGGGGCATGATCAGGGTTTCGACGCCGTTCGGGTATGCGGTGGCTGATGGTCTTGCGGTGTTCGATCTCTATGTCGGGGATGAATCCGTCGAGGTGGCGGCCTTCAAGGGCTCCGTCGACTTTGTTGAGGAGACAGCACAAAGCCGCTATACGCTTGAAGCCGGTGCCCCCCCGCTCATCTCGGACGGTTCTCGGACGACAACGGGTGAGGGGGAGGTTTATGCCGAATGGCTTGCCTGGAACGATTCCCTGGACAGGGAGTGGCAGCAGAAGGTCGCTGTCAAGGGTGAGTCCGTCAAATATTTGCCCGAAGGGCTGCACGATGAAGCTCATGTTCTGGACGCACACGGAAACTGGGAGCGCGTCCGCTACAAGGGTGAATATCGGCATTTCTGGAGACCCACGCGCGTCACTTCCGATTATGAGCCGTTTACTGCGGGAAGATGGACGCAGTACCATGGAGACAACACCTGGATGCCCGATGAGCCATTCGGCTACGTGACGCATCACTATGGCAACTGGATCCACATCGGCAGTCCCGGTTATTGGGTCTGGATGCCGCCTGCACCGTTTCCGCTCTACCAGCGCCGGCCGAGCTACCATATTGCGTTCTCCTGGTTCCCGGGACGAGTGGTCTGGACGTATTCAAATGATCACATCGGGTGGATTCCGCTTACCCCTTTCGAGTCCTACTATGCTCACCGCTATTGGGGGCCCCGCACCATTGTGGTCCGAGATGTGAGGCGGTCTCCCCTCAACATCGGCCGTTATCATCATGCGCGGCGTGCCGTGATCATCAACCGGGGCCTGCTCTATGACGTCCACAACTACCGTCCTCACCGCATCCGCGGAATCCAGAGGGCCGATCTGCTTCGCAGATACCGGGCGACTCCGGTTCTCACGGAACAAGCTCTTCCCGGATATGGCTCACATCGACACCGTCACAATTTCCGAAATGTCGACGTGACGAGACTTCCGGCTCTTCGTGTGCAGGAGCGCATCGACCGCAACCGACAGCTCGCGCTCCAACGTGATCTTGCACGCAGAAGCAACATTGAGCGGCAGCTCCGAGGCGCACGCCGCGGTGAGCCGGCCCGTGATATCCGGCTGGGGCGGCCCAATATCACGAGCAGGCTGGTGGACAGGGAAGAGCTGCGCCAGGCTCGACAGGAACGAGCAGAGGCGAGACAGCGCCTGCAGAGCGAGCGCCGAGAACGGCAGGAAGAGCTGAGACGGCAGCGTGCAGCCCGCCAGCAGAGGATTCAGCAGGAGCGCGCCCGTCGGCAGCGTCTCGAGCAGCAGCGCCGGGACGCCCGAGAGAGACAGCGCCTGCAGCACGAACGCCGAGAACGGCAGGAAGAGCTGAGACGGCAGCGTGCAGCCCGCCAGCAGAGGATTCAGCAGGAGCGCGCCCGTCGGCAGCGTCTCGAGCAGCAGCGCCGGGACGCCCGAGAGAGACAGCGTGTGCAGCGCGAACGCCGAGAACGGCAGGAAGAGCTGAGACGGCAGCGTGCAGCCCGCCGCCAGCGGATCCAGCAGGAGCGCGCCCGCCGGCAGAACCTCCAGGAGCGGCGCGATGTCCGGCGTCAGAGCATTGAAGAGAGACGATAAGGTTGTCGGCAGGGGATCACGCAGCGCCGTGGCCCTCTGGCCGAGCTCCCATCGGTAGGGTCTGGGGCAATCAATCCTGGCCGGGATTCTTCGGCATGCAGCAGAGCTTGTATTTCTTGCCGCTGCCGCAGGGGCAGGGGCGGTTCTTGGGGTAGTCGGGGGAATCGATCTGAAAGCGGACTTTCACCGGAGTCTCTTCGGGATGAATCCCCAAGGTCCGGGCCAGTTCGCGCCGCTTCTCCCGAACGGCCTTCTTGAACTGCCTCGGGTCCCGGGCCAGGTAGATGCGGCCCTCGGACAGGTCCCTGTAACAGCGGTCGATCCAGTCGTAGGCTTCGTCCAGCTTTCCCTCGGAATGATCCAGGCGGGCCAGTCCCGCCATCGCCTCCAGGGAACGGGCGTCAAGGTCCATGGCCTTGAGAAAGGCCATTCGAGCCTTGGGAATCACCTTCACATACTCGTAAAACTTCCCCAGGGCCAAGTGAGCCTTGGGCTGGCTCGGGTTGCGATGTACCGCGGCCACGTTCTCCTTCTCGAGGTCCACCAGGGACAGCGACGGTCCCTCCTTGTCGCCGGCCTCGACGTGCTTCACGGGATAGTAAGGAGGCGGAGAAACCTTGGAACGATGAAGGGCCAGCAGTTTCAGGGACTCCGCGCTGATCTGGCCTATGGTCTCGCGGGTGATGGCAAAGTCGTTGAGGGCGTCGCAGTTCTTGCACCTCAAATCGTCGCAGATCACGATACCATGCTGATACGGGGCACCTCCCGGAGAATCCGGTTCCAGTTCGGATTTTTGGTGGGGATGCAGGTGGACCTCACGGACCGCATAGGTGTATTTCCTGCCGCACTGCTTGCAGCTGAGATCCAGGTCGATGCGGTCCGGCCAGTCCCGGAACCCCCGGGTCAGAAGAGCCTCCTGCTGCCGGAGCAATCGCTCGTGCTCGGCCACCTCCCGCTCGAGGTCTCCCATGGACTCGGAATCGCGTCCTGCGATGCGGCCAAGCCGAAGCATCGCCTGCGCCGTTCGCCACTCTCCGGGACGATATTCTTTTTCCAGGAGCGGCAGAAATACGTCAGCACCCATCTCCTCTACCGCCTGGAGCAGCTGAGCCGAATCCTCATTGAAAAGCTTCTGGAAACGCTCGAGGATCTCGTCCCTTCCCCTGCGGGTGGGGTGCTCCGAGATCACCCTCAGGGCAAGGGCTCTTTCGTTGGCGGCAGCGGAATCGAGGAGGGGGAGGAGGGCCCCCGTGCATCTCCAGCCGATTCGTTTGAAAGCCCTTTCGGCAACATCGAGCAGCGCCGGGTCCTTCACGCGCTGGACAACCCGGACCATGACATCCGCACGCTCCGATGCACCCATGAGCCCCAGCATCTCCATGGCCTGGTAGGTCTTCCAGGAGGCCGGGGTCACCTCCAGGGTCTCGATCAGTTTAGCCATGATCTCATCGCGCGGTGCATCGTGGACGATGGATTCGAGCAGACGCCAATCGACCGGTTTCAAGAAATGGTCCGTGAGGACGAAAGCCAACCGCTTCTTCCACGGTGTATCACCGGAAGGAGAGGGTACCGCGCGTTCGATGAGTCCAGCGAGGAATCCGCACAACCCCAGTGCCGTCAGTGCGTAGGCCTCGTCGGAGTTTGGCTTGCAGCGGTTCTGACCATTCAAGGCGCTGAGAGCCAGATCCCTGTGGAAAGGCTCGATGTCCTCGACCACCTGGAGAGCCTCCCGCAGGTGCTCCCTGGCGATGGAGACGTTTTCGGGGCGCAGCACTTGAAGGTAGGGACGAAGCTCCTGAAGAATTTTTCTCTCGGGATCGAAGTCCGTTCCATCTGCGGCGGCTTCCAGCAGAAGGTCCAGGCGGGTCGTAAGATGATCCTGGATTCGCTCGATATTTCCGAAAAGGAGATCCGAAGGGTTGAGAACCGGATCGGTCCTGTGAACCAGGATCTGCATGGCATTGCGACGCAGGGACTCGTCTTGTTCGAGATCGGCATAGAGAGAGACGAGCGTATCGATGTCTTCGCGCCTGCCGTGGGATAGGAGGGCGTTGTAGTATGCCATCCAGAGCGAAGTCCGTTTCCCGGCCATGCTGGTTTCGGTGGCCTTGAGCAGTTCATACGATGATTCATCGGGTGTGAGGCCGAGGGTCTCGACCATGGCTGTGATCTGGTCCGGGCTCAAGCGCTGATTCAGCAGGATCTTTTCCTGAATCCATAGCGCCGCATCCGGGATTTTCCAGTGTCCCGCAACCCGGATGGCGAGGGATGACAGCTCCGCGTCCCCCGATATGAAGAGCTCCTTCAGCTGAAGGAGCACTGTGGGAACCGGCCTGGATTGCGAAAGAAGGTGGAGAAGCGCCGCCCGGGCGACGGCGGGTGTCCTGCTCTGAAGCCAATCCGAAAGAAGGCTCGCACATGAGGACGGATAGAGCCGCAGCATTCCGGAAACCGCCCAGGACTGAACATCGGGGAAAGGGGAGGTCGTCTGCTGGGTCAGAGCTTCTTCGGACCAAATGAGACCGTCATCCATACTGATTGCTCTCTTCCTTGAATGATGATTCCAGACAATCTAAAAGAGTCAGCTGTTTGTCTGCCCAATGCTGTGCTTGAACCGGTGGTCTGCCTTTATGATTAAACCGCCTGGGTGTCAAGGGCCAGGATTGTTCAGCGGCGCGGCGGTCATTCCCGTTCAAAACAGAAGGCAGGCCTGTTCAAGACCTGCCCGTGAATTCTCATGCCGGTAATCTAGGCAGCTTTGTGAAGTTCACCCTTCGGTTCATAGTAGATCGGGTCTCCCATTTCTTCGAAATTGAAGTTGGCGAGCACCCGATGTCCGTTGTAATCCAGCACCCTCAGGTCGTCAGTTTCGTGAAGATCGCCCATGACGACGGAAAAGTGCGTGCCATAGGCATTCTTGACTCTGTCCCAGTCGAGCTCATAGCCGATGAACTCGCCGATCCCCTTGGCAGCCAGTTTCTTCACAAGGTTCGGGTGTGTGAAGGAGTCGTAGGAAGTCAGAATCAGAATGGGGCCGGTTCCGGTAATGATAATACCCGCTTTCATGTTCATTCCTCCGATACGCGGTGGCTCAAACAGTCTCAGCCGACCGCCCGCTCCAGTCTGCTGCGTTTGTCGGCGCAATGTGCATGGTAAAGTGCAGTCGGTGCAGACACCCGGGATGCGTCCTGAAGCGTTTTCTTGAGATTTGGTGATGCATAAGGCATATTCCCGGAGCGCTACGTCGTCAAGGATGCAGTCCAAGAAGACCACCATTCCAACCTTATGCAAGTATCAATATAATCACACCCGCTGCACAATGGAGCTTTCGCTCCCACAGCTGCCGAAGCAAGCTCATACCGATTGGATGCCCTATTGCAGGCAGGCGATGTCAGATGCATCTTGCGCGGAAGGGGATCGAATCTGTAATCTATTGGCAAATCGCCGCCTGCCTCCCGAGCCAGCCTGCGTGGAGATGGTGGGTTGGGCTGCCGTGCGCGCCCGCCGGAGGACTGAACTTCATGAAGAACGCGGACTCTTGACCTTTGGAGGGAGGTTCGTATGACCATTCGGAACCTTGATGCTCTGCTGAATCCGTCCTCTGTCGCGTGGATCGGTGCAGCCGGGCCCCTCTCACCAATGGGTGCGGTTGCCGCCAAAAACCTGGTTTCTTCAGGATTTGGAGGCCCTTTATACATCGTCCATCCATCCCTTGGTGTTTTTGAGGGCGTAAAATGCCATGCGAGTGTCGGGCATCTGCCGGGGGCCCCGGATCTGGCCGTGATTAGTGCTCCATTGAAGTCCGTTCCGCCGATGATCACCAAGTTGGGCGAGCGGGGAGCACGAGCGGCCATCATCCTGTGTGCAGACAGGAGTGGCGCTCTGACTGCGGGCGATGGCGAGCTCAGGAATGCCCTCCTGGAAGCCGCCAGGCCTTTTCTAATGCGCATCCTGGGGCCTGGTTGTCTGGGTATCATGACCCCTGCACTGCACCTCAATGCAAGCGCGGCCCATACCCATGCCCTGCCGGGCCAACTGGCCCTGGTCACCCAGTCGGATGCGATCGGGTCGGCGGTCCTCGACCGGGCGTGCTCCGCAAACGTCGGGTTCTCCCACGTGGTCTCGCTGGGGGAAATGTTGGACGTGGATCTCGGGGACTTGCTGGACTACCTGGCCAACGACCCCAAAACGCGTGCGATCATTGTCTACCTCGAAAGGGTCGCGCACGCCCGGAAGTTCATGTCGGCAGCCCGGGCCGCCGCACGCATGAAGCCGGTGATCGCCCTGAAGGGCAACCGGCGCCGGGAGGCTCTCTTCGATGCCCCGTCGGATGCGGCGGCAATGGCCTGCTCCGATGACATCTATGGCGCCGCGTTCCGGCGCGCGGGGATGCTCAGAGTCTATGATTTGCTGGAGTTCTTTGAAGCTGTGGAGACCCTCGGTCTTGCAGGCCCGTCCATGGGGGACCGATTGACCGTTGTGGCCAATGGGCGGGGAGCCGGACTCCTGGCCGCTGACGCTGTGCTCGACGAAGGGGGGGCTCTTGCCGACCTGTCTCATGAAACCGTGTCCCGCTTGAGCTCCAGCCTTTCTGCGACCAGGCCCGTGGGCAATCCCGTAGACCTCCCCGGGGACGCCTCACCTAAACAGTACGCCGGTGTTCTCACGACCCTCCTGGAGGATCGCCCGGGGCCGCTGCTGTTCCTCCATTCTCCTTCTGCGGTTGTTCCCGCAGCCGACGTGGCCCGGGCCATGATCACCGTGCTGAGACCAACACCCCGGAAAGCCGGGTCTTATCCGGTCCTCACCTGCTGGCTCGGAGGGAAGGCCGTTGCCGAGGCGAGGACTCTGTGCGTCGAAAACAGCATTCCCGCTTACGATACGCCGGTCGGCGCCATCCGGGGATATATGCAGCTGATTCGCTATCAGCGCAATCAAGGCCTGCTCATGCAGACGCCCCCCAGCATCCCTTCCGACTTCACGACGGATACCGAAAAGGTGCACGAGATCATCGACCGGGCCCTGGCGGAGGGTCGGCATTGGCTGACCGAGGTGGAAGCCAAGACAATCCTTGCCGCCTATGCCATCCCGGTGGTTCCGACTTATGAGGTGAGCACACCCGAGGAGGCATCAAAGGCAGCTGCCGAGATCCACGGTCCCGTCGCCCTCAAGATTCTTTCGCCCGACATCACCCACAAATGTGTCGTGGGCGGTGTGAGCCTCGATTTGGAGACTCCCGATGAAGTCCTGCACACCGCTCAGGCAATGCTGAGCTGTGTGCGGAAGTCCTGCCCCGATGCACGGATTCTCGGCCTCACGGTGCAGCCGGTGATCCGCCGGCTGCTGGGGCATGAGCTCATCCTCGGCATGGTCGAAGATCCGCAGTTCGGGCCTGCCATTCTCTTCGGTCATGGCGGTACGGCCGTGGAGGCGATCGGGGACACTTCCCTCGGCCTGCCCCCGCTCAACATGCATCTGGCTCGTGAGGTGATGTCCCGCACGAGGGTTTTTGGCCTGCTGGAGGGTGAAGGTGGGGCAGCACCTGCGGACATGGCCGCCATCGCTCTGACCCTGGTGAAGTTGTCTCAACTGGTCTGCGACGTTGCCGAAATCACCGAAATCGAGATCAATCCGCTCCTGGCCCATTCGGAAGGTGTCGTGGTCCTGGATGCGCGGATGAGGGTGCGGCGCACTGCGGCCCCCGCCCTCCAACGTCTCGCCATTCGCCCTTACCCCAAAGAGCTCGAGAGGGTTGTTCAGGTGCCTGACGGGGGCAGCTATTTCCTGCGCCCGATTCGGCCGGAGGATGAGCCCGGTCTGCAGAAGCTCTTTGCCGCGCTCTCCCCGGACGAAATCCGCATGCGGTTCCTGCACCATATGCGGACCCTTCCCCGCGAACTCGCCGCACGGCTCACGCAGATCGACTATGATCGCGAGATGGCACTGGTGCTCGTTCCTGCTCCTCCAGCCGGCGATGAGGAGCTCCTGGGCAGCGTGCGGATCACGGCCGATCCCGACAATCAAAAGGCGGAATTCGCCATCTTACTGCGAGGAGACATGACCGGGATGGGGTTCGGGCCCATGCTGATGCGGCGCATCATCGATCTCGCGAGGGAGCGCTCCATTCGCGAGCTCTATGGCGACGTTCTGGCCGAAAACCAGCCCATGCTCCGCCTGTGCAGCGCCTTCGGGTTCACAAAGAGACGCGATCCGGATGACCCGTCGGTGGTCGCAGTCTCGCTGGTCCTTTGATTTGTTGATCAATTGCGGGGGGAGGTGAGGCTTACGCGCTGCGAAAAGACACCTTTGAGGGGACTTCTCGAAGGATGTCATGGGGCTTGGCGATTTGGAGTTGAATCACGGAGGTGTGGGATCGACCCTCGCTTTCAAGTAATCGAGGCACCCGTCGAGTGTCGCCAACTTGGGGAAGTCCAGCTCCGGGATGACAATCTGAAACTCGTCCTGGATTCCGACGGCGAAGTTCAAAAAGTCGATGGAGTCAAAATCGAACTGCTCCCGATACCTTCGCCGTGAATCGAGCGAGTCAAGGTTCGCCTCGGGCGCAATCCGCCTGATCACCAGGAGCACCTTCTCCCTGATCTGCTCATCCCTGGTGCCGTGTTGATCCGAGACCCCCGGCATGGCTCGTGCCTTTCGCTCTTCCAAGGTTGCCAATCGCTCATCCCGATCTCATCTTGCTTGCTCCACCCCATCCCTTTTTCTCAGAGAAGACATACACAGGCAAGCGCAATTTGGGGCAGTGGCCCCTGGATGGCCCTTCTCTCCTTTTGCGGTGTGGCGGGATCGGTCTGAATGGGGCTGGCGCCAAACGGTTCCAGCTCAAAGGCCGCAGGGCAGACGGACAGAAAGCCCCATTGGGCGATGAGCATCCAGGGGCATGACTCACTGGGAGGCTGTCCGAGAACACCTTTTTGTCACTTGTAGCGGAGCGTCGCGGAGAGAGAAATCTCGTAAACTCGTGGTGTTACGATGAACGAGATTTCTCGCTGTCGCTCGAAATGACAGTTCTCGGAAAGCCTCACGGCATGTGCACGGTGCGGGCGTTTGGAATCACGCTGCGTCGCCTTCGCTGAAGCCCAAGCCCTCGAAAATCGTACCGGTCCTCCCACCCAGTACCAGAAGATCGGAGTCGCACTCCTCCGTGACATCACGAAGACACGTCGTGAGCTCCCCTTTCTTGAGGTACTTGTCAGGGGTAATGCCCATTGCTTCTGCGATGCGCTCTGCGTTCACCAGGACCTGGATCCCGGTCTCCACGAGAATTGCTTCCTTGAAGGCCCTGATGAGAGGGTCTGTAAAACGTTCTGAGAGGGAGGGGACCTCCACCACATGAACATAGGTCAACTTCGCCCCGGTCCTGGCGGCCAGGCGTGCCGCGTCGGAAGCGGCCCTCTGAGACCGCATCGATGCCTTCACTCCGCATACAATGCTCTTGCAGCGTACCATCCTCTCCCCCTCCTCACCGGCCTTGGGCTGGCAATGCGAATGAGCCAGCGTGCACGGTGAGCGCAACCGTGGAGCTGAGAATCTGCTGGAATTGAATCACAATGCTGTGGAGTCCGACAGACCATCAACCCGGCAAGGCAGCTATGATGGTGGGGGCTTTCACCATCTCATAAAGCTGCCTCTTGCAGACCTTGTATCGCTCGAAGTAGAGCTGAGCAATCTTCCTCATGAATTTGACACCCAGCTCGGGGTCGGTTTCGACGAGGTCGAAGAGCTTGTCGGCATCGATGGCCAGGACCTCCGTATCCTCCATACATACAGCCGACAGGGTGTATTGCTGCGGTTTCATGAGGCATGCCGCCCCGAAGAATTCACCTCTCTCGCGCATTTCGAAGACAATGCCGACTTCATCGCCGGGCATGAGCTGCCTCAGGCTGACGAGGCCTTTGGTCACGATGAACATGTACTTGGCCCGATCACCATCCTCATAGATGTGGTCCCGTGTCTTGAAGGCCTTCTTATCGGTGATACTCGCCAGTTCGCCCAGTTGCTTGTCATTCAAAACAGCAAGAGCCTCCATGTTCTTCAGATCCCCAACTTCAACCATGACACGCCTCCTCTCTGTCCATGTTGGATTGCCCACAATGAAATGGTTGCCCCATCGACTCCCTGCTTCAGACCAGCTCAAAAACTCGGCGCAAGTATGGAGGGATTGTAAGAATACGTCTATAGAGGGAGGGACTCATTCTTGTAGGCAAAAGAACCCAAAGACAAAGGCAAATGCCGGTACATCGGACCTCAAGGAAGCGTTCTCGCCTCCCGCTGTGCAACGCTTTGAGCTGCTATGCCGTCGTATTTGCCTCACAGAAGGATTCTTGAGGAGTGCATGCCTCACCCAGATCATACCACTTCGCGAAGCCACATTCGGGGCATTTGAGCTTGAAATGGCCTCTGCCCCAGGGGCGATCGGTTTCCTCGTGGGGCTGGTCACGCAACATCCTGTGACAGAGCAAACATCCACTGAGCTTGGCGACCCCATGAGTGGGATAGACCTGGAACCTTCGCATTCGTGACTTCCTTTCAGGAAAGAGGGGACTCGCGCTCCCGGGCCCTGTACTTCCAGCGCCTATTCGTCCTCACTACTTGCTTCCCCAGGAGAAAGGCATATCGGGTCAACCCGAAGCATCCCGTCGGTTCATCATTATGGTATTTCAAGATATCGAACAGCAGCCCGTTCTCTCTTCTTGCACCGGAAACCACCTGGTTTTCAGGCCGGCTCGCAGGGATCGGAGATGCAGTACGGACGCCACGCGCATTCGAATTCCTCGCATATGTCTCTTCTCCTGAAGCAGTCCGGGTTCCCTTCGGCACGCTGAATGCTGCGAAGCAGCTGGACGGGATCCAGGAAATCCTCCCTCACATGCCATTCCCTGACTCCCATTGGCTCCTGCTCTCGGGACACGTCCAGTTCAGGTCCTTCAGGCCGGGTCAGCAGCTCGCCGTCCTCACCATGATTCTGCCGTCCACTGCGTTCCGTTGCCTGTTCCTGCTTCAACATGGGCGGTGTCTTGTCTGTCATGGCTCTCATCCATATCTCATTGGAGCCTGTGATCCGAACGCACGACGGAACGGCGCTCATGCAGCGAACCCTTCATAAGCTCAAGAAGGCTTTGTCCGGCGTCAGGTCACTCGAGGTTCCCAGCCAGCGGCGCAGGGTCGCGCCCGCAGGCTCTGCTCCCCATGAGATGGGGAAGGCCCCATAGTGGCGATTGCGATGCACCCTTGAACCCATCACTATCTTGGGATGAGAAGTCAAAAGATGAAGCAGGACCGCAGGGCCGAAATAACTGCGATCACAATAACAGAGCACCGTGCACTTCTTCGAGCACAGGAAGGTGCTCAGCCTGGAATCGAATTCGATGATCCGCTCGCAACCGGGAGGTTTCCCAAGGAGCCGGCTCATGTCGCCGGCAACGCGCAGATCCGAGAAGGTGTTCCGGAAGGCGCGATCCGTCTCGCAATCCAGGAGATCGAGGGTAGCATCGGGCTCCAAAACCCCGCTGGGTATCATCCCTTTTCCTCTCTTCAGCTGTGTTGCAACTTAGCCGCTTTCCCCCTCCGATCTTTTTGAGCGGCGGGATCCCTCGGATATTCCAGCACAAAGACGACGCCTCATTGATCCCTATGAACGGCGCCCCGGTCTTTGTCCATAGAACGATGGACTCATTCTGATAGGGAAAAAACCCATGGAATAGGAGGCCATAACGGGGATGAAGCTATTGTCTGGCGGGCCGTCCCGAGAAGCTGCCGAAAAGAAGCCCTGTATGGGCAGCGCCCTGCGAGGCTGCACTCTGTACTCACGCAGGGAACCTGGATGGATTTGAATGAAGGTGCCGGCAGGTGCTGGGTAGCCCTCGCAGGCTGATTGAATTGGACGAGGTGCATTCAGGGTGAGGTGAACAAGGCGAAGCTCAGTCTTTCCACAGGTCGACGTCGATGAGACCGAGCTTGGCGCCGTATCGGACCAGCTCGATGGTGCTGTGGATGTCCAGCTTGGCCATGATGCTGAAGCGATGGTTCTCAACGGTCTTGGGGCTGATGAAAAGCCTGGCGGCCACATCCTTCGTCGAGAGACCCTCGGCCAGGAGTCGCATGATCTCCTGTTCCCGCGCAGTGAGGGAGTTGTAGCGTTTGTCGGTGATCTTGGATTCCTTGTCCGGAGTGGTGAGCAGCTTCTCGATAACGCTGTGGGAGAGGGTGCTGTCCAGGAAGTACTCCCCCCTGGAGGCGGCTTCGATGCCTTCCACGATCCGGTCCGTGGCCGACTCCTTGACGATGTACCCCGTTGCGCCGGCCTTGAAAGCCTCGGTGATGTAGTCGATTTTGGAATGCATGCTCATGATCACGATGCGAACATTCGGGTGGGTGTTTCGCAGCTCCCGTGTGACCTCGATACCGTTTCGATCGGGCAGGGAGATATCCACCACAGCCAGGTCCGGCTTGAGCTCCTTGACCAGCCGCAGACCTTCACACCCCGTCCCGGCTTCCCCGACGACCTCCAGGCCGGGATTGCGCGCTATGAGCGACTTGAGGCCCTCTCTGAAAAGGGGATGGTCGTCAACAACCACGATGGTTTTCTTTGGTCCCATGAACGTCTTCCCTCAACGGCACCTCAATGCGGATCCTGGTCCCCTGCATGGGCCTCGAATCGAGCTTCATGGTCCCTCCCAGCAAGGCGACCCTTTCCTCCATGCTGCAGATTCCCATGCATCGCTCGCGAAGTGTGGACATCATTCGATTCTGCACATCAAATCCCTTCCCGTCATCCTCCAGGTTGAAGATGATCATGGGGGAGGATGCGACCAGCCTCAGAGAAACATTCTTTGCTTCGGCGTGCTTCCTGACGTTGTTGAGACCCTCCTGGACCAGCCGAAAGAGGGTTATCCGCGTGTCAAAGCCGAGATCCAGATCGTCCATGCCTGCGCACAGGACGTGCACCTGGATGCCGCTTCTTCGCGAGAAGTCGTCACAATATTGGTAAATGGTCTGCACGAGCCCGAACTGCTCCAGCGTAGCCGGGCGCAAATCGTAAGCCAGGTTACGGACTTCGCCAATCGTTTCCTGAAGCATTCTGGAGAGCTTCGACACCTTGAGGCCGACGCCGTGGACGAGCTCCTCGGGCTGATCGTCCAGGAGCGTGTCGATACCGATCTTCAGGGCGGAAAGCTCCTGGCCAATAGTGTCGTGCAGCTCCCGTGAAAGCTTCAGTCGCTCGCTTTCCTGGGCCCTGAGCGATTGCTGAGTCAGCATGCGGATGTGCTCTTCGGCCCGTCTCCGTTTGGTGATGTCCCGGTTCATTCCGCGATGGCCCAGCACGTTGCCGGCCTTGTCCAGGATGGGGGCCCAGTTGGCTTCCACAATGACCTCATGCCCGTTTCTATGGACCAACCGTATCATCAGGCAGGAGGTTGGCTTCTCGGCCTGCATCAGCTGAGGCAGGATTTCTAAGATATGTTTCTGTTCCTCTTCATGCAGAAAGTCGCAGAAGTGCCGGCCCACCACCTCTTCGGCGCCATATCCCAAAACCTTCTCTACAACGGTATTGCAGTAAGTGTAAATGCCGTCACGGTCTGTCTCCCACAGCCAGGTGAGGGTGCTTTCGGCGAGGTCCTGGAACCTCCTTTCCACCTCCCGGAGGGAGCTCCTGAGCCTCCGCGCGGAGACCACCTTTTCGAGGAGGCTGGGGAGCAGCACGAAGGAATCGGAAGACTTCACCAGGTAATCCCACGCCCCCAGCTTGATGGCCTGAACCGCAATCCTCTCGTCTCCCTGCCCCGTGATAATGATGACCGGGATATCCTTGTTTCGATGCCCCAGGACTCGCAGGAACTCGATCCCGTCCATGCCGGGCATGCGGTAATCGGCGATGATCACATCGGGGTTGACATCGTCGATCTGGTCAAGACAGGACATGGCATCCACGAAGTGGTGGACCCTTGCGGACGGGAACTCTTTCAGGGTTGCCAGCCGCATGAGCTGGTAGTGGGCTTCCTCATCCTCGACAATGATCAGGTTCAGTGGCTCCAAGGCGGTATCCTCCCCCAGTCCGCCTATCCCGCCAACGCAGGCCGCTCGCTGACCGTCAACCAGTAATGGTCCAACTGCCTCACCTTATCCTCGAACTCCCTGAACCCAACCGGCTTGGTGAGATAGCTGTTGGCGTATTGGCAGTACGATTCGGCGATATCTTCGCGCCGATCCGAAGTGCTCAGCATGATCACCGGGATCTTCCTGAGCTCCGCGTTCTTCTTTACCGCCTTCAAGACTTCTATGCCGCTGATGCCGGGGAGCTTGATGTCGAGAAGGATCAACGATGGGAGGGGATATTCACTCAGGTCTGAAAATCTCCCGCGATGAAACAGGTAGTCGAGCGCCTCCTCGCCGTCACCCACAATGTCGATGCGGCTGGCGTTGCCGGCCTTCCGGATGGCCCTTCGGGTCAGCTCCGCATGGGCAGCCTCGTCCTCCACGATGAGAATGTTGTAAAAGTCATAGTTCATGGCTCTTGGCATCACCTCCCGGAAGAGTGAAGTAGAATGTCGTGCCACGGCCCGGCTCTGAGTCGAGCCAGATCCTCCCGCCGTGGGATTCGATCACCTTTCTGACAATGGCCAACCCCATTCCCGTCCCCTCGCCGACCTTGACGGCGGAAGGCAGGCGTTCAAAGACCTGGAACACTCTGTCGAAATACTTCTCTTCAATGCCTATTCCATTGTCTCTCACGAAAAACACCCTTTCACCATTGTGCTCTTCGCAGCCGACTTCGATACGCGGTGATGGATTGGTCGCACCGATATACTTTACGGCGTTTGACAGAAGGTTGTCCATCACCTGGCCGATCCGCTTTCGCTCCCCGTAGACGGAAGGAAGATCCACCTGCACAATCGCTGCAATGGATTGCGACTGAATCTGAGGGCGCAGCGTCTCCAGGGCATCGTGGGCTGCATCCCCGAGATTGAACTCCATTCTATGCTCATTGAGCCGCCCGATCCTGGAAAGATCGAGGAGATCGTTGATCAGGAGCTCCATCTTGCGGGTCGCATCGCTCATATAGCTCAGGTATTGGTGTGCTGTCCCGGGCAGCACATCTCCGAAATCGTCCCGCAAAGCTCCGATGAAGCCCTCGATAGTGACGACGGGAGTCTTGAGATCATGAGAGACGGTGTAGGCGAAGGATTCCAGCTCCGCGTTCTTGACCCCGAGCTCGGCGAGGAGCTCCTGGAGCTGCTTCTCGTTTTTGCTGAGTGCTTCTACGGCTTTCTTCCGCTCAGCGGCCTCCTGGATGGCCCGATCACGGGTCTCCTTGTACATTTCCATGCGTTGGAGCAGAAGGTGCAACGCAACGCCAAGCAGCGCCGACAGTCCGAGTCCGAATGCCAGGAATATGAGGTTGGTCCCCGATATGGAACCGGACAGCTCAGAAGTAGGCTCGATCTGGATTCGCCACGATTTCCCCGAGAATCCGATGCTGCTCACGGCCTGCTGTGCGCGCGAACCCGAGCTGTAAGAGGCGTTGCTTCCGCTCAGGAATATCCTGCGATCCTCTTCGAAGAGCGCCACGGAGAAGTCCCTGGGCATCGAAGGCGGCAGGCTCATGGCCATCAGCTGCTCGAGTTTGAACACCCCCCCCAAATACCCCTGAAGGCCGCCATGGTACACAAGGGGGATGAATACAAGGAAGCCGGTTCCTCCCTGATAGAGCTCGACGCAGGGTGAAAGAACAGGTTCACCAGAGGCGGTCGCCTGCCAAAGACCAGTCCTGAAGAAGTCGTCGGGGTGCTCCTCCAATTTCCTGCCCAATGCAGGTTCATTCTCTCTTTCCGGGTAAACCCACTGAATGAGGCCCTCCGGGCTGATCCAGTATATACCCGCAAAGCCCGGATAATGCTCTGAGGTCGCCCTTGCAAAGCCAGTGAAACGTTCACGGCTGAAATCCGGGGGGTCTCTCTCGATCCATCGGTCTGCAATCATCTTCAGGGCCGCAATGCGAGCATTCATGATGCCTTCCACGCGGACCGTCAACTGCTCGACAGAAGTCTGCGCGTGGTGCACCAGAAGCTCCCGCCGATGGCTGTTCTGGCTTTGCCAGAGTGCAAACGCGATTGCACTCAGCATGAGGAATACGACGAAAGGTGTTGCTCTGTTCGAGTATGAGGTTAGCACGGTGGTTTTGACGAAGTTGGAGTCCCGATCAATACAATACTATCTCATCATCAAGTCAAATAACCCTTTGACTATATTCGTTCGAATGCAGCATCGTCAACCATCGGGTCCTTTCCTTACAGTGTTTGACATATTTCGTCATTGGGCAGATTTGACGATGCGAAGTCCCGGGCTGTCAGCGACCGACCCAGAGTGTGGACCTCTCCAAAGTCTTCAGCAGTTCCAGGCTTTGAGATCCCATGAAAGGTTTGACGGATTTTTCCTCATATCCGATACCGCGCCGCCCGACGGCGACCACGGCAAATGCACCCTTGCTTGCCTCTTCCCGGATGACTTTGGCCGCGTCATGCCCATGAACGACAAGCGTGTTGACCCGCTTCTCCTGTACGCCGCCATCCACGAGTCTCCGCCTTGCGTTGTCAAACAACACCTCGATGCCCTGACGGTTTCCACTCTCCACATGGAGGAGGGTGATCCCATGCTGCTCCTCATTTCCCACCATGAATCCCACGTGCTCAGCCATTTTCATGGCGGGCTCGGAGCCGTCAATGCAGAGCAGCACATTGCCGAGCCCGCGCTCGGGGCGTCTGCAAATCCAGAGCGGAAAGTCGAGATCCAGGTCCATGGTCGCTTCAGAGAACCATGGGTGAAAGGCCTTCTCCAAGATGGAGTAACCGCGGCGGCCAAGAACCACCGCATCATAGCCCCCCTGCTTTGCCTCCAGCACTACGTCCCCGATCATCCCGTAGTGCTTGGTTATCAAACGGCTGCTGATCTGGTGGGCTGCAAAATCCTCATTCCGGAGAATCTCCTTGCTTCTCTCGATCGCCGCCTGCCCCTTCCTGGTGTAGATTTCGGTCAGAGCCTTCTCCATTTCGTGCACCCGCAGGGCTTCCTTGGCATCCATGGACTCGAATTGCGGGGCTACGTGAAGAAGGGTCAGCTTCATATCCCTCTTGCTTCTGAAAAACGTGCCGACGAAGCGCACGCCATAGAGGAAATCGGGATCGTCGCCGACCGTGATCAAGAGCTTTCTTTCCATCATCGCTGCTCCGAAGCTCTACAAAGTAGAGGTCGCACTCGTCACGGTATCTGTGAGTTGCCGGGCTCAGCCTCTTCATCTTCGGCTCCCGGCACCCAGCTGGACAGTTCATCGAGACAGGGCTGTATCCCCGACAGGGCAATGGACAGGCATCCCATGATGCTGTTGAATCCTGCGGGCGTCATGCCCAAATTCCAGGCCGTGAGAGATTCGAACATGGACTTGGCGTCGTTGATCTCACCCATCACAGGGATCAGGAGCTCTTCGATGAACAGGATCTTCTCCGTGTAGACCCTGCAATGGTTGACCTCATTCCAGGCTTCTTCGAGTCTTTTGGCCAGGGACTCATCGAATACTCCCTCCTCCATGCTCAGCCGGCATTCGTCGAGCAGCGTTGCAGCCTTGCAGAGATGCTCGATGGCTGCAAAAAGGTTCTCGGGCGTCATGGCGTGCGGTGGCTCGACCTCGCGAAGAATGGCGAACTGGTCCAGGAGCATGGCGAAATCTCCGGTTTGACGGCCTGCAGTGAATCGCTAATGGAAGACGAGGGAGTCCACCGGTAGAGTAACTCGAATTCATCCCCCACCGGCTGAGGTGAGTCCGCCGGCTTCGAACTGATCCAGCGCCTCCAGGGCCTCGCATCCGTAGACCATGGCAGGGCCTCCTCCCATGAGAATGGCAATGCCGACGGTTTCCATGATCTCCTCCCGCGATGCGCCGGCTCGAATGGCGTCGTGAACGTGATAGGCGATGCAGCCGTCACACCGGACGGTCACACCGATGGCAAGGGCGATCAGCTGCTTGACCTTCTGGTTGAGAACGCCCTCTGCCGTTGCCGCAACGCGGAGCTGCGTGAAACCGGACATGGGCCCGCGCACCTCCCTGGCAAGCTTGGCGGACAGCTTCTGCAGCTTCTCGTAATACTTGGGATAGTCCGGATGCATGTCTGATGTCTCCTGGCAAGAGGTAACTATTTCCTGCGGCTGACCCGTGGTGGGCCATCTCGATGCCTCGGGTTCCGGACCTCGATCATACCAGGCGTTCGGAAAGGTAGTGAACGATTTCCTCGAGAGTATTGAGCTTCCCGTAATCGGACTCGGGAATGGTCACTCCGAGCTCGTCATGAAGGTGGATGAAGAAGTTCAGGGCATCGAACGAATCGATGTCGAGCGCCCTTCGGATGTTTTCATCCGGCGCCAGGTCGCCCGGCTCTGACTCGGGAGCGATGCGCTTGAGAAGTCTGAAGATGATCTCGCGGATCTGCTCTGGCTTCATAGCTTCTGCGGCTCCTGAAGATGGCGGTTGAGGGCGTCGAGAAACTGGGCACCCCGGCGGCCGTCGGTGGCCCGGTGATCGGCTGCGAGGGTGGCGGTCAGGACGGGTCGCACTCCGAGCATGCCGTTCTCGGCCCAGGGTTGCTCCATGGTCTTACCGAAGCCGATCAGGGCCACCTGCGGCGGGTAGATGACGCCGTAGACCGTTTCGACCCCGAGGTCTCCGAGGTTCGTTATGGTGATGGTGGCGTCCGTCAGCTCGGAGCTGCGCAAACCCCCGGTTCGAGCCCTTGTGATGAGATCGCGCAAGGCTTCCATGAGCTCGTCCATATTCATCAAATCTGCGCCAAGAATAGCCGGGGCAATGAGTCCGCCCTGCCTGAGCGAGATGGCAAAGCCGATGTTGACGGCTTCCTGGGGCTGGTGGCGATCGTCGACCCAGTAGCCGTTCAGCTCGGGCACGTCCTGGAGGGCCGCACAGACGGCCCTGATGAGGGGGACCACAGGAAGCAGCCGCTCCTTGATGGAGCGCTTGAGGTTCTCCGACTCCAGCCAGCTCAGCGCGCGACTCATGTCTATCCGCGTCTGGAGATAGTAATGGGGGATCTCCCGGTTGGAACGAGTCACTGCGGCGGCAATGGCCCGGCGCATGGCGGCCTGGGCATCGACACCGGGAGGCGTCGCCGTGACGCGGGGCGCAGGCGCCACCCTTTCCTCCGCCCTTCCCGGAGTCATCTCTGTGCCGGGCACAGCAGGGGCTTCTTGCGGGGGAAGCCTGGCTGCCGTTTCCAGCGCACGCTGCACGTCTTCGGCCCGGATGCTGCCCTGTGGACCGGTCCCCTTTAGATCCCTCAAGTCGATGGAGTGCTCGCCTGCAAGCCTGCGCGCGTAGGGTGATGCCTTGATGCGCTCCGCTGCAGCCGCAGGAGAGGGTGGGGCTGGAGAGGGAGGCGCCGCTGAGGGGGCCTGTTCCTTTCCCATTGGCTCCCGAGCGGCAATCTCCACGGTAGGACGCTCAGCATGCAAGGCTAGAGGAGCTTCTGCGGCCGGGATTCCTGCACCCTCCGCTCGAATAACGGCCATCACCGTGCCGACGGGCACCTTCTCCCCCGGCTGGACCAGCAGCGCCTCGACAATGCCGTCCTCGAACACCTCGATTTCGATGGCGGCCTTGTCCGTGTCCACCACGGCGATGACGTCCCTGCGCCGGACACGGTCCCCGGGCTTCACCCGCCATTCGAGGAGCGTGCCCTCCACCATGTCCGATCCCAGACTGGGCATGCGAAATTCAGCCATTGGTCCGCACCATCTTTCTGACCGTTTCGACAATTTTGTCCACCTGGGGCAGCGCTGCGTCCTCAAGGTGCTTGGCGTAGGGCATGGGCACCTCGGCGCTGCAGAGCCGCTCAACGGGTCCGTCCAGCTCGTAAAAGGCGCCTTCCATGATGCGCGCGCTGATCTCAGCGGAAATGCTCCCGCTTCGCCATCCTTCATCCACGATGAGAGCCCGGTGCGTTCGAGCGACCGACTGCAGGAAGGTCTGATCGTCCAGGGGGCGAAGGGTCCGCAGATCGATGACCTCCGCTTCGATTCCCTCTTTCGAGAGAATCTCAGCAGCTTCCAGGGACTTGATGAGACTGGCCGAGTAGCTGATGACGGTGACATCCCTCCCGGCCCGTCGGACGCGGGCAAAATCGATGTCGACGGGTCCGGCGTCCTCGGGAATCAGCCCTTCCATGTTGTAGAGTCCCGCATTTTCGAAAATGAGGACCGGATCGGGGTCCTCGAGAGCCGTCCAAAGCATCCCGCGAGCATCTTCCACCGTTGCCGGGCTCAACACCCGGATCCCGGGGATGTGCGCATACCACCCCTCCAGGCTCCGGGAGTGCTGCGCGGCCAGCTGCCGCCCTCCGCCCGTCGCCATGCGGATCACGATGGGCACGTTGAAGAGCCCGCCGGACATGTGAAGATAGGTCGCAGCGTTGTTCACGATCTGGTCTGCGGCCAGAAGGCTGAAATTGACCGTCATGACCTCGACGATGGGGCGCATGCCCCCAAGTGCCGCCCCGATGCCGGCCCCCACGAATCCGGATTCCGAAAGGGGGGTGTCACGGATCCGTTCAGGGCCGAATTCATCAAGCAGCCCCTTGCTCACGGCAAAGCAGCCGCCATAGCGGCCTACGTCCTCGCCCATGAGAAAAACCCTGTCGTCCCTTTGCATGGCGTCTCGAATGGCTTCCCGGACAGCCTCCCGGTAGGTCAGCTTCTGCATCGATCCTGCACTGTTGCTCATGCTGTCCTCCGTTCCGACATGACGAAGCGGGTCAGATCCTCAAGCGGCTCCCAGGTGCAGGCCTCGGCGAAGGCGACGGCCTCGTTGATCTCCCGGGCGACCTCCCGCTCGATAGCCTCCCTGTCTTCCTCGGTCAGGAGTCCTTCGCTTTTCAGCTTCTGCACAAATGTTTCAATGGGGCAGCGATGCTTCCACTCCTCGACCTCCGCCTTGGTCCGGTACAGCTCCGGGTCGAACATGGAGTGGGCTCGAAACCGGTACGTGCGGCATTCCAGAAAACAGGGCCCTTCACCTGCCCGGACGGACGCCGCCGCCTTTTTCGCCGCCGCCTCCACCGCCAGCACATCCATCCCGTCCACGGCCTCCGCCGTTACATCGTAGCTCGCAGCCTTCCGTGTGAGATCCGTGACCGACTCAGAGTATCTCAGGGCCGTTCCCATGGCGTACAGGTTGTTCTCGCAGACGAAAAGAACCGGAAGCTTCCAGAGCGAGGCGAGGTTCATGCTCTCATGGAATTCGCCTTCGGCGACGGCGCCGTCGCCGAAGAAACAGCAGGTCACGCGCGGGCGGTTCTGCATCTTGTCGGCAAGAGCCAGACCCACGGCGAGGGGCAATCCACCCCCTACAATGGCGTTCCCGCCATAGAACCGCGTCCTGTCATCGAAAAGGTGCATCGAGCCCCCCCTTCCGCGGCTGCAGCCCTCCTGCTTCCCGTACATTTCGGCCAGGATGCACCCTGCGGACACGCCGCGAATGAGCGCGTGACCGTGCTCACGGTAAGTGGCGACGATGGCGTCTTCTGGCGTCAGCGCCTCCAAAACCCCGACGGCCACTGCCTCTTCGCCGTCGTAGAGGTGCAGAAATCCGCGGATCTTCATGGCGCTGTAGAGCTCGGCGCACTTGTCCTCCAGGCGCCGAATGCGGATCATGGAATGCAGGAGATGCAGCGCATGATCGCGGTCCAGCGATGCAGGCTTCTTTCTTCCTCTGCTCTTCGTTTTCATTCGCCTGTCTCCAGTGTCGAGAGATCTCCTTCCGGGAGGCCCAGTTCGCGAGCTTTGAGCAGCCGCCGCATGATCTTGCCCGCCTTGTTTTTGGGCAGATTGGCCTGGAATTCGATTTCCTTGGGCGCCACTGCGGACCCCAGCCTCTTTCGCGCAAAGCCGATGAGCTCCAGTCGGAGCTCGTCGCTCGGGGCGATACCGGGCTTCAGGGCCACGAACGCCTTCACGAGCTCCCCGATAAGGGGGTCCGGCTTACCGATGACTCCCGCCTCAGCGACGGCGGGGTGCTCCATGAGGGTGCTCTCGACTTCGAACGGTCCCACCATGTGCCCGGAGGTCTTGATGATGTCGTCGGCGCGGCCGACGAACCAGAAGTAGCCGTCGGCGTCGCGCTTCGCCAGGTCTCCCGTCAGGTACCAGCCCCCGACGAAACACTTCCGGTACCTCTCCTCGTCGTGGAGATAGCCGCGGAACATGGATGGCCAGCCGGGCCTGAGCGCCAGGTCTCCCTGAGCTCCGGGCTCCTCGATGATCTCGACCGCATCCGTGCCGATTCGCCGGACGATGGCGGCCTCGACGCCGGGCAGGGGGCGCCCCATGGAGCCGGGGCGAATCTCCATCGATGGGAAGTTGGCGATCATGATGCCGCCCGTTTCGGTTTGCCACCAGTTATCGTGGATGGGAAGGCCGAGGGCTTCCTGGCCCCAGACCACGGCCTCGGGGTTGAGCGGTTCCCCGACGCTGTGAACGACGCGGAGATGAGAGAGATCGTGGGTGAGACGCGGCTCGACGCCGAGCCGCATGAGCCTCCGGATGGCCGTGGGTGCCGTGTACCAGACATTGACTTGCTCGGATTCGAGGATGCGGCACCAGCGCTCCGCGTCGAATTCGGCTTCGTCGACGATGTTGGTGATTCCATGGAGAAGGGGGGCGATGATCCCGTAAGACGTGCCCGTGACCCATCCGGGGTCGGCGGTGCACCAGAAGACGTCTTGGGGATGGAAATCCATGACATACTTGCCGGTCATGTAGTGAATGAGAGCGGCGTTGTGAACGTGGATCGCCCCTTTGGGCAGACCCGTGGTGCCGCTCGTGAAGTGCAGGAGGGCCGTCTCTTCGGGGTCCGTCGGGGGTATGGAGAACTCGTCGGATGACTCCGCCATGAGCTTCGGAAGCGACCACAGGCCCGCTCCCCGGTGGTCTTCGACATCCACCAGGAGCACGTGATTCAACCGCGGGAGAGCCTCCATCTGACTGCTCACCTTTTGTCGATACTGCCGTTCGGTGGTCAGCAGGACTCTCGCGTCCCCCCGGCTCAGGCGCTGATAGACGGGCTCCGGTCCGAAAGCCGAGAACAGGGGGCAAAACACACTGGTGTTCTTCAACGTCCCCAGAGCACTCCAGTAAAGCTCAGGAATGCGACCGGCCAGAACAGAAACGGTATCCCCCCGCCCAACGTCCAACCCTTTGAGGATATTAGCAAAACGATTGCTTAGTCTTCTCAGGTCGCCATAGGTGAAATCGAGAACTGCCCCGTCACTCCCCAGCCAGCGCAGGGCCGGATGGTCACGCAGCCGACCGGCGGCATGGCGGTCAACCGCTTCGTGAGCGATATTGAGGCCCCTTCCGTCGGGAAGTCCGTCGAGCTCACAGCGAATGTCGTCCCAGGAAAAAGTTTCGCAGGTTTGTGCATAGTCCCCCAGATTGGGTGGAACCTTCCACAAATCGATTCGCTTCTTGATGGGCGTCCAAGGCAACTGAGCACCTCCCTTCAAGCTCTTGTGCGCCAGGGGGCCTGCTTTGGCCCTTCAATCCATCAGCGGACTGATGACACGTTCGGTGAAGATCGCGTTGATGAGCGAAATGCCTCCACGGGCATATGGCGAAAGGAACACACTGCAATGTACTGTGAAAGTTCAATGTGAAGCCGGCAATGGTTCAGAAGCCGGCATTTTCAAACGAAGGTCGGATGTTCCGAACAAACAAACTCAGATCGTATGCATCCCAGAACGAACGAAGCCGATGAACTTTGATAAATGTATCAATTTTTAAAATAGCTCTTTGAAAGAGAATGTCCATAGTGATATTGCCCGCTTTTCATAGCTGAAATCCCTATGTCCATGGGGTTTCTGGGTCAGTCACCCCCTTCATGCAAAGGGTTTGACCCAGGCATGGACTGGATGCATGATGAACATGCCAGGAGGACTTGAGCAGTCGAACTGACCGGTCCTCACGGAAGGAAATTGATGAATCCAACGCTCTATGTATGGGCCGGGTGGCTCATTGATGGCACGAGCGGTCCCGTGCGGCGTGATGTGCTCATTGTCATAGAGGACGGAAGGGTTGCCTCACTGAAAAGAATGCGACTCGAGGACAAACTTGCCCTGGGGGACCGGCTGCTGGTCTGTTCAGAGAGCACCATTCTGCCGGGCCTCATCGATTGTCACGTGCATCTCACCATGTCCGGCACGGGCGACGAAGCGGTCCGACAAAGACAGCTCACTTACACAACCGGGCAGGCCTATCCGGTGATTCATTCCCACCTGGCGCAGTCCTTGTCATGCGGTGTCGTGGCCGTGAGAGACGGCGGCGATGCGGCAGCGCATACTTTGAGCTACGCCACCGCCCCGCCCAACGGCCCGCACCCGGTCAAGATCAGAGCGGCCGGCAGGGCGTGGCGGTCCAGAGGCCGCTACGGGCGTCTCATCGGCCGTCCTCCGGCCGAAGGCAGAAGCCTGGCTGAATGCGTTGCCGTTGAGGACCCGGCGCCGGATCACGTCAAGATCGTGAACTCGGGGGTCAACAGCCTCAAGGAATTCGGCAGGGAAACGAAGCCGCAGTTTACAGCGGCCGAGATGGATGCCGCCGTTCAAGCCGCCCGGAAACGAGGTCTCAAAGCCATGGTTCACGCCAACGGGGGCAGACCCGTTCGGGAGGCCGTCGATGCAGGGGCAACATCCATTGAGCATGGCTTTTTCATGGGGGCGGCGAATCTCGAACGCATGGCCGACCTTCAGGTGTTCTGGGCGCCCACCGCCGTCACCATGAAGGCCTATGCCCGAGAGCTGCCCCCGGGAACCGTTGAGGCAGAGATCGCCTGGCGGACGCTGGAGCACCAGCTGGAGCAGATCTCGCTTGCTCGGCAGCTCGGCGTGCCCGTGGTGGTCGGGACCGACAGCGGAAGCCTGGGAGTGCACCATGGTCATGCCGTCAGCCAGGAAATCGCGCTGTTGATGGAGGCGGGTTACGGACCGGAAGAGGCGGTCTGCTGTGCGACGCAGGACGCCTCGAGGCTTCTGGGGCTGCGCAACGAAATGGGCCAGATCAAGAAGGGGATGGAAGGCACGTTCATCGTCGTCGAAGGTCCTCCCGAAGCGTTGGTCATGAACCTTGGCCGCCCGGAAAAGGTTTTTGTACGTGGTGTTCCGGTCGCATGACCAGGGGGGATGGAAGGACGGTTTCTGGTTTCTGGTTTCTGGTTTCTGGTTTCTGGTTTCTGGTTTCTGGTTTC
>CAZLCS010000062.1:0-27747 GCA_964557955.1 uncultured Syntrophobacteraceae bacterium
CATGCTACACGGCACGGCAAACCTTGTCCAGTCTTACTTTACGGGTAAAGGGCAGTGCTAGCCTCTGGGGAAACGTCGCTTCCGCCTCCATCGCCGCCCTGACTGTGGTCATCGCCTCATGGATGATCGACTTCGGTCGTGACATGCACATCGCCCCTCTGTTTGAAACTCTCTCGAAATGGTCCCTCACGCGGACGGTGAAGACCTTCGAAGACGGCGTCCTGGCCACGGATGCGGTGCTCTATCTCGTCTTCCTCACCGCTGGATTCCTCCTGGCGGCCCATGTGCTCCTCCATCCCGACATTTGGCGCAAGGGAAGAGCCCTGGCGCTGCTCGCCATGCTTCTTGGCGCGCTGCTCGCCGGGGCGGCCCGATGGACCTGGAGCGGGGACCTCACGGAAAGCGAGCGCAATTCCTTCCCCGCCCGCTACGAGCGCATCCTGCGGGCTGCCCCGTCCCTCGAGATCGACATCTATCTCGAACGCACGGATTCACGGGCTAAGGACTTCGAAAAATCCTTCCTGAAGCGGCTCTCGCTGGCCGCTCCCCGGGCACGCGTTCGCTGGATGACAGGAGAACCGCTGAAGGAGCACTACGGTCAATTCGCTTATCGGGTGGACCGCCGGGAGGAAAGGACCTTTTCGAATAGTGACGAAGAGATTTTTCTCATCCTGGCGGCACTGGCGGGAGCTCCCCCGCCCGACCTGAACGAGGAGAGCGGCTACCCGGGCTATCCCCTCGTGACGAACGATGCGCAACAGCGACTGGCGCTCCTGGTCTATATCCTGGGAATGTCCCTGGTGCTGGCGATCAAGCCCTTGGGCACAAGATTATTGCGACACAAAAGAGGAGTTGGACATGAATCGTAATCTATGCGTGCTTTTCGTGCTCGTCGCGATCACTTGGATGTTTCCTTCGTCTCTCACGGCGGGTGAAAGCGTGCGTGAGACCTTTGACGGCGAAACAGCGGGCGCAGCGTCCCAGGGCTTCACGGCCATGGCGGGGTCATGGCATATCGATCGCGATGGGGAAAGAATTGTCTACGCCGTGGACGGTCGCAAATGGGAAAAAGGAGTCCTGGCCGAGGGGGTCCTGGAGAAGGCCAAGGGCCTTTACGGGGAACGCTACGCAGAGTTTCTCGACAACCTGGAGGCGTACAAATACTTTCCGTTGAGTGTCTTCAAAGGAGTACAAGATTTTCAGAACGGAGTCATCACGGTCTCCTTCAAGCCCGTGAGCGGGCGCATCGACCAGGCGGCGGGCATCGCCTTCAACATCCAGCCCAACGGCGACTACCTGATGGTGCGCGCCAATGCCTTGGAAAACAACCTGGTGCTCTTCAAGATGGAGCGTGGCAAGCGCTCGTCCGTGCAGTGGATCCGAAATGTCCCGACGCCATCCAACCAATGGCAGGTGCTGAAGGTCGTCGTACAGGGGCGCCACATCGAAGGATACCTGAACGACCGAAAGCACGTCGATTACGAACATAGCTCGGCGATTCGCGGCAAGATGGGCCTGTGGTCCAAAGCCGATTCCTATGTCTTCTTCGATGATTTGACGGTGGAGGCCAACTGAGCCGGATGTGCGCATTGCCTGGAAGCACGGTTATGGCGTAAGAGAAAAAAGTGAGCTCAAGCATGGAAAAGCGATGATCGAAGCTTCGAAGCAAAGTTTTCTATCACTCTTTTGGCGTTTTCTGCGCTTCGGGCTTCTGGCCTGGGGCGGGCCGATTCCTCAGATCGCCATGATCCGGCAGGAGTTGGTGGAGGAGGAAGGGTGGATCTCCAGGGAGCGCTTCAACCGGGTGCTGGGGCTCTACCAGGCCCTTCCCGGCCCGGAAGCCCATGAGCTGTGCGTCTATTTCGGCATGACCGCCAAGGGACGCTTCGGTGGATTCCTGGCGGGGCTCGGGTTCATGCTCCCGGGCTTCGTGCTCATGTTCGGTCTCTCGTGGTTCTATCTCGCCTACGGCATGGCCATGCCGCACTTCAGCGCGGCCTTTCAAGGGTTGCAGGCGGCAGTGGGAGCGCTGATCCTGCGAGCCCTCCATCGCATCGGGGGGCATTCGCTCAAGGACATCAGCCTGTGGGGCTTCGCGGTGATGGCGCTCCTGGGTGAGGTGGTGGGAATCCACTTCCTGGTGAGCCTCGCCCTAGCCGGACTGATCTATTCCTTGATCCGGCGTGGACAGCGCGTCCCTGCCTTGGGACTGACGGGCGCTTACTTCACCGCTTTGCTCGCCCTCTGGCAGTATCCCCAGTTCCAGTCGGCTCAGCCCATCGCGAGCATGCCTCAGGTGGCTCAGGGCGCGGCCTCCATGCTCGCCATTTTCATCTCGGGCCTCAAGAGCGGCTTGTTCACCTTCGGCGGGGCCTACACGGTAATCGCGTTCCTCCAGCACGACGCCGTCCAGGTTCAGTCCTGGCTCACCAACGCCCAGTTCCTGGATGGTCTCGCCCTTTCAGGGATCCTTCCTGCACCGCTCATCATCTTTTCCACCTTCGTGGGCTATGTGGCAGGCGGGAGCCTTGGAGCCCTGGTCATGACCTTTGCCATCTTTCTCCCCGCCTTTTCCTTCACTCTTGTGGCGCACAACTTATTGGAGCGCATCATCGACAACGAACGAGTGCATGCATTCCTGGACGGGGTGACGGCGGCGGTGGTGGGGCTCATGGCGTGGACGACCGTCAGGCTGCTCCGAGCGGCCATCGACGATTGGCCCTCCCTCGGCATCTGCGCCGGGACTCTTTTCGTGATCGTCCTTTTGCGCTCCAAATGGGCGGTGGTGGCTGTCATGGTCGTTGCGGCATCCATTGGCATTCTCGTATTATGATCTTGGGCGGAATTGGGATCTTTTGATGGCGAAAAGGGGGTCAGGGATGAACAGGCGAGACATCAAAGTCACATGGATTACATTTTTCGCGCTCGTGGTTCCATGCGCCGGAGGATGGGTCTCCTCGGCGACGGAAAAAGAAGCGCTTCCAATCGCCGAGAAAAGGCCGCCAGTCTCCGATGTCGTTATGAAGGATGTCGGTTTTGCCGGCACCCACTCCTGCCGGGAGTGCCACGCGGAACAATATGAGGCCTGGTCCAGGAGCTGGCATGCGAAGATGCTGCGAAAGATCACGCCGGATATCGTCGTGGCGGACTTCGACAACGTGGAGCTCACCTATTCCGATCTTCCGCTCTTCGACGGCACCGGAAAGCAGAGCAGAATATCGCCGGGCATCCGGCTCAGCCGCGTTGGCGAGAGCTTCCACCTGACCCTCGTGGACCGGGACAATGCCGCCAACAACCAGACCTATCCCATGGGCTACACTCTCGGAGGACATTGGGAGCAGCAATTCGAGGTCGCGGTGGGAGCTGATCTCTATCCCTCCCCCATGCGCTGGGTTGTGGAGGACAGGGAATGGCGCCTGAAACCTTACAGCGAAATCTGGTGGATCGCCGACGGAACGCCCGACGGACGCCCAAGAAAGCCGGAGGAGATGCAGCCGGCCCAGTTGTGCGACGCCAAGTGTGACGGGTGTCATACGGGCGGTCTCAAGCCCGTCAAGGAGGGCGACCGCTGGATGCTTCCAGATCGGGACGGGGGACTCGGCGTCGGCTGCGAGAAGTGCCACGGGCCAGGCGGCAAACACGTGGAAGCTCAGACTCCGGAAACCATCCTGAATCCGAAGAAGCTCAACGCACTGCAGCAAAATCAAGTCTGCGGCCAGTGCCACTCCCGCGTTAACAGCTTGACGGACCCCGAGGTGGAATACCCGCTGCATTTTGTCCCCGGGGGCACGGATCTTCAGGAGAGAGTGCGGTTCTGGGGCTATGCCGGCAAAGCCGGCCCGTTCTGGCCCAACGGGGATTCCAGGATGAACCGGCAGCAATACCATGATGTGCAGAAGACGGATCACGCACGGGCCGGCGTGACTTGCGTGACCTGCCACGTGCCGCATGCGCCCGTCCAGAACAGGGCACTGCTGCGCATCCCGCGGGACGGGGCTTGCAGGCAGTGCCATGTCGATTCGACCCGGATCTATGAAAAAGGCCCCATGGCCGGGGCCGACTTCACCTGCACCGACTGCCACATGGCCAAAATCGGCACTCGCGCCGGAAGCACCAGGAAGAACAGGGAGCATTGGGACGTGACCGCGCACACCTTCAAAGTGATGATGCCCCACGAGGCCCTGAGCTGGAACATGCGATCCAGCTGCGATGCGTGTCATGCAGGAGACGAGAGAAACAAATATGGTGAGGCCATTGTACAGGGTCAGCAGGAGGTGCGCTTCATGATCGATGAGATCCGTCGGACCGTGGACGAGAATCCGCAGTCTCCCGGCGCTTTGAAGGCCACGAGCGCTTTGAGCGCCGTGCTTCTCGACGGAAGCCTGGGAGCTCACCACCACCGGAAGGCCATGGATATTCTGACTCAGGCCTTGGCGGATGCAGGCGGGAAGTAAGCTTCAATGAGCATCGAGACTCAGGATTAGAGGATTGAATGATGGTGATGTCCCGTAACAGAGCAAGCGCGCGCACTGCGCTCAGTTTGGGCATGAAAGCGTTTCTCCTGATCAGCTTCGCAGCATGGACCTCCAGCCCCGCGAAACTCCTGGCTGGCCCTCCCATGCTGATAGGCGACACGGGCACGGCGGACGTCGGCCGTTTCGAGATCAACATCGGTGTCCGCGCGGAGAACAAGGAGACTGAGAGCGAGTATGAGCTTCCCGCTCTCCAGGTGAACTACGGCCTGACGGACCACATGGAGCTCACCTTCGAGCTTCCGGTGATCGTGTTGGATGAGAAGGGCGGCCACACGAAGGGGGGACCCGGCAAGGCCCTCTTCGGCTTCAAGTGGCGTTTTATGGATGATGCCCCTCTCCGCCCCGCGCTGGCCGTGGCCCCTGAAATTGAATTCGAGCCGCCGGGATCGTCCTCGGCGGACAGGGGACTGGTCAGCGAAGGAGTTGCCTTCACCCTTCCCCTCAGAGTGGAGAAAGCGTTTGGAAGGTTCTCGCTGGGTTCCGAATGGGGATACTCCTGGGTTGAAACGGGATCCGACGAATGGAAGTTCGGACTGATCGCCGGCTACAAGCTCCTCGATGCCCTCAAAGTCATGGTTGAAGTGAACGGCAACGCCCCGAGCGAATTCGAGGAGCATGAGCTGCTCTTCAACGCGGGAGCCAAATGGAAGTGGAACGAATGGCTCAGGCTTCATCTTTCGGCCGGCCGGGGAATTCACAGTTCAACCGGGGATGAGCCGGATTTTATCGGATACGCGGGAGTACAGTTCATCTTCTGAAGAGTGAACGACCTGCTCCCTTGAGAACATGGAGGTTGTCCATGCCCCTTTTCGATTTTTTCAAACGAAAGAACGTCTGCACGCTGCTCACCCAGGTGGACGGGCCGATGGTCGAGAAATACCAGCATTTCAGGGATTTCTTGTGCCTGAACCGGGATGCCCTGAACCTTATGGCGGAGCTGGAGGAAACCTTCTACGGTGGAAGTCCCTTTGCCATGAGTGCCGTCAAGGGGAGAGTGCAGGAGCTCGTGCAAACCACCTGCAAGCTCGCGGAAACCCTGAACGGGGTCTCGAAGGGCAAATACCGGGAACTCTCGACGGTGTGCGAGGCCATCGGGCGCGAGATCCAAACAGCCTTGACGGTCGAGCCGACGACGAGATCCGGGCCATTTGTCTTGCCGCTCGATCTCGTGACGGAGGCGCATCTTTCCGTCGCCGGAGGCAAGGCCACGCATCTGGCGATCATCGGAAATGTCCTGGGACTTCCGGTGCCCAAGGGATTCGTCGTGACCGCCGATGGGCTCGACCATTTCCTTGAGGAAGCCGGGCTCGCGAAGCCCATCGGCTCCATCCTGGAGCGGGTCGATGTCAATGATCCGGCCGCGCTGGAAGCCGCAAGCGACACCATTCGGGAGCTGGTTCGACGTGCGGAGCTTCCACCGTCCCTGGCCCAGACCATCCGGGAAGCATATGCGGCTCTGGAGGCACGAACGCGGCCGGGAGTGCGCATCGCCATGCGGAGCAGCGCCGTCGGGGAAGACTCGGAAGCCTCCTTCGCGGGGCAGTACATCACCGAGCTCAACGTAGACGGGGCGGGACTGCTGGATGCCTACAAGGCGGTGGTGGCGAGCAAATATTCCCCTCGCGCGATCCTGTACCGGCTGCGCTACGGACTGGAAGACGAGGATACGCCCATGTGCGTGGCCGGGATCGAGATGATCGATTCCAAGGCGAGCGGCGTTCTCTATACCGTGGACCCGTCGAATCCCGCTTCGGGGGCCATAAAAATCAGCGCCATATTGGGACTGGGAGAGCACCTGGTGAGCGGAGAGGCGTCTCCGGACGACTTCTACGTGGACCGGAGCGCCTTTGAGATTGTGCGGCGCGACATCCGTCCCAAGGTATCCCGTTTGGTCGGCGGCGAAGCGGGGGGCCTGCACCTCGAAGCCATCCCGGACGATGAAGGCTTGGACGCAGCAATCGGCGACGAGCTCGTATCGATCCTGGCCCGCTTCGGGAGCCTCCTCGAAGCGCATTTCGCAGCCCCGCAGGATGTGGAATGGGCCGTGGATGGAGCCGGAAGCCTTTATTTGCTTCAAACGCGCCTGCTGGGAGTCCTTCAGGGCGACAAACCCGAGACCGGGCCGGCTATCGATCTCTCGAAACACCCCGTTAGAATCCAGGGAGGACGCGCAGCGTGTCCCGGCGCGGTTGCGGGAACGGTCTTTCTCGCAGACGGCAAAGACTTGGCCGTCCTGCCCGAGGACGCCATCCTCGTGGCTCGGACGGCATCTCCCGACTATGCGGCCCTTGTCGGAAGGGTGCGGGGCATCATCACAGATATCGGCAGCGTCGCGAGCCACTTGGCATCGGTTGCCCGGGAATTCCGGGTACCGGCTCTCTTCGACACGGTTGAGGCCACCCGCACCCTCCGGGACGGGGAGCCCATCACCCTGGTGAGCGCGCACGCAACCGTCTACGCAGGAATCGTCGAGGGGATCACGGGCGGCTCGACTCCAGCCGGCGGTCAGCTCTTCGACAGCCCGATCCACCGGCGGCTGCGCGTTGCGCTCGGCCGGATCTCCCCGCTTGCGCTCACGGACCCAAAAGCGCCGAACTTCGCGCCCGAGGGATGCTGGAGCCTCCACGACATCGTGCGGTTCGCCCACGAGCGCATCATGAAGGAGATCTTCTTCCTGTCGGAGAAGGCCGACGGAGTTGTTTCGGTGCGCCTCAAGACCAACATTCCGCTGATCCTCTACTGCATCGATCTCGGGGGCGGCCTCAAAGACATGCTCACCACCTGCGACGACATCACCGCCAACCACCTCACGTCGATTCCCATGAAGGCCCTCTGGAACGGGTTCACCCACCCGGGCATCACCTGGGCGGGGACGATCAACTTCGACATGGGAAACCTGATGAGCATCATGGCCTCGAGCGCCACAGCCGAGATCGGAGGCGAAATGCCCGGTGGCGACAGCTACGCAGTCCTTTCGCGCGACTACCTGAACCTGAGCGCCAAGTTCGGCTATCACTACGCCAATGTGGATGTCTTCTGCGGGGAGGATGACATGGACGTCGGACAGAATCACATCCTGCTGCAGTTTTCGGGCGGGGTGGGCTCATTCGTGGGGCGGTCGATGCGCCTTCAGTTCCTTTCCGCTGTCCTCGGGCGGCTCGGCTTTCATCTGAACATCACGGGCGATCTGCTCGAAGCCTCCTTTAAGGCAGCCGGGCGAAAGATCATGGAAGAAACCCTGGACCAGCTGGGGCGCCTGTTGGCGTCCAGCCGGCTCCTGGACATGGCCATCGCGAGCCCCGCCCAGGTGGAAGCCATGACGGAGTCCTTCTTCCAGGGGGATTACGATTATCTCAGCCAGAACACGGCAAACCAGGTGCCGGGCTTCTACACGCCGGAAGGGGACTGGCGGTTCGTGGACGCGGGTGAAGGTGAAGAGATGCTGCTCCAGGACGGGTCCCGGTGGGCCGGCACTATCGGTTCGGGCTTTGCCGGGTTCATGGGCAAGTTGATGGGAGCCCGCTACCAGGAGCTCCTCGACAACGTGAAAGCCTATTATTATTTCCCGCTTGCCATCGCCAAGGAGAGCAGCGTGGGGGACGCTGTCATTGCAGCCCGGGTCAAGCTGATGGCAGGCCGAATCGACCAGGCGGGAGGTCTCGCCTTTGGAATTCGTAACGTGGGCAATTACTTCGTCCTGCGCATCAACGGCCTCGAAAACAATTTGATCCTGTTCGAGTACGTGAACAACCGTCGGTTTGCTCGGCAAGCTGTCCCCGTCGAGATTACAGCAAACCGATGGTACACCATCCGGGTAGAGATCTCCGGAAACCGGATTCAAGGCTGTGTGGACGGGGAGCTCTTGATCGAGCACGCGGCCCAATGGCCTGTGCACGGTTACGTCGGGCTCTGGACCAAAGCGGATTCAGTGACCGGCTTTTTGAAGCCAGAGGTTCTGGCGAAGCCGGTACGGTAAAATTCGACGGAAAAGATGCTTCATGCCTGACGAGCACAATGATGAGTAAGAATCACGAGTACATCGCGGAGACTGCAGGATGGCGCCTCTCCCTGTGACACCTCGCCTTGACTTCTGATCAACGGGTGGACGGCTGCATTTCAGCCGGATTGGCCGACAGTCCGGGCTATGGTGTCTTTGGCGGGGTCTCCGGCACGCTTCAGCAGTCCAAAGAGGAAGAGCGCCGCCACCGGGAGGCCCAGAAAGACGAGAAAGGCCTGAGAGTATCCGTCAGCGCCATTCGCGCGCACGATGAACCCCATGAGCGGCGGAATGGCGAACCCGCCGAAGGCCCCGAGCCCGCCGATGATGCCGGCGGCCCCGCCGACGGCCTTGGGGGTGAATTTGGGGGCCAGCTTGAAGACCGCCGCGTTGCCAAATCCCATGCCCAGCGCCAGGATGAGCTCCGCAGTCACGGCGGCCGCCAGGGACCCGCCTGCCAGGGTCATCCCCAGGGCTCCCAGGCCGACCATACCCAGGGACGCGGCCACCAATTTCTCACCCCCCATACGGTCCGAGGCCATTCCTCCAGCCACTCGCAGGAGGCTCGCCGAGAGCGCAAAGGCCCTCGACAGCCGGCAGACACGCGATCACGGAGCGGTCTGCTGACGGGGGCGGATGCCAGACCAGATCGTCCGGGCCATACCACCAAACGTCACCAGCCACGCGGCAAGGGCCACAAAGAGGAAGAACTGCGGGATAACCAGCAGCATGGGTACCGCTACCACCTCCGCCAGTCTCTGGGTGCAAACCGTGTACATCCCGAGAGGAAACACGGCCCCCCAGTAGAGTGGGCTGTAAGTGAGAGGGAAACGCTTGTACAGGTGTCGCCAGAAGCCGAGAATCAACAACATGGGGATCCACCAGGTTGCCGTGGCCCAGAACAAAAAAGTGAATCCTGTGAGGAACGGCAGGATGCTCGCCAGAAGGGCAAATCCCTCTGCCTGGTCGACGAGCCCTGCCCCGGCGAGGGTCGAAATGGCAACGGCGCCCATGTTGATCCAATAGGGAGGCGTGAGATCCTCCGGTGAAAAAACGAAGAACATGTAGCGGTAGAATATCATCGAGATGATCCAGATGTAGAGCATCCCTCCGAAAAGCCAAGCCGCGAAGGAGATCATCAAAATGGGTTGCTGGAGCGCTCCTGAATGGTCTGCAATCAGCCCCCCCAGCACACTGATTGACTGGGTGGCAACCACCGCAATCAGCCAACCCCCGTTCAATCCTTTGGCAATGCTCGGTTTGGCGTCCTTGACGATCAGCGCCGTAAAAACTGCATAAATGAATCCCAGTCCCAAAACGAAGGACGCCCACCAGAAAACATGGGCGACTCCGGGGGCATCCGCGATCAAGACGAGCTGCGAGCCCAGGACACCGGTGGCAGCAACGGTCGTGAAATAGCCCGGAGCCAGCCCATGGTCGGTGAAGTCGGTGAAAAACCTGTGCGGAAACCGCCAGATCCGCCAGATCGTCAGGGTCCAGAGAACGCCATAGGCGACCAGATTGAGCCAGAACAAGGGCTGCGAGATGGCGGGCAACCCCTGCAGATGGCTGGCGATGGATACGATGCCCGTCGCCATGACCAGGGAGAAGTAAGCCGGGTGGAGGGTTTCGACGGCACCTTCTATCACACGGTAACACCCCGCCGCCCCGTTTCGGGATGTGTTGGATTGCATCGATTTTGCCACCGGATGACTGCTCTCTGGAAGGTTCATGCCGCGACCCGTCGCCGGAAGAGGATCGGGCGCCGCAGCAGGTAGAACACCGGAACGCTCCAGATGTGGATCAGCCGGCAAAAGGGCGAGTAGGCGAGCAGGGTGAAGGCCGCCAGGATGTGCAGCTTGTAGCGCAGGGGGACGCCGGCCATCAGGCCGGGATCGGGCTGAAAGATCAGGATGGAGCGGATCCACGGGGCGATCGAATCCAGCACGTTGAAGCCGCCGACGATGACGTCGTAGGTTCCCACCCCGGTCACGAACACCAGCCCGGCCAACGTGGCGAAATCGCTCGGTGTCGACATCAGGCGAATCCGCCGGACGAAAAGCCGGCGCGCCAGGAGGAGCAGCGCACCCGTGAAGGCCGCGGTCCCCACCACCCGGCCGACAACATGGGCGAGCGCCGTGTGGGCGGTGCTGTCGATGCCGATCGCATCGTAGACAGTCTGCGGGATGAGCAGGCCCACGGCGTGCCCGGCCAGGGTGAACAGGACCCCGAAATGGAAGAGATAGGAGCCGATGAAGAGGTGGCTCTTCTCGATCAGCTCGCTCGAATGGGCATTCCACGCGTAGCGGTCGGTGGCGTAGCGGTAGGCGTGCCCGACCGCAAAGACGGTGAGGCAGAGATAGGGGTAGGCGACGAATCCGACCAGGTCGATCGTGCTCATGGATCACTCTCCTCCACGGCTTGGGGCAAAGGTTCCGGGGTGCGCGGGTTTTCGACCGCAGCCTCCTGCGGCAGCATCCGGCCCAGGACTTCCAGGGGTGCGGCGTAGATCGAGCGGCACTCCCGGACGCACTCCGTGAGGACCGGCACGGCGGCCAGGCAGCGGGACACCCGGGGATCGCCCGCAGCCTCCGGAGCGACGGACAGGAATTCGAGCAGAAGCGGCAGGTAATCGGGAAGCTCGCTGACGGCCGGCTCGAACCCGCAGTCCTGGTAGAGGGCGAGGAGTGCAGCGAGGGTCCGGCCGCGCTCCTCCCGGTCCCCCAGGAGATGGTAGGTCAGGTTCAGGCTGGCCCCGGGCCGCATGTCGAAGACCTCCGTGTAATGCTCCTGCAGGCGTAGCAGGGGGGCCGCCCCGAGGTGCGCCACGAATGCCGCGAGAGGCTCCCGAAAGCCCCGCTCCCGAATGCCGGCCGCGGCGTGCGAGAGCTCGGGTGCTGCCGCCGCCAGGTCTTCGTCCGGATAGCTCAGGCAGATGGACAGGAGCTTGAAGATCTTTCGATGGTCATCCGGGCTCATGGATATCCGCAGCTTCCCTGGTTGAGGTAAGAGGTGTTTTTGTCAACGCGGCCGGCCGTCGGCAGCACGAAGCGCTCGCTGTAATGGGCGAGCGCCAGCAGCCGGTACATCTCGGCCGCCGCAACCGGGTCCAGGCCGACCCCGTCCAGGACCGAGGGGTCGGAAGATTCCTTGAGGCGCTCGGCGCGCATGTGGGTCCTGAGGGCCGCCAGCCGCTTGAGGGCCAGGCGCACCGGCCCTTCGTCACCGGCCGTGAGCAGGTTGGCGAGATAGGCCACCGGTATGCGCAGCCCGTCGATGGCCGGGTCCACCCCCTGGGCGTCCACGGCCTCGCTCAAGGGGCTTAAGGGCGGCACGTACCAGACCATGGGCAGGGTTCGAAACTCCGGGTGCAGGGGCAGCGCGAGCCGCCAATCCCGGATCAGCCGGTAGACCGGCGAGCGCCGCGCGGCCGAGAGCCAGTTTTCGGAAATGCCCTGGCGGCCGGCCTCGGCAGCGATTTTCGCATTGTGCGGGTCGAGCAGGATATCGAGCTGGGCCGGGTAGAGGTCCTTGGGGTCGGCCGTCGAGGCCGCCTCCCGGATCCGGTCGACATCGTAGAGCAGGACGCCGACATAACGGATGCGGCCGACGCAGCTGTGGGCGCAAAGGGTCGGGAGACCAGCCTCGGTGCGCGGGTAGCAGAAGATGCACTTCTCGGCCCGCCCCGTCTTCCAGTTGAAGTAAGTCTTCTTGTAGGGGCAGCCCGAGACGCAGAAACGCCACCCGCGGCAGCGCTCCTGGTCCACCAGCACGATCCCGTCCTCCTCGCGCTTGTAGAGGGCGCCGGAGGGACAGGAGGCGACGCAGGCCGGGTTCAGGCAGTGCTCGCACAGCCGCGGGAGGTAAAGCATGAAGACCCGCTTGAACTGCAGGTAGGTGGCAGTGTCGAGCCCGTTGAAGTTGACGTCCCCGGCCCCGGTCTCGCTCACGCCGGCCAGGTCGTCCTCCCAGTTCGGGCCCCAGGTGATCTCCATGCTGGCGTCGTTCAGCTGGGAGCGGGGCCGCAGCGACGGCTGATGGCTCTTCAACGGGCTCTCGATGAGCTTCTCGTAGTCGTAGGTCCAGGGTTCGTAGTAGTCGTCGATGGTGGGCAGGTCGGGGTTGTGGAAGATTCCCGCCAAGCGGCGGATCTTGTTGCCGGCACGGAGGGCGAGCCCTCCATTCCTCAGGACCCAGCCGCCCTTGTGGAGCTCCTGGTTTTCCCATTTCCTGGGGTAGCCGATCCCGGGCTTGGTCTCGACGTTGTTGAACCACATGTATTCGGCGCCCTTGCGGTTGGTCCACACGTTCTTGCACGGGATGCTGCAGGTGTGGCAGCCGATGCACTTGTCGAGGTTGAGCACCATCGCGAGCTGGGCTTTAATCTTCATGCCAGTCCACCTCTCCGGCCTTCCGCACCACGATGACCTCGTCGCGCTGCGAGCCGACCGGGCCGTAGTAGTTGAAGCCGTAACTCAGCTGGGCATATCCGCCGATCATGTGGGTCGGCTTGACCATGATGCGCGTGACGCTGTTGTGGGTGCCGCCCCGCTTGCCCGAAAGGGGCGAGCCCGGCGTGTTGATGAGCCGCTCCTGGGCGTGGTACATGAAGGCCTTGCCCCGCGGGATGCGGTGGCTGACCACGGCCTTCGCCATGACCACCCCGTTGACGTTGAAGCACTCCAGCCAGTCCGAATCCTTGACCTCCAGCGCCGCCGCGTCCTCGTTGTTGATCCAGATGGCCTCGCCCCCGCGGAACAGCGTCAGCATGGTGAGGGTGTCCGAGTAGGTGCTGTGGATCGACCACTTGGAGTGAGGCGTCAGGTAGTTCAGCACGAGCTCCCGGCGGCTGTCGCGGGGCAGGTCCGCCGAGCCCAGGGCGGCCGTGTCCACCGGGGGCCGGTAGAGCGGCAGCCCCTCGCCGAAGGCGAGCATCCAGGGGTGGTCCAGGTAGAAGTGGGCACGGCCGGTCAGGGTCCGGAAGGGCACCTTCTCCTCGATGTTGATCACAAACGGCGAATAGCGGCGCTCCTCGGATTCGATCCCGCTCCACACGGGGCTCGTGATGATCTTGCGCGGCTGGGCGCCGAGATCGTCGAAGCTGAACTTCTCGCCGCGGCGCGCGGCGCTCAGGTGGGAGAGGGAGAGTCCGGTGCGCTTTTCGAGCGGGGCCCAGGATTTCATGGCCACCGCCCCGTTCGTCTCGGGCGCAAGGGTCAGGATGGCCTCGGCCACCTGCCGGCCGGTTTCGAGGGAAGGCCTCCCCTGGCTGATCCCCGGTGCGGCGACGCGACCGTTGCGCTCCGCAAGCTCGGCCACCTCCTCGGCCGCCGGCCACATGATTCCCTTGGAGCCGATGCCCGGATGGGATGCCAGCGGGCCGAGGGCCGTCATCATCCGGAACACGTTGGCGTAGTCCCGGTGGACCAGCGAGAGGTTCGCCATGGTCTTTCCCGGCACCGGCTCGCACTCGCCCTTGCGCCAGTCCCGCACCGCGGCCTGGGCAATCTCGCCCGGGCTGTCGTGCAGGAGCGGCGTCGCCACCAGGTCGCGCGCCTCCGCGAGATGGACCGCCGCCAGCTCGGAGAATTTTTCGGCGATGGTCTTGAACTGGTCCCAGTTGGTGCGCGCCTCCCAGGGCGGGTCGACGGCCGGGTTGAAGGGATGGATGTAAGGGTGCATGTCGGTCGTGTTGATGTCGTGCATCTCGTACCAGCCGGCGGCTGGCAGGGCCACGTCGGCGTACATGGCGCTGGTCGACATGCGGATCTCGAGCGTCACCAGCAGGTCGAGCTTCCCCTCGGGGGCGGTCTCGCGCCAGGTGACCTCGGCGGGCCGCACCGGGCTCTCGGTGTTCATGACCGCGTTCTCGACGCCCAGGAGGTGCTTCAGGAAATACTCGTGGCCCTTGGAGCTCGCCCCCAGAAGGTTCGCGCGCCACAGGAAGAGCACCCGCGGAAAGTTGGCCGGGTCGTCCGGGTCCTCGACCGCCAGTCGGACATCGCCTGTCTTGAGGCGTGCCACCACGTGGTCGACGATCTCCTCATCGGTTTGCACCCCGGCCGCGATGGCTTCGGCCACGAGCTCGACCGGGTTGCGGTTGAACTGAGGGTAGGAGGGCAGCCAGCCCAGGCGGGCGGCGATGACGTTGTAGTCGGCCGGGTGGCGGGGCAAGCCCTCCTTTGCGGCAAGCGGCGAGAGCAGCCGGCCGACGTCCAGGGAATCGTAGCGGTACTGGTCGGTGGCGAAGTACCAGAGGGAGGTCCCGTTCTGCTGCCGGGGCGGCCGGCGCCAGTCCAGCCCGAAGGCCAACTGCGACCAGGCCGCCTGGGGCCGCACCTTCTCCTGGCCGACGTAGTGGGCCCAGCCCCCGCCGTTGACGCCCTGGCAGCCGCAGAGTGTCGTCAGGTTGAGGATGGCGCGGTAGATCATGTCGCTGTGGAACCAGTGGTTGGTGCCCGCGCCCAGGAAGATCATGGATTTGCCCTGGGTCTTTTCGGCGTTTTCAGCGAATTCGCGCGCGACGCGGATGGCGTCGGCGGCCGGGACCCCCGTGATGGCCTCCTGCCAGGCCGGGGTGTAGGGCTGCGGGTCCTCGTAGCCTGCGGGATAATCTCCGGCCGAGCCATTGGCCTCCCGGCGCCGCACACCCAGCTGCGCCGCGAGCAGGTCGAAGACCGTCGTGACCGTGAGCGTCCCGGACGGCGTCTCGACCTTCTTGACGGGCACCTGGCCGCACCGCGTGGCGGTGGCATCGGTCCCGAAGACCGGGAACCGGGCGCCGACCCAGCTGTCGGCCGCGTCGGCGAAGGTGAGCAGCGGGTCCACGGCGGCATCGGTCGCCGCATCCTTCAGGTTAAGGTTCCAGCGCCCCTCCTCGCTCCAGCGGAACCCGACGCTGCCGTTCGGGATGACGAAGCGGCCGGCTCCTGCATCGAAGACCGCCGTCTTCCACTGGGCGTTGGGGATCTCGAGGCCCAGGTCCGAAGCCCTCAGGAATCGCCCGGAGACCCACTCCCGGTCGTGCGGATCCAGCACCACCGCAAAGGGCAGGTCGGTGTAACTCCTGGCGTAGGCGCTGAAATAGGGGCTCTGGCGGTCGATGTAATACTCCCGCAGGATCACGTGGCTCATGGCCATGGCGAGGGCCGCGTCGGTGCCGGCCCGGGCCGGCAGCCAGGTGTCGGCGAACTTCACGTACTCGGCATAATCGGGGGCGACCGCAGCCACTCTGGCCCCGCGGTAGCGCGCCTCGGTGAAGAAGTGGGCGTCCGGTGTGCGCGTCATGGGCAGGTTTGTGCCCCAGACGATCATGTAGGAGGATTCGAACCAGTCGGCACTCTCGGGGACGTCGGTCTGCTCGCCCCACACCTGGGGGGACGCCGGGGGCAGGTCGCAGTACCAGTCGTAGAAGCTTGCGAGCACCCCGCCGATCAGGGACAGAAACCGCGCCCCGGCGGCGTAGCAGACCATGGACATGGCCGGGATCGGAGTGAAGCCGAAGATGCGGTCGGCGCCGTAGGTCTGGATGGTATGGATGAGGGAGGCGGCCACCAGCGTGGCGGCCTCATCCCAGGGGACCCGCACGAACCCGCCCTTGCCGCGCTGGGACTGATAGGACCTCCGCCTGGCCTCGTCTCCGGCGATGCTCTTCCAGGCGGCGACCGGGTCCCCGTGAACGGCAAGCGCGTCCCGCCAGAGCTTCAGCAGGGAGGAGCGCACCAGCGGGTGCTTGAGCCGGACCGGACTGTAGGTGTACCAGGAGTACGTCGCTCCCCGCGGGCAGCCCCGCGGCTCGTGGTTGGGGTAGCCGCTGCCGCAGGTCGGATAGTCCGTCCGCTGGGTCTCCCAGACGATGATGCCGTTTTTGACATAGACGTCCCATGAGCAGGAGCCCGTGCAGTTGACGCCGTGGGTGGAGCGGACCTTCTTGTCGTACTGCCAGCGGCCGCGGTAGAAGTCTTCCCACTCCCGCTGGCCGCAGCGCATTTGGGCCCATCCGTCGGAAACGGTCTCCTCACGGCAGGCGGTGGAGCGGGGGCGCAGAAATCTCAGCGAGGACAGCAGTCCTTTAGGGGCCATGGCCAACTCCCGGAATGAGGGTACGATCCTTACGGCGAACGCCCAAAGGGGGCGTCGAGAGATTCCGATACGGACAAGCATCCCCCAAACAAGAATGGGGTCGCACACAGGATAATGGGAGTTATGGCGATCTCAATTGACTTGGATCAAAACCAACCATGAAAGGGATGGAGCACCCCCCGGCGATTTGCAGCCCTTTTTTCCAAAAGGGGTGATGGCTACGTCAGGCTACAGGAGCTTGTGGCGCATTTCAGCTTTCGGTGCTGGTGGGCACAGAAAGACGTGCCCACACTACGAAACCATCTCCACCTTCGACGCAGGATGGGCACTGCAGCAGCCGTAGGGTGGGCACGGGTTCATCGTGCCCACCAGCAACGGCCACTGACTTCCATCCGAGGGAGACTAGAAGAACCTCTCCTGCAGGCCGTACGGGTCCTTGAACTCGAGCTTGGGATCGAATCTCAGCTTTTTCTCGCCCCGCTGGTCCACGTACTTCATGATCTCCAGGTCCACCTTGAGGGGCACCTCGACGCCGACCATGGCCAGGGCCTGGCGCAGGTAGGCCTCCGCCCTGGACCCGAAGGCAATGGAATCCCCCAGGATCCGCAACCCCTCGGCGGGATTGTGGAAACCGACCGAGTTCTCGGCGCCCATGAAGAGCGACCGGTAGAAGGCCTCTTCATAGAATTCCTTGGCCTTGGCGTAGAGCTCCGGATCGATCGTCTTGCCTTCCGCCTGGGTCTTGTGGGTCAGCTCGAAGAGCTTCGCCACCGCCGCGCACTGGTAGCCGGCGCGAATCATGATGGACATCGTCCGGTCCTGGATGGAAAAGACGCGCTCCTGAAGCCATTGGGGACTTTCGGCATGGCACTGTTTGCACGCCTTCATGTCGGCCTGAACCGGGCTCATGACGCGGTGGTCCGACACCTTGTGCACCCCGGCGATGGTGTAGGGCATGTGGCAGTCGGCGCAGGAGGAGCCGGCCTTGAAGTGCGTGCTGTTGTTCGTCCAGAATTCATACTCCGGGTGCCGGATGAAGGCCATTTTGAAGCCGGTGACGTTCTGCTTCCACTCCTTGACCGTTTCATCCTTGCGTATCTGCTGGATGATGTCCTCGATGGCGATGGAGCCGAACTTGCCGTACTGCCAGGGAAAGTACAGCCCCACGGACTTGTTCTCCTTGTCCTTGGGGATGTTGTACGTCACGTGGCACTGGGCGCATACGGCGGAGCGCATCTCCTGCCGGGTCAATTTGGCGGGGTCGACCCCTATGGCCGAAAAGGCTTGAAGCAATGTGAATCCCCGCGAAATCCTGAGGCTCATGTCCTTGTTGTCGTGGCAGTCGATGCAGGCGACCCCAAGCTCCCGGTTCTTTTCGGGGATCTTGGCGAGCACCTCCTTGAAGGGCTTCCGGTAGTAGTCGACACCCAGCTCCTTCTGAAGGCCGGGAGCGTACGGCGTCTTGCAGCTCAGGCAGACTCCGCCGGAGCCAAGCCGCGAAGCGTCGATCTCCAGCTGGTCCCGGATCATGAAAGCGTGCCCCCGGGGCTCGTTGTACTCGACCCCGAACCCCCACCCGTTGAAGAGCAGCGCCATGTAGGGGAACTGGGAGAGCTTGTCCACCGTGAGCGCACCACTGTCCATGCCGGTCTTGTACTTGCTCCGCCGCGCCGATACGGGCTCCCCGGTCTTCTTCCAGAGCTCGTACTGCTCGGGCCAAGCCCGCCCCCAGATCGCCGGATCGATTTCCCCGTCGGGTATCGTCACCACCTGTTGGGGCTGCGGCTTGGTCGGTTCGCAGCCGGCGACGACTGCCGCCAGGCCCAGCCCGAGGCAAATCAGCAGGGTGTGATTCAAGCGCTTCAACATTCTCCCCTCCTCCTGTGTGCGGTTGGATTGGGTTGAAATTCAGTTGGTCAGACGTACGCCGGCCAGTTGATGCTGCAGGAACCGGTGGCAGTCCCAGCAGTTGCGCTCCTGGTTGATCACGGCCACCCGCTCGGCATGGCAGCGGATGCAGTTGGTCTGCACGAACCGCTTGCCGCGATCGGAGATCGTGATGATTTCGGGCGTTTGACCGGAATAATAGACTGCGACGTCTTTGAGACCGTCGATGGATTTCCAGACGTAGTAAACTGGCAGGTTTTCATGGGGCAGGTGACAGTCGACGCAGCGGATGGTGCGGTGGGCGCCGACATTGAACCAGGCCTCGTACTGAGATTGCATGACGTGGCAAGAGGAGCAGAAGAGGGGGCTCTCGGTCTTGGCCATCATCTGAGGCGGCCCGAACGAGACGAACAGCCCGACACCACCGGCCAGTACGGCCAGCAACACCAGGAGCTTCCAATTGGCCTTGGACAAAAGACTCATGGGATGGCAACCTCGCTGATCACATTTCAGCCACGGGGCCTCCACATACAACAGCCCACGTTGAAACAACCCTCCTGACATGGTTCGACAATGGTGGAGCGACATGAACGAGCAAGCCGTTTCATGTCTCAATGCCAAACTGTCATGCCCTTCGGACCTCCTGTACGATGGAGGGAGTCCGATCAATCGAGTCAATGGAACCCAAAACCGCCTCGTGGCGGGCCGAATAAGAAAGTTACACTTTTGTAAACTGGATCATTATGAGTTTCGGCATCCTTCGTCAAGTTGATTCTCAGCGCCACTCATGCCATTCGATTTGATTGCTGTCTATCGGCTGAAGCCATCAGCAGCACATTTGTGCGAAAGCCAAGCTGGGACAGGTGGTCCCGAACACCCCTGCCGCCACGCCATCTGACCAAACCCTCTGTGAGGAACAGGAACGCAACGCTCAATCCTTAAGGGATGACCGAAGAGGGGCAAACCATATTGAAGGAAGTTGAGATCACAACGCTCCGTGCGATGTATACTGCGTTGTGATCCCCTTCTCTGAACGCGGTATGCCCCGATGCAGGACCCGATGTTAGGTCAAGCAATCGGCGATCAGAAGAGGATGGTTATCTGTAATGAGCTGGCGTGCGGACCACTTTTGGATGTCACAGTCTGCCTCACCTGGCATCCCGGCTGTTATTCGGCCCAGCCGAGTGCTTCAAGTAATCATTCCTGTTGGGAGCGGACCCTCTTGAGGACGTCCCTGCAGAATGAAAGGACCCGGATGGATTCTTGGTCAAAGAGCTGGCTATCGAGCCATGCTGATGGTCCTGAGGGCGAGTCCAGCTTGAAGTGCCGCACCAACGCATTGAAGCGGGCGTCGCTTTCGCGTTCTTCAGCATCTTCAAGCTGGCGCTGAAGTCGCTCAAATCTTGTCCGATGCATTCCCTTGGGTCTATTGAACGTGTCTCCGCCGAGTCGGCACTCGATTTTGTGAATCCTTCGCCTGGAACGGTCCAGAGGGGTTTCTGACTTGCATCGATATCTCAGCTTCTGGCAGCACCGGCACCGAAAGTACCCAGCCCGCAGAAACAGGACACCCACGCGACGTCCACACAAGGGACATGAGAACCATGGCCTTTGCCCCCCGAGGTGACAGGGTGTCCAGTCGATTCTTATCCGATCACTCACGGGCCAGGAAGTTCCGCTTTCGTCGGTGATGGTATACCTGAGAGTGATCTGATGCAGTGGGGCGCTCACGAGGCGAATCGAAGTCCTCGACCCATCGGAGAAGGTCCATGTCAAGACTTCCTCCCTGGGTGAAGTGAGAAACCCTTCCTTGCGGACCAGCTTGATGCTCAGAGCCCGGCAGTCCTCCGTTTTCAGGGTCCATTCGGATGGCGGCATTTCCCCTCCATTGATTACGAAATCATTTGGGAATCTGGGGCGTCTCTGGTTCCGCTTGCATGCAAAAGCTCTTCCTCACCGCTCGGTTCCTGGATGATCACGAGCAATTACGGAGCTCAACGCTCCAATCTGTTCACCTGGTCGGCGAAGGCTTCCTCTATCTCGTGAACTCTTTCCGCTGGCAGCGTTCTTTGAAGATAGTTTCTTACCGCCGGAAGGATTCGGCTGTAGGCCCCGCCACTTTTGATGTTTGCCACAAGGTAGTCCGTGAGCTCCCGGTCCTCCCCGCTCAGATGCTCGACCAAAGCCATTTTGCTGGCCTTGATCAAACCGAGGAGATCCTCGACCGCGCCGGGTGGCTTGAGGATCAGGTTTTCGCCTCGAACCGTGATGGTAGCTCCCCGGCTCCGGATTTGCGCGAGAAGGTCCGAAACCCTCATATCACCATCTCTTCTTCCTCAAACCCCGAGAAATGCGATTCGGCACCAGGGGTACTGCTACTCTCGCTATTTCCGCTATTAGCCTTCTCTGCCCCGCTCTCGGGATTAGCGGAATTAGCGGCATTAGCATGGGGTGGATCTTGATCCCGCATTTTTGAGCCAGGGTCAGCCGTGTCCTTCCATACCCTCCATGCCTGGCGCCGAACCTTTCCGTCGATCTCCATCGGCTCCTCGAGACGGGTTACCCAACCATGCTCCTCGAGAAGCTTCATCAGGGGCTTGGCGACAGACGCCTCGCGAATGCTGTTCGGTCCATACTGGTACACGGCCCCAAGGTAGATGTATTCTTTTTCCTTCAGCCACTGCAGAAGCTTTTCGGCCTGAAGGATTTCCGGCTTGCATGTCCCCGCATGGAACAGACGAAGCGCCTCGCCGGTGTAGTACCGTGCAAGCTCGATCCCGGCCACCATGTGCTTTTTGTCTATGGCTCGGACTTGCGGGTTGTCGAAGATGGTGAGCACTCCGGCCAATCTCAAGGCATGCTCCGGTGCCTTGTTCGCAAATCCCCTGACGGGGGCAAGAAGGGCACCCTCCGATAACTCCCTCTCCACGGAATCGTGGTATTCAACCCAAAGGGACCTGGCATCACCCGTCAGTGACAGAACGGGCGGGAAAAGGACCTGCGGATCGGTAGGGGAGGCGGGGAGATCTGTATCGAGCAGGTCATGGACCCTCTTGTGGTAGGTGCGCATAGCCGGGTCCTGGGTCAGGTCGATTCCTCGATAGAATCGGGTTCCGGCCGTGCTGTCCGGATAGCAGACCAGAAATCGTGAAATGAGACCCTGCTCGAGGAGCATGCCATCCGAGAGGAGGTTTTCCGCGACGTTGGGCTGGGCCATCAGGTGCGCGCAGACCCGCCTTCCGTGAAGCTCCATCGCACCGTCTCCCGCTCGGGTCCTTGTGAGGGGCTTCCCATCCCAGAGGACCGAGAGCCCTGCCCCCATCTTGAGCCGGTTGTCCTCATTCATGCCGTGCCCGCCGACGAAAGTGCCCGCTTCGTCTGAAAACAGGCCAACGCTTGGCCTTCCATCGCGCAGGAGCTTGAAGAGCCCCTCAAAAGTCGGCTCCTGAGCGAACAATAGCGGGATGATCGGGGCTGTTGGGGGATCACCGAACTCTGCGAGGACCTGTTTCTTCTCCTCGAAGCTCTTGGCCTTCTTGAGCTGCTGTTCCCTGGCCTTCTTCCACGCATCGATCTGATCGATGTAGTCCCGATGCTCTTGTCCAAACCTCTCCTGAAGACGAGCTTGAAATTCCCGGTGACTCCTCAGCGCTTCGGTGTCAACCGAGCTCTTGCGCTCACCTGAGCTGGCGATCGAAAGAAAGTAGCAGGAGAGAGGAATGCGTCTCCCGTCGATGGTCACATCGGCCAGTGCCTGAACGGCGAGGCACCCTGCGGCAAGGACACTCTGGCAGCAGATGGCGAGCGGCGCCTGGATGCCCCGATGAATGGCCGCGGCGGCCATTCCGAGAATCGGCCCAAGAACCTCCATTGGGTAAGGTTTCGTAGGCGGGAGCGGCCTTCTCAGAGGAAGAGGGGGTTCGAATGAATTTTCTTCGTTCCCATTTGGGTGGCTGCTATTCCTGCTACTCCCGCTATTCGTTGAGGACGAACCGCCTGGCATGAATCTCCCCAGCTTGTCGTCGCCGCTGATGATCCGCCTGGCATCCTTCCATGTTTTGCCTTTGCACGAATCATGAAAGCACTGATAGAAGAGCTTTCCGTCTTCAGTCTGGCCAATGGCTGCCTCGCCGCCGGCATGCGAGGGATCGAAGATGCAGCACTCGAGGACATAGAGCGTCGAACCGCCGTTGGTTTTGACATGAAGGAGCTTGCGGCCGTAATGCTCAAGGTAGGCCTGAACATTGAGTGATCCGGCTGAGCTTTCTCCTCGGGATTCGCCAGCCTTCGAAGATGATTTTGCGGAAGCGGGCAGGGCAATGGATTCAAGGAGCTCGCGGGTAAGCACGATCAGCTCCTGGGGCGCCAAGAGCACACTCGCCACCCGGTGGGGTCGGTCGGAGGTGCTGTCCCCCTTGCGCGTCCAGGTGCCGTAAACCTTGGAGATCCGTGAAGGGTTATACACCTTCTGGTCGACCGACAGCCGAACACCGTCCAGGACAATGCAGCCCGGCGAATCCTCGTATTTTCCCTGGATCCCTTGCAGGACGCGTTTCAGGAGATCGACGTTCTCAGGATCGTTGGGAAGGTCGAGCTTGCAGAGAAGATGCGCGCCGTTCCCCGAGTCGCTCATGAGCGGTGCCGGGAAGCCAATGGACGAAAGATCCTCACGAAGAGCACTCGCAAACTGAATCGCTGCCGCGTGTTCTTCCATCGAACTGCTGATTCCCGAGGGTCTCAAGGGGTCGATATCAATGAGAAGATGGCACAGTCTCGCGATATCGTTGTCGGCTGTCGTGGGATCCTTGGGCCCGCACTGCCGCACCCGGTTGCAGGAACGGGCGAGCAGGGCCGGGTTGCATGGGTTCAAGGTCACATAGACTGCCGAGCAGTCGGGCCTGCTCGTGAGCCTGAAAGCAACTTCAGTGGCGATATCGATATTGTCGAAGTATCCCGAGTGGGTGCGCCCGCCCGCGAAGGCCCGAATCTCGAACACTCTTTCGGCTGCTTCTGAAAGCCCGTGGAGATACATTAAGGTGAGCCGGATGTCTGAACTTGACGGTTGATCACTCATGTTTTACGCTACCCTCGAATTCTGAAAGCATTGTTGCATTGGGATCCTCCCGGCCCGCCAGCCGGGGGGATCTTCCTTTTCAGGCGCGGTCTCGACGCGGTTTGACCCGGCTCTTCTCGATCAGGTCATCGAGCGCCCGAAGGTCGATGAAGAGCGATCTTCCGATCTTGATGAAGATCTCGGGGTGTTTCCTGCGGTGATGCCAGGAATAGAACGTCGAGTTCTTGAAGGGCAGACGGGGGTCTTTCTGATCTTTCGAAAGTCTCGCAAGGTAGGGGTGCTGCATGGTTTCTCGCTCCTGTTTTGATGTTCTTGTTGATCGTCAGGAGCGAATATAGATGGTATTAGACGGGGACGTAAGACGGGCTCATACGGTATAGGTGGGGGGTGTACCGTAGAGGGGCGGGGTAAAAAAAACAGGCCTTTTCATTTTTTTACACCGCGCAGCCTTCCATGGTGAAGTGCCAGTGACTTGAATTCACGATTGTTCATTATGGTGCTCTTCTTGAACTTGTGCCTCATTCCACCTTTGATTTCTTCTGCAAAGTAGGTGTTGTACTGTTCCGTAAGGTTTTCAGCCATTTCATTATGAAACCTGGTATCTCCCTTTCTCCAGGAATTCCCAGCAGCAGTGATGAATTCCTTTATAATCATATCATCCTTCTCTTTGCGCTTTCTTCGCATGGATCTTGCCCATTGAGAAGCTGATTGGCGATCCCATAATTGAAGTGCCATGGATAGCTCACCAATGCTGAAGGCCAGGAATTGACCACTATGGGCCATTGGATCCAGACCCAGATCCTCTAATTGATCAATGGCGTTTTCAACATAGTGGATGATTTCCTTTCTTTCCATATCGATCTCATCATCTGACCAATCGATAGATGTCCGTAGCTTTTCCAGGAATTCCCTGACTCGTTTAATCTGATCAGCGATCGTGACCGGTACGTTATTGAAATCAAACCAATCTTTCTCACTGGGGTTTTCTGCATCCTCCGCCTGGAGGATCTCTCCAGCCCAAGCTGCTGCAGGATTTTCGGCCTTTTCCGGTGGATTCATATCACTTGCCCTGTCTTTGATTCGAATGAGGTCTCTGTCACTTGACGATGGTATCAGCCTGCTTCCTGGTTCTGGGCGAGAGGAGCTCTCCGCTCTGCATGGCTGCGCGTCTCACCACATCCGGTTTCACATGGGCATACCTTTGGGTCGTCTTGATATCCTTGTGGTGGAGGAGCTCCTTGACGATGACGAGATCATGACCGTTGCTCACCATGGTGCAGGCAAAATGGTGGCGCAAACCGTGAAACCTGAAGCCGTTCGGGAGAGATGCTGCTTTCCTGATCTTCTGCCAGGGCCCCTTGAAGTCGTACCTCTGGTTCCCGTTCTTTCCGGGGAACACATACGCCGAGGTGCTCTCGAGCCACCTCAGGACGTCAAGAGCTTCGTTGCTCACGGGGACGGTCTGGTCTTTCCCCGGCTTGGGGTCGCGGAGAGTCACAAGGTTCCTTTCAAAACTTACATCATCCCACTTGAGCTTGATGATTTCACCCCTTCTCAGACCAGTAAACAGCGCGAACTTGATGAAGGCGACGCTGTCCTTGCACGGCCAGGTCTCAAGGGTCTCCATCAGGCGCTCGAATTCCTCGTCGGTCATGAACTCCGTCTTCTCGTTATTGACCCGGGGAATCTGAACCGAGCTGACCGGATTCTCGCCCCGGTATATATCCCATTTCCGGGCGAGATTGAACAGACGCCTGAGGATCACGATCTGGTGCTTGATGGTCTGGGCGGCATAGGGCTGCCCACGCTTGTTCACACCTTTCTTGAGCTCGGTCTTCATCCTCTCGATGTCCAAAGCCGTGATGCCATCGAGGGGCTTGCTCCCGAATCTTGGGAGAAGGTGCTTGTTATAATAGTACTCGTCATTCCTCCACGATTTTTTGTGATCCTTCGCCCATGGCAGGTACTTCTCCCAGACATCACCCAGAGTTACAGTCTTCTTTGCCTTGTGGACGGTGATGTCGTACTCCCCCCGCACCAGGTCACCCCTGATGGTTCCCTCAACCTCACGGGCGATGGTCAGGTTGTCGCAGAACCGGGTCACCCTCCTGCCCTTGACCGTCACGTCCACGCGGTACTTTCTGCCCTCTCTCGGGAAGACCGTCTCGCACTTCGCGCATTTCTTGGAGGCCACGGGAACATACGTCTTGCAGGCGGGACAGTAGAGCTGAATGGCCATGGCATTTCCTCCGGGGCTGAAATTGACGTACGCATTACGTACGCATTTTCATGAAAAGAGGCCCAAAATCATCTAAAACAGTGTGAAAGAGAATGCCAGTAAGTATTCGAAAAGTCAATCATTATCTATAATAATGCAAAACGGTATGAATACCGTGCAACGGACTTCGAATCCGCAGGTCGCACGTTCGAGTCGTGCCGGGCGCGCCAGGAAAATCAAGGGGTTAGCGAGAAATCGCTGGCCCCTTTCCTGTTTTGAGGTCCGGATTTTGCCATAATTCATGCTACCCACACCTACTCGCCATTACCCTCATTTCCTTGAAGGATGCTGTTGAGCAGACCACCGTCATCTGATCCCCGAGACCTCTCAATGTACCTGCTGTAGACTTTGATGATCATCTCGGTGTTTCGATGGCCCATGGTTCTGGCAATCCACAAAGGGTTTTCTCCACAGCCCAGCGAGATGGTGGCGAAGGTGTGCCTTGTTTGCTTCATCTCCCGATATGACAGTCCGGCTTTCTTTATGGTCGGAGTCCACACACGATCCCGCAGGTTGTCCGGGGCAATCTGTGCCGCAGTTGACGTGCAGAAGAAATACTTGCCCTTGAACTGGTCGCAGACCTCTTTCTGTGCCCTGAGGGCACCGAGCATTACTGGAAGCCATAACTGCTTTCTGGAAGGTCCTGCCATTGGCACACCAGACACTGGGGTGGGGCTACCTCCCGGATTCTCCCTGGTCATCCCGCGCGCAGTTTCACGCGTAGTTTCATTACAGTTTGCCAATTCAGAAAGCTTCGCCCGGCACGGACACCCCAACGAGTACGATCTGCCTGTCCTGATCCTGATGCACCTCACCGCCCCAGGAGATCATGGCACCGCACGCCCTCCTGCTGCCCTGCTTGTATGGGTGATGCCGGTGTGATATCTGAATTCGGCCAGCATTTACCGCCAATGCTCCGGAGTGCTGAGGGAGAGGCTGAGTTCCGACCATGGCTGAGCCGCACATTCTGGATTCAAGGGATCATCGCGATCGATGAGGTATCGTTTGCAGCCTGACTTCAGGGCATGAGGAAGATCGAGCGATTTCGTTGCTGGGGCTCCCACACACGCATCCTGTAGTCCCAGATCGCAAGTCCCTTCCTCTTCACGAAATCCTGAAGGCGGCTTTCGCAGAGCATCTTAAGATGGGCCTTCTGCTCGGATGTGAGCTTATCCACGGGGAGCGACACGAGATTTCCGGATCTTTCCACCACGCCATGCCTCTTGAGCACGGGGACGGGCATATGTTTGATTCGGTCTTCGCAGTAGAGGATCTGGCTTTCGTTCTGGACCAGGAAGTTGAGGGCGATCTGGCGCAAGGTTGCAGAGCCCCCGGCGTCGATGAGGGCCTTGATCAGGAGAGGCTGGCAGACATGGCTCATCTTCATCCGCTTCTCAATGAAATCGGAAAGCTCCTCGAAAGTCACTTTCGCTCCCTCCCTCTCATGATATTATTGCGCCGGAACAGCTTCCAGCATACACATCAACATCAACAGATCGAAAGCCCAAACGACCAATCCTGCTCCGAGCCGACAAAAAGGTTGTCGGCCCGCTGATAATCTTGCAGACTTGGAGAAGGCCTGCTCATCTTCCCGTCGAATTTCACGTCAAACCCACTTGACGCCCGGAAAGGGGGAGAAAATGGCAATCAGTCGCGTTGCTCTCGTGAGAACCACCGACCGAAAACACGGCGTCAAAGCATCCATCGAAGCCCTGCAAGTCAATCCGGTCAAAGGGAAAGACGTTCTCATCAAGCCGAATTTCAACACCGCGGATCTCTGCCCTGGGTCGACGCATAACGACACCCTGGTGGCCTTGGTGGACGAACTCTGGGCGATGGGTGAAGATCTACACTGAAAATTGACCCCCCATTCTCATTGAAATCTGACCCCCTG
>CAZLCS010000063.1:0-27298 GCA_964557955.1 uncultured Syntrophobacteraceae bacterium
ACTGGAGCGGGCGACGGGATTCGAACCCGCGACCCCAAGCTTGGGAAGCTTGTGCTCTACCAACTGAGCTACACCCGCCGGCCCAACTGTCAACGCCGATAGTAAACAATGGTTTTGGACCAAGTCAAGACTATTTTGGCCGGCAGCAAACCATTCGTTCCTGCTGAATGACGGCATCGGCACCCCTTCGGTCCAAAACTCCGGAGGCGCCACCTTTCTTACGGTACAGGTCCTTCCACGCCCTGAGCCGGGGAAGTCACTTGAAGCCACGCCAGATGGGCTGACCCTATGAGCGCCGCGTCGTCTCCCAGTTCACTTCGACGAACCACCATTTCATCGGGCTCGAGCATGCTGCAATGCTTCGCCAGGCTCTCCATCAAGGGCTTGCTGAACTGGTCCCAGCCGTTGCTCACACCGCCACCGATCACCGCATGACGAATCCCCAGGCCGCTGAAAAGGCCTGCGATAGCCAGCCCCAACGACCACCCCACTCTAAGGAACAGCTCCCTGGCCAGCTCATCACCCAGGCAAGCCTGCTGGTGAATCAGCTCCGAGGTGAGCTCATCCGACGAACAAGAGTCATGGAGCGGCCCGCCCAAAAGCCTGCCGCGCATCACGGCGTCACGAACAGCCCGCTTGAGAGCCGAGCTCGAGGCGTGTGCCTCGAGACAACCTTTCAGGCCGCAAGCGCAGAGCGGACCCTCCGGGTTGATGACCATATGTCCAAACTCCCCGGAAAATCCCAACTCGTCTCCGCGCCATAAACTGCCGCCCAGAATGATGCAGCCGCCAACCCCCGTTCCGAGAGTCAGACCGATCCAATTGGTTATGCCACGGCCGGCGCCCAGCAGGCTTTCGCCCACTCCAAACGAGTCGGCATCGTTCTCAACAAATACCGGAACGGCAAGGGCGCGCCGAAGCTCGTCGGCGAGGGGATAGCCGTTCATGGGCGGAAGGTTCGGCGAAAACAGGACGGCTCCCTTTCTGCGATCGATCTTTCCGGCCACACCCAGGCCGATGGCACAAACGCGTTTCCCCATCCGACGGGCTGCCGCCATCAACTCCAGGCACTGATGGATCAAACGTGTCACCACATCCGGAACGCCGGCCTGCACGTCCGTCGCCGTTCTGGACTGCTGCAGGATTGCACCATGCCGTTCCACAAGCGCGAGCCTCATGTGAGTACCGCCGATATCTCCCCCAATCAGAATATCCCGTTCCATAACCGTCATGACTCGATATCAGAAGAAGGCAGGCTCTCAAGAGGCAAGATTCTCAGGAAGGTAGAAAACATAATGCTCAGCCAGAACGTCGAACTGCCGGTCCGTCTCTTCTTCGATCACCGCATACAGATCTTTGAGGCTCTCCGTCCTGGAGACGCGATGCTTTAGGAGGTTTGGATTATAATACTCGACATGGATTGGAAACAAAAAGTAGCGGACGTTTCCGCGCCAAACGAGATTGAGGGCTTCGCGTTCCTCCAGGATGGACTTGTAGAACCGCCGCAGCAGGTCCGTCCGCAGAATGGGCGAGGGTGCGTTGGTCACACACTCCATCCAGCCGGCCAATCGGTAAACGCGCCGCATGAGAGCCTCGTCGTTCCGATACCGATAGAGGCCAATGAGCGTATAGTGGTAGCCGTCGTCAAGGGTGAAATGATTGGGCACATGCGCCACATGAGCATGCCCATGCCTGCTGAAAGCTTCCATTCGATGCATTTCGTAGCGGGCGGACTCTTCCCGCTTGACCATCATAGTGGAACCCAGCTGCCAGTCCCCTCTCCGAAACTCCAAAGGGTGGAGGGTGACAACGTTGTCCGGCGGACGCTGTCGATTTCTCAAATCAATAATGTCGGCCACCAGATTCTCCCATACTTCCCCTCGAAGGGGATTCGTCACGATCGAACAGGCAGATAAGGGGTCAAGTCCTCAACGTATTCAGTGAGCACCTTCAGACCGCTCTCCTCCAGGGCGTGGACCGCGGTTTTGTAGTCAGCGAGGTTAAAGCGGACAATAACTTGCCAGACATCACGGTGTCCGCGCAACGGAACCGTCAGAGTACTCAGAATGTTCACGGAGGCGGCCTGCATGGCCTTCCCGATCTTGACCAGCACGCCCGTCCTGTCGGTCACCAAAACGGAAAGCCGCTTCGTATCGTCGCTCATACCCAGGGCCATCAGCAGGACCTCCATGAGATCCGTCGTGGTGATGATCCCAACGAGCTTGTCATTTCTGAGAACCGGAAGTGCTCCGATCTTGCCGTCATGCATGATTCGGGCAGCCCGCTCGATGGTCATGTTGGGCGTAGCCGAGGTGACGCCTTTGGTCATGATGTGAGCCACAGTAAGCTTTTGCAGCACATAGGTGAGCTCGTGGACACTCAGGGTGGTCGCCGGGGAGGCCCACGCCTCCTTCAAATCGCGGTCGGTAACGATTCCAAGCAGTTGAGCCTTTCCGTCGGTCACAGGAAGGTGGGAAATCTTATGCTGGTCCATCAGTTCTCTGGCCCGAAAAATGGACGTGTCGGGAGTTATGGTGACAAGACTCGTTTTCATGCTCCAGCCGACGTACATATTCCGCCTCCTTTCGGGGTCCTTGTTCAGCTGCCTGCTCCTTGTTAAGAATAGGGAATGGCTTGCCGCAGTGTCAATGCGAAAGTCCGATTGAAAACCTGCAGGATGGGTTTCGGCGGCAAACCGCCTCGAGGTTGTCCCTGATGAGGGGCTCCCTGACCAGGCATGTGAACGTGCCCTCAGCATGTAGTATATTAATTATTGGCGCACATGCACCGGGGGCTTCCTCAACCCGCGACCATGGATCCTGCCAAAGTCGCCCGGGAGTCACCGGACCATTGATTTTTTTAGGCTTTGAGTTCATCTTCATGGCGGGAGAAGCTTAAAGATGGCTGAGTCTTTAAGTTTCAGGATGAGCACATATTTGGACTTGTGGAAATCGGCTGATCGGACATGAATGATTCCAAAATCTCAAAAGGGCCAGAAGCGGGACGCCGGAAGAAGTGGAAACACGCCAAGGCCTACCACTGCATCACGTGTGATCGGGACCAGCCTTTTTGCTGGACATGCCCCTGTGGATTCATGATCTGCTCCGACTGCATGGAGGAGAATTTCTGGGGTATGACCTGCAACGGCGTTGTCTGGACTTGCCCGGACTGTGGAGAGATTCGCGGCTTCGGCAACGATTGAATCAGTAGTGAGAAAGGAACTGCCCGATGGATAAGAAGCGAGTCGTGATTGTCGGCGCCGTGGCCCTGGGCCCCAAAGTGGCATGCCGGCTCAAACGCTTGATCCCCGATGCCGATGTTATCATGGTCGATCAGGACGAGCATATCAGTTACGGCGGCTGCGGAATGCCTTACTTCATTTCAGGAGACGTGAGCGACGTCAAAGAACTCATGAGCACCAGCTTCCACATGGTGCGCACCCCCGAGTTTTTTGAAGACGCCAAAGGGGTGCACGTGAGGACTCGAACCCGCGCCATGGCCATTGACCGCCAGGCCAGGACGGTAAGAGTCCGGGACCTCAACACGGAACGCGAGGAGGACCTGCCTTATGACCAGCTGGTTCTCGGCATGGGGAGCCTGGCCAATCGCCTGCCCATTCCGGGTGGCGACCTGCCCCAGGTTATGAGCCTCTCGAACCTGCGATCCGCTATCGCCATCAAAGAACGCATCTCCAGAGGAGAAGTGGATAAGGCCGTCATCATCGGGGCGGGAGCCATCGGCTGCGAGATGGCTGAAGCCCTTGCCGACCTGTGGGGCATCGAGACCACCATCGTGGAAATAGCCGACCAGGTGCTGCCCGTGATCCTGGACGCCAACCTGGCCCGCATGGTCCAGAGGCATATGGAAGAAAAGGGAGTGACCATCCATCTCAACGAAATGGTGCGCGAAATCAAGGCAGAAAATGGAGAAACGGCCCTCCGCATCGTCACCTCGCAACGGGAGATCGGAGCCGATTTGGTCATATCGGCCATCGGCGTACGCCCCAACTCGGAGCTGGCCCGGCAGGCCGGTCTCCTCGTATCACCCCGGGGCGGAATCGTTGTGAACGGAAGACTCCAGACCTCGGACCCTGACATCTACGCCGGTGGGGACTGCATTGAAGTGATGCATCTGGTGACGGGCAAACCCGTTTTTTTCCCGCAAGGGTCGCTCGCCAACCGCCAGGGAAGGGTTATCGGGACCAACCTGGCAGGGGGATTTGCCACCTTCAAAGGGGTAGTGGGCAGCTTTTCCATCAAGATTTTCGACCTGGCCGTTTCCGCCACCGGCATCCCGCTGTCCACGGCCCGGCGTGAAGGCTTCGACGCCATGCATGCCTTCGTGGTCCAGGCGGATCGGGCTCATTTTTATCCAACTCAGGACCTGATGTACCTGATCCTTACCGTCGACCGCAAAACGCGGCGCATCCTGGGCGCCCAGGGCGTGGCGGGCAACGGCGACGCCCTGGTGGGGCGCATCAATTCCATCGCCGGCATCCTGCCCTACCACGCCACCCTTGACGATCTCTCAAACCTCGAGGTGGCTTATTCACCGCCCTACGCATCGGCCCTCGACATTGTGAACGCCGCCGCCAACACCGCCGAAAACATCCTGGACGGCTACAACCGGCCCATGGACGTGAACGAATTCGAGAAATGCTTCCTCGACGAAAAAGCCGACGACACCCTTTGTCTGGATGTTCGCGGTCCGGCCAATGCCGCTCCTTTCGTCATCAGATTCGGTGATCGCTGGATCAACATACCGCAGGAGACCCTTCAGGCCCGTATGGGAGAGGTCCCGCGAGACAAGCGGCTCGTCCTGGTCTGCAATTCCGGCGTCCGATCCTACGAAGCCATGCGACAGCTGGAAAGTGCCGGAATATGCCGGACGGCCAATCTCCAGGGTGGCGTAGCCGCCCTCAAGAAAACGGGGATGGTCCAGACCGAAGAGACCCGGGAAGAATCCGGCGAATGACCGCAGTCGTTGGCAGCACTCAGTGGGAGAGGCCCCCTGTCGCCGTCCTGTGGGATCAGTCGCTGGTGTGGGGGCTCATCTGCATTGATACCTTGAAACGTCTGGCCATTCCCTATCATCTGCTGAGCGGGAGTGATGCAGCAGCGGGCGCCTTGGACTCGTATCGGGTCCTGGTCGTTCCGGGAGGATGGGCTGCCCACAAGATCCGGGCACTGGGCGACACCGGGAGCCGGCGCCTGAAAGCGTTTGTTATGCGGGGCGGAGGCTACGTCGGTTTCTGTGGTGGAGCGGGGATGGCTCTCTCGCGGCCACCTTCGCTGGGCATCGTACCCCTGGAGAGGATGGCCCTCTCAGAACGACTGCCCAACGCCAGCGGACAGGTCATCGTTCGCGGCATTCCCGGCCACCCGGCATGGGCCGGCTTACCCGAAGCCGTCCCCGTTTCCATCTGGTGGCCGTCCCAGTTTGCATGGCATCCCCTCCCCCGAAGTTTGCCTCTGGCCACCTACCTCCGGCCCGGTGACGATTTCACCATTGCCGACCTTGCCTTCTCCGACCTGAAAAACCTGGATGTTCCATGGGAGGAATGGGAGTCCATTTACGGAATCAACCTGAACCCGGTGAGGATCATCGGGCAGCCGGCGATGATGGAATTCAAGAGAGGCAGAGGCAAGCTCATCCTCTCCTACCCCCACCTCGAAACCCCGGGGGATGACCTGGGCAATCGCCTTTTCTTCAATATCCTGGCCTATCTCAGCGACTCGTACGGCGCGGGCCCTCCAAAGGACTTCCCCCATCCGAAACCACCGCCTCCTGCAACCGACGGTCCCTCAGCGCAAGCGGTTGCGATACTGCGTTCGACTCTCGAGGCGGTGGAAGATCTCATCTGTTTCGGCGAACGCCATCTCTTGTGGAGCTGGAGGAACCCCTGGCTCCTTCAATGGCGTCGGGGATTGCGAGGGCTGGAATACGGCATGCTGGCCGTGGTGATGCGCAGGGTCGTGCAGGAAGCTGAAGCTCGTCCCGTCCGGCAGCAAAGGACAGACCCCTGGGTGGAGAGGGCCGGGCGCCTGGCCCGGGATCTGAAGTTCTTCTGTCATGCGGCGGCACGGCTGCTGCTGGAAGAGAAAGTGGCCGCTCAGAGTGGACAGCTGAAGAAGCTTGGAACCATCAATAGAACGGTGGACAACCTGCGCAGGGAGTTGTTCGGAGAAAAGATGAGCCATTCCGGGGTTTGCGGAGGGATCTTCAACGACCTGGATCGCATGCTCCTGAACCTGCTTCCGCAGTCGGGAGGCATTGACGAATGCGGATCCGGGAAATGAAAGGTGATCGAGTCCCCGGCTCGTCAAACAGCTGTCTCAGGACTGCCCCATTTCACCCACCCCGCCAGTACCGCCGTGTCCTCACTTTTTGGTTTGAACGCCGAGGATCTGCTCCGCGCGCACCAAAGATTGGAGATAGGCCATGACCACATCCGCCGAGGACAGACCCAGTTCCCTGATAAGGCCGGACAGCTTCTGCCACTCGGCTTTTTCGTAATGGCTCACGAGGTTGAGAACCTTTTTGTGCTGATTGACTCCCGAATTGCTCAGAGCGGATTTGATTTCCCGGCCCAGCGGTATCTCCGTCAGGATCTCATCCAGTGGACGCCCGACGAGCACATCAAGGAGAGAAAACAGGCCCATCAGGTAGAGCTCGCTCCCCTTTCCCTTGAGTCCAACCCCCTTCGCCATGGCTTCGCAGAATTGAGCTCTCACCAGAGAGGTGACCATGAGCTCCTGGGGCTTGTCCTGCCCAAGGCCTGTGAGAGTGACGAGTGAAGCCCATTTCCGGACTTCCCTCTCACCCAGAAGCAAGATGGCCTGCGAGACGGAAGAGACGGTCTTTCCAACGCCAAAATAGGCAGAATTGATATAATTGAGCAGCTTGTAGCTGAGCGAAAGGTCCTGGCCAATGGTTTTTGCAAGCTCCTTGTAATCCAGGTCTTCCCGACTCAACTGCTCGAGCATCCTGAGATGGTTGAGCTTATACCCCGGGATGTCCCTCCCTGAGATGATCTCCGGTTTGCTGAAAAAGAAGCCCTGGAAGAGAGAGTAGCCACACTCCTTAGCCAGCTGGAAGTCCTGCCGGGTCTCCACCTTTTCAGCAAGCAGGCGAGGGCCGAACCTCCCAATTTCACTGGCGATCGATCGCTTTTCCTTGTCGTCGTTGCCCGCGAAATCCACCTTGATGATGTCTGCAAGCTTGACGAGAGGCATCAGATCCCGGTTCTTGGCGACGAAGTCGTCGAGAGCCAGGGTGTAGCCGGCATCGCGAAGCCTCCTGCAAACCTGGATAAGCTCTGGGTCTGGCTTGAGATCCTCCAGGATTTCGATGACTATCAGATCCTTGGGAAGCTTCAGCCCCACCTCTTCCAGAAACAGCCTCCTGGTAAAATTGATGAAGGCCCGCTTCCCTCCTGTAAGGCGATGCAGCCCGATCTTGAGAAAGGCATTGCCGATGACATCCTTCGAAGCCTGATCGCCGTCGATGCATGAATAGGCGTTCTCGCCTCCATTGCGAAACAGGATCTCGTAGCCGTATGCTTTCAGATGAATGTCAAATATCGGTTGCCTGGCTATGAAGACTTCCATTGCTTCCTCTGATGCCCCTCAATACCGCCACTGTGCCGGCCAATGTCGCCCCCCAAAAAGAAACTCCGCCGTGCACGAAGCCCTTGGAGGCTCAGGCTCGCTGTCTCCGGACGGATTTTTCTTCTTCAGCTCACAGCCTGTGTGTGGGAAAAGAAGTCGGGGACGATGACCGGGCAATGAATGACCATTTCAAAACCCCCAGATGCCATCCCACCCGGGAGGCCGGGGTCCGGAATGCCCGGCGAACCCCGTGTTCCGGCTCGCGCCGGAATCACGAACAAAGGCCTTCGGAGGAGTTTCGAGACAGTATCTCAGTCCGGTTTGGGTTCCTCGGCGATTCAAGCAACGAATATGCCAGGCATGCCTCAGGGCCAAAAGCCCCTGCTGGCGCCTCACACGTTGAAGCGAAAATTGATGATGTCGCCGTCCTGAACGGGGTATGTCTTCCCTTCCAATCGAACAAGCCCAAGTTTTCGCGCCGCATTGTGGTCTCCAGCACGGTGCAGATCCTCAAAGGCAACCACCTCCGCCCGAATGAAGCCCCGCTGGATATCAGAATGGACCGCGCCTGCAGCCTCCTGGGCCGGAAGATCCCTCGGGATCGTCCAGGCTTTGACTTCGTCGTCTCCCACCGTCAAAAAGGTAGCGAGCTTCAACAACGCGAAGGAGCCCTGGATGACACGGTCCATGGCTGACTCCGTGATGCCGAAATCCTCCCGAAAAGCATGAGCCTCGGATTCAGCCAGCTGAGCCATTTCCATTTCGAGCTTTCCCCGCACCACCAGGGCTTCCCCCTCGTCGATCGCAAGCTCTGGAAGTCGATCATCCTCATCCGCGTTGTTGGAAATGACCAGGAGAGGCTTGGCCGATAAAAGCGTGAACCCTCGAAGCTCAGGAGCCCCGGCCAGCTTGGGATCGGAGCGGAGCGGTCTTTCCTCGTTCAGCAGATCCAGGCAGCCTTGAAGGAGCACCTTCTCCGACTCGGGAACCTTCTTGCCCCGCTTCTGCTCGAGGGTGAGCTTCTCAAGACGCTTTTCCACTGTGGCGAGATCGGCGATGATGAACTCGTCGGCCAGCTCACGGTAGTCCCTGGCCGGCGCTGGTTTTCCCAGGACCGGGTCCGGGAAGTTTCTCACCACCATGAGGAACGCATCCATGGGCCGCATGTGATTGAGCAGAAGGGACATATATTCCTGCTTGCTCTCAACCATGCCCGGCATGCCCTGGAGGTCCATGTAGGTGACCTGAGCGTACGTGGTTTTCTCCGGCTGATACAGCCGACTCAGCCAATCGACCCGGAAGTCCGGGACCGGCACAACCCCAAGAACCGGCACAACCTGGCCCCCGGGAGGCGCCGATTCGCCGGTACGCCGGGTGAGCGCATTGAAAATGGTGGTTTTCCCGGAACGCCCCAAACCAACGATCCCCAGTTTCATACTGAACCTTCCTCTTGAGGTGACGCCACGGCGAATGAGACTGAAACCGCCCACCGAATCCGACCGGCTTGTGGCATGGAATTAGCTTCATCGATGCAACATGAGGGCGGGACTCACGGCCCTGTTCACCCAAGGCAGACAGGGGCATCATGGGCCATTGCGCACGGTCTTCCCAGTCCTTCGGGAATCTGCTCCCCAAGACTCGAACCGGGGATGACAGCCCGGAACGATCCTTTTCCCATCGCAACAGATACGAGGGACAATAAGTCAAGTGGCTTCAGCACGTCAACCGGCAGCTTGCCTTTGGACATCTTGGGACGAGCTCTTCGCCGGGCACGGAAACCTGAGGCCCCCAGAGCTGTTCCGCTTCACACCGCTGGCTGAAGAATTCACCCGGATCCTGTCCATTCTTGCTACACTCATGGAGAACTCCTCCGATATAACGGGGCCGCGTCTTCAGAGTGATCTGAGCCAATGCCTTCAGAATAGAATAGCCACAGAAGACGATCTATGGGCATGGATTCGGGAAAAGCCGGATATGAACCTCCAAGGCCGACGGGCATTCGATGCCGTGTGCCTTCGGACTGCAAAAGGACTTGCGCCACGATTCTGGATGGCATCGCTGCATGCGGACGGCCGGCATGGGGGAACGGTTTCCCAGTGCCCGCACATTTTGTTCGGACGAGGTCCACAGATTCTGAAAGCCCCCGGAGTTGCCTGGTTCAACTCCCGCAAACCCAGACTCCTCCAACCCGAAGCTCCATGGCTTCAGGCCCTCAGAGCAACCCTGATGGAAGTCAGATCCCTTTCCGGGCTGTTCGCAGCCAGCGGAGGGACGCTTTCCTACGACCTCGTTTCATCCTTCGCCATGGAGCACTCTTTGCCTCTCCTCCGGGTCGTGCCGGATTCCCTCAGCTCTGAAAATGTCTCGGAAGACGGATATCCCCGGTTGGCCGATTCGCCTTTCGTCACGACCCTGACCTGCCAGTTCGGGCGCCCCCGCTGCCCCAAACCCACCCGCTGGATTTGCCGCGACCGCATGCTGGCTCACCTGGCCGACGCCCACATCGTGCTGGAGCTGCGTGCATCCAGCCGACTGGCCCAAATCCTTGCCCAGCAGCATCGACACAGCCCCCGCGCGCTGTGGGTCTTCGACGGCAGTTCCTCAGGAGCCCAGCCGCCACGCGGAAACCAGGAGCTCTTGAAGCACTTCCCAGGACACGCGCGCCAGTTCCATATCCTTGAGCCCAGGCGGGAAGATGCGAGAAATACGCGGGCAGTAGGCGCAGGCCCCATTGTATATTTTCCCTCGGATACCGACTGGGAAGATTACCTCTACCACTACACGCGATCTTGTCCGGGCCCGTGGCCTGGACAAGATCGCCAGGCGTTCCACCTCAGCATTCTGAGGGGGGATCCCTCCTCTGCCCACACAGCCCTGGACACCCTGGCGCGCATCCTCAATGAGCAGCGGGTCAGAGCCAGCCACTTCCGCGTGCGCGGCCAGCATCCCGTTGTCTCGCTAACGTCCAGACCACCTTGCGAATTGGATTCTTTCAAGCGATGGAACCGTTCACAAGCACGATGGACCCTCGAGCCCTACGGAATTGCCATCCGAAAAGCAGTCCTAAGGCGGATGGGAGCGAAACCTGTCATCTACGGCGGCGAATCCGTCTACAGGGCGCTCGGCCCAAAGGAACGATACCGATTCCAGAACAGTACGGGCAGGATTTCGTGGGTTGCAGAACGCGAGTGGCGGCTGGATAAGGATTTCCGGCTCCGGGATATCCCCCCAGAGGATTATTTCGTTTTCGTCCCGAGCGCAGCGGATGCTGAACGCCTCTCCATGCTGGTTGCCTGTAATTTCCGTTGTGCCATCGGAATTGGAAGCCAGGGCTTGAAGGACGGCTGAATCCGATTTCTGTTTGCTGGTTTCTGGTTGCTGGTTCTATAAGGGATCTCATGTCCTCCCATCAGGGAGACTGAGGGAACTGGAGCAGTTGAAAACCTGTTTCAGGATCTATTCTGCGGATGCCGTTGGTGCCGAGGATTTCCATAAGGACGGCCTCGCCCACCAACCACACTTTCACACCAGCCCGTGTGCAGCCCACAGTGCCTTTCCCTTCCCTCCCCAGACTCGCATGCATGTGAAGCACCGGCCGGCCTGATTCATCAGGAAAAAGTGTTCCCATGGCCGCGATTTCTTGATGTCCGGCCAGGACATGGATCATCGGGACGATTCCATGACCTCGATCCGGTTCGGGACCGACCACCACTCGACTTCCATCCCCTGCACCACCCAGGAGGACCACTGCCGCACACTCCACCCCGTGCTCAGCCGCAAAGCTTTCCAGGGACTCCGGCAGGCGGTCTCCGTCCTCCAGGCGCAGGGTGAACACTCGACCGATTCTCCCTTCCGCATACTGCATTCGAAATCCTTTCCTGAATCCACTGACTCGCACCGAACAGAATTGCATCCTCAGTAAAACCCAGCACAACAGAGTGCCCGATATCTGAATCGTTATTCCGGCAGTCTTCACGCCGGAATCCACAAAAAGACCTGGATGCCGGCGTGAAGACTGCCGGGATGACGACGTGGCAATGGACACCTTCTCATGTGGCGCCATACTCAGTCGCGGGGCCGGAAACACCTTGCCCGCGAGGGTGTGGATTCACGCGATCTCCATCAACTCGATATCAAAAAACAGGTCCCGACCCGCCAGCGGATGGTTGGCATCCAGAGTGACGCTCAATTCCGAAGTATCCGTGATCATGAACATCTGGGTGAGGCCGTCCGGACGCCGAACTTCCAGCTGCAGTCCAACCTCGGGTCGCATGTCCGGAGGGAACCGGTCCCGATCCACCTCCAGGACCAAATCCTCTCGATAAGAACCGTAAGCTTCCGCCGCCAGAATCTTGGTGTTTCGGGACTCACCCGGGATCATGCCGACCACGGTCGCTTCAAACCCCGGGATCAGCTGTCCCCCCCCAATGGTGAACTGAAGCGGCTCCCGGTCCCTAGAGGAGTCGAAAACCGTGCCGTCTTCCAGAGTACCGGTGTAGTGCACTTTGACCGTGTCACCCTTCTTCGCGGGTGTCTCCATGCCTTCACTCCAATCCGTTCCTGTCAGCAGTTCGCTGAAATTCATGAAATGGCCGTCGGATTCGCTGCCGACAGCCTCGCAGGAGGCGACGGGCACCCCGAAGCTCGACTGCTGCCCATACTCATAGCATCGGCAGCCCTGAATCTCCAAGGATTGTTTCAATGACGGCTTGCGAATGGGGGGAGTCGCTGGAAAGACTCTTCGTCAAAATAATGTCATCCGGTGACCGGGCAGGCTCCCCCGGAGGTCATTGTGGTGGAAGCTCGCGCTGCAGGAAAAAACCCGAACAGGAGTGCACCGAAGAATCTGGATGTCAGGAGCCGAGGGCCACAAAATCCCCTTCGAGGAGCCCGGCCCTTTGTCCATCGGAGAAGAGCCGGACGGCGACGGGTATCCGTGCACGATTCTTCCGCCTCAGCACTTTGACAAATCTCTGCCAGGCCGTTGAGTCCTCAACAGACGAAAGTGCGGTGAAATCTCCCGGGATGGGACGGTCGTAATTCATGGTATTCCTTTGGATCACGACGCTGCTCTCGATGCCCTCCTGCCTGAGGCGGACATGGACGAGCGCCCAACCGGCCAAAATGGCCACGGCGGACATGCTTCCGCCAAAGACCGTCTCCCTGTGATTGATGTTCGGGTGGAGGGGCGCCGTCAATTGGACTCCGTCCCAGCTCGCGCTGAGGACCTTGACCCCCATGCTTCTGGACAAAGGGATCTGTTCGTACAGGAAACTCTCCAATTCGCGGCAGTCCACAGCACCTCCTTTGCCAGGAAAATGCTCGGCCTCGTCCATCATACCCCTTGCGGCCATTGAGATCCTCATACGGTCAGCCTCCTTATCAGCGGGCTCAAACGGGAAGCGCCGCGCGAGTAATGATCCGAGATGGAACGAAAACGACATCGACCAACAAAGACCACCCACCTTCGGCGGCCGCTATTCTCCTGCAAGCAATACTGAGACCAATCGCTGCACGAAGCTGAGCACTGTGGATTTCCTCTCAGCCGATTCGCTCACGAAACTGTTGTCAAATTGACAGGGGCTGTATACCATCGCGAAGAGTTTTCGATGCGGAAAAACGAGGCCATGCTGCTCCATGCATGAAAAGCTTTTTCCAAACTCCCCGGCGGACTCTCCAACGGCTTCGGTTAAAAGACGCTATGAGCTCAATGGAGGACTTCTACAGAGATTTCGGCCTGCTCCAGGCCGGCGAGCGGGAGGGAGTGGACTACCGGATTCACACTCGGCAGGGTCTTTCTGGCATCGCCGTGATGGCCCCGCATGGAGGCGACATCGAGCCGGGCACCTCCGAGGTCGCAGCGGCGGTGGCATCCTATTTCCATAGCCTTTATCTCTTTGAAGGGATGAAGAGCAGACGCAATCGGCAGCTGCACCTGGCCAGCACCCGTTTTGACGAGCCCCGGGCAGTCCGGCTCGCTCGGGAGTCGGACCTGGTCGTCACCATTCACGGCTGTGCCGAGAAAGACGCTGCGGTTCTCCTGGGAGGTCTGAACACCTCGTTCGTCTGCCGTATTCAGAACGCTCTTTCCATGGCCGGGTTTCAGGTGGACACCCGGGATGGCCTGAGGGGAATCCATCCTGAGAATCTCTGCAATCTCGGGAAGAGAGGGGGAGGGGTTCAACTGGAGCTCTCATCCGGGTTGAGAAAGGCCATGTTTTTGGATCTGACCCGGGCCGGGAGGAGGCGGACCACGGACATCTTCTGCCGTTTTGTGGCCCTCCTGACTGCCACATTGCAGGGAATCGAAGACTCGCATGACCTTTATGAGAATCGTTGAAAGCAGACTGACCGAGGCCTTGTGATACAAGCTCAAACGTCCATTGGCCTCCTTCCCGGCTTCGGCTCAACCAGCTTCAAGAATCGCAAACCATGCTGAAAAACACTTTCTGCCACCTGCCGGGCATCGGCATTCAGACGGAACGGAAGCTTTGGAGCTCAGGGATCACTTCCTGGGAACAACTCCAGGCGGCCTCGCCCTCTGACCTGCCCCTGCCTCTGGGACGACTGCGGCTGGCGCTGATCCACCTCCATGATTCTTTTGTCCAGTTCGAAAAGAAGAACCTCCTCCATTTTTACCGCGACCTTCCTTCTGATCAACAGTGGAGACTTTTCGCCGACTTTCGGGACCTGGCCGTTTTTCTGGATATCGAAACAACAGGCATGGGAGGGCCATGGGACCATATCACCACCATCTCCCTCTACGACGGCCGCAAGGTCTCCTGCTACGTTCACGACGACAACCTCCTCCAGTTCCGCGAGGACATTGAGCAATACGGTCTCGTGATCACTTACAACGGCAAGACCTTCGATCTACCCTTCATCCGCCAGACCCTTCACGCCCCCATGGGCCACGCCCACATCGATCTGCGCTACGTGCTCAGAAGCCTGGGATACCGGGGCGGGCTCAAGGGCTGCGAGAAGCAGCTGGGGATCGACCGGGAGGATCTCGACGGAGTTGACGGCCTGTTCGCCGTCCACCTGTGGCGGGAATACCTGCGAACCTGGGACCGGAAAGCTCTGGACACGCTCCTCGCCTACAACGTGCTGGACGTGGTCAACCTCGAGATCCTGATGGTCCTGGCCTACAACGCCAAGCTCAAAGAAACCCCGTTCGGTGACACCCACCTCCTCAGCACGCCTGCCAGACCGGACTTGCCATACGAGCCCGATCGGGAAACAATAGAAAGAATCAAAAACGGGATGCTCACAACCTTTTGGCATTGACGGAGGGAACCTTATGCTGAAGACGGGCCATCGGGTGCTGGGACCATTAAAGCCGTCGCGAACCTGTTTCCTCCTTATCATCACCATTTTGACCGTGTCTCCGATGCAGCTGTCGTGGGGCCACACGGTCAGTCCTGACTTTGCCGAGGAAATCCGGGAATCCGCCATTGCCGGTTCCTGGTACCCTTCGTCACCGGCTGCGCTGCGAGGGCAGATCGAAGGCTTCCTGAGCCGCGTTCCCTCGCCCCGATCATCCGGGGGCTTGATCGCGCTCATATCCCCGCATGCGGGCTACGCCTATTCGGGTCAGGTGGCGGCTCATGCCTACAAACAGATCGGACCCGATCAGAAGTACGAGACGGTCCTGATCCTGGCTCCGAGTCACCGCGCCCGTTTTTCCGGCGCAGCCGTCTACGACCGGGGCGGATTCCGCACCCCCCTCGGAGTCGTGCCTTTGGATTCAAAGCTCATAGAGGATCTGAAGAAGCGGGATTTCCGCATCCGCTACGTGCCCGACGCTCACACCCTCGAACACTCGCTGGAGATCCAGCTCCCCTTCCTCCAGGTCGTTCTCCCCGGCTTCAAGCTGGTCCCGCTCCTCATGGGAGAGCAGGATCTGCCGACCTGTCAGTGGCTGGCTGAAGCCATCGCGGACTCCATCCGGGGGAAGCCCGTTCTGGTGGTGGCAAGCTCCGACCTTTCCCACTTCCATGATTCCGATAAGGCCAGAAAACTGGATCAGCTGGTGGTGGACCGTACGTCGGCTTTCGACCCCGAGGGATTGAGCCGGGATCTGAGCTCGGGCAAATGCGAGGCCTGCGGCGGAGGCCCCATGGTGACAGCCATGCTCGTCGCCCGCAAACTCGGCGCTGACCGCTCCCGGGTGCTCCAGTATGCCCATTCGGGGGATGTGACCGGGGAGCACAGTCGGGTCGTCGGTTACATGGCAGCCGCGCTGTGGGCCAAATCCGAAGCCGGGGGAGGAGGGAATCGGTCGGACAGTGGCAGAGCGGGCGTCGACCCGGGCTTGACCCAGGAGGAGAAGGCCTTGCTCCACCGCATCGCCCGTGAGAGCATCGAGGCGCGCTGCAGGCAAAAAGCCCCCCCTCGATTCGAGATTGACTTTGCGCGATTGAAGGAGCCCAGGGGCGCCTTCGTCACTCTGAAGAAGCGCGGCGAGCTCCGAGGCTGTATCGGCCACATCGTCGGAGACCTACCCCTGGACCAGACCATATCGGAAATGGCCGTGGCCGCAGCTTTTCATGACCCGCGGTTTCCCTCACTGGCCCAGGACGAGCTCAACGAGCTCCAGGTCGAAATATCCGTGCTGTCGCCGCTCAAGCGCATCTACCGTATTGAAGAGATCGCGGTCGGAACGCACGGGATCTACATGAAACGAGGCGGACGATCGGGCCTGCTCCTGCCGCAGGTCGCCACGGAGTATGGCTGGGACTGCAGCACGTTTGTTGAAAACACCTGTCGCAAAGCCGGCCTGCCGCGCGACGCCTGGAAAGACCCGGAAACCGAGATTTATGTCTTTTCGGCGGACATTTTCTGACGGCAGCCGGCCCTGATCCGCCGGGGCAATGTGAATCAACAGCAGGGTTCGGGCTGCCAGGCAGCTCAAAACCCAAACTTGAGGCTTTAAGCTTTCTCCGCGTTCTCTGCGTCCCTGCGTGAGTAGAAGACGAAAAATCAACACGAATGAGCATCATTGAGGAAAGTCGCGAGGGTCTCCATGGATAGACGACATTTTCTCCAGCATTGCGGGCGCTGTGCATTCCTCCTTGCCGGGATCGAAATGCTCGACGCCCTGGGGCTTGATGGATCCGCCCTGGCCCAGGGGCTTCAGAAAGGGCTGGTCCACCGCAAGCTCTCTCCCTATTTCACGCCTTTGGACGGCGGAAGGGTCCGCTGCGATCTCTGCCCCAGGGAATGCGAAGTGGAAAAGGGAGCTCGCGGCGAGTGCGGGGTCCGGGAGAATGTGGATGGAAAATACTATTCCCTCGTCTACGGAAACCCCTGCGCCGTCCACGTGGATCCCATCGAAAAGAAGCCTTTCTTCCACGTCCTTCCTGCGACCAGCTCGTTTTCCATCGCAACGGCGGGATGCAACCTCCACTGCAAGTTCTGCCAGAACTGGGAGATCTCGCAGGCACGGCCGGAGGACACCTACAATCACGACCTTTCTCCGGAAGAAGTGGTGAAGCAGACGGCGCGATACCAGTGCCGGTCCATTGCATCCACCTACGTCGAGCCCACCATCTTCCTCGAGTACATGCTCGATATTGGGAAGCTCGCCAAAGAGCACAGAATACTCAAGGTGATTCACTCCAACGGATTCATCAACCCGGCGCCGCTGAAGGATCTCTGCCGGGTTCTGGACGCGGCGTGCATCGATCTCAAGGGATTCAGCGACCAGTTTTACCGGGAGGTCACCGGAGGAAGTCTGAAACCCGTCCTCGAGACCCTCAAACTGCTCAAGGAGAACGGGGTCCACACAGAACTGGTGAACCTCATCATACCCACCAGGAATGATTCCATGGATGAGATCCGGTCTATGTGCCGCTGGATCAGGGCCGAGCTCGGGCCGGACGTGCCCCTCCACTTTTCCCGCTTCTACCCGCTGTACAAGCTCAAGAGCCTTCCGCCGACCCAGGTGACCACCCTCGAAGCCGCCTGGAAAACAGCTCTTGATGAAGGACTGCATTACGTGTACATCGGCAATGTGCCGGGCCATTCGGCGGAAAACACGACCTGCCCCTCCTGCAAGAAGACGGTCATCGAGCGGAAGGGCTATCAGATTCTGAACGTCAGCCTCGTGGAAGGGCAGTGTCAGTTCTGCCGGCATTCCATCAGGGGGATCTGGGCGGCCTGACCTGCGCGGAGTTGGAATGGCAGCCGCCCCCCATGGCCGGAGCCGGTCCTGCAATGGCAGCCCGTGGCACAGCATGTAATGCTGTTCAGACTGCTGCCATGTCATTCGGAATCCATGGAACATCATGAGCGACGGAAGAAGCCGGAAAGAATCTTCACGGGTCATCCTCGCGGACGTCCCCATCACGCGGCAGCTGCTCGAACGGCTGATCTTTCCCACCACCATCCTGGGCCTTACCTTTCTCATCGGCACACTGGGATTCTACGTCCTTGGCGTCCGCCGCTGGAGTCTGTTCGAGTGCGCCTACATGACCAGCATCACCCTGACTTCGGTCGGCTACGGTGAAATCCTGGACCAGATGGGGGCGGATGCCCGCCTTTTCGCCATGACCCTGATGTGGACCGGCATGGGGGTGACGCTCTACGCCATCTCAACGATCACGGCTTTTCTGGTGGAGACCGATTTTCGAAGAATCCTCAGGGAGCGACGCATGGAGAAGAAGATCGCGGCACTGCGGGGGCACGTCATTGTCTGCGGCCTCGGCAAAACGGGGTTCAACATCGTCCAGGAAATGTACGCCACGCGACGCCAGTGTGTGGCCATCGATGACAATCCCGAGAACCTTCAGAGGACGCAGCAGCGCTTCAAAGATCTTTACTATCTCCTGGGCAACGCCACCGATGAGGCGATTCTGCGCCAAGCCGGGATTGAGAATGCGGGCGGCATCATCGCCTCCCTCAAGAACGACAGCGACAACCTCCTGATCACCGTTCAAGCGCGCTATATCAGTCCGGGCATCAAGGTCGTCGCCCGTTGCGAGGAGAACAGCCTCGCCGATAAATTCTACAGGGCGGGCGCCAACTACGTTGTCAATCCGGCCTTCATCGGAGGGATGAGGATGGCGAGCGAAATCCTGCGACCCCACGTGGTGACCTTCCTGGACCGCATGCTGCGCAGCCGCGACGGTTCCATTCGCGTTGAGGAGGCTGTCATCTGCGAGCACTCCCCGTGGGCCGGCCGCTCCCTGAAAGAACTGGACATCCGCCGCAAAACCGGCCTGCTGCTCATCGCCATGAAACAGCCGGACCGGGACGATTTCGAGTACAACCCCTCAGCAGAAGAGACCTTGAAGGCAGGCACCGTCGTGATCGCTATCGGGGACGCTGAGCAGATCACTCTGCTCCGCAAGTTTTGTACGGCAGGCAAATAAGGGCGATGCCCTCCAGCCTTGTTGATGTTCAAAGACGTGGCCAATGGCCCAAGTGATCTGGATTGAGCTTGAAAATGCGTTTGGAAGGGGTGATCACCTCCGGGAATACAATGCCGAACCTATCGATTTGCACTCCCTGATGGCGTTGGGACGGTATTCTCTTCAGGTGCGGGGTTTCGCGCTTGGACGGTGACGACGAGTCGGGCGCGAACATGCACGGTGCTGCTGAAAAAGCCACTCTTCTGAGCCCTTACCTCAATCCAGACGGACTCAACCCTGCCGTCCGCACCCTTCACAAGACCATCGGAGCACGACCATGGGACGTTGTCGCCCGGTTCGGGAGAAGCTGAAACGATCGAAACGAAATGGCTGACGTAGTCGTAATCCGGCTCTATATCGATCTGTTTTCGGTCGACGCTCTCAGCTTTCTCGCTGATCCACGTACTCGGATGGTGTATGCTCGCCTCGACCCACCGGGTCTCCTGCTTGAATGATGCAGCCGACGCAGAAGTGAACAGGCAGAAACAAGCTGAAAGTACGAGCAGGGCACAATTCAAAAACCATCCTCGCATTTCTCCTCCTGCATGGATGTGTGATTCCGTCCCAAGGATTCCGTCCCAAATCCAAACTGATTGCTCCAAAGTTTTTCGCATTTCATACCAGATTGTCAGATAATCAGTTATGAATATTTCAGGAAATGTCAATCCGCTGATTGCCCGAACCCCGTCGGCATGCCGGACCTCGCTACGGGGCCCCTTCTGTTTCCCCGGCGAGTGCCTTGCGGAAGACTGGCATGTGACAGCCATCCTGAAAAATATTATCTTCAGCCATCATCCCTCTTTTGAGTGACGACCAAGATCTGAATGGGGAGGGTCCATGTCCGGTCCAATTCGTGAAAACCTTGTGGAGGTCCTGCTGGCGGTGGCGCCCATCACGCTCATTGTGATCCTCCTGCAGGTTTCGGTGATTCACATGCCCACGATGCTCTTTGTGAAATTCCTGATTGGAGCGATCCTGGTCACGATCGGGCTGTTGCTCTTCCTCCAGGGGGTCAAGATCGGCCTTCTGCCCATGGGCGAGATGATCGGTGCCGAACTCCCCAAGCAGGCCGGCCTGCCCCTCATTCTGCTGACGGGGTTTCTCCTCGGGTTCTTCGTGACCATTGCGGAACCTGACGTCAGAGTGCTCGCTCACCAGGTGGACATCGTGTCTCAAGGCGATATCGGAAAGACCCTGCTCATCTTGACCGTGGCCCTGGGAATAGGGATCTTCGTCTGCCTGGCCATGCTTCGGATTGTCCTCGGCATTCCCATGGCCTACCTGCTGGCAGGCGGTTATCTGGCGGTGCTCGTGCTCTCCTTCGTCACTCCCCCCGATTTCGTCCCCATCGCCTTTGATGCAGGCGGAGTGACAACGGGCCCGATTACCGTTCCCTTCATTCTCGCCCTGGGCATTGGAACGGCATCGGTTCTGGGTGGACGATCTTCCGTAGCGGATGCTTTCGGGCTGGTCGGGCTGGCCTCCATTGGTCCTGTTCTCGGCGTGATGTTTCTCGGGATGATCTATCGATGAGCGATCTGTTGGAATTCCTTCAGATTGGGGAGGTTGTGCTGGAGGTGCTCGTCGCCTTGGGTCCTCTGGTCCTTCTCTTCATAATCTTCCAGGTTCTCTACTTGAAGCTTCCGCGGCAATACGTGCTGAACCTGCTCAAAGGGCTGGCCCTTTCTTTTGTGGGTCTCGTGCTCTTTCTCCAGGGAGTGAAGGTCGGTTTCTTTCCGGCCGGAACGAAGATGGGGGAAATCCTCGGAAGTATCGCCCACAGTTGGATCCTGGTCCCCATTGGATTCAGCCTCGGGTTTGTAGCCACCATCGCCGAGCCGGCAGTCCGCATCCTGAGCTTCGAGATCGAAAAGACATCCAGTGGCGCCATACGGGCGAAGACCATTGTCATGACCCTGGCCGTAGGGGTGGCGTTCTTTGTGGCACTGGGGATGTTTCGCATTCTGTTCGGCATTCCCATCCACTACTTCATCGTCCCGGGATATCTGATCGCCCTCGTGATGCTCAAGTTCACAGATTCAACTTTCGTCGCCATTGCCTTCGATGCGGGCGGCGTGGCCACCGGTCCCATGACGGTCACCTTTGTGATGGCCATGGCCGTCGGTGTGGCCAGCGTTATGGATGACCGAAATCCCATTCTGGACGGCTTCGGTTTGGTGGCGTTGGTTGCTTTGGCCCCGATTCTTTCGGTCATGGGCTTCGGGATCCTCTACTCTTCCAGGAAAGGGAAGTGATCATGGACTTCAGGCATGAGTATGATTTGATTGTGACCATAGTGAGCAGGGGATTCGCCGAAAGGATCGTGCGAGCATCAAAAGAAGCGGGAGCCGAGGGAGGGACTATATTTTTCGGGCGCGGAACAGGCATCCATGAGACTAAAAGACTGCTGGGAATCCCCATAGAACCCGAAAAGGAAATCGTGCTGACGGCGGTTCCCAGGGACATGACGGAAAAGGTGCTCTCGCAGATCATGGAGGCCGGAAACCTCAACCAGCCGGGGACCGGCATAGCCTTCGTCCTCGAGTTGAAAAAAGTTGCTGGAATCTGCCATATTCTGGATGGAACGTTGCAATGCGGTCCCGCATGACCGGATGAATGAGTTGAAAAAGGGGTTGAGATCATTTGCAGACTTGAACACTCGACTCACAAGGACTTCCCGCTCCCCGTGGCTTATTGTGAGGTTCATACAGCATGCATGAAGTGGATCTTCTGTCGAACATCGGACTTGCCATTGTCACGGCGACCGCTTTCGCTCTTCTTGCCAAGGCCCTTAAGCAGCCGCTGCTCCTCGCCTATCTGGCGGCAGGAATCATGCTCGGGCCAAAGATCGGCTTCGGGCTGATCCACGATGAAGCAAGCATTTCAATCATTTCCGAGATCGGCCTGATTCTCCTCCTCTTCATCATTGGGCTGGAGATCGATCTCAAAAAGCTCCTCTCCGCCGGGAAGACGCTCATCGTTTCGGGGCTGTCCCAGTTCCTGATCTGTGCAGCCCTTGGGATGGGTTTCGCTGTCCTCATCGGCTTCCAGATGGGAGGCGGCCGGTTCGACGCGCTTTACCTTGCAGTGGCGATGGCGTTGAGCAGCACGATGATCGTCGTGAAAATCCTCTACGACAAGTTCGAGCTCACAACTCTACCCGGGCGGATCACTCTCGGAATCCTCGTCTTTCAGGATATCTGGGCCATCCTCTTCCTGTCTCTCCAGCCGAACCTTCTGAGCCCTGCAGCCTCGATCATCCTGCTCTCCTTCGTGAAAGGTGCGGGCCTGGTGCTCTTGAGCCTGGCCATCAGCAGGTATCTGCTCTCACACGTATTTTCCTTTATTGCGAAGATTCCCGAACTGCTCCTTGTCACAGCCATTGCCTGGTGTTTTCTCATCGCCGGCATTGCAGGCGCCCTGGGGCTTTCGAGGGAGATGGGGGCTCTTGTCGCCGGGGTGAGTCTCTCCACTTTCCCCTACAACATCGATGTCATCGCCAAGGTGATCAACATACGGGATTTCTTTGTCACCCTTTTCTTTGTCGGGCTGGGTCTCAGCATTCCCATGCCCTCCGTCTCGGTTCTCGCCTACGCCGCCCTGGCCTCCCTCTTTCTTGCTGCAACGAGGTTTCTTTCCATATTCCCCGTCCTGTACGCAATGAAGAACGGTCTGAGGGCAAGCCTGATCCCTTCCATCAATCTCTCGCAGATGAGCGAGTTCTCCCTCGTCATCGCGACCCTGGGACTCGGCTTGAACCACATCGATTCGAGAGTGGTGGCGATCCTGACTTTCATCTTTGCCATAACCTCCGTGATCTCAACCTACATGATCCAATACAATCATCAGATCCAGACCCGTATCGCCCCTGTCCTCGAAAAGCTCGGCTTGAGGGACATCGACAGGCAGGGTGCGACAACCAGGGAAACAGAGCAACCCAAGGAGATCGTGTTTCTGGGATTTTTCAGGGAGGCGAGCTCGATCTTTCATGAGATTGAGTCGATGCAGGACGGCAAGGGCAATCCTCTCACGGAGAAGATCCTGGTTGTTGACTTCAACCCCCTGGTCCACCGTGAGCTCAACCGCCGCGAGGTCAAGTGCGTCTATGGCGACATATCCAGTGTGGACACCTTGAAGCACGCCCACGTGGATCATGCGAGAACAGTGGTATGCACCATCCCCGATTCCATTCTGCGCGGCACAACGAACGAGAAACTGCTGGGCCTCTCCAGGCGTCTTTGTCCACAGGCCCAGGTGATCGTCACCGCCAACACTTTGCAGAGAGCTCTCAACCTTTATCAGCAAGGTGCGGACTTTGTCTTCATCCCCAGAATACACTCCGCAAGGTTGCTTGCCCGAATCATCATCGATTCCCTGAACGGAAAACTCGAGGGACACCGCGAGACCGAGATGGCACACCTGCTGGAAAGACGCGAAGTCCTGGGGTAGCGGAGCGGGCTCGACCAGGAATGCGGGCTGCAAAGAATTTCCCCACACGCTGCATCCCCTCCAATAAACCAGTCGTTGTGTCTTTCCCTCCATTATGCCATAATTGTCTCATCGAAGAGACCGAGGCATGCCGCCCCCTTTGCTTGATTCGGCGGGGCTTTTCCTTACAACACTTATTGATTCCTTGCTCAGAGTGCACTTGATCGACCTGAGCATTCCCTGGTGGGGGAGGTGATGGAAGTCAGGACTTGAGCGGTGTCCGGCTTGTTCCTGTTTCATTGTCATTGCGCCAGACCGGACAAAGTGATTCTTTGATCTGAACCGAATCAAGAGTGCATTGCCAGCGGAGGAGCCGAGCAAGAGATGGTGAAAAAAATGATGTTTATCACGGTGTTGTCGTTTTTGACTTTGACTGCTGCGAGCACCCAGGCACAGACCTCCGGCAGCCAGCAGCCAAAGATACAAGACCTCATCCTTTCCACAACCACCTCTACCGTGGATTCGGGTCTGCTCGACGTCTTGATCCCGGTATTTGAAAAGAAGACGGGCCACCGCGTGAAGACGATCTCTGTCGGAACGGGACAGGCTTTGGCCATGGGTGAGAAGGGTGAAGCCGATGTTCTGCTCACTCACGCTCCTGAATCGGAAAAAAATCTCGTCGATTCCGGCGCCGTCACCAACTACCAGCTCGTCATGCACAATGATTTCGTGATCGCCGGCCCGCCGAGCGACCCAGCGGGGATAAAAGGGAAAGCCAGTGCTGACGCATTCAAGGCCATTGCCGCTGAAGAAGCCGTGTTTGTCTCACGCGGCGACGATTCAGGCACTCACAAGAAGGAGCTCTCCATCTGGAAGAAGGCCGAGATCACACCTCAAGGAGGCAAGTGGTATCAGGAGTCCGGACAGGGGATGGGATCGACGCTTCTCATGGCTTCCGAAAAGCAAGGCTATACGCTGACGGATCGCTCCACTTATCTTGCTCAAAGGAAGAATTTAAGTCTCGAAATTCTGTCCGAAGGAGACAAGGGGCTGCTCAACATCTATCATGTCATGGAAGTCAACGCCCAGAAGTTCCCGAAAGTGAACGCAGCTGGAGCCAGGGCGTTCGTTGAATTCATGATCGCTCCTGAAACCCAGAAGATGATCGGTGATTTCGGCAAGGACAAGTTCGGACAGTCCCTATTCTTTCCCGACGCGGGCAAGCAGATGTAGATCTGGTGATGGAACAGAGGACTGAGTTTCAAATGTCGTGATGGGAGGACCTTGAGGGGTACCCTTCTGCTACTTTTGATCTCCTGAATCGTGTGGCGGGACTGAGCCATCTCGAGCAGCGGAGGAGACAGCCGTGAAGCGGCAAGAGACGATGCTCTACGCGAATGGCCTGCGGTTGGAGTTTGGGGGTCGTGAGATCTTCAATATCGCTGAGCTGGCCATTCACAGGGGAGAAGTGCTCGCTCTCGTCGGGCCCAATGGAGCAGGCAAATCAAGTCTGCTGCTCACCCTGGCCCTGCTCCAGGCACCGACTGCGGGCACCATCCGCATCGGCGGCGAAACGGCGGTCAACGGCAACAGATTGAGGCTGCGGAGAAAAATGGCCGTCGTATTTCAGGAAGCGCTCCTCCTCGATCTCACGGTGCGGCAGAATATCATGGCGGCATTGAGAATCAGAGGTATCCCTCAGCAGAAAGCCGCAGAAAGGGTGAATCGATGGCTTGAGCATTTTGGGATTTCGCACCTGGCTCACCGACTCGCGCGCGTCATCTCAGGCGGTGAAGCGCAGCGCACCAGCCTTGCCCGGGCTTTTGCGCTCGAGCCGGAAGTCCTGCTCCTGGACGAGCCCTTCGCTGCACTCGACTATCCGACCCGGAAGAGCCTTTTGAACGAACTGGGGCAGCTGCTGTCCCAAATGAGAATGACCACTCTCTTTGTCACGCATGACTACACCGAGATACCCTTCCTTGCCGAGAGAGTGGCCGTGCTCTACGAAGGAAGGATGCTGAAGGACGGGAGCCTGAACGAGGTGTTCGGAGAGGAGATTATCCAACGCAGCCTGTGGGCGCCCTGGGAATCCTGAGTCGGCATTGCAGACCCTGCATTTTCCATTGAGATGAAAGGGGATGCGAATCCGCATCCCCTTTCGAATCGTCGATCAGAGCTTTTCGATCTGAACGGCGCAGGCCTTGTACTCCGCCGCCTGACTGACGGGGTCGAAAGCCGGGTTGGTCAGCCAGTTGGCGCAGGTCTCGCGGAAGTGGAAGGCCATCCAGACATTCCCCGGACAGACCTCGTGGGTGAGTCGGGCTTTCACCTTCACCTCTCCCCGCCGCGAGCGGACGCGGATGACCTCTCCATCCCGGATGCCCCTGGCCACCGCATCTGCGGGGGCAAGATCGGCGGTCTCCTCTCCCAGGAGGTCGTTCAGACCGACGGATCGTCCCGTCTGGGTCCCCGTTGGACAGAACTGGATGCACTCCACCGCAGGAAACGCACTTGTCCCTGTCGTACGAGATCCGCGGGCCGTCCGGTCCTTCCACCACCGAAAGGGCATAATGTCCCTGAATCTCCGTGCAGGCCCTCACACACCGGAGGCAGGAGACGCACCGCTGAGGCCACGATCTGAGCATGGTCGTCGTGCAGGCTGCGGTGAATTTCGAGGTAGGCGCCGGCGATTCAACGCCGGTAGCGCCGTGCTCAACCACCAGATCCTGAAGCTGACATTCCCCCGCCTTGTCGCAGATGGGGCAATCCAGCGGGTGATGAACCAGGATGGACCCCAGGATCTCCTGGCGAATGGAAAAGAGACGTTCGGATCGCGTCGCGACCGACATGCCTTCGGACACGGGCGTCTCGCAGGCGTGCACGGGGGTTGAGCTCCCCTCGGTCTCCACCGCGCATATGCCGCAGGATCCTATGGGCTTCAATCTTTCATGAAAGCAGAGCGTTGGAATCCTGGTTCCAGCGCTGTGCGCCGCCTTGAGGATGGTGCTCCCCTCCCGAGCCGAAACCTCCATCCCGTTGATTGTCAGCTTCAACATGCTCATCAGGGCCTCTCCCATACCAGGAATTCAGACCAGGATTCTAACTGTGCCAGTTCTGGCATAACGTAACCAACAGTCGGTCCCCTGAATGTCAACGGTAAAAGCGATGAGAGAACCCCCGGATTCTGCAAAAAGGAAAAGGGCGCTTTCCCCGATCCCGTCGTGAACCTCAAGTGGGACTACACCGATGCCAAGGGAAGGTTCGATGCCGAGAAGGTGGCCAAGACCGTCAACGGTGAATTCCTCGAGGACGTGCCCACCGGGGATGAGAGCTACAAAAAGGGAGAATGTGCTCCCTACTTCGCTCTCCTCCAGGCTGACGGGAGGACCTCGAGCGGGTGCTGGATCATATCCGGGTCCTTCTCTCAGGACGGGACCAACCTCATGAAGCGCAGAAAGAAGCCCGATCCGACCGGTCTTGGCCTGTATCCCGAGTGGTCGTGGGCCTGGCCGGTCAATCGGCGCATCATTTACAATCGAGCCTCCGTCGACTTGAACGGTCAGCCCTACAATCCCAATCGGCCGCTCCTGGCTTGGAAGGACGGCAAGTGGGTGGGAGACGTTCCGGACGGACCCTGGCCGCCCATGGCGGACATGGAAGAGGGGAAATATCCGTTCATCATGAAGCCGGACGGTGTTTCTTAGCTATTTGGGCCCGGACTCGGCGACGGACCCTTCCCAGAGCACTGTGAGCCCCTCGAGGGCCCCCTGGCGAAAAACCCGATGTCAGGCCTGAAGATCGTCAACCAAAACTGACCCCTTTTCTCAGTGAAAACTGACCCCTGGG
>CAZLCS010000064.1:0-25894 GCA_964557955.1 uncultured Syntrophobacteraceae bacterium
TTATGAATTCGCTGGTGCATACCGGTGTAAAATCCATGGGATGGGAAAACAGGACCAGCCACTGGCCCTCGAAGTCATCAAGCTTCAGGACGCCCGAGGTCGTCTGAGCCTCAAAATCCGGGGCGAGATCACCGAGCCTGGGGATGGAATGGCTTGTTCTTTCATCCATAATAATCTCCTTAATATCAGAGGCCTCGATCACTGCGTTTTGGACTCGATCCTCATGCAATTCCGCGACTGAAAAAGATCTTCCGCCCTGTAAGAGCTTCTGACCAGCGGTCCGGAAGCCACACCCTTAAACCCCAGGGCCCTGGCTGTACTGCCCCATTCTTCGAATTCCTCCGGGCATACGTACCTAGAAACAGGGAGATGAGCCCTGGAAGGGGCGAGATACTGGCCCAAGGTCAGGTGCTCACAGCAGGCCCTGCGAAGGTCCTCCAGGGCTTTCATCACCTCATCCCTGGACTCACCAAGGCCGAGCATCAGCCCGGATTTTGTCGGCAAGCCGTATCCTGCAGCGTATGACAGGACATCGAGAGATCGGTTGTACCTGGCTTGGGGCCGTACGAGGGGATACAGGCGAGCGACGGTCTCCAGATTGTGGTTGAACATGTCCGGCCTGGCGGAGCACACTCTTTCAATGGCTTCCGGCAGGCCCTGAAAATCCGGAACCAGGATTTCGACTCTGGTATCAGGACACAATGTCCTGATCAGCCTGATCGTTTGAACGAACTGATCCGCGCCGCCGTCCTGCAGATCATCCCGGGTGACGGATGTAATCACCGCATAGTGCAGACCGAGCTCTTGCACTGCTTTGGCCACGCGCCCGGGCTCCTGCGGGTCCGGAGGAAGAGGAGTGCCCTTCTCTACGGTGCAAAAGCGGCACCTACGTGTACAGGTCCTGCCAAGGATCATGAACGTGGCAGTGCCGCTGCTGTAACACTCGCCAATATTGGGACAGTGTGCACTCTGGCAGACTGTCTCCAGGTCCATTTGCTCTACGAAGGCCTGCATCTTTTTGTATTGCGATGGGTCGGGCGAGGACACGGTCAGCCATCCGGGGTGTCTATCGTCGGGGAGATCACTAAAATCGAAATGCTTCTTGAAATGGTGAACAAAGCGTTCTCTTACCCGACCGAGATCGACGGGACCCCCGAGCTCCCTTGCCATCGATGTCACTGGCAGGCCCGGCGCTCCGCAGGGAACGATGCAATCAAAACCATCGAGATCCACGTTGACGTTGAGGGCTATCCCATGAGAGGTGACCCATTTCCTCATGGAGATCCCCAAGCTGGCTATCTTTCTGTCTTGCACCCATACGCCGGGAGCGCGATCTCGCAGGGTGGGATTGAGTCCGTATTCGCCAATAACTTCTTGCGCTACGTGGAGGAGGGTGTCAACGTACCAATGCACGTCCTTTGCTCTGAGCTTGATGATGGGACAAGCCACCAGTTGCCCCGGTCCGTGGTAAGTTGTCTTGCCACCCCTGTCGCTCTTACAGACGGCGATGTGCTTTTTGATGAGCACCACTTCGGGAAGAACAACATCGCTGTTGCTGCCTGACCGTCCAACGGTAATCACAGGCGGGTGCTCCATCAGCAGCAGGCGGTCCGGGGCTCTGTCCTCTATCCTGTCCTGGACCATGCCTTGCTGCAGAGACAATGCCTCTCCGTATTCCATGAGACCCAAATCAATCACTTCCAGCTTGGTCGGATCAGGCTTCATGGCAAAAACCTACTGTGTCTTCTGAATCAGTGGGTTTAACCGGTTATAGACATGCTTGACCCGGCGCCATTGCTTAAGGATGTCCGATCGATACATGCTGCTTTGAGAAACCTTCAGGCTTCGGTTGATGTCTATGTAATTCTTCTTGAATTCCGAGAAGTTCTTCTTGACAACCTGGCAGTCAGCACCGGCTTCTGTTGAGGTCAGAAGGGTTCGAGCTTGTTTTGAAAGCATCAGTGCGTTATCGCCAATCTGCGAAGACCGCTGAAAGGAGCCGCTGCCCGTGCCTGCTTCCATCAGTTGGTGAAAGCGCTCCGCTGCTTGAGCGAGCTCCCGGGCCTCCTTGGTGATTTGCTCCTCATCGCGGCAGCCAGCGACGCATGTGTCGGATACACACCACCAACCTGTAACAAGAACCAAGAGCACTACGATGGTTTTCATTGGCAGATCCTTTCACTGTAGTTTGAGAAATGCATAGACCGATTACGGATCAGGCAACGCGACGGACCGCCCCCATCACCGCCGCGGTTAGTAGTGAATTGCCTCGCCGTTCACAGCCTTCGCCGTTTCCATTACAATTTCAGACATCGTCGGGTGGGCATGAATCATGCCGGCGACATCTTCAGGCAGCAGCTCGGATGATTTTGCCAACAGGACCTCGTGGATCAATTCGGTGGCATCATGACCGATGATGTGGCAACCCAGGATCTCCTTGGTCTTCGGGTCATGGAGCAGTTTGGCCATCCCTTCGGCATGCTCGATGGCAACGGCCTTTCCCACGGCTGCGTACGGGAAGATGGTCTTCTTGTAGGGTATCTTCTTCTCCTGGAGCTGCGATTCCCTGAAGCCGAAACTTCCTACCTGGGGTTCGCAGTAGATCGCAGAGGGAATCGCATGGACGTCAACCCGCGGTTGCGGCTTTCGTCCGGCGATGTATTCCACGGCGATCTCCCCCTCTTTCGACGCCACATGGGCGAGCAACGGTGTGGCCACCACATCGCCGATGGCAAAAACCGATTTCACGGATGTCTCGCAATAGTCCCCAACCGGGATGAAGCCTTTCTCGGTCTTCAACCCGATGCTCTCCAGGCCGATATCGTCCGTATTCGGCCTCCTGCCGAAAACACACAGGACCTTTTCCGCCTCCTCCTTCCGTTGCTTCCCATCAGCACCCATGAGGCTGACAACAACCTTGCTTTTCGCCTTTTCCAGCGAAACGGCACGTGTGGAGGTCATCACCTGGATTCCGGATTGCTTGAAAGCACTCTCGAGGCCTCTTGCCACTTCGGCGTCCTCGAAGGGGAGGATTTGATGCTCCATCTCCACGAGCGTCACTTTCACGCCGAACGCATTCATGACATAAGCGAACTCGCAGCCGATGGCCCCGGCTCCGAGGATAGTCAGGCTCTGAGGAAGTTTCGTCATGGAAAGGATGCCGGTGGATGACAACACCTGTTTTTCATCGAATTCAAAACCGGGGATTTCGGCCGGACGCGATCCGGTGGCAATGATGATGTTCCTGCCTTCTATCGTCTTGCCGTTGTCCTGAATCACAACCTTGCCGCCGCTTGAGATTCGGGCTGTTCCCTGAATCAAATCGAGCTGGTTTCTCTTGAGCAGAAACTCGACCCCGGCGCTCAGGCGCTGGGTTGCCTCACGGGATTTCTGTTGCACCCGGCCATAATCAAAGCGCCGATTATCGATCGCCAGCCCCATCCGCTCCAGTTCATGCCTCTCGTTGTACAGGCGCGCCTGGTGGATCAGGCTCTTCGATGGGATGCATCCCCAATTCAGGCAAACCCCTCCGGGTTTGTCCTTTTCGATGATACACGCCTTGAGACCCAGCTGAGCGGCCCTTATGCCCGCTACATAGCCCCCAGGCCCGGCACCGATGATAACGACATCATATGTCCCCAAATCTCATCCTCCTTACACCCTGAATCCCAGCTCCCCGCTGCCCTTGATCTCAAATGGGAGGGGCACCCCCCAAAAAGGGCGCCCCCATGCGAAATGTCGCTCACCTCAGACTAAAGCTTTGCCAGATCCTCCGAGATCGCCTCGATTTTGCTGAGGGTGATCTTCCCCTGGGACATGGGCATGATCTGTTTGAGAGTCATTCCCATGGCCATTTTCAAGCGAGGGTCGCTGGTCATGCCGGGAAGATGTTTCTCAATGATCCCCTTGGCTTGTTCATCAGCCAGGAGCACACCAATCTTCGATTCAGCCGTCACTGCCATTCTCTGTTCTCCTTTGCTCCAAGATGGATTCAACGTTTGTTCAAAAAGGCGCCCCCAAATCGACGGGCACCATCGGCTGCGGCCTGAGGGCGCGCAGGAACTCGTCCAGGAGGGTCGGGCCCACTCCGGCGAGGCAAAACGAAGAGCGATTGCAGAGCCAAACCTTGATCAAGCCCGCCATGAACGCCGTGAGAGAGAGCGATGCGTTGCCAGGGTCGAGGTCACTGCGCACCAGGCCCCTTCCTTTGAGCTCGACAAACGCCTCTTCCATCTTCTTCAGAGCTTGTCGACGGTTGTTGTGCTCCCGGGCGCGGACCTGCTCCAGCTCCTCCGTGTATGCCGTCCCATGGTTGATCATCTCGTAAAAGACAGCAAAGCGGAGTCTCTCCTCAAATTGACGCAGATACTGCAAAGCTTCTTCTTTCAAATCGTCCAACGACAGGACCTCGCCTTCCAGAAAACCCTCGGGCCTCACGCCCTCGGAGACCCGGATCACCTCGGAAAGGGCGATGAGGAGATCCATCTTGTCCTTGAAATGCCAATAGATGGCCCCGCGCGTCACGTTGGCGGCGTCGGCGATATTGTTCAGGGTCGTTCGGGTGAACCCCTTCTCCGTGAATACTCGGAAGGCTGCATCCATGATGCGCTGCCTCGTCTTTTCGGCCTCGGCTTTGGTCTTACGTGCCATGAAACTGCTCCTGCCCGGCAGGCGGTCCTGATGCCGGGGACAGAGAGGGTTCTCATAGGGTCCATGAACGCAGGTTCTTGCTTGTGGTCTGCCGTATCAGAGAGCAAAACCGTTTTCCGTCAGTAAGGCTCTTGCCTTTGCGTACGTAGCAAGCACAATGGAGCCGCACCTGATGCATGCGCCGGGATCATCCCCCAGAATGTCGTCGCAACGGATACCGCCGAACAACCGGCCGTATTCCTGTGAGAACCATTCCGCCAGTTCCCCAACCATGATGCCGAGCCGGTAGTCTTCTGCATCATCCGGTGTTCCCCTGCCGGCATGAAGCCCCAGCAGGCAGGCTCCTCCCGTCAGAGCTCCGCAGATCTCGCCGCTGAAAAGGCCTGCGGCCAGACCCGATACAGCCCGAACCAGGTCCTCATCGGTTTTACCCTGATCCCCCAACCCCACGAGAAGAAGCATCTGGCTGCAGCAAAAGCCTTGTTCCTTCAGCTGGATCAGGCGATCCGCTCCGCTTGTCATCCCACTTCTCCAATGAATGGGTGAGTCGGTGAATGGGTGAGTCGGTGAATGGGTGAGTCGGTGAATGGGTGAGTCGGTGAATGGGTGAATGGGTGAATGGGCAAACCGCCATGAGGCCTCATCGCTCAGAACGCAACCATCCAAAAAGCTGCCCATTTCCTGAATTTCCGGATCTAAGCAGAATAGCAACTCATACTCGTTTATCGACTCACCGACACACCGCTTCACCGATTCACCGCTTCACCGATTCACCGCTTCACCGATTCACCGATTCACCGCTTCACCGATTCACCGATTCACCGATTCACCGCTTCACCGCTTCACCGCTTCACCGCTTCACCGACTCACCGATTCACCGATTCACCGATTCACCGATTCACCGACAAACTTCTACCGCGTTCGGGCGAAGCAGTTCCCTGGCAGAATGTGGATGGCTTTCGTACGACAAACACCGAGGCACTTGAGACAGCCCGTACAATGCTGGCCACTCTTCGCTTCCACTTTTCCATCCGCTGTTCGCCTAAGGACTCCGTACTTGCACAGAGCTAGACACTCATCGCATCCCACGCAAAGCAGGGACTTTACGCGAGCAGTGAATAGCCGGGCTACCCCTGCTCGCTGCCGGTTATGGAAGTTCCCGTTGCCGTTCTCTCCGGTTTGGTCCGGCATCTGCCCCTCGCACCTATGCCTTGAACGCCCTGGGATAGCCGGATTTTTCCTCCAGGAACAAGTCATGGGGAACACGGTCCGACAGCCACTCGGGCTCCTCGCAACGGTAGACCTTGCACAACAGCCCGCGATTGGACCAGTTGCCGCAGATGGGATCCAGGATGTCGGGATTGTCATCCGTGAGCACATTGGCGTTGGAAATGAACGCCCCGCACAGCCAAGGCTCTTCCGCGGGGAGCTCGGGGTACCACCAGCTCGGCTGGGCGATGATGGTCCCGGGCCTGAGGGCAAACCCCAACCTCGCCACCTGGCGAATACGCCCTCGCGGAGTCTCTATCCAGCACCAGTCCCCATCGCGGATTCCAAGCTCCCGGGCGGTTTCCATGTGGATCTCGAAAATAGGCCAGGGATGCATTTCCCGCGTCCCCGTCCCCGGAACCCGGTGCTCCGAATGAAACATGGGTGCGAATCTGCCGCCCGTGGTGAGGATAATCGGGTACTCCTTGGCCACTTCAGGTGTGCTGATGGGGGACTCGGCAGGCTCCCTGTAGAGCGGGAGGGGGTCGTAATCCAACTCTTCGATGATACTAGAATAAATCTCACATCGCCGTGAAGGCGTTGCAAACCCGCGAACCTGACCGTCTTTCCGGATCGACCTGTGCTTTTCGAACTGCTCCTCCGAGCTCATGTCGGGGAAGAGCCAGCCCGTTTCACAGAATTCCTTGTAGGTCACGCCGACCCTCTCGAGCCGGTGGGCGATCACCTCCTCATAGGTCTCCCACGGCCAGAACTCCTCCTGGCCCAGGCGCAGGCCGAGCCCTCGGAAGAAGTCGTAGTCCATGCGTCGATCCGCGACTGGCTCGGACGGGCGCGGTCCTCCCATGAACATATCCAGGGAATCCTCGATATTCGTGAACATGGGCCGCTCCATCCAATCGGCGGCGGGTAGCACGTAGTCGGCCAGCGCCGCCGTGGGTGTCATCCAGTATTCGAGGACAACGAACAGATCCAAGGATTTCAGGGCCTTATAAACCATCTTCGTGTTGGGCGCCCAGACCATGGGATTGGACGACCAGGAGATGACGGCACGAACGGGATAAGGATCGTTGTTCAGGATCGCCCGCCAGAGGAGCGGGGCGGTGCTGAGCAGCTGATGCAGCTGAGGGCGCGCGACCCCCCACATCTCACGGAAGGGTTCATCGGATTTCTCAAACCCCTGCCAGCCCATCAGGCGGAACCTGTCATTCCCGAGCAGTTTGGCGCGCGCTTCCGGAGAAACGAGCTCAGAAAGCTCCAGTTCACCGTCGCGGACCGGAAACTGCCCGTTGATGACGGGGCCGGGCTCGGGGAGGTAGTCACCGCCCGGAACGTCCAGGTTGCCGGTGATCGAGCGCAGGATGACCTTGCACACAGCGCCGCTGGTGGCATTCCATCCAGCCTGGTCGATGCAGCCGACCCCCCAGCCCATGCAGCTCGGTTTTTCCGTGGCGTAGGTTCTTGCGGCAAGCTCGATCTTGTGGGCCGGAACTCCCGTGATCTGAGCGACCATCTCGGGAGGGTACTCGTCGCAGCGTTCCTTGAGGAGGGTGAAGGCCGTCTTGCAGGGGACTTTCTTGCCATCCGCGAGGGTCACCTGGAATTCCCCCTCGAGTGCGTTTTCAATCCCCTCTTCCTTGTAGCGGTTCTGGCTGGAAACCCATACGGCGGGCTTTTCACTCCTGGTGTCCCAGGCCACGAAATTCTTCCTTTCGCCGTCCCGGAACAGATCGGTTTCCCGCAGCAGTTTCCCGGTATCCTGGCGCACGAGGAAGGGGCCGTTGGACCAGTTGGTTACGAAATCGACGTCATAGAGCTTCTCGTTGAAGATGACGTTCAACCAGGCAAGCATCATCGCCGTATCGGTTCCGGGGCGAATGGGCAGGTAGGTCTCGGCGTCCCGAACCGCATCGACCATGTACGGATCGATGACGATGACGTGAGGCTTCTGCTCTTCATTGGCACAGGCGGCCCTGAGCTGTTTCGTGGCCCAGGATTGGGGGCTGTGACGCTCGTTGATGCGAACGCCCCACAGGACGATCGTCTTGGACATGCCGATCGTGGCGTTGAGGGCGGTTTCCGAAAGGAATCCCACCATCGCCAGGTTGATGGTGTACAGCCAGCACCAGCAGATGCTGCCCGGGTCGGCCAGGTTGCCGGGATTGCCCCACAGATTCGTGAAGCGGCTGCGCGCCCACAGGTGGTCGGAGCGGTACGTTCCTTCCGTTACGGCGAGGGTCTCGGGGCCGTAGTTCTCCTTCAGCTCGGTGAGCCTTGCCGCAATTTCATCCAGCGCCTGCTCGTAGGGGATCTGCTCCCACCTGTTCTCTCCTCGCTCGCCCACTCGCTTGAGAGCGTGATTGATGCGCTTGGGATGATAGTGGTTCTTGATGGCCCGCTCGCCGTTCGGCCCGATCCGCTCGCACATCCCCTGCAAGGGATCGAATTCATCGGGCTTCATTCGGACGATCTTGCCGTCCTTGGTCCCAATGAGCATTCCGCAGTGGACATGGCAGAAGAAGCACCTCGCTTTCATCCACTTTATACCGTCTTCGTCCACGTACCCTTCTATGGTCAAGTCATCCGACATGGTTGTTTCTCCCCGTTATTTTGGCTCTTCGTGTGGCTTCCCCTCGCATGCTTCGGTCCCGCTACATCAGGATCATCCACGGATCCTCGATCATTTGCTGCAACAGCCCCATGAACTGGGCTGGGGGCGCGCCATCCATGACGCGATGGTCAAAGGCAAAGGACATGGGCATGATCGGCCTGATGGCGATCTCACCGTTGATGACGACGGGCCGTTCGACGATGGAGGACGTTCCGAGGATGGCCGCTTCCGGCTGATTGATGATGGGGGTCTGAATGTGCCAGAGAGAAGTGAACGTGCCGGTATTGGTGATCGTGAACGTACCTCCCGTCAATTCGTCCAGGGAGATCGTTCCCGCCCTGGCTTTGTCCATCAAGTCCTTTCTGGCTTTGCTGACTTGCCCGAGACTCATCCGATCGGCATTTCGGATGACCGGCACCAGAAGCCCGCTCTCGCTTTCACTCTTCATCACCGATACGGCAAAACCGATGTTGATATCCTCCCACAGCTTGATTTCATCACCGACGATGCTCGAGTTGATGATGGGAACGGCCTTCAGGGCCTTGGCAGCCATATAGATGAACAAATCCGTATAGGTAATCTTGAAGCCCAGGATCGGGGCCTTGCTGACATAATGGCTGCGGAGCTTCACTAGCTCCATCATGTCGAATTCGATCATTGCCGAAACGCGAGCGGTGCTCGAGGTGCTCTGATGGAGGTGATCGGCTATGGTCTTTCGCATGCCGGTGAGCGGAATGACGGCCCGCACCCGCTTGCCGGCGCAAACCTCCGCCGCTGCGGGCGTGGAGACGGCTCTGGAAACGGGAGCAGGCTCAGGGGCCGCCTTCTTCTGTTCTCGAGCCTCCACGGCCTGCTCGATATCCCGCTTGACAATCCTGCCTTCGGGCCCTGAGCCAGTGAGAACGGATATGTCGAGCTCATGCATCTGGGCCAGCCTTCTGGCCAGTGGAGAGATTCGGATCCTTTCCCGAGTGCCGATCTCCAGCTGGATTGGGATCTCGACAGGAAGATCTCTCTGCTCATGAGCCTCTGCTTCGTCGGATGACGCACCGGCCTCGGCCGAAGCGGCATACGCGGCCGGGTTCTTCTTCACAGCTTCGTACTCTGGTGCCGTTTCAGCGACCACACCGACCACCGTCCCGCAGGGATACTCGTCACCGGCCTTCCCGAGAATGGCCAGGATTCCGGAAATGGGAGCCGCGATTTCATGGGCGACCTTCTCGGTTTCAAGGATCAGGACAACCTGCTCCGCCTGCACCTGATCACCATCGTTGGCCGTCCACTGGGCGATTCTTCCTTTCTCCATGGTCATACCCAGCTTCGGTATGAATAGATTTTTGATCAAGGCTCCCTCCTTACTGATATAATTGAAGTATATTGATTCTACTCAACCACTGACCGGATGGCGGAAATGACCTGGTCGGCGTTGGGAATGGTGAATCTTTCCATGGCCGCTCCGGCAACCGGCATGTTCCGGGCGCACACCCGCCTTACGGGAGCATCGAGATAGTCGAAGGCCTGCTCCATGATCTGCTGCCCCAGCTCCGCCGCCACCCCGCATCGTTCCGTGTCTTCATCCACGATGACGACGCGGTTTGTCTTCTTCACCGACTCGAGGATCGTATCCATATCGAGGGGCTCCAATGACCGCGGGTCGATGACTTCAACGCTGATTTCGTCTTTCAGCTTCTCCGCTGCGGCAAGGGCATGGTGGACCATGTACAGGGTGGCAACGACCGTGACATCGGTGCCCTTGCGCTTGACGTCGGCCTGCCCCAGGGGAATGACGTACTCTTCGTCGGGGATTTCTCCGGTCAGGCCCATCAGCTTCTTGTGGAAGAAGTAGCAGACCGGGTTGTTGTCGCGGATGGCCGCCTTCATCAACCCCTTGGCGTCATAGGGCGTGCTGGGCAAAACGAGCTTCAGGCCGGGATTGTTCAGGATCATGGCGGAAGGGACGTGGGAGTGCTCCGGCCCCGTGCCGAACCCGCCCCCGGCAACGCCGACGAAGACGCAGGGGGCGTTGACCTGGCCGTTGTGGGCGAAATACTGCTGAGCGGCCTTCAACAGAACTTCGTCGGCCGCGCAGTATACGAAATCGGCGAAGGTCAGGTCGCATATGGGGCGATACCCCGCGCAGGCCGCCCCGACCGTGGCACCGGCGTTGGCCAGCTCGCTCAGCGGTGCGTCCATGACGCGCTCCGGTCCGAACCGCTCCACCAGGCCCTTGGTGATCATAAACGGGCTTTCCTGAACGTTCTCGCCGATGATGAAAACGGTCTCATCCCTTTCCATTTCCTCGGCGAAAGCCTCGGAGATCGCCTGCCAGTAATTCAGTGTTTTCATGGTGCAGTCCCTCGAGCTTAAGGTGCATAGACGATTTCGGGCAGTCTGGAAGGATCGGGATAGGGGCTCTCCAGGGCGAATCTCTCCGCCTCTTCCATCTCAGCCGTGTATTCCCGCTCAATCTCCTCCATGAGCTCAGCCGTCAGGATTCCTTCTTCCTGCAGCCTCTCACGGCACAGCCTGACCGGGTCCCTCTCCTTCCACTTCTCGATCTCTTCTTGAGGCCTCAGCTTGTTATGGCAAGCATCCGGCCTGCCTTCGGAGTGGCATCTGAACCGGTAAGTCTTGCACTCGATGAGGGAAGGACCTTTGCCCTTTCGTGCCCGTTCGACCGCTTTCTCCACGGCTTCACGCACCGCGAAAACATCCATGCCGTCCACGATGACTCCCGGCATGTCGTAGGCCTTGGCCACCTGGGCGATATCCTTGACGGCGCTGGTATCGCAAAAGGGGGTGAACCAGGCCATGAGGTTGTTTTCGACGACCCAGACCACCGGAAGCTTCCAGCAGGCCGCCATGTTCATGGCTTCGTGAGCCTGGCCCCTCTGCATGCCTCCGTCACCGGTGAAGCAGACACAAACCTGTCCTTCTCCCCGTTTCTTGGCCGCCAGGGCATACCCCGCCGACAGCACGAAGCACGAGCCGATGGTTCCGCCCACGCCGAGAACGCCATTTTCCTTGTCCACCATGTGGACGCCCGTGATTCCGCCCCCCCAGCCGGTTGCCTTGCCGAGGTGCTCGGCGACGCAGGGCTTGGGATCGATCCCTTTGCCGATGGCGTAAGGCACCCCGTGACCGCGGATGTGCATGTAGACGTAGTCATCCTTATTGAGAACCGAGCAGGCGCCGACACCAATGGCTTCGTGGCCCTGTGCGCTGTGATAGAAGGTGAGGAGCTTTCCTTCCGAAGCCATGCGCACATTGAGCTCATCATATTTTCGAGCACGAACGAGCCCCCGGTATAGCGCCAGTTTCTGATCTTTCGTGAGTACAGGCATGATTCCAGCCTCCTGGGAAATTGCGGGTTTCGAGTTTCGGGTTCCGAAGCGGGCTTCCGGTTCAGAGCAATTTCGACATGAATTGAGCCAACGCGTGCTTCCAACATCACTCAACATGGCTTTTCAAACTCGAACCTGGAAACCCGAAACTCGAAACCTGAGGTTTATCGGCTCGAGCAGATCATCAGCTCATCACACGGCCATTGAGTAATGACTTTGTGGCCCGATTCCGTGACGATGAGCTGCTGCTCGATCCTGGCGCCGTCCACGCCTTCGCCGCAGAAGGTTTCCAGGGCAAAGTGCATCCCGGCTTCGATCGGCATGGGCTCGGCGTTGAAAAGCCGTGAAATGAAGGGCTTCTCGTGTATGCTGACCCCAATCCCGTGCCCGACGCACAGGCCCGCTGCCGCAAGCTCGTCCGGGTAGCCCAGTTCCTGGGCTGTGGGCCATTGGTTGGCGATATCGGCCGTAGTGATTCCGGGGCGTACGACCTCAATGGAAGCCTGCAGCCAGTCGTAGGCTTTTTTGTAGAGGTCCTTTTGCTTCTGGGTGGCCCGGGTGGCTGCAAAGGTGCGGTAGTAGCAGGTACCGTAGCCGAGGTAATGCCCCATGATATCGATGAAGACCAGCTCGCCCGGCCGGATCATGCGGTCGGAAAAATCATGCGGGTGGGGGTTGCTTCGGGGACCGGAAACACAGTTCACACCGGTCACGCGATCGCATCCCTGCTTGAGGAGCCAGCCATGGATCTCCGCGACAATCTCCGACTCCCTCACACCCGGCCGGATTCTGTCCGCGATGGTCTCGAAGCATCCATCCGCCAGCGACGCCGCAGTCTCAATGATTGCCAACTCCTGCGGGCACTTGATGAGACGCGCGTCCCACATGACGTCCCAGCCGTTCACGATCTTCAGGCCGGCGCCCTTCAAGGCATCCAGCATATAGAGATCGACCGTGTCGATGCCGATGGCCATGTCAGCGACTTTGCTGGCTTCGAGAACCGCCTTGATCCGAGCGACGGTTCCCATGACCGCCATGGTTGTCGCACCCTTCGTATTGGCCCCGCGAAGCCATCCACCCCCCGGGAAGATGTGCTCGCTTGGGATCCACGGGCAGATCTCCTTCTTGACCTCCTGAGCGGATCCGAGCTCGAAGAGGTAAGGCTTGCCCTCGCGGGGGACAACGCACCACCGGACGTATTTGTCCCTGCTCCATTCGCCGATGGCGGTGGATGTGGCGTATCTCACGTTATCGGGATCAAAGCACAGCATGGCTCCAAGGTCTTTTTCCGCCAGCTGAGCTTGAATCCTTTTGAGCTTGTAGCTTCGCATCGCCTCGAAATCGATTCTTTGCTCAGCATCGGTGGCCATCATGCCCAATGTCATTTCCTTCCCCCCTGCTATCCGGCTTCGTTAGCGCAGCGTTCAGCCACGGATACTCTCAGAGACCTACGTCCATCGTGCTGATGTTGTCCTCGCCGTAAGCCTGCTTGTCGTACGTGCTGACACCGGGCTTCATCGCCTGGAGCACCGGGAGCACGTTTCTCCTGGGTATGGCGCTCGATCTTCCGCCGTCGACGACGATCTCCTGGGCGGTGATGTTGCAGGCATCGTCGGAAGCCAGGAACAATGCGGCATTGGCGATATCGAGGGGAGTGCACATGCGGTTCATGGGAACCATCGACCCCAGGACGTCCCACATCTGCGGCGGATGATGGCGGAACATGTCCGTCTTGACGAAGCCGGGAACCACGCAATTGACGCGGATTTCAGGAGCGAGCCATCCGCCTAGGATCCGGTAGAGCGCGTTCACGGCGTTTTTTGCGGTCATGTAGTGCGGATCGGCCGGGGTAGCGGTCCCTGCGGAGCTGGTCGAAGTGAAGATGATGCAGCCGTTTCCGCTCTTCTTCAGGTGGGGTATGGCCAGCTTGGTCAGGAAAAACGGTCCCTTGATGATGCTGTTGTAGGTCATGTCCCAAACTTCTTCCGTCACATCCTCCAGGTCCGGACACACATAATGGATAGCGGCGTTGTGATAGAGAATATCGAGCTTGCCGAATTTCTCGATGCATCCATCGATGAGCCTGGGCAGGTCGGCGATTTTTCCAATGTCGGCCTGTATGGCGATGGCGCTGCCCCCTGTTTCTTCGATCTTCTTCACAACCTGGTCGGCAGCTTCCTTATTGCCATGGTAGTTCACGACGACCTTGGCGCCATGCTGACCAAACAAGACAGCAGCCGCTCTTCCCATTCCGCGGGAAGAGCCCGTGATGATCGCAACCTTATCCTTCAGTTTTTGATTGGATACGCCTGAGCATGTCATAAACAAGTACTCCTTATCTCGTTGGGGAATATCGCCGGCCAGCAATACAGGCCGCTGCGCCGTGGTTCCTTACCGGTTGCTCTAACGCGATCTGTCGGTCTCGAGACTGGTGCCGTCCACCGCCTTGTAAACCTTGCAGGGAATGGCCGTGTGCGGCCAGGACCCGAAAACGGGATCGCACAGTTCAGGATCGTCTTCCGTCAGCACGTTGGTGTTCGATACCCATACGCCATGCAGGTAGGGCTCCTCACCCGGCATTTCCGGATACCAGAAGTGGTGCGTTGTCTTTACACAGTTCTCGTCGATTCCGAATGTCAGTCGAGCCCGCTGCTTGATCCGGCCTTTCCGGGTTTCGATCCACACCCAATCCCCGTTATTGATGGGCGGGCTCGCCAGCCGCGCCGTGTCGAAGTGGATATCCACCAACGGTTCCGGCATCATTCTCCTGAGGGAGGGAACTTCGTAGAATTGGGAATGGTAGTTCGGCAGATGACGATCGATACCGATCAGCGTAAGAGGGTATTCTTCGTAGAGCTCGGGAACGTTCCTGGGGCTCATGGCCGGCTCGACGAAATAGGGAATCGGATCGTATCCCAGCTCCTCGAGCATCACCGACCAGATTTCGGCCTTGGCCGTGGGCGTGGCAAAGCCGTTCCTGAGCTTGTATTGCTCGATGATGGGCGGCGGGTAATCGAAGCCGACTTTCTCGGCAAACTCGGCGATGTCCTTGCACCCGTGCTCGTCGAGCAATCCCCTGGCCCGCCAGTTGTAGCATTCCGTGAGGTCTTTCCAGGGCCAGTCCTTTCCGAAGCCAAGCCTGTCGGCAAGTCCCTTGAAGACATCGTAGTCGGAGCGCCGCTCGAACTCCGGCGGCATCACCGCATCGGAGACGTGAATGAAATTGAAGATGTCGCAAGGCGTCGATGGACCGATTTCCGGCCGCTCGAACCAGTCGGACATGGGCAGCACGTAATCGCTCATCGCCGCGCTGGGGGTCATGGTGAATTCGAGCGCAACGATGAGATCGAGCTTCTTCATCGCCTCGTAGACGCGCTTGCTGTTGCCGTACTTGATCATCGGATTGCTGCCGTTGATGATCATGGCGCGGGTACGATCGGGCTTCTCGTCGATGATGTCCTGCCACATGACATGATGATGGCCCTGGTTGGAGTACATCGCATTGGACGCGAGGCCCCAATGCTTCTTCTCGTACTTGGCCTTCAGGTCATAACCCACCCAGGACAGTGCGCGGAAACGATCCCAGCCCGGCTGATGCTTCTTCTCCTCTTCCGTGAAAGCCTCGTCGGGTTTGAGCTCCATCTCGTAGATGCTGACCAGTTTCGTGTTGTCATAGCACCCGGTCAGGAGCTCGGTCCGATCCATATTGCCCATGATAGACTTGATGATGTTCTGCAGGCGGAAGACGCTCGATGAGCCCGGGGCGAAGGCGTCGTAGCAGTGGCCCGGCACCAGGAAGAGACTGGGCTGGTTCTGCGCGTAGGCTTCACAGGCGTCGGCAATCTTGGCTGCCGGTATGCCCGTGACTTCGGAGGCTTGCTCCGGGGTCCACTCTTCGGCGCGTTCCGCAAGGAGGGTCCACGCGGTCTTGCACTCTACCGTCTCACCGCTTTTCAGCTTGACGGAATAGGTCCCCGTCAAAGCCTTCTTGACGCCTTCGTCGAGGTATTCGCGCTTTTCGGCATCCCAGACGGCCGGAGCCTGTGTGACCAGGTTCCACACCACGAAGGCGTCTCTCGGGACGTTGTCGACGAGATCTTCGGCCCGAAGGATCTTCCGCGTGTCGGTGCGAACGAGAAAGGGAGCATTCGTCCAGTCGTAGACGAATTCCTTGTCGAACCACTCGTTCTGAATGATGAGCCGCAGCCAGGACAGCCACAGGGCGATATCGGTGCCGGGCCTGATCTGGAGCCAGTGTGTGGCCAGGTTCGTCATAGCGGTCGCCCGCGGATCGACCGAGATGATCTTGACCCCGGCCTGTGCGGCGAACTTGAATGAATTGAAGATGTTCGGAACGGTTTCATGGGTGTTGCCCACGACAATCATGGACATTGGGGGGGCCTCGGGTGAAGGGAACGGGCTGTTGGGCCACCCGAAGGTCTGCTCCGACGTGATGAACTGCACCCCGTAGCAGATCTGCTCGTTGCCGATTTTGTTCACAGTCCGGAAGCCGACCATCCACCGCCAGGGCACCCAGTTGTTGTCGGAATGGTGAGCCGTTCCCGTGGCAAGACAAACGGTGTGAGGGCCGTGATTCTCTTTCAGGTCTTGCAGCCTGGCTGCAATCTCATCCAGGGCCTGGTCCCACGAGATGCGCTCCCATTTGTTCTCCCCGCGTTTTCCGGCGCGTTTGAGCGGGTAGTTGATCCGCTTGTCTCCGTAGTGATATTCGATGCCCGCCTTGCCGTCGTCAGCCAGAAAACCTCTGGTACAGACGTCCACGCAGATTTTTTCCCGGTCCGGTGTGACCTTCACCAGCTTCCCGTCTTCGAGGTGAGCTTTGACGAAGCAGGCGGTGTGGGCACATCCGTAACATGTGGTTGTCTTGATTTCTGTCTGGCCCATTCTTTCTCCTCCAGTTAACGTTGCATGGACAAGGTCATGGTTCGCCCGGCGGGACACATCATGGGAATCGGAGGGGTCAGCTTCAGCTGGCAGCCGGCTTTCGCATCATCAGGAGGCATCGACTCTTGACCTTTTGGGTTTCACCAATATGTATCACCAATCGGTGCGAATTCTAAATAGCCTTTGCGTGCCTTGTCAAGGGATTTTTAGCGGGGTCATGGCAAAAAAGATGGGGCGGTCTCTCGTGCGCAGCTCGCCTCTGGGAGAGGCTCCGTGCAAGACCGGGACAGCACGGAAAAGCAGTATCTCCTGCAGTCATTCTTGCGGATACGGAGATGGTCAGCCGGCCTGGTTTCCCGGCACGGAAATGCAGGCGCTTTTCAGGTCAACATGCGGACGCTGACCGTGTTTTTGCCAAGGCTTGCTCGCAGAGGAGCTCGCTGATCCAAAGATTTGGCTGGGCTTTGATGTTGTGGATCAGAAGCTAAAATCCTCGGAGGGAGAGATGACCTTTCTCAAAAGCACTCAGGAAGAGACCAATGGTGCCTTTGGGATGAAGCCTCATCTGACGGGCGGCATTTCATCAAAGAGCTTGAGCAGCAGGACCAGCTGACCGAGCTTCCCCAAGGCGATGAGGGGACCGGCGTTGCTGACCGCTTTCACGACAGCTCTTCCTTGATGGATTCTTCGTCGATTGTCGCTCGAAGACCTTGGGCGACAGCATAATCGGTCATCTCACGTAATGAAACCCCGGCAAGTATAGCAGCTTTCCAAAGGGACATATTCCCTTTCTTGAAGAGAGCAATAGCTTGCCCCTTCTTGACTTCGGTCAACCCGATCCGAAGCAGCTCATCCAGGGTCTTGTGGCAGGGTTCGAGCTGTTCTGAGAGCTCATCTGGGATGGTAACGGTCACTGTTGCCATGATGCCCTCCCGGAGGATGGATCTTCACAACCTCAACTTCAAATACCTTGAATTGTAGGGCGACTTCACTGTAGACACATGCAATCAACACCTTTTGTCATGATCTCACGGAAGCTGGAGCCCAGCTTTGTCGTCCATACGGAATTCCCAGCTTTTTCATTCGCTTCCGGAGAGTACTGGGGTTGATGTCCAGAATTTGCGCCGCTCCACCCGGTCCGCTGATTTTGCCATTGGCTTTTTCCAGGGCATTCCTGATATGTCGGACCGTCACATCCTTCAACGGGTCGAGGAGCTCATCCCGGCCTGGGCCTTGAACGAGTCCGCTCTGCCTGGAGACCGCCCGGGGAAGAAGCGCTTCGAAGGAGAGCGGTCCACCGGCACCGTGCTGAATGAGGGCCCGCTCGATGGTGTTTTCGAGCTCCCGCACGTTGCCCGGCCAGTCGTAGGCCACGAGCGTGTCCATGGCATCGGGAGCGAGCCTGGGCCTATCTTTGAGCTTGAGCTCCATGGACTTCCGATGGATGAAGTGGTGCGCCAGGGATGGGATGTCGCCTTTTCTCTGCCTTAAAGGCGGGATCATGATGGGAAAGACATTGATGCGGAACCACAGATCTTCCCTGAATTGCCCTGAGCCCACCATCTCCTGCAAATTCCTGTGGGTCGCCGATATGACACGGATGTCCACGGGCATGGAGTGGGTTCCCCCCACCCGCTCGATCTCTTTTCTTTGCAGCACGTGCAGCAATCTCACCTGGGCCTGGGCCGGCAGCTCTCCTATTTCATCGAGAAAGATGGTGCCCTTGTTGGCCCGCTCGAAGCGGCCCCTCTTCTGGCCTATCGCACCGGTAAAAGCCCCCTTCTCGTGGCCAAAAAGCTCGCTGTCGAGCAGTGTTTCAGGGATGGCCCCGCAGTTGACCTTGATGAAAGGCCCGTCTTTTCGTGGGGAAGAGCTGTGGATGGCATTGGCGATGAGCTCCTTCCCCGTGCCCGTTTCTCCCAGCAAGAGCACCGGACTGTCGAGGGGAGCCACCTGCTCGACCATTCTCATGACCATGCCCAGGCCGAAATCCGCACCGATGATCTCCTCTCCCGAAATTGAACGCAGCTCATCCAGCAGGTATTTATTGTCGTCGGCCAGCATCTGCTTGAACCGGATGACCTCCTGGTGCTCCAGCGCATTGGACATGGCAATGGACATCGGCTCCCGGAGCAGCCTGAGAAGCCGGGCATGCTCATCGGTATATCGATTCACACCGTCCGCCACCAGTCCAAGGTTCCCGATCCTGTTTCCTTCGAGCTCCAGGAGCATGCTCATGTATGAGATGTTTTCTCTGAGTCCAAGCCTTTGGAGTATCTCCGGGTTCACCTTGATCGGGTCCGGCTCGTTGGCGATCCAGATGGCTTCCCCGCTTTTCCAGAAGGCTGCTCCCTCGCGGCGCCCTTTCTCTGGCAAATGCAGGATGTCCTCGTGGCCTTCCGGCAGGACGTCACCGACCAATGCCACGAGTCGCATGACATTCTGCTCAAAATCCAGTATGTGCAGGTGAGCCTGCACCACGGGAATGAAAAGCCTGATGTATTCATAACAACGATTCAGGGCCACCTGGATATCAAGGCTGCTGCAAAGACGCAGCGTTGCCTCGCGAAAAAAAAGGTCCTCATCCACGTTTGCCATTTTCTATCCCTCCTCTTCTCCGCCATTGGCGGCATAAGCCCTCGTCTTTTCGGAACATAGCACGCATTCGGACCATGGGGCAAACAAATTCGCCCCATGGGGCAATATTATTTTTGCCTGACTGGCACTTCCATCTAAGTATCTGGACTTAGTTCATAAATCCTCTCGGCACACTTGTTGATAGAACGCTGAGCTCGAAACAGGATTGCCATGGAGAGGTTCAAATCGGAAGGAGACACGTTATGCTGGAAAGTAAGCCGGATTTTTCCATAAGCCGGTTGGGCGAGTGCAGGATTTCCTCTCCCATGCCCACCATGCATTTCGTCGATGATGATGACCACGTTCTTTATGAAAATAACCTTCAAAAGATCCAGGGGCATCTCAGGGACAACGAGACCCCGCGTTTCTTCGAGAAGGCCGGTCCCAGAGAAAGGATTTACTTCAACCCCGCCGAGCTGAGATGCGGGATTGTGACCTGTGGCGGCCTGTGCCCTGGTTTGAATGACGTCATTCGCGCCATCGTGATGAGCCTTTGCCACCATTACGGAGTCCGGAGCATATTCGGTTTCCCTTTCGGCTATGAGGGACTCAGCCCCCGGTATGAGCACAAGCCCATTGAGCTGACTCTGGGGTCGGTGGCCAGGATCCATGAGCAGGGAGGATCGATCCTGGGTTCTTCCCGCGGTCCTCAGGAAGTCTCTGAAATGGTGGACACACTGGAGCGGATGAGGATAGGGATCCTTGTCACCATAGGTGGGGACGGCACCCTGCGGGGTGGACAGGCTGTTGCGGAAGAAGTCCGGAAGCGCGGATTGGAGATCGCCGTGGTGGGAGTCCCCAAGACAATCGACAATGATATTTCCTACGTGGAGAGATCATTCGGTTTTGAGACGGCTGTGACAGCGGCCGGAGCGGCGATCCTTTCGGCCCATACAGAGGCGAAAGGAGCAAGGAACGGCATTGGTCTGGTGAAGCTGATGGGACGCGAATCGGGCTTCATAGCCGCCTTCGCCGCCATCGCATATAATGATGTCAATTACTGCCTGATCCCGGAGCTCCCGTTTACTCTTGACGGCCTCCTTCAGAGTCTTGAAGAGCGACTGGACAAAAAAGGGCACGCCGTAATCGTGGTAGGAGAAGGGGCGGGTCAGGATCTCATGCAAAAGACCCATGAGCGGGATGCTTCAGGAAACATTCGCTTTGGAGATATCGGAAGCTTTCTGCGCGATAAGATCAATGCCCACTTCAAGGGGTGCGGGAAGGAGATCAACCTCAAGTACATCGACCCCAGCTACACCATACGAAGCGTCCAGGCCAATGCTCACGATTCAGCCTTGTGCCTTCTTCTCGGCCAGAATGCGGTCCATGCCGGCATGGCGGGACGAACCAACATGGTGGTAGGCGACTGGAACGGTGCACTCACCCACCTACCCATTCCCATGGCGGTCTCTGAGCGGAAAAAGATCGACCCGGACGGCTGGCTCTGGAGTACCGTGCTGGCATCGACGGGTCAACCGAAAAGGATATGACCGCCCTGGCATGAGCTTGGACCTCGGCCAAACCATGAATATCCTTTCCGGCTGTCCGATTGATCGAACAAGCAACGACGCAGGAGGTTTACCATGTCAGTTCCAAAGATTGCAGTAAATGGCTTTGGCCGCATCGGCCGGATTGTCACCCGTATCGCCAAGATGCGAAAGCATTTCGATGTGGTAGCTATCAATGACCTGACCGGTCCCGAGCATTTGGCCTATGCATTCAAATACGACAGCGTTCATGGCATGTATCCGGGCGAGGTCCGTCTTGAAGGCGATATCCTGACGATCGATAAGGACCCGTTTAAGGTGCTCGGTGAGAAGGAACCCGAAAGGCTCCCATGGCGCGAGTTGGAGGTGGACTATGTCATTGAGAGCACAGGAAGGTTCCGCAAGTTGAGCGAGCTTGAAAGTCATATCAGGGCGGGAGCCAAACGGGTGATCGTGACGGTGCCGACCAAGGACTACCTGGAAAGCACGGTTGTGCTTGGTGTGAACGATCAGGTTCTGACCAAAGAAGCCACGATCATCAGCAATGCCAGTTGCACCACCAACTGCGCGGCGCCGCTCGCTTTGGTACTGCATCGGGAATTCGGCATCAAGCGGGGGCTTCTGACCACGGTTCATGCGTTCACTGCCGACCAGCGCCTGGTCGATGCCCCGCATAAGGATTTTCGCCGCTCTCGCCATGCCAGCGTGAATATCATTCCGACGGAGACAGGGGCGGCACGCGCCATCGGCCGGGTGATCCCGGAGCTGGCGGGTAAGCTGGACGGAATGGCCATGCGGGTGCCCGTACCGGATGGAAGTGTGGTGGACCTCACGGTGGAGCTCAACAAAGCAGTGACCAAAGAGGAGGTGAACAAAGCGGTTCGGAAGGCAGCAGAGGACGATCTCAAAGGCATCCTTCAGTATCAGGAAGATCCCGTGGTTTCCAGCGATATCATTGGAAACAGCCACTCGAGCATCTTCGACCCGGCGCTCACGCAAGTCATGGATGGCACGCTTGTCAAAGTGATCGCCTGGTACGACAACGAGTGGGGCTACAGTTCACGCGTAGAGGATTTGATATCCCGCCTCGCCGCGCTCGATGGTTTGGCAGTGGATTTCATTGGCTGATGAAAAGCAGTTGGGCGAAGGTCAGAAGACATCTTCGGCTGCCCAGTCCCAGCGCAGGGGATGGCTTCCATGAAATCAAAGTCAGGAAAGAGGCTGAACCTAAGCATTTAGGCACTATGACGCAGCGTAACATGAGCACAGCACTGACGAAGGGGAACAGATTATTCATCCCCGGGGTCCGGATTGGGCGACATGCCCTTAAAGAAATCCACAAAAGGATTCGCGGGAAAGGGGCTCATGCTACGGGGATTCATCTCGGACAGATCCAGGCCCTTCTCCAACCATTGTCGAAACTGGTCATCGAAAGACTTCTTGAAAGCCAGGTAATTCCTGATGGACAGCTCTAGATACTGGTCGAAGAATTCACTCAGCACGTTTTCACCACACTGAATGAAAAGGTGAAGCAAAGAGACCGGGAGGAGCGTGTTCTTCTTTCGGGCTTCCTCGACGATGATCTGGGTGAGAATGAACGCCGTCACATCCTCTTCTGTCTTGGCGTCAAGGATTTGGACCTCCCGACCCTCTTTTATGAGCTCAGCAACCTCGCCGAGAGTGACGTAAGAGCTTTTTTCGGTATTGTATAGCCGCCTGTTGGCGTATTTTTTAAAGATCACCTTCACAGCCATCGCACTCACCTCCTCCTATCATCCTCTCCTGTCGAAATCGATTATGACACACTGCAACAAAAAAGCAACGACCCAAGGGAGATCCAATTCCGAAAATCGCAAATTTGCTAATTATATCCAGCAAAATAACACCAAGTCCTCGCTCGATCCTCAAGATCGCCACAGTCACGAGTATGCTGCATTGCAAAAAAATCCTTGACTCCTGCCACGGAGGCTATAACATGCGATCATCGTTTGGCGGATGAGTTTCAATAGATTCAATCTTTCAGCTCAGCATGCAGAGGAGGTTTTATGATGGAGCCGATGAAGATGGCAAGGCAAATGATCGAATTCAACAAGTCCACTTTTGACAACAGTTTCAACGCCATTGTGCTCATGCAGGAGCAAACCGAAAGGATGGTCCAAGGATTCCTGGAACAGGCCACCTGGCTGCCCGCTGAAGGGAAGAAGGTCCTTAACGAGTGGGTAAGCGCGTACAAAAAGGGGCGTGACGAATACAAGAAATCCGTGGATGAGAGCTTTAAGAAGGTGGAAGAGTATTTCGCCAAGTCAGAGAAGAAATCCGACAAGGTTTGAGTACGGAGTCCGAAAAGAAGGGCACACGTTTAGGTCCGTCCATGTTGCCGTGCAGCATGGACGGCGCGACCCAACATCAGAACTTTTCCAAGCGGAAATCGATTGGAAACGAACCCACAACAGGAGACCCCATGGATCAGAATCCACTGATGACTCAGATGATCAGGCTCAACCGGGCTGTCTTTGAAACCGCATTCAGTACCCTGTCGCTCCTGCAGGACCACGCGCAAATGATGGGAAATCTTTTCATGGAACAGGCCCAATGGATGCCGCGGGAAAGTAAAAAGGTTTCCGATGAATGGATGAACGCCTGCAGGAAAGGCCGCGAGAATTTCAAGAAGGCCGTGGATGAGAGCTTCGCCAAGGCTGAGTCCTTTCTTGCGCGGCCCTAGCCGTCGCCTAACATTCGTGTTTAAGGACAGACAATGAACACTCATGCAGAGTTATGCTCCGAGTGGATGGAGTGGGTAAGCCGTGCCTTTGGAGCCCTACCCCAATGGAGCTCGAAGCTCACCGAAGCGTCTTTCAACCACGTCAAGGCAGCCCAGCTGTACTGGAACGGGCTGATCAGGTACGGCGGCGACTTCTCGGCGCCTTCCTGGAATGCCCTCAATTGTTTCATCAGTACGGAGAAAGACAAGTTGGGACAGGTTTCTCCCTGGGAGAACATCCGGGATTACTTCGATCTATTGCTGTTTAACATGTACCTTGCGTCAAGGGGGTTAACGGGGTCGCTTCTGGCCATGAACGGTTTCCATCTCCGAAAGAACAATGAAAAACTCCTTGCTTTCTTCAACACGGTGTTCGGCGGAGAGGATGAGGACCTCGTCGGATTCACCGCAAGGCAAGCCAGGCTCATGGAGTTGGTCGTCAATGAATATCCCCGGGCCATCCGGGACATTCGTTCGGAGTATGGCCTCCATTTCGACAATGGGGGCTACCTCAGGGCGGCTGAAACGGACAGGTTCGAGCTTTACCAGGTACTGCCCCTCAACAAGGACCTCCCGGTGAGGAAAGACGGCAAACCCATTCTCATCGTCCCTCCTTATGTTCTGGGACCCAATATTCTCGCCTTTCTTCCCGGTGAAGACAAAAGCTATGTTCATTGTTTTGCCAATCAGGGGACTCCCACCTATATCCGCATCCCCAAGGAGATCGCCGTCACCCCCGCCGTTCAGACCATGACCGGAGAGGACGACGCACGAGACACTCGCTTTTTCTGTGAACATTTGATGGCAAAACACGGCAGAGCCGTTACTTTGAACGGCTTCTGTCAGGGAGGATTCATTACCCTCGTGGATCTCCTTTCAGGAGAGTTGGACGGGGTGGTGGATGCGCTCATCACGTGTGTTGCCCCCATAGACGGAACGCGAAGCAAGGCGCTTGTCGAGTACATGTACGGTTTGCCGCCGAGGTTCAGGAACATGGGCTTCTCCACCAGGGAACTGCCCAATGGCAACAAGGTGGTGGATGGAGAAGTCATGGGGTGGGTATATAAGCTCATGTCGATGGACAGGGAGTTCTCCATTTCCGCCTTCTATCGGGATCTTGCCCTCATGGACCAACCTCCCGGCCGACCGATGCAGATCAGCAAGACTGCGGCAGCTATCAATTATTGGATGATCTACGACAGAACGGACCTGCCATTGGAGATCACCCAAATGAGCTTTCAGTCCTATTCGACTCCCATAGATGAAAACGGAACGCTGCCCTTGAAGCTTTTCGGCCGCCCCCTCAATCTCAAGCGATTGAAGGAAAAGGGCATTCCCTGGCTCATCTGTATTGCGGAAAAGGACGACCTCGTGGACGAAGCGGCTGCGCTCGCTCCACTTGATCACATCGATGCCGAAGTGGCGGTGTTCCCCAAGGGACATGGAGCCATAGCCACCTCCTGGTCCCTGCCCACATCGGAATGTGCGCTGGATTCCAGATTCTGCCACGCGCGCTCCAACCGGGATTGCCGCGGTCCGGTGCGCTACCACCTCGATCTCGAGCAGACAGGCCCGGTCCCGAGCGAATCAACGGGCTGACCTTTATGATTTTGACGTATCACCCATCGACTGGATTGCGTGATACCCGTGTGATGCGATCCTTCCGGTTTCCCCGTGGATAAGGCCCGGAAGGTTCTACGCCCAGCCGTGAAAGGCCGTGCCATGGACAGTAATTTTCTCGAATTCTGGGGCAATTTTCTTCTGAGCGCCGCAAGAAACCAGAAACAGATGGAAGACATGCAGAAGTGGATGCAGCAAGGCTTCAGAGGCTTTGAAGACATCACGGCCCTGTTTCGGAAGATCTACGGTGTGAAACCAAGCGGTGAGGCTTGCTTCGATTACGGCGAATTTTGGAAGAAAGCCCAGGCAGACTTCACAGAATCCTTCAAGGACTATTTGAACCTCCTCGGGGTCGTGCCCCGAGACGAATACCTGGCCCTCGTCAAGAAGTATGAAGAGCTCAAGGAGAGGGTCTCCTCGCAGGAAGAGACTATCAAACACCTGCGGATGTTATTCACCAATGTGAAGGAGGCCGACTATGAGAGAGTCTCCCGAAAGTTCGACAATCTCTTGCAGAAACAGGGCGAGCAGTTTCAGCAATTGATGGATAACTTCAGCAGCATGTTCACCGATGATGCATCCACAGGTGTTGCTGGAGAGTATTAACAGCGGGCTGAGAATCAGCCATTTTCATCGGTGAGAAAGTGAGCCA